>CALMSR010000015.1 GCA_937872465.1 uncultured Paracoccaceae bacterium
AGACACAGCTTCCCAAGCTGAGGGTCGCGGGTTCGAATCCCGTCGCCCGCTCCAGAACCGGCGATCGGACAGCCTGCGATCGCGGCAAATCCCCGCCCTAAGTCCCTGGAATGCTCTCCTATCAACATGGCTATCATGCCGGCGGCCCGGCGGATCTGCACAAGCATGCGGCGCTTGCCGAACTGCTCGCGCTGCTGACCGCCAAGCCGCGCGGGATCAGCTACGTCGAGACCCATGCCGGCCGGGGCCTCTACGATCTCGCCGCGCCCGAGGCCCTGAAGACCGGCGAGGCCGCGGCGGGCGTCGGCCGCCTCGCCCCCGCCCCCGCCACGCCCTTCGGCCGCGCCGTCCTCCGCAGCCGCGACCTGCACGGCCCCGTCGCCTATCCGGGCTCTCCCCTCGTCGCCGGGAACCTCCTGCGCGACCAGGACCGCATGGTGCTCTTCGAGCTGCACCCGGCGGAACATGGCGCACTGACGGGAAATTTCGCGGGATCCGGCGCGGCGATCCATCGCCGCGACGGCTTCGAGGGCGCGCTCGCCCTCGCCCCCTTCCGGCCGCGCAAGGGCCTCGTCCTGATCGACCCCTCCTACGAGCTCAAATCCGATTACGCGGCTGCGGCGAGATTCGTCACCGCCCTGATCCGCAAATGGCCCGAGGCGACGGTCCTGCTCTGGTACCCGATCCTGCCCGCCATGCGGCACGAGACCCTGAAGTCCCACCTCGCCCCCCTGCCCGTGCTGGTCGACGAGGCGACCTTCCGCGCCCCGCCCACGCGCGGCATGACCGGCTCCGGCCTGATCCTCGTCAACGCCCCCCACCATTCGGAGACGCTCTTCGACCGCGTCCACGCCCAGACCGCCGCCGTGCTGCGCCCGGACCGCTCCGCCATGCGGCAGACGCGCCGCAGGACGTGAAGCCCGGCTGCCGAAGGACATTTAGCCATGTTCATCGGCCAGGCGCTCGCCGCCGGCGCCATCCCGGAACGAGCCCGCGAGGAAACCGCGATCTCGACAGGGCGGCCCTTACCGGGCAGGAAGAAGGGACGCGCGAGTCATCCAGGCATCAAGGGGCCGATCCCCGAGGACATCCATGAAACCGCTCCCACGCGACCGCCTTTCCCACGAGGGCCCGCAGGTCGCCCGGCTCTGCCTCGGCGCCATGATGTTCGGCGACCAGGCCGACGCCACCGAGGCATTCCGCATCCTCGACACATACCGGGCGGCGGGCGGCGACTTCATCGACACCGCCGACGTCTATGCCCAGGGCGGCTCCGAGACCATCCTCGGGACATGGCTCGAGCGCCACCGCGCGGAGGTGGTTATCGCCACCAAGGTCGGCAATCCGATGCGGGACCAGCCGGGCTCGGGCGGCATCTCGCGCCAATGGATCCTCGCCGCGCTCGAGGGATCCCTCAACCGCCTGCGCACCGAGTTCATCGACCTCTACTATCTCCATGCCGACGACAACGCGACGCCGCTCGAGGAGACGATCGGCACTTTGGGCGAGCTGATCGCCTCGGGGCGGATCCGCGGCTGGGGATTCTCGAACTTCCGCGCCTGGAAGATCGCCGAGATGATCCGCCTCGCCGACGGCCTCGGCGTCGCCCGGCCCATCGCCGCCCAGCCCTATTACCACCTGCTCAACCGGGTGGCGGAGGCGGAATACCTGCCCGCCTGCCGGCATTTCGGCATCGGCGCCGTCACCTATTCGCCGCTCGCCCGAGGCGTGCTCACCGGCAAGTACCGCGGCGAGACCGTCCCGGAGGGCTCGCGCGCCGCGCGCGGCGACGCCCGGCTGCTCGAGACCGAATTCCGCCCGGAGACCATCGCCGCCGCGAACGCCTTTGCGGAACAGGCCGAAGCGAGCGGCCGCGAGCCGATCGCCCTCGCAATCCGCTGGGTGCTGGCCAATTCCGCCGTCGCCAGCGTGCTGATCGGCCCGAAATCCGTGGCGCAGATGACCAGCTACCTGCGGGCGTTCGAGATCGACTACGGCGCCGACGACGAGGCCGCGCTCGACCGCTTCTGCGCCCCGGGGCATACGCCGGCCCCCGCCTATTCGGATCCGCGCTACCCCTACCGCGGCCGCATCGCCCGCCTCGACGCGGGGCCGGACTGATTTCCGGCACCCCGGTGGTCCAGGCGCTGAAACCGGCCGATCGGAACCCGCCCCGGCGGGAGGCACCGCCCCCTTGCCAGAGGCAGTCGTGACATGACGCCGCCGCGCGCCCGCCCCGAGGATTGGTACCGCATCCGGCGGGTCGGCGACGGCGTGAACATGATCGACGAACCCTGGATCGAGGAATTCTACCGCTGCAACATCTGGCATGTGCGCGGCCGCGACCGCGACATGCTGGTCGACAGCGGCATGGGCGTGGTCTCGCTGCGCGAATGGGTGCCGCTGGTCAGCGAGCGCGGCCTCGAGGCGGTGGCGAGCCACACGCATTTCGACCATATCGGCAGCCACCACGAATTCCCCTCGCGCCTCGTCCATGCCGCCGAGGCCGGGCTGCTCGCCCATCCGACCCGCGCCGATACCCTCGCCGATCCCTATGCGACCGATGCGATCTTCACCCGGCTGCCGCCCGCCCCCTATCGCTCGACCCGCTATGCGGTGAAGGCCGCGCCCGCGACGCGCCTGCTCGCGGACGGCGATATCATCGATCTCGGCGACCGGCATTTCGAGGTGATCCACACTCCCGGCCATTCCCCGGGCGGCATCGCGCTCTGGGAAGCCGCGAGCGGCATCCTCTTCTCCGGCGACATCCTCTACGACGGCCCGCTGGTCGAGGACACCTATCACGCCGATGCCGCCGACTACCTGCGCAGCATGGAGCGCCTGCTGCGCCTGCCGGTGCGCGTCGTGCACGGCGGCCATTTCCCGAGCTTCGACGGCTCGCGCCACCGCGCGCTGATCACCGCCTGGCTCGAGGGCAAGGCCCGCGCCGGGGCGCCGTGACCCCCGTCAATTTCCCGGCGACGCGACCCGCCCCCAGGTCTGGACGACAGTATAGGAGGTGAAGACCGTCTCCACCTCGGCGAGATGCCGGCGGCATTCGGCGAGCTGGCGGTCGAACATCGCCTCAGGGATCAGCCCGCGGGCGATCACCGCGCCGCGCAGGGATTCGATCGTCGCCGGCAGATAATCCTGCCAGGGATCGCCGGAGCGCACCCCGACCAGCACCGGCCGGTATTCGACCTCACGCAGCCCGCCCGAGCGCAGCAGCCGGAAGATCCGCTGGGCCGTGGGATCCTCGCCCGTCTGGGGAAAACAGCTGGCCAAGGCGTCACGTAGGGCCTTCCAGGCCGGATGCGGCGGATAGCAGTTGAGTGTCAGGAAATCGGCCTCCTGAAAGGCGACGACCCCGCCCGGCCGCGCCAGCCGCAGCGCCTCGGCCACCAGGCGCTCCGGCTGGCCGGCGGTCGAGGCCAGGAAGCGCACATGCACCAGGTCGAAGTCCGCATCGGGCAGGCCGGTGGCATAGGCGTCCCCGGCGAGGAAGTTGGTATTGGCCGCCGCCTCGGCGCGGGCGATCTCGACGAAGGCCTCGTCGAAATCCAGCCCGGTCACGCGCCCCTCCGGCCCGACCCGTCGGCTCAGCTCCCGGGTGATCCCGCGCGGACCGCAGCCCAGATCGAGGCAGGCCCAGCCCTTCCCGACGCCGATGCAGTCCAGCATCTCCCCGGTCTCGGCGGCGAGAACCTCACCCTGCAGGTGCAGCCGCTCGACCTCGCCGAGGCGCCGCTCGATCGTGTAATCCCCGGTGCGTCTTGGCGTCCCGCCCATCTTGACCGGCCCGAAAGAACACGCAGATCCTACACCGAGTCCGGCGCTTTTTCCATTGCCACCGGCACCTGCCCCGGGGCGATCGCATTGGCCGACACGACCGCGTCCACCGAAGTTTGGGGCGCGCCCGACGTCACCATCCCGCCCGGCGGGCACCGCCGGGCAGCCCCCGCCCCGCCCTCTCACTCCGAGCGGAAGCCCACCCGCTTGTGCGAGCCGTCGCAATAGGGCTTGTTCGCCGAATGCCCGCAGCGGCAGAAGAAGGCCTTCTCGATGCGGTTGACCGCCCGGCCGGTCCCCGAGGCCACCTCCAGGCGGCCGGTGATCTTCAGCGGCCCGTTGGGCTGCGGCTCCACCAGCACCGGCCCGGTCAGGTCCGGAATGCCCAGCGCCATCTCCCGCGCCGCCGGCTCCCCCGTGGCGACGAAGCCCACCGCCACATGGGAATTGTCGCAGAAGGGCTTCGATTTCGACATCCCGCAGCGGCAGAGCGTGGCGCGATACATCCTGCCCTGCCCCGCGATCTCGAGATCGGCATGGATCGCCAGCGGCCCGTTCTCGCGCACCTGCATCTGGTTCGCCGCCGGCGGCCCCTCGGGCGTACCGCCGTCCCTGCGCTCCACCGTGATCGCACCGGACGGGCAGGCCAGCGCGACGCGCATCACCGCCTCGGCCTCCACGCTGTCGGGATCGATCCAGGAGCCCTTCACATTGGCCCGGAACGCGGTCGGCGCCCCCATCACGCAGCGCCGCGAATGAATGCACCGGCTCCCGTCGAACCGGACCGTCACCGCCTTGCCTTCCACCACGTCGATCGCCATTCCGCACCTCCAGCCAGCTTCCTAGAGAATAGAACGCCCGCGCGCGCGATCAGCCCTTGAAGACGACCCGCCCGGCATCGGCCCCGCCGGTCGGCGCCAGGAAGGCGAAGCCGTTCGGCCCCAGCCGCAGCACGCCGCCCTCGATCCGCGCGTCCTGGACCGGCGCACCCACGATCGGCTCCAGCTCGCGCAGCTTCACCGCGACCCCCGAGGCCGAGAGGTTGAAGACGCAGGCGATCATCCCGTCCGGCCCGGTGCGCCGGAACGCCAGCACCGGCTCGGCGGTCTTGAAGAAGCGCACGCTCCCCATGCCGAGCGCCGGCTGGCTGCGTCGCCAGGCCAGCATCGCGCGGTAGAAGGCGAGCACCGACCCCGCGTCGCGCTCCTCGCCCGCGACGTTGCGCGCCGCCTGCGGCGCCTTGATCGGCAGCCAGGGCGTTCCCCGCGTGAAGCCCGCGTTCCTGGCCTTGGTCCAGGGCATGGGCGTCCGGCAGCCGTCCCGCCCCTTGTATTCCGGCCAGAAGCGGATCCCCGGCGGATCGGTCAGCTCGTCGAAGTCGAGCTCTGATTCCGGCAGCCCCAGCTCCTCGCCCTGATAGAGGCAGGCCGATCCCGGAAAGCTCAGGAGCATCGCCACCGCCTGCCGCGCCAGCGCATCCTCCGCCGCCGCGTGCTTCGCCCAGCGCGTCACGTGCCGCTCCACGTCGTGGTTGGAGAAGCTCCAGCAGGGCCAGCCGTCCGGCGCCGCCTTGAAGTACTTCGCGATGCGCGAGCGGAAATGCCGCGCGCTGAACTCCGGGCCAAGCATGTCGAAGGAATAGGCCATGTGCAGCCGCCCGGCGCCGCGGGTGTATTCCGCCATGATCTCGATCGCCCGCTGCGGCGTCTCGCCCACCTCGCCGATCAGCACCCTTTCGTCGTATCGGTCCATCAGCGCCCGCATCCGCCCGAGGAAGGCGAGGTTGTCGGGGCGGTTCTTCTGATAGCGGTGGTCCTGCATCTCGTAGGGATTGACCGAAGGATGCGGATCGTCGCGCGACGCCGGCGGGTTCGGGCGCAGCTTGCGGTCGTGGAAATAGTAGTTGACCGTGTCGAGCCGGAACCCGTCCACGCCGCGCTCCAGCCAGAAGCGCATGATCTCCAGCATCGCCTCCTGGACCTCGGGATTGTGGAAATTGAGGTCGGGCTGCGCGGTCAGGAAGTTGTGCAGGTAATACTGCCGGCGCCGGCTGTCCCATTCCCAGGCCGGCCCGCCGAAGACCGAGACCCAGTTGTTGGGCGGCATCCCGTCGGGACCGGGATCGGCCCAGACATACCAGTCAGCGCGCGGATTGTCCCGGTTCGCCCGGCTCTCCACGAACCAGGGATGCTGGTCCGAGCTGTGGCTCAGGACCATGTCGATGATCACCTTGAGCCCCAGCTCATGGGCACGGGCGAGCAGCGCGTCGAAATCGGCGAGCCCGCCGAAGAGCGGATCGATGTCGCAATAGTCCGAGACGTCGTAGCCCATGTCGGCCATGGGCGAGCGGAAGATCGGCGAGAGCCAGACCGCATCGGCCCCGAGCTTCGCCACGTGGTCGAGCCGCGCGATGATGCCCGGCAGATCGCCGATCCCGTCGCCGTCCGTGTCCTGGAACGACCGCGGGTAGATCTGGTAGATCACGCAACCCCGCCACCAATCATCCATGGCTCGCCTCCATGTCCCAGCCCCGGCCACCGCTCTAAGCGATTTGAGCACTCGGATAGCGCATCGGCCCGCCGCATGGAAGCGCCCTCCGGGCCAGAGTTTGCGCGAGAAGGCCCTTCCCCGGCAGGCAATTCCCAGATACTGTAGGTTGAGGGGCAGGAGCACACCATATGGGCCATGTCATCACTTTTGCCCAGCAGAAGGGCGGCGCCGGAAAGACCACTACACTGGCGAACCTCGCCGCCGCCTGGGCCGCCGCCGGAAGACGGGTGGCGCTGATCGACCTCGATCCGCAGAAATCGCTGACCCGCTGGGCCGGCCTGCGCGAGGATCCGGCGATGGATCTGATCGACTCGCGCGACTACCGCGCCGGGCCCGACATCCGCGCCGCGTCGCGCAGCCATGACCGCGTGCTGGTCGATTGCCCCGGCGCCGCCTCCACGCTGCTCGACAGCACCATCCGCGAGAGCGGCCTCGTCATCGTGCCCTGCCAGCCCTCGGTGATGGACGCCTGGGCGAGCGCGCGGGTGATCGAGGCCGCGGCGCGGCTCGGAACCCCGGTCCGCATCCTGCTCAACCGCGTGCCCCCGCGCCTCGGCGGGCTCGAGGAGGTGCTCGACGCCCTCGGTCCCGCCCGGGACCGCATCCTCGCGCCGAGCCTCGGCAACCGCGTCGCCTTCAGCCAGGCCATGATCACCGGCCGAACCGCGCCCGAGATCGCCCGCCGCTCCACCGCCGCCACCGAGATCGCCGCCCTGCTGGCGGAAATCGACGGCATCCTCGCGGCGGCCTGACCCGGCCCCCGGGGCGAGCACATTCGGAACTCGCCGTTCCCGGCACGACGGTCCCGCCACAAGACGAGGGCAGCGCCCGACCCGGGCGGAAGCGAAGCGCTCGCCTGGGGCGGGGCGGGCGCTGCCCGTGCTGGCGCAAGGGCGGGATGGTGACGCTAGGCGCGCCCGAGACTCCGCCGAACCCGATCGCGCGGACCAATACGACCTCCCCGACCCGGCACCTCGGAGCCCTTGACAGCCGGGCGCGCATCCCGGATGCAGGGGTGTGCTTCGCATCTGCACAAATGGCTCACGAGGGGGAACAGGATGCAGAAGGTCTACGGATCCGCCACTGCAGCGCTCGACGGTCTGCTCTTCGACGGAATGACCATCGCCGCCGGCGGGTTCGGCCTCTGCGGCATTCCCGAGAACCTGATCCTCGCCATCCGCGAGTCCGGCGTGAAGGATCTGACCGTCGCCTCGAACAATTGCGGCGTCGACGATTTCGGCCTCGGCATCCTGCTGCGGAGCCGGCAGATCCGGAAGATGATCTCCTCCTATGTCGGCGAGAACGCCGAATTCATGCGCCAGTACCTCTCGGGCGAGCTCGAGCTCGAATTCAACCCGCAGGGCACGCTGGCCGAGCGCATGCGCGCCGGCGGCTGCGGCATACCAGGCTTCTACACCCGGACCGGCGTCGGCACCGTCATCGCCGAGAACAAGGAACACAAGGATTTCGACGGCGAGACCTATATCCTCGAGCGGGCCATCGTCACCGATCTTGCCATCGTCAAGGGCTGGAAGGCCGACGACACCGGCAACCTCGTCTTCCGCAAGACCGCGCGCAACTTTAACCCGCCCGCAGCGATGTGCGGCCGGGTCTGCGTCGCCGAGGTCGAGGAGATCGTGCCGCGCGGATCGCTCGACCCCGACCACATCCACCTGCCCGGCATCTACGTGCATCGCCTGATCGAGGATCACCACGAGAAACGCATCGAGCAGCGCACCGTGCGCAGCGCCTGACGGAGGATCGTTCCATGCCCTGGACCCGTGGAGAAATGGCCGCCCGCGCCGCGCAGGAGCTCGAGGACGGCATGTATGTCAATCTCGGGATCGGCATTCCCACCCTGGTGGCGAATTTCATCCCCGACGGCATCGACGTGACGCTGCAATCCGAGAACGGCATGCTCGGCATCGGCCCCTTCCCGACCGAGGACGAGGTCGATCCCGACCTGATAAACGCCGGCAAGCAGACCGTGACCGAGCTCTCGCGCACCGCCTATTTCGACAGCGCCACCTCCTTCGGCATGATCCGGGGCGGCAAGATCGCCATGGCGATCCTCGGCGCGATGGAGGTTTCCGAAGCGGGCGACCTGGCGAACTGGATGATCCCCGGCAAGCTCGTCAAGGGCATGGGCGGGGCGATGGATCTCGTGGCCGGCGTCAAGCGTGTCGTCGTCATCATGGACCACACCTCCAAGCACGGCGAGAGCAAGCTGCTCAAGGAATGCACCCTGCCGCTCACCGGCAAGGCGGTGGTCGATCGCATCATCACCAATCTTGGTGTCTTCGACGTGGTCTCCGGCGGGCTGAAGGTCACTGAACTCGCCGACGGCGTCACCTTCGACGAGGTACGCGCCGCCACCGAGGCCACGCTCGTCGACTGATATGCTCTCCGCGTGACCGCTTCGGACGGGGCCCGTCCCCATGGCGGCGGCGCGACCTCGCGGCCAAGCCTCGGGCAAGCAAAAAGGCCGCACCCCGCGCAGCCCGCAGAGCGTTCCCCCGGAACGGATAGGCGAGGCGCCTGCGGCGCGTCGCCCGGTCCGGTCGCCCGGAGGCGCACGCCGCAGGGATAGGGGGGTGCAGCCGTCCGGCCGGTCGAGGATCGGGACGCCTCGGCCCTGGACGGCGTGCGAAGTGCGCCTGCCCCCGGCAGGGCCCACGCAGCCCGATCGCCGCGGGTCGATCGGGCTGGGTATCTCACCCCCGGGGCGGGATGATGATCGACGGCGAGGGCCGCTGGAGCAACCTCCGCGCCGGATGCCAGGCACGGGCAACCATCCGCCACCCCGGCGCGGACCCTTCCCGGCGGGCTGGTCTCCCGGCATGCATCGCGTTAACATTCCCGCAGCAAAGCAAACGGACGCAAGGGAAACTCCCGGCCATGGCCGAGCCGCACGACCCGTCCCCGACCGGCGGCGCCGCCCCGACGGTTGCGGAGCTGTTCGACCCCGCCGCCTTCGCCGTCCGGCTGGCCGAGGCACGCCAGCGGCGCAGCCGGGTGCTCGCCGAACGCAACGGGCCGGCCCTGCCGCCCCAGGCCGTCGAGGCACCCCCTTCGCCGAGGCCCCTGCGCCGCTTCCATCGCGGCTTCGCGCTCGGCCTTGCCCTCGGCCTCGTCGCCGCCTCCCTCCCCGCCGCATCCCTGCTCCGGCTCGCAGCCGCACCGGCGCCGGCCCCGGTCGCGGGCGTCGCGGTCCGGACACCCTTCCAGCCCGGATCGAGCGCGGCACCCGCCCTGCCGGCCGCGCAGCTCGCACTGGCCGCCCCCGCCGCGCCCGCGCAATTCCTCGGCTCCGCGCTGACCCTGGCCCGGCTCGACGCCGCCAGCCGCCCGCAGCCGCGCCCCGAAGGTCTGCGCCCCGCGGGCAGCGTGACGCGCATGAGCACGCGCAACCGGCCGGCGGCGCCCTCCCTGCCCGGCCTCGTCACCGCAATCCTCACCGGCCTCGCAACAGCCCCCGCGGAGATCCGCCCTGAACGCCTTTTCGACGGCCCGCCGCTCGGCTCCATCGATATCCGAAGGATCTCCGGTAAATTGCTGGAAACATCGCGGAAATCCACCAGGAAGGCCGCCGGTTCCGGCAAGCACCGCTCGGGACCGAAGGCCAAGAAGTCCAAGGCATCCAAGGCCCGGAAATCCTCCCGCAAGCGCTGATTCGCCGACGCGCCCGCAGGGCGCCGGCAAGATTCCGCCTATCGAAAAAGTCCTCGCTCGCTGTGGCCGAATTGCGCTACTCTGCGAGGCAATAAAGGCCGCAAAGGCCAGAGCAGACAAGGCGCAAGACGAAACGGCGGCGCCGGGGCAGAGGCATGGCACAACAGGCATCGGGCCCGAATTCCGGGTTCCATTCGGGCATAGATCTCGATCCGGTCGATTGGGAGCGGCGCGTCGCCGAAGCGCGCGCGCGACGGGAACTCGCGCTGGCCCGGCGGGCACGCGCCGCCGGGGAACGGCCGGGCGACCCCGGCGCGCCGCGGGCCGGCAAGGAACCGCGCGGCGCTCTCTGGTCCTCCCTGCCGGCCCCGCGCGCGGCGATCCGCGCCACCGCCCATGCCGCCCGCCTTCCCTCCGCCGCGGGGGCCATGTCGGCGGCCTCGGGCGCCTTCTCGGCCGCCTCGGGCGTGCTGGAACTGGCGATGCCGCGCCGCCGCACCCGGCTCGCGGCCCTCCTCGGCTCCAGCATCGCGCTCGGCGTGATCGCGGCCGCGGCGCTGCTCTTAGGGGGCCGCGACCCCGCGCCCCTGCCCCTCCCGGCCGAGACCGCGGCGATCCCGCCCGCCGCCGAGGCCGCCGATCCCTCCCCCGGCCCCGAGACCGCCGCCATCGCGACGCCCGCCCGCTCCCGCCCGGAGGCGGTGGTGGAGCCGGTGCGCCTGTCGCTTCCGGAGGCCGAGCCCGCCACGGCCCCGGCCCCGGTCGTGACCGCCGAGCCGGCCCAGACCCCGGCAGCGGCGGCGCCCGGCGCCATGACCGCCATGGAAGACGCCCGCATCTTTCTCCACGTGCCCGCGGGCGCGCCCTCCGCCACCACCGAGGCGGTCCTCGCCGCGCTCTCCGACCAGGGCCTGCCGGTCGCCGGGCTCGTCCCGGTGCGGCTCGAGGTCGGCCGCAGCAACCTGCGCTACTATCACGCGGAGGACGCGGCCGTCGCCGGGGAGATCGCCGCGGCGCTCGGGGTGACGCCGGTCGGCGCCATCGAGGCGCGCGACTTCGCCGAAACCGCGAACCGGCCGGCACCGGGCACCGTCGAGATCTGGCTCGCCGGCGATGCCAAGCCCGGACCGGCCCCGACCCTGCCGCTGGCCCCCGAAACCGCCGAGGCGCCCGTCGCCCGCCCCCTGCCCCGGGACGACGCGGGCATCGATCCGCAGGTCATCCGCAACCTCGTGGAAGCCGCACGCGCCGGGCCCGGCTGACCGGCCGGGCGCCGCCCTCATTCTGCTGCAAGTATCAGCGACCCTCGTCGCCGCCCCTCATCCCGGACGCACCAGGGATCCCCCACCCTGCGGCCCGCGCCCCCGGCCCTCGGGAATGCCCTGCGGACCGTGCCGGGCGCGGCCTTTTCCCGGCCCTGGGCTCGGGTCCCGCGGCGCCCCCGCCTCCCCTTGACGGCTCGCGGAAATCCGCCGCATACCGCGCGCCATGACCGACATCGCGCGCATCCGCAACTTCTCCATCGTCGCCCATATCGACCACGGGAAATCCACCCTGGCCGACCGGCTGATCCAGGCCACGGGCACCGTCTCGGACCGCGAGATGAAGGAGCAGCTGCTCGATTCCATGGACATCGAGCGCGAGCGCGGCATCACCATCAAGGCCCAGACCGTCCGCCTCGAATACCGCGCGAAGGACGGCGAGAGCTACGTCCTCAACCTCATCGACACGCCGGGCCATGTCGATTTCGCTTACGAGGTCTCGCGCTCCATGCGCGCCGTCGAGGGCTCGCTCCTCGTGGTCGACGCCTCCCAGGGCGTCGAGGCCCAGACGCTCGCCAATGTCTACCAGGCCATCGACGCCGGCCACGAGATCGTGCCCGTGCTCAACAAGATCGACCTGCCCGCCGCCGAGCCCGAACGCGTCATCGAGCAGATCGAGGACGTGATCGGCATCGAGGCCCAGGACGCGATCCGCATCTCCGCCAAGACCGGCATCGGCATCGGCGACGTGCTCGAAGCCATCGTCACCCGCCTGCCGGCGCCCAAGGGCGACCGCACCGCGCCGCTCAGGGCCATGCTGGTCGATTCATGGTACGACCCCTACCTCGGCGTCGTCGTGCTGATCCGCGTCTACGACGGCATCCTCCGGAAGGGCGACCGCATCCGCATGATGCAAACGGGCGCGCTCTACCCGGTCGAGCGCATCGGCACCTTCCGCCCCGGAATGCTGCCCGCCGACGAGCTCGGCCCCGGCGAGATCGGCTTCCTGACCGCCTCGATCAAGCAGGTGCGCGACACCCGGGTCGGCGACACCATCACCACCGAGCGCAAGGGCTGCGAGACGACGCTGCCCGGCTTCCAGCCGTCGATCCCGGTGGTCTTCTGCGGCCTCTTCCCGGTCGACGCCAACGACTTCCCCGCCCTGCGCGACGCCATCGAGAAGCTCCAGCTCAACGACGCCTCCTTCTCCTCCGAGATGGAGACCTCGGCCGCGCTCGGCTTCGGCTTCCGCTGCGGCTTTCTCGGCCTCCTGCACCTGGAGGTGATCCGCGACCGGCTCGAGCGCGAATACGACCTCGACCTCATCACCACCGCGCCGTCGGTCATCTACCGCGTCTTCAGGACCGACGGCACCATGGTCGAGCTCCACAACCCCGCCGACATGCCCGACCCGGTCAGGATCGACCACATCGAGGAGCCGCGCATCAAGGCGACGATCCTCGTGCCCGACGAATTTCTCGGCGACGTGCTCAAGCTCTGCCAGGACCGCCGCGGCGTCCAGCTCGACCTCACCTACGCCGGCTCCCGCGCCATGGTGGTCTACGACCTGCCGCTCAACGAGGTCGTCTTCGACTTCTACGACCGGCTGAAATCCGTCACCAAGGGCTACGCCTCCTTCGACTACCACCTCACCGGCTACCAGGAGGACGACCTCGTCAAGATGCAGATCCTCGTCAACGACGAGCCGGTCGACGCCCTCTCCACCATGGTCCACCGCGCCCGCGCCGACGCCCGCGGCCGCGCCATGGTCGAGAAGCTCAAGGAGCTGATCCCCCAGCACCTCTTCAAGATCCCGATCCAGGCCGCGATCGGCGGCCGCATCATCGCCCGCGAGACGATCTCGGCCTTGCGCAAGGACGTCACCGCCAAATGCTACGGCGGCGACATCACGCGGAAACGCAAGCTCCTGGAGAAGCAGAAGGCCGGCAAGAAGAAGATGCGCCAGTTCGGCCGCGTCGAGATCCCGCAGGAGGCCTTCATCAACGCGCTGAAGATGGATGGCTAGACAATTTGATGGCCCCTGAGTTCTAGAAATCTTACTCCGACGGCACGCGCGTATTCGCGAGAATACTCAGCAAATCCACGCCCGAGAATGATAGTATCAGGGCGACAACAATCAGCAGCACTGTATACAAGGCTGCTCCAACCACGGACTGCCAGACGGCGGGCCAGAATCTACCCCGCAAAGCTGCGCGAAGAACTCGCGGCTCCTGCTCATCGAGAATGGTCTGCGCGAATTCAGCGATCACCTGCGCGGCATTTTGCTTCGCGCCGTCGACTCTGGACTCCGTCCACGTAGAGACATATGCTAGTAATTCAGCCTCCGTAGGGGATCTCTGTTCTCTTTCCTTGAAGTCGATTACCCACTCACGTTTTGCGGTCTTGTAGATTCCATAAGCAATGATGCCAACAATCTCCGATTGGTCATCCTGAGCTGCATCAACGAATTTCTCAAATACTGCATTGTAGCTTGACATTTATGTCATTCACAGCAACGCTATTTCCTCGGACTGCCGCTCGGCATAGCCTTCTCCACCACTGATGCCTATGACTTCCGCGCTCCTTTCACGGAGCCGACGATTCCAGTCTTTGCATCGCGGCCAATCTGCCCGACTATGATCCTGCCGAGTTTTCGGTCCGCTTGGTTCAGCGCACGAGAGTAAATGCGCTCATTGACAACAGTGATACTCTCCCCACCTCGTACATTTATCTCGTTGACAGAGCCGTAACGGCCGCTCGAAGCGCTTCTGCCAACAGCATAGTACTTTCCCGGCTTCTTTTCCAATGGCCACCCCGTCAGCCTCAAGTGGGTTATGGTCAAACTCGCCCGCACCCCGTGCGGCAATGACAGAGAATATGGTGTGCCAGAGAGAATTGAAAGCCTGATGAATGTGCCCGTCGGTTAGCTCCGGACGAGCACATTGGTTCATTTCTTCTTAGGAGCCTTGGTGTCACCGTAGCCCGGCTTGGGCATGCGCTCAACCGTGGTGGTGTTCGGCCTCTTCTTGGCTTCCGCTACGGGAAGGAACTCTCCAGTCTTCGAGTCCCGGCCAATCGGGAATGTCTTCGACTTCGACATTCATCACTCCATATGGTGTCTACTCTTTCCTGTAGCACAGGATAGCTGAATATCCACAGCCGGATAGGTGAAATATCGCCGATCGCGAAATTGTGATTTGGCTCACTCGACAGCGAGCAATGCGTGCGCGCGCACCCCCTCAGCCAGTGCGCTCAAATACCCCCCGACGCGCCCGGCTGCACGACCAGGTTCACCACTTCGCGCGCCGCACCTTATGGAGAGCCCGCTCTTCCCCAAGTAGAGCGCTATGGGCACCCACGCGAATTCCGCCACGCTACTCGCATCAACCCCCCGCCGTTAACCCGCCCTTAACCACCGTCGGCGCCCTCTGGAGCACATCGCGACGAGGCCGCCATGCGCCGCCTGCTCCTCTGCCTCCTCCTCGCCGCCGCCCCTGCGGGGGCCGATCCGCCCGGGATCGCGGCGCGGTTCCGCATCGCCGGCGAGGCGCAGCTGCGCGGCGAGGTTGAGGGACGCGCGGGGCCGGTCTTCGGCGGGGTCTCCGGCGGCACGCTGGCCGATCCGGCGCGGGCGGGCGAGCTCGCGCTCTTTCTCGGGCTGCGCCCGGAGCTGCCCGAAGGCCATGCGGAGCTGCGCCTCGCCCAGCCGCTCGACGCCGCGCCGGCGCTGACGGTCAGCTTCGACCGCCCGCTCGGCCGCCGCGCCAGCCTCGCCACCCGGCTCGCCGTGGCGCCCGAGGCGGCCGCGGGCAGTTCGCGCGCCTCGCTCGACCTGACCGAGGCCTCGCGCCTCGCGGTCGAGCTCGGCGGCGCGCTCCGGGCGGACGGCGCCGAGGCCGCCTCCCTGCGCCTCGAGGCCTCGCACCGCCTCGCCCCCGGGGATGCGCTCGACCTCTCGCTGACCGAGGCCAGCGGCGCCCCGCCCCGCGCCGCGCTCGCGCTCAACCTCCGCTTCTGACCGGCGCGCCGAACGGCCGACTCTGGCCGCAGCACGCGAACGCAATGGCCGTGGGTAGCGGGGTTTCACCGCTGGTGGGTGATCCGCGCGCGCCTGACAGGTTGGGCGCGCTTGTCGCGCCTGTCGTCTGGCGGAAGCACGCCTTTGGCGTGACGGCAGGCAGCCGCGCGCGGATCCGTCCTTGCCAAATCCACGAAGAGAAGGGGGAGGCGCCACCGGGGAACCGGCGCCGGGGCGGGGCAATCAGTCGCCGCCGGCGTCCATCGCGGCGAGGCCGAGGCGCAGCGCCTTGCGCATCACCGTGGGCATCGCCGGGCCGGCCTCGGCGGCGGGGCGGAAGTCGCCGGGAGCGGCGGCGACGCGGGCGCCGGCGAGGGCCAGCCGCAGGTGGAAATGGGTGAAGGTGTGGCGGACCTCGACGCCGAGGTCGCGCCAGTCGGCGGCCAGCGGCGGAACGCCTTCAGGCGCGCCTTCGCCCCAGGGGCCGGAGGGCAGCGCGAGCATGCCGCCGAGCAGGCCGGAAGCGGGCCGGGTCTCGACGAGGACGGCGCCGTCGCGGCGGAGCGCGAGCCAGACGAAGCCGCGGCGGACGGGCTTCGCGGCCTTCTCGGCCTTGCGGGGCAGGGTTTCGGCGATGCCCGCGCGACGGGCGGCGCAATCGGCGCGCCACGGACAGAGGCCGCAGACCGGGGCGCGCGGCGTGCAGATCGTCGCCCCGAGATCCATGACCGCCTGGGCATAGTCGCCGCTGCGCGCCATGGGGGTGAGCCGCGCGGCGAGGCCGGTGAGCTGCGGCTTGGCTTCGGGCAGCGGCGTCTCGACCGCGTGGAGGCGGGCCATGACCCGCTCGACATTGCCGTCGACGACGGTGGCGGGACGGTCGAAGGCGATGGCGGCGATGGCAGCGGCGGTATAGGCGCCGATGCCGGGCAAGCCGCGCAGCCCCTCTTCGCTGTCTGGGAAGCGCCCGGCATGGTCGCGCGCCACCGCCCGGGCACAGGCGATCAGGTTGCGGGCGCGGGCGTAATAGCCCAGGCCCGCCCAGGCGGCCATGATGTCGGCCTCGGGTGCCGCGGCCAGCGCCTCGACCCGCGGCCAGCGCGCGAGGAAGGCGGCATAGCGGCCGCGCACGGCGGCGACGGTGGTCTGCTGCAGCATCACCTCGGAGAGCCAGACGCGATAGGGATCGGGGCGCTCGCCACCCGCCCGCGCCGCCGGGCCGACCCGCCAGGGCAGGTCGCGGGCGTGGCGATCGTACCAGGCGAGCAGCACCGCCGCGAGCCGGGTCTCGCGCGCTCCCTCGACCTCCATCGCTTTCTCCCTGACAATCGCGCCGCGTGCGGATATGCCTCGTTCCCGAGGCTCCGGAGACAGTTCATGGCCGACGATCCGCGCAAGGGCAAGCAGGGGGCCGCCCGGGGGCGGCGCGGCCGCGGCTTCACCCGCGCGGGTGGGCTGATCGCGCCGCAGATGCGGACCGTCGCGGCGCGGCGGGGCTTCCTGCAGGCGCGGCTCCAGGCGCTCTGGCCCGAGATCGCCGGGGCGGAGATCGCGCGGCTCTGCCGCCCGGCGAAGCTGGTGAGCGCGCGCGGGCCGGCCGGGGGGCTGCTGACGCTCGAGGTGGCGCCCGCGCTCGGGCCGCAGGTTCAGATGATGCTGCCGCAGCTGCGCGAGCGCATTGAGGCGGTGCTCGGCCCGGGCAGCGTCGGGCGCATCCAGCTCGTCCCCGCCCGGCAGGGATTCGCCGAGCCGCCCGCGGCCTTCGTGCCGGCCGAGGCCGGCGCCCCGCCCGCCGATCTCGGCGCCGTCGCGGAGACCCTTTCAAGCATCGGTGATGACGATCTGCGAAGAGCCTTGGAGACATTGGCGCGAAATGTGATAACCCGCAGGGCGAAGTCCCAGTAATCGGAACGCTGATCCATGACCCCTGCCCTGTCCCGCCGCACCGCCCTTGCCCTCTCGCTGGCCGCGCTCGCCCTGCCCCGCGCCGGATGGGCCCAGGCCCGCGAGATCGTCGAGATGACCATGGGCTCGCCCGACGCGCCGGTGACGCTCGTCGAATACGCGATGTTCACCTGCCCGCATTGCAAGGCCTTCCAGGAGGAGGTCTTTCCGCAGATCAAGGAGAACTTCATCGACACCGGCAAGGTGCGACTGGTCTACCGCGAGGTCTATTTCAACCGGCCGAGCCTCTGGGCGGCGATGATCGCGCGCTGCGCGCCGGCGGACCGCTATTTCGGCATCGTGGACCTGCTCTTCGAGCGGCAGGCGGAATGGTCGGGGGCCTTCGACAGCGAGCCGATGATGAAGGAGCTCTATTCGATCGGCCGCCAGGCCGGGCTGACCGACGAGGAGATGCAGGCCTGCGTCACCGACCGGGCGTTCGCCGAGGCGTTGGTAGCGGAATTCCAGAAGAACGCCGCCGCCGACGGCATCGACGCGACGCCGACCTTCCTGATCAACGGGACCAAGGTCAGCAACATGAACTACGCCGATTTCGAGGCCAAGCTCAACGAAGCGCTCGGCGAGTGACCGCGCGGCGCCGGCGGGCGCGCCGTCCATGGGCGCGCCGGCGTTTGGTGCGGTTCCGGGCGAGAACGGCCTAGGGCGGCATCTGCGCCGGACGCTGGCGCTCGCCTGGCCGATGATGCTAGCCCGGGTGGGCATCGTCACGATGCACACCATGGACGTGATCGTGCTCGGGCGCGCCGGCGCCGGGCCGCTTTCGGACTACGTGCTCGGCCAGGCGATCCAGGACAGCCTCATCGCCATGGTCTTCGGCCTGATGATGGGCGTGCCGGTGCTGGTGGCCCGGGAGACCGGGGCGGGCAACGACCTCGCCGCCGCGGCCATCTGGCGGCGCGGGCTGGTCTTCGCCGGCGCGACGGGGCTCGCGATCACCGCGGTGCTGCAGCTCGCGCCTTCGCTGTTCCTCCTAACCGGGCAGGATGCGGCGATCGCCGCGCGGGCGGGCGCGGTGGCTCGCGTGCTGGCCTTCTCCATGCCTTTCGTGGCGATCTTCTACGTCAGCGCCGCGTTCCTCGAAGCCCTTCAGCGGCCGATGGTCGGGCTGGTGGCGATCCTCCTGGGCAACGTCCTGAACCTCGGTTTGAACGTGGTGCTCGTCTTCGGCGCGGGCCCGCTGCCGGCGCTCGGCGCGCGGGGCTGCGCGCTGGCGACGGTCATCACCTTCGCGCTGCTGGCGCTCCTCCTCCTGCTCTACCTGCGCTTCCTGCTGCCGGAGCGGCGGCGCTACGGCATCGGGCTCGGCGCGGCCGGCCGGACGCCGCCCGTGGCGGAGCAGACGCGCATCGGCCTCGCCTCGGGCGGCTCCTATCTCTTCGAGGCCTCGGCCTTCACGGTGATGACGATCCTGGTGGGCTGGCTCGGGACGCTGGCCCTGGCGGCGCATGGGGTGCTCTTCCAGTTCCTCGCGCTGATCTTCATGATCGCCGCCGGACTGGCGGGCGCGACGCAGGTCAGGGTCGGCAATGCCTGGGGGCGTGGCGACCCGGCGGGCGTGGCGATGGCCGGCTGGGTCGGGCTGGGGCTCGCGAGCCTCTTCACCGGTGCTGCGGCGCTGGCGGTGGCGCTGGCGCCGGGCTTCTTCCTCGGCATCTTCACCTCGGACCCGGCGGTGGTCGCGGGCGCGGCGCCGGTCTTGGTCTGGGTGCTGCTCGCGACGCTCTTCGACGGCGGGCAGGCGGTGATGAACCACGCCTGCCGCGGCCGTGGCGACACCTGGGTGCCCACGACCCTGCATTTCGGCAGCTACTGGCTGGTGATGGTGCCCGGGGCGTGGCTGCTGGCCTTTCCCGCGGGCCAGGGGCTGGCGGGGATCTACCAGGGGATCCTGGTCGCGAGCGTGGTCTCGATCCTGGTGCTCTCGCTGCGCTTCCGTCGCCTCAGCCGGAGGGCGCCGTGAACCCCGCACGAACGTCCAGAGACGGTGTTGGGATCGTGGCCCTGCGGACCCGTGTCATATCCGGTCGAGCCTTTCGGAAAGCACGGGCGGATTTCCGATGCCCCGGCGGTCGGCCTAGGCGCGCCGGAGCGCGGTGACCTCGATCTCGACCCGCATCTCGGGGCGGATCAGCGCGGTGACCACGGTGGTATTGGCCGGGCGGACCTCGCCGAAACAGGCGCGCAGCGCCGGGGCGATCGCCGCGTGGTCGGCGGGATCCACGAGATAGACCACGCTGCGCACCACGTCCTCGAAGGAAAAGCCCGCCTCGCGCAGCGCCCTACCGATGGTGGCGAGCGCCGCCTCGGCCTGGGCCGCGGCTCCCTCGGGCATCTTCATGGCGGCGTAGTCGTAGCCGGTGGTGCCCGAGACGAAGCACCACTCGCCCTGCACCACCGCCCGGCTGTAGGCGAAGTCGCGCTCGAATTCCGATCCGGTGGTGATCCGCCGCCGCATGGCTCCATCCCTCCCGCCCTGCCCTATTCGGCGAGGAATTCCCCGATCAGCGTGTCGACCACGTGGCGCAGCGCGCCGGCATCGTCCTCGCCGGCCTCGCGCGCGGCGGCATAGGCGCGGCGCTGGCGATGGGCGGAGGTGCCGTCGGCGAGGATCCGGCGCAGGCCCGCGAGTTCCTCGGCGCAGCCGAGCGCCGCGGCGTCGCCGGCGACGAACTCGATCAGCTCCTCGATCAGATCCGCGAAGGGCACCATCTTGCGCTGGCCGTGGTCGATCAGCTTGCCCTCGGCACCGTAGCGCTGCGCCCGCCAGCGGTTCTCGCGGATCAGCGTGGCGGGATAGATGCGCCAGCGCTGGTTCTGGGCGCGCAGCCGGTGCAGGAACGCGAGCAGAGACTGGTAGAGGGCGGCGAGTGCCGCCACGTCCGGAAGCCGCGGGCAGACGTCGGTGACCCGCTGCTCGAGCGTGGGGAAGCGCGCCGAGGGCCGCACGTCCCACCAGAGCTTGGTGCCGTCCTCGATGCAGCCGGCGGTGACCAGGTGATCCACCAGCCGGCGGAACTCCGAGAAGCTGTCGAGCCGGTCCGGCAGACCGGTGCGCGGCAGGGCGTCGAAGACCGTCAGGCGGTAGCTGGCGAGCTGGGTGTCCGAGCCCTCCCAGTAGGGCGAGGAACAGGAGAGCGCGAGCATGTGCGGCAGGAAGTAGGAGACCTGGTTCATCATGTCGATGCGCACGTCGTCGTCCTCGATCCCGGCATGGATGTGCATGCCGCAGATCAGCATCCGCCAGGCGGCCGCGCCCATGTCGTTCCAGAGCCCGTCGTAGCGTTCCTTGCGCGTGTGGCTCTGGCGCCGCCAGGTGGCGAAGGGATGGGTCGAGGCGGCGATGACCGCATAGCCGTATTCGCCCGCCGCCGCCGCCCCCGCCGCGCGCAGGGCGCGCAATTCCCCCACCGCCTCGGCGACGCCGGGATGGGGCCGCGTGCCGACCTCGACCTGGCATTGCAGGAATTCAGTGGTCACCTGGTCGCCGACCGCGTCGCGGCAGTCCTCGAGGAAGCCGGCCTCGGGCTCGGCGACGAGGTCGCGGGTCTCGCGGTCGACGATGAGGTATTCCTCCTCGATTCCGAGGGTCAGCGACGATCGCTCCAAGCCTTCCTCCCCTGCCGGCGGGGGACGATAGTGATACGCTTCCTCCCAGGCGGTCAATCGCCGCGCTTGCGGGTTGCGGGGCGATGGCATGTGGAGCTCATCCTTTCATCTTCGTCCGCCCCATACCAGCGGCCCTCCTCGGCGGCTCTTGTCCCTCCCGCGTCCGGGTGTCCCCAGCCCGGTCGACCCGTGGCGGTGCGGGGCGCGGCCATCTACCTGTCCCGGGGCCCGGCCCCGAGGCCAAGGTGTCGGTCAGGCGAAAGGCCCATCAGTATAGCAGCAAGACGAGGGGAGCGCCCGACCCGAGCGGGGCGGATACTGCCCCGCGGCGGCCGCCTGGCGGAACGGTGACGCCGGGCCCGGCGGAGGGGATCGCAAGGCCAGATTCCGTTCTCCTGTTGCGGCTTGCGCTCGCCGCCGGCGGCCCTAGGCTCCAGGGACTCTGGCCGAGCAAAAAAGAGACCACCGATGCGCAACCGATGGATCCTGGTCGGAAGCCTGGCGCTGGGGCTCCTGGTGCTGGCGGGCTATGCGATGCGGCCGGCGGATGATCCGGCGGTCGCGCGCGGCGAGCATGCCTACCGCATCTGCGCTGCCTGCCACATCATCGACAGCGAGGCCGAGCCGCATTCCGCGCCCTCGCTCGCCGGGGTCGCGGGGCGGCCGGCGGCCTCGGGCGGCTTCGCCTATTCCGAGGCGCTGCGGGCGGCAGCCGCGGCCGGGCTCGTCTGGAACGACGCGGCGCTCGACGCCTTCATCGCCGATCCCGACGGCTTCCTGCCCGGCACCAGCATGGGCTTCGCGGGGCTCGCCGATCCGGCGGCGCGACGGGACGTGATCGCCTTCCTCCACGCCCGGCTCGGCGCGGACTGAGCCCCGCCGCTCAGCCCCCCGCGACGGGCACCGGCACGCGCACCTCGCCGTAGCGCACCACCGGGACGCCGCCGCTGGCTCCGTAGCCGCCGCCGTACCAGCCGAAGCCGACCCCGACGCCGCCGGCATTGCCGGTGCCGACCGAGACGCCCACCGCCGGCCAGCCGCCGAGCCCGTTCGACCAGACCTGGGTCGGGGCGGCCACCACAGAGCCGGAGGCGGCGCCGGCGGTGCAGGTGACGGTGATGTCCGGCGAATCCGCGCCGTAGCTCGGCATCAGGAGCCGCGTCGGGGCGGTGAAGCTCGCGGAGAAATAGGGCGAGACCGCCTCGCAGGCCGCACCCTGGAGCTCGCCCACGCCCCCGGCCGGCACCGCGCGCACGATCAGCTGGGTCTCGCCCCGCGCTACCGGCGCCGCCGCGCCGGGGATCGGGCTGGCCGAAACCGTGGTCAGGCCGGGCGGCGCGGCCGTCGAGGCGCAGCCGGCCAGCGCCAGCGCCGCCAGAATTCTCGTTTCGTTCCGAATCATCGCGTTAATCCCCCGCTAACCATGGCGGGGCAGACTTGCCCAAACCGAAAGGCAATTATGACCCCGCACCCGTTGCTCGCCGCCACCTTGCTCGCCGCCCTGCTCGCCGCCCCGGCGCTGCATGCAGAGGAGCCCTTCGCGCGGCCCGCGCCGGCCGCCCTGCGCGAGACCGCCACGCCCTGGCGGGCGGTGGTGGTTTCGCGCCTGCATGTCGCGACCGGCCCGCGCGCGCTCTTCGCCGAGGCCGATGCCGGGCGGCTAGCGGTGCAGGTCAGCCGCGGCCGTCGACCCGGCGCGCCGGAGATCCCGCCCGGGACCGGTCTCCTGCGCGTGCTCCAGGATGCCTGCGCGCCCCTGCCGCTGCAACGGGCGGAGGCCGATCCGGTTCCGCGCGCCCGGGTGGTTTCGCTCAAATTCTGACGGCGCGCGCTCAGCGCAGCGCCACCGCGAGATCGGGATAGACCAGCGGGCCGGTCTTCTCGTAGCCCCACCACCAGCCGCCACCCCAGCCGGCGCGGCGCACTCCGCTCGGCCGACCATCCTCGGGCCAGCCATAGGCGGGCATGACCACCGCCTGCCCCGCGAGCTGGCCGTTGGTGCAATTGGCGACGAGCTGCGGCGCGTCCGGCCCGAGATCGGGCAGCACCAGCCGCGCCGGGGTCACTAGGTCGGCGGTGAAGTAATCCCCGCCCGCGACGCGGCAGCGCGAGCCGGGCATCTCGACCCAGCCGCCCTCGGCGTCGGGAACGAAGGCCCGCACTGCGAGGCCGGTCTTCCAGCGGCCGGGCGGCACGATCTGCGCCGCATTGGGCTGCATTTCCACCAAGGGCAGGTCGGTGCCCGAGCCGCTGCCGCGGATGCCCGTGTCGCCGCAGGCGGCGAGCGCCAGGAGTCCCAGCACGCCGAACCCGATCCGTCCCATCGTCTTCTCCATCGTCATCGGCCCCGCGGGCATTTTCGTTCCGACCCCGGGTGGTTCAGGCGACCGCCGCCGTGCGCAGCCGCCAGGCGAGATAGCCCTGGGCGGCGCCCGCCGCGATCAGTTGCACCCCGAGCAGGAGGCCCAGCAGCCAGGCCGCCGCCTCCGGCAGGGCCCCGATCAGCACGACCGCGCAGAGCACCGAGACCACGCCGCCGGCCAGCACCCAGATCCAGTCCTGCATCGGGCGGATCATCAGCGCGAAGACGATGCGCGCGATGCCGCCGACCATGAAGAGCACCAGCATCAGGAAGGTGATCGCCACGAGCCCGGCCTCGGGATTGCTGATCAGGAGATAGCCGACGATCATCTCCAGCGCCACTGAGACCAGCTGCAGCCAAAAATAGGGCACCTGGGTCGCGCCGAAGAGCGAGACGATCTGCACGATGCCGCTGAGGATCAGGAGCCAGCCCAGAAGGGACAGGAAGCCCACGCTCATGGCGAGCGGGAAGATCAGCGCCAGCACACCCGCCGCGACCATCACCCCGCCCTGGATGAGGAAGAGCAGCGACCGCTTGCGGATCGTGCCGCGCACGGCCTCGCGCAGGACCCCGGAGGCCTCGTTGACGGAAATCGGCACTGTCACTCTCCCGAAAGGAACCGCTGCGGCGATGGACCATCGCAATTCGCGGCGCGTCTGGCAACAGCCTCGCGGCGGGCCGGAGGGCCGCCGCATTCGGAGCTCGTTCTCTCGCTTTCTACCGTCCGGCCACAAAACGAGGCTGGTCACGGCGCATTCGGCACCCAGCACCTCGTTGCGCGCGCCGGCGGCGTCCTCCACATAGCTGCGCACGATCAGCCGCGCCTCGGCCCGGACATCCACAAAGCCGCTGCCGGGGCTGATGACCTCCTGCCGGGATGATCGCGGCGAGGCTGCGGCGCAGGCCTATTCGGCCGCCACGACCCGCGGCCAGCCGCCGGCCTCGAAGGCTTCGAGCAGCTCGCGGCGCCGTCCGGCCGCCTGCTCCGCCGCCCTTGCCTTGACCGGGCCGAAGCCGCGGATCTCGAGGGGCAGGCTCGCAAGCTCGATGGCGATGTCGCGGGTCTCCGGGGCGAGGCCCGCCTGAACCCGGTCCATGTCCGCCTCGTATTCGGCGATCAGCGCGCGCTCGAGCCGCCGCTCGGCGGTGCGGCCGAAGGGATCGAGCGCGGTGCCGCGCAGCCGCTTCATGCGCGCGAGCAGGCCGAGCAGGCCGAGCATCCAGGGGCCGAACTCGCGCTTCTTCGGGCGGCGGTCGGCATCGAGGCCACCGAGGATCGGCGGCGCGAGGTGAAAGCGCATGGCCCTGACCGAGGCGAATTGCGCGTCGACCGCGGCGCGCAGCGTCTCGGAATGCAGCCGGGCGACCTCGTATTCGTCCTTGTAGGCCAGAAGTTTGTGGTAGCCTCTTGCCATGGCGGATGCAAAATCCTCGTCCAGCTCGCGCGCCCGCGCGATGCGGTCGCGGTAGCGGCGGGCGAGGCGCGCGTCCTGATATTTCGCGAGGTGATCGGCGCGGCGCGCGATGATCGTGTCGAGGTCGGCCGCGCGCGGCGGCGCCGGGGGCGCGGCCGCCTCGGCGGCGGCGGCGGCATGCAGCACGGCCCAGCGGCCGAGCGCGAAGGCGCGCTTGTTGCCCTCGGGATCGGCGCCGTTGATCTCGATCGCGCGCAGGATCGCCTCCTCGCCGAGCGGCACCAGCCCCGATTGCCAGGCGGCGCCGAGCATCAGCACATTGGCGTGCACCGCGTCTCCGGTCAGCACCTCCGCCAGCCGCGTGGCGTCGAGCATGACGAGGCCCGCGTCGCCGAGGCGCGCGCGCAGCGCCAGCGTCAGCCGATCGGTCGGGAGGCGGAAGCCGCGGTCGCGGGTGAACTGGCCGGTGACGATCTCATGGGAATTGACCACCGCGCGGCTGCGGCCTCGGGTGAGCAGCCCGAGCGTCTTAGTTCCGGCCGAGACCACCAGATCGCCGCCGATCAGCGCATCCGCCTCGCCCACCGCGACGCGGATCGCCGAGATGTCCGCGGGCTTCCCGGCGATGCGGCAGTGGATATGCACCGCGCCGCCCTTCTGGGCGAGGCCGGCCATCTCCATGACGCCCGCGCCCTTGCCCTCGAGATGCGCGGCCATCGCCAGCAGCGCGCCGATGGTCACGACGCCGGTGCCGCCGACGCCAGTGACCACGATATTGTAGGTCCCGCGGATCGCCGGGAGCGGGGGCGCCGGCAGGTCCGGGAGCGCCAGATCCTGCCTGGGCCGCGCCCGCACCTCGGCGCCCTCGAGCGTCACGAAGCTCGGGCAGAAGCCCTTGAGGCAGGAATAATCCTTGTTGCAGCTCGACTGGTCGATGGCGCGCTTGCGGCCGAACTCGGTCTCGAGCGGCAGGATCGAGACGCAGTTCGACTGCACCCCGCAATCGCCGCAGCCCTCGCAGACATCCGGGTTGATGAAGACGCGGCGGTCGGGGTCGGGGAACGTGCCGCGCTTGCGGCGGCGGCGCTTCTCGGCGGCGCAGGTCTGGATGTAGATGATTGCGGAGACACCCGGAACCGCCTGCAATTCGCGCTGCACCGCGTCGAGCCCGTCGCGGGGCACCATCTTCACGTCGCTCGGGAAATCCTTGAAATCGACCGATTCCTTTGGGTCGTAGACGACGACGATGCGCCCCACGCCCATGGCTTCGAGCTCGCGGGCGATGCGCTGCGGGCTCAGCCCGCCCTCGTTGGGCTGGCCGCCGGTCATGGCGACGGCGTCGTTGAAGAGGATCTTGTAGGTGATGGTGGTGCCGGCGGCGAGGGCGGCGCGGATCGCCTGGACGCCGGAATGGTTGTAGGTGCCGTCGCCGAGGTTCTGGAAGACATGGGGGCGCGTGGAGAAGGGCGCCTCGCCTATCCAGTTCGCCCCCTCCCCGCCCATATGGGTGAAGCCCTCAGTGGCGCGGTCCATCCACTGCACCATGTAGTGGCAGCCGATGCCGGCATAGGCGCGGGCGCCGCCGGGCAGAAGCGTCGAGGTATTGTGCGGGCAGCCCGAGCAGAACCAGGGCTTGCGCACCGCGATCTCCTCGGCGTTGTCGGCGTGGAGCGCGGCGTCGAGCACGGTGCGGCGGGCGGCGAGCGTCTCGGTCTCCACGCCCTCCGCCGCGAGCAGGCCGCCGAGCGTATGCGCGATCCGGACCGGATCGAGCGCGGCCTTGACCGAGAAGACCGTCTCGCCGCGCTCGTTCTTCCAGCCGATCACCCGCCGGCCGCGGCGGTCGTCGAAGATCGCCTCCTTGATCTCGACCTCGAGCAGCTTGCGCTTCTCCTCGACCACGATGATCAGCTCGAGATCGTGCGCCCATTCGCGGAACGATTTCATGTCCAGCGGCCAGACCATGCCGATCTTGTAGGTCGAGATGCCGAGCCGGGCCGCCTGCGCGGCGTCGAGCCCGAGCAGCTCGAGTGCATGCACCGTGTCGAGCCACGACTTGCCGCAGGAGACGATGCCGATCCGCGCCCTGGCGTCGCCCCAGACGCGCCGGTCGATGCGGTTGGCGCGCGCGAAGGCCTCGGCCGAGAAGCGCTTGAAATCGTGCATGCGCGCTTCCTGGGCCACGGGCGTGTCGCCGAGCCTTATGTTGAGCCCGCCCTCGGGCATGGCGAAATCGGTCGGGGTCACGATCCGGAGCCGGTGCGGGTCGCCGTCGACCACCTCGGTCACCTCGATGGTGTCCTTGACGCATTTCAGCCCGACCCAGGCGCCGGAATAGCGCGAGAGCGCCCAGCCGAGCAGCGCGTAGTCGAGCACCTCCTGCACGCCCGCCGGCGAGAGGATCGGCATCATCGCATCGACCAGCGCGAATTCCGAATGGTGCAGCGTGGTCGAGCTCTCGCCGGTATGGTCGTCGCCGAGCGCCGCGAGCACGCCGCCCAAGGCCGCGGTGCCGGCCATGTTGGCGTGGCGGAAGACGTCGCCGCAGCGGTCCACGCCGGGGCCCTTGCCGTACCAGAGCCCGAAAACGCCGTCGACGCGGCCCTCGCCGCGCAGCGCCGCCTGCTGGCTGCCCCAGAGCGCCGTGGCGGCGAGATCCTCGTTGAGACCCGGCTCGAACGTCACGTCCGCGGCCGCGAGCTCGCGCTCCGCGCGCATCATCTGCAGGTCGAGGCCGCCGAGCGGCGAGCCGCGGTAGCCGGTGGCATAGCCCGCGGTGGAGAGCCCTGCGGCCTCGTCGCGCGCCTTCTGCATCAGGAGCGCGCGCACCAAGGCCTGGGTGCCGCCGAGCAGCACCTGCCGCTTGGTCAGGTCGAACCGGTCTGCGAGCGAGACGTCGTGCAACATCCTGCTTCCTCGTTCCGGCGGAGGGCCGGATGGGTCGCCCCCTCGAATCTAGGCCGGAAGCGGCGAGGAATGAAGCAAAATCACCGCAATATGACCAATGCTCCGCATATGGAAAGAAAGTATCCGTCCGCCGCCGCGGCGTGAAAGCAAGGACAAAAACCATGACCCCGATCGGAAATCTGTGCTAGGGGCGTCTCGCGCAGCGGATCGGGCTGCGCCTGGCAAGACCTGAAGAGACCGTCATGGACTGGGACAAGCTGCGAATCTTCCACGCGGTCGCCGATGCCGGCAGCCTGACCCATGCCGGCGAATCGTTGCATCTTAGCCAGTCGGCGGTGAGCCGCCAGATCCGGGCGCTCGAGGAGAGCCTCAACACCACGCTCTTCCGCCGCCATGCCCGCGGGCTGATCCTGACCGAGCAGGGCGAGCTGCTCTTCGAGGCGACGCGCACCATGACCAAGCGCCTCGACGCCACGGCGGCGCGCATCCGCGACAGCGAGGACGAGGTCTTCGGGGAGTTGCGCGTGACCACGACCCTCGGCTTCGGCACGCTCTGGCTGCTGCCGCGGCTGCCGCGGCTCTTCGCGCTCTATCCCAATCTCAAGATCGACCTGATGCTCGAGGAAAAGCTCCTCGACCTACCCATGCGCGAGGCTGATGTGGCGATCCGCATGAAGGAGCCGAGCCAGGCCGAGCTGATCCGCCGCCGGCTGATGGACGTGCGCATCTGCTTCTACGCCAACGCCGACTACGTGGCGCGCAACGGCCTGCCGGAGACCGCCGAGGCGCTCGCGGACCATCGCCTGATCACCCAGAGCCCCTCCTCGCCGCAGGTGCGCGCTGGGCTGGAGTTCAGCCAGCCCTTCGTCGCCGCGGCCACCCGGTCGGCGATGACGGTCAATACCTATTTCGGCATCCTGCAGGGGGTGATCCACGGCATCGGCATCGGATCCCTCCCCGATTACGTCACGGCGGACTTTCCCGATCTGGTGCGGGTGCTGCCGGACGTGCAGAGCGCCACGATCCCGGTCTATCTCGCCTATGTCGAGGAATTGCGCCATTCCAAGCGGGTCTGCGCCTTCCGCGACTTCGTTCTGGAGGAGATCCAGAGCTTCCGGCGGCGGGCCCTTCAGGAGGCACCAGAGACCGGCCATGCAATGACACCATAGCTGCCATGCGCAAATTTTGGGCATTCGTTCTTGCGCGCACCGGGATGTGAAGCTATATTACAACTCGAAGTTGGGCCTCCGAATTTCGGATGTGCCTGCTTCACCTCCCTGTTGGACTTGGGCCGAGCCATGCGCTCGGCCTCTTTTTTTCCAACGTCCGTTGGCTGCGACCGCGGCATTTGCGGGTTCCGGCGGGCGGCGTGGCGGCTCCGGTCGATGATCGTGCGGGTCGCATATTTTTGTGATCACGAACGAATCCCATATTTGGCGGCGCAGAATTATGTCCGGCAACACCATACCTCCGCCCGAGTTCCGGGCGGGTAGGCGTCACCACCCCGCCCGGCGGGCACCGCCGGGCAGCGCCCGCCCCGCCCCGTTTCGCCAATGGCTGCGTTATGGGCAAGTCAAGCGGCTTTTCGATCCCGATCGAAGGCTTCGTGGTTGCGGAGCATGGTCCAGAGCACGGTGACGCGGCGGCGCGCGAGAGCGATGAGGGCCTGGGTGTGGGTTTTCCCCTCGCGGCGCTTTCGGTCGTAATAGGCCTTCGAGAGCGGATCCCCCGCGCGCACCGCGCAGAAGGCGCTCTGGAAGAAGATCCGCTTGAGGGCCTTGTCGCCGCCCCTGGCGCGCCGCCAGCCGCGCGCCTTGCCCGATTGCCTGAGCACCGGGGCGAGGCCGGCGGTCGAGGCCAGCGCGTCGGCGGAGGGGAAGCGTGCGATATTGCCGAGATGGGCGAGGAGTTCTGCCGCCAGGATCGCCCCCACCCCCGGCAGGCTCTGGATGAGGGCGCCGTCAGGGTGGCGTTCGAGCAGGGCTTCCAGGTCGCGGTCGAGCCGGGCGAGCCTGGCGCGGGTCTCCAGCGCCTCCACGGCCATCTCGCGGATCATCTCGGCGGTCGCCGCCTCGCCGGGCACGACGATCCGCTGGGCCGCGGCCGCGGCGAGCGCGGCGTCGGCCAGCGCCTCGACCCCGCGCAGATGCGGCGTCTTTCTCAGATGCGCGATGAGGCGCTTCCTGCCGGCGCGGCGGATCTCGGCGGGGGTGACATGGCGCGCGAGCAGCGCCAGCGGCCCCTTGCAGGTGACGTCCAGCGCCCGTTCGAGGCCCGGATGGATGCCGCCGAGCAGCTGGCGCAGCCGGCACAGGCGCCGGGTCTGCTCGGCCACCAGCTCGCGCCGGCGCGCCACCTTCAGCCGCAGCGCGACGAGGGTGTCGTCATCGGGCAGGACCGGCCGCAGGGGCCTGGTGCGAACCAGATCGGCGATGGTGCGCGCGTCCCCGGGATCGGATTTGCGCTCGCCCCCGGCGAAACCCTGGCCCGCCCGGTTGACCGCGATGCCGGGGGTATGGACGAGCGCGAAGCCCTCACCCAGCAGCATGGCTTCGAGAAAGCGCGCAACCGAGCCCACCACGTCCAGCCCGATCACCGCCTCGCCTTCGAGCGCATGAAGCTCCGCCACGAAGCCCTCGATCGCCTCCGGATCGTTCTCGACCGCGCGGTCGAGAACGATCCGGCCACCCGCGTCCATGGCGCAAGCCCAGTGGGTCTGCTTCGCCACATCGATCCCGACGAATATCTTCTCCATCAAGCCCCCCGACCGTTCTCGCCCAACCGCAGTCCCGGCCTCGCCGACATCGCCTTACAAAGCCATCAGCGGCATCGCGTAATCAGTGGTCGAACCCGGACGGCGATGCGGGCGGCCCAGCCACCGAAACCATCGAGGGCAGCGTGCCTCGAAGCCATTCCCGCATCGCCTGCGCAGGGACATCATGACACTACCCCCACACAGCTGAAACAGGTAAGGCGTGCCTCCGGCACGACGCGGGCGCTTCGCACCCGCCCGGGTCGGTCGCTGCCCTCGTTTCTTGCGGGGCGGTCGAGGAAAAAAGTACGGGCTCCACCAGCGATCGCGCTGGCCGACGCGGCGGGTCGTGGCTTTTCACGGGGGCGCGGCTTCTCTATGTGGGGCGCAGCTTTCGGAGAGGCAGATGCAGGATCCCGAGATCACCCCGGCGCTCGTCGCCGCCCACGGGCTGAAGCCCGATGAATACGACCGCATCCTGGGTCTGATCGGGCGGGTGCCGACGCTCACCGAGCTCGGCATCTTTTCGGCGATGTGGAACGAGCACTGCTCCTACAAATCCTCGAAGAAATGGCTGCGCACCCTGCCCACCGAGGGCCCGCAGGTGATCTGCGGCCCCGGCGAGAACGCGGGCGTGGTCGACATCGGCGACGGCCAGGCGCTGGTCTTCAAGATGGAGAGCCACAACCATCCCTCCTATATCGAGCCCTATCAGGGGGCGGCCACCGGGGTGGGCGGCATCCTGCGCGACGTCTTCACCATGGGCGCGCGGCCGATCGCGGCGATGAACGCGCTCAGCTTCGGCTCGCCCGACCATCCCAAGACCCGGAGCCTCGTCGCCGGCGTGGTGGCGGGAATCGGCGGCTACGGCAATTGCTTCGGGGTGCCGACCATCGGCGGCGAATTGCGCTTCCATGCCGCCTATGACGGCAATTGCCTGGTCAATGCCTTCGCCGCCGGGCTCGCGGAGGCGGATGCGATCTTCTATTCGGCGGCGAGCGGCGTCGGCATGCCGGTGGTCTATCTCGGCGCCAAGACCGGCCGCGACGGGGTCGGCGGCGCGACCATGGCCTCGGCCGAGTTCGACGAGACCATCGAGGAGAAGCGCCCGACCGTGCAGGTGGGCGACCCATTCACCGAGAAGCGGCTGATGGAGGCCTGCCTCGAGCTGATGACCACCGGGGCGGTGATCTCGATCCAGGACATGGGGGCGGCCGGGCTGACCTGCTCGGCGGTCGAGATGGGCGACAAGGGGGACCTCGGCATCCGGCTCGATCTCGAGCGGGTGCCGGTGCGCGAGAAGGCGATGACCGCCTATGAGATGATGCTCTCCGAGAGCCAGGAGCGCATGCTAATGGTGCTGCGCCCGGAGAAGGAGACCGCGGCGCGGGCGGTCTTCGAGAAATGGGATCTCGATTTCGCCATCGTCGGCGAGACGATCCCCGAGGACCGCTTCCTCATTCGGATGAACGGCGAGGTCATGGCCGACCTGCCGCTCAAGGCGCTCTCCGGGGCGGCGCCGGAATACGACCGGCCCTACGTCGAGACGCCCGCGCCCCCTGCCCTCGGCGCGATCCCCGAGATCGATCCCGCCGCGGCGCTGCTTAGGCTCGTCGCCAGCCCGAACCATGCCAGCCGGGCCTGGGTCTGGAGCCAGTACGACCACATGGTCATGGCCGATACCGTGGTGGTGCCGGGCTCCGACGCGGGCGTGGTGCGCGTGCACGGCACCGGCAAGGCGCTGGCCTTCACCTCCGACGTGACGCCGCGCTATTGCCGCGCCGATCCGGAGGCCGGCGGCAGGCAGGCGGTGGCGGAGGCTTTCCGCAACCTCACCGCCAGCGGCGCACGGCCGCTGGCCGCCACCGACAACCTCAATTTCGGCAATCCCGAGCGCCCGGAGATCATGGGCCAGTTCGTCGGCTGCATCCGCGGCATCGGCGCGGCCTGCGAGGCGCTGGACATGCCGATCGTCTCGGGCAATGTCAGCCTCTACAACGAGACCGACGGGCGGGCGATCCTGCCGACGCCGACCATCGGTGGCGTGGGGCTCATGGCCTCGCTCGACGAACTCATCCCCATGGCGCCGCGCGAGGGCGACGCGCTGGTGCTGATCGGCGAGACCCGCGGCCATCTCGGCCAGTCGGCGCTGCTCGCCGAGATCTTCTGCCGCGAGGAAGGCGCGCCGCCGCCGGTCGATCTCGAGGCCGAGCGCCGCAACGGCGAGTTCCTGCGGGCCGCGAAGGCCGCGGGCCTGGTCGCGGCGGCGCATGATCTCGCCGACGGCGGGCTGGCGCTCGCCGCCGCGGAGATGGCGATCGCGGGATCGGTCGGGGTGACGCTGGAGGCCGAGCCTTCGCTCGGGGCGCTGGCCTGGTTCTTCGGCGAGGACCAGGCGCGCTATCTCGTGGCCTGCGCCCCGGAGAGGGTCGCCGATCTACTGGCACGCGCCGGGTCGGCCGGGGTTCCGGCCCGGGCCGTCGGGCGGGCCGGCGGCGGGGCGGTCGCGCTGGGCGCGGCCTCCGTGGCGCTCGCGGAGCTCGCCGCGCGCCATGGCGAGGGCCTGACAATATTGCTTGACTGACCCTTGCGGCCCCCCGGCCCGGACTCTAGATGTCGCGGGAGACCGTAGCGGCGGAGGGGAGCCCCATGGCCATGGAAGGCGCCGACATCGAGCGGCTGATCCGCGAGGCCTTTCCCACGGCGGTCGTGGAGATCACCGATCTGGCCGGGGACGGCAACCATTACGCGGCCACCGTGACGGCGGAGGAATTCCGCGGCCTCAACCGGGTGAAGCAGCATCAGCTGGTCTATGCCGCGCTGCGCGGGCGCATGGACGGCTCGAACGGCGAGCTCCATGCCCTCGCCCTGACAACCAAAGCACCGGAGAACTGACGATGACCGACGCCGTGACCGACCCGGCCCATGACGCGATCAGGGCCGATATCGAGGCCAACGACGTGGTGCTCTTCATGAAGGGCACCTCGCAGATGCCGCAATGCGGATTCTCGAGCCGGGTCGCGGGGGTGCTCAACTACATGGGCGTCGCCTATAAGGACGTGAACGTGCTCGCCGACGAGGCGATCCGCAACGGCATCAAGAGCTTCTCCGACTGGCCGACGATCCCGCAGCTCTATGTCAAGGGCGAGTTCGTGGGCGGCTGCGACATCGTCACCGAGATGACGCTCTCGGGCGAGCTCGACGCGCTCTTCGCGAAAGAGGGCATCGCCTACGACAAGGACGCCGCGGAGAAGATCCGCGAAGCGAATAAGTAGCGCCAGCGAACCGCAGACCCTTAGCCGCCCCTTGGGCGCCGTCCCGCGGCGGGGCTTCCGGAGAAGGCCGCGCCCCGCGCCGCCCGCGCCTCTTCCCTCGGAGGCGCAAGCCGCAGGGCGAGGGAGGTGCATCACCACCGCTTAAAGATCAGGACGGGTAGGCCCGATCGACACCGGTCGATCGGGCCGGGGACATCCGGCGCGGCGGGGCGATACGACATCCGGGTGAAGCGATCGGACCAAGGATATTCCGAACCGGCAAAGAGGGAAACGCGTTACCGTCGGGCGGCGATCCACCCGGGCTCAACAACAGGAGCGCATTTGCGCCTCTATTTCAACCGGTTGCCCAATCCGGTGGGCATTGTTGCATGGAATGGGGTCGGCTCGGATCGCCCCTTTCCCGCTTTCTTCAACCGATCCTGATGCTTCTGGGCATGTCAAGGGCAGTGAAGCGGTTGATGCAGCGCACGGCGACGGCGGCTTCGACCTTCTGACGGTCGAAGGTGCGCGAGCGGAGGCTCGGGCTGATCAGCGTCTTGTAGCGCAGCATCGCGGTCTCGGCGAGGGAGCGGCGGTGGTAGCCGGTCTCCGCCTTCCAGGTGTCGCGCCCGACCTCGGCGATGCGATCCACTGCCGCGCCGCGGGTTGGGGGCACCTCCTTGCGTCCCGGTGGCGGGAGGATCGCCGCGCCCTTGCGCGGCGGGATCACCGGCTGCGCGTCGCGGGCGAGGATGGCGGCATGGCAGTCGAAGCTGTCGTAGGCCTTGTCGGCGCAGACCGCGGCGATCGGCGCGTCGGTGCGGGCGAGCAGGCCCTCGAGTTCGGCGCCGTCGTGGACCTCGCTCGCGGTCAGGGCGTGGGCGACGAGCGCGCCGGTTCGGGTGTCCACCGCCAGGTGCAGCTTGCGCCAGACCCGGCGCCGGTTCGGCCCATGCACGCGGACCTTCCACTCGCCCTCGCCGTGGACCTTGAGCCCGGTGGCGTCGACAGCGAGGTGCAAGGGGCCACCGGAGGGGCGCGCGAGCTTCGGGACGGTGAGCGTGGCGGCGCGACGAGAGAAGGTGGAATAGTGCGGCACGGTGATCTCCAGCCCGAGCAGCCGCGTCAGATCGTGCAGGAAGCCCTGGGTCTGGCGTAGCGTCAGCCCGAACACCGCCCGCAGACTGAGCGCGCAGAGGATCGCCATGTCGCTGTAGCGCCACCCCTTGCCGCCCGCTGCCCCCAGCCGGCGACCACCGCCTCGTCGATCCAGAGCGTGATCGCACCTCGCGCGACCAGCGCGCGGTTGTAGTCGCGCCAGTTCGTGATCCGGTAACGGGGCTTCGGCTTCGGGGCGGGGAGCTTGCGGATGCGCTGGACCATCCCAAGCGTGAATCACTTTCACCGCAAAAGAGGAATCTGGAGGCTTCTGTGAGGTCGCGCGGTCAGAAGACGCAGGCGCAGGGGCT
>CALMSR010000016.1 GCA_937872465.1 uncultured Paracoccaceae bacterium
GAGGCGCGCATTCGGCGGCACGACGGGTGTCGGCGCAGCTCTGACACCGTGCCGCCGGGGCGCGATCCCAGTCGCCGCGAGACAGGAAGCACTGGATTTTGGCCCCCGCGGCGGCATTATGATCGCGACATGATTGCTAGATGCTTGCAAAACTCAACGCCAGGTCGCATTATGACGAAGTTTTGATCATGATTTAGACAGTATATAGCCAAAACAGAAAGGGATTAACGAGGGTGTCCGGCAGCAAAAACACGTTCAGTGCGAACCAATCTGCAGTGGGATACTTGTATCAAGCCCGTCTCGCGCTGGCTGAATGTCTGAGATACGCCTATTCTGAATCTGATATAGAGGTTTCTATTGAGAAATTTGACGATGTTGCATTCGAGAAGGACGCCAGAGCCTTGAAGCTCCCTTTCGCGCCGCGGTCGGCGGGGACTATCGTTCGGGGCGGTTTCGCCAAGCAACTTCCTGCATGGCCGATGATGCGCAAAGGACGCGTCGCCGCCTTCTCCTTCCCGCCGGGTTTGCCTCGAAGATCACGCCCAACCTGACGGGGCGCGCCGTCCGGTCAATGGGACTGCCCGCTCCATTCGGCCTGAAGGCCTCCCGTGTTGCACCGTGACCGTCCGGCTCCGCCGCCCCGTCTGACGGGGGGCGTATCGAGTAAAACCCTAAACGAAAAGGAGAAGACCAATGACGACACGTAACCGCAACAGCCCAGCTTGAAGGCAAGCGCGAGAGCTTTGAAGAGCAGCGTTGCTGCCGTGCTCACCGCCGTCCAGACCACCAGCAGCGCGAAGCGCAGCAGCAGGAACGCGAACACGAACACCAGCGGGATCAACTCGGCGATGGCCGGTGCGAGCAGAATCCACAGAATCAGTGCGCCAAGCATTATTGCCTCCCCGGAATGGTGATGCCCCACTGCGCGAGCAGCGGCAGGCCGAAGAAGAGCGCGGCACCTGTCATCGCCATCGCGGCCAGCGGGTGCGGGGCCATCAGGCAGACGAGCAGGTAGTAGAGCCGTCCCCACCAGAGCTTGAGGCGCAGACCGAGCTTCGGCCTCGCGGCCTTGCCGACATAGGGGTTGGCATGGAACTGACCGCGCAGCTCCGGCCGCTCCCAGTACGGCGTCTTCTTCAGCACCAGCGGGCTCAGGTTATCGAGCAGCACGATCTGCAGCGTCTTCTTGAGCCGCATCAGCTCGTCCGCCATCAGCAGCGGCCGCGCTGTCTCGGACTTCGAGGTATCGCCGCGCGCGCTCACGCTCTTGCTCAGCACCGTCGTGCGGCCGAGCATTTTCTCCGTGTACTCGGCGGTCTCCAGATCGGCGACGGCGAGGAACTGCTTCATCGCGCAGTTGCCGACAATCGTCTGCCAGTCCTTGCCGTAAAGCGCGGTCACCTGGCCGACATTCTGCCAGACGCTCCAGATCGACACGCGGTACTTGCGCAGCGTCGCAAGCCAGTTGGGAAACCGCATGATCTTGCCGAGCGCTGCCGCCTCGTCGATCATGAACAGCACGCGCTCTTTGGGCAGCGGCTGGCGCTGAAGCTCGAGAATGGCGCAGGCCATCGCGAGCCGCGTCACGGCGGCATGGCTCTCGATATAGTTGAGCGGCAGCGCGACGCTGATGATCCCGCCTTTTTGCCGCTTGCCGAGTCCTTTGAGGATTCCGAATTCCACCTCGTCGCGCATCAGCATGTCGCGGACTAGCGGATCGGCCATGAAGGTCAGGTCCTGCTGCATCGTCGACATGATCGCCGAGAATTCTTCCGGCGCCTGCTGCTCTGTGCGCTCGAGCCGGTTCGCCTGCTTGGCAATCAGGCCAAGGCACGTACCGTTGACCTTCATCGCGCCCAGCAGCGCTTCCCAGCCGGCGACATCGGCGTTGACGTAGTCGTAGAGCGTCGCGAGGTTCTGCCTCGCGGCGGGCTCCGCCGTGCGGATGTGCACGATCATCGCCTGCAGCGCGCTCTCGGCCGAGTCCTTGAAATACCCGCTGCTGCCGTTCTCCGCGCCGGTGCGGGCAACCAGCATCTCGGCGATCAGTTTCGCGTCCGCCGCCAGCGTCGGGCTGTTCGCATCGAGCATGCACAGCGGATTGAAGCCGTGCTGCGGCAGCGCCCACGGCGCCTGCGGGAATGCGCCGAACGGGTTGATGCAGCGGAATTCATAGCCGCGCTTTCGCCATGCCTTGCAGGCGACCGCGGTATTCTCCGCACCCGGATCGATCAGGAAGATGTAGCGTTGCGTGAGCAGGTTCGGCAGGATCGCCGCCGTGCCCTTGTTCGAGCCGGGGCAGCCGAAGGTCAGCGCATGCGCGCCGTCATAGAAGACGCCCATGCGGCCGGTGAAGTCACCGAGGCGCAGGCCCTTGTTCTTCAGGTATCCCGCCTTGTAGAGCGGCCAGACGCCCGACCATACCGCCGAGCCGTAGGTGTACGGCTTCGGCTCGCCGAAGCGCCAGTTCAGAAGGCACAGCAAGGCCAGTGCGGACGCGCCGCCATAATACCAGTTCATTTTCGTGAACCTTTGGTAAAGTGAATCTGGCGGCCAGGGTGACGGACAGGGCGGGGCCGCGTCCTGTTCACAGCCTGGTCAAAGCGGTGAGGGCGGATTGGAGCAAGCGCTCAAACTGACGACGTTCGACGAGCGCGCGCGCCAGCGCGTGCGGGACGGGCTGCGCTCTTACATGCGCACGCACCGGATCGGCGTGCCGACTTTGCAGGTCCGGATCATCGAGGCGGACGCACCGCGCTACCGGGAAATCCCGCTCTCGACCTTGCAGCGTTTTCTGCGTGACGCGCACCGCACGGCGGATGCGCATGTCGCGGTCTGCGCGCAATTCCTGGAGAAGGCGGGGGAACCGATAGCGGCGGCGGACGATACCGGCTTCGCGCCCGCGCTAGCCGGATTTATCGGCGTGCCGGACGATCCGCTGAGCGTTGCCGATGCGGCGCTTCAGAGCGAGCTTGCCGGTGATTATGAGGTGACGGGGCGGCAGGAGGGTGAGCCGGCAATCCGGCTCGGGCTGATGCCCGCCCCCGGAAGGCCGTGGCTCGATGCCGCGGAGACGGTGAGCCCTTCGGAAGACTCACCGCTGCGCCACCGCTATGAAGGAACGCTCGCGGGCAACGGCCCGCTGCTGTTCATCGCGCTGCGCCATACGCTGACCCGCCTGCCGAAAATCTACTGGCTGGAGCGGGCGGACTCAGCCGGGAAAGAGCGGTATCTGGCGGGGCAGATGGCGGAGACGCTGTTCCGGGCTGAAGGCGAGAAGAGCAGCCGCGTCTTTACCCGGCAGCTGATACTGGAAGCGAAGGGCTAAAGTGTTCTGGGGCAAGCTTGACGAAAAAGGGCGGCTGCTGCGTGCCGATCGCGACTGGCAGATCGACGCGGATTTTCTGCGCGCCTGCTACGCGGGCGAGCTGGATGCCGTGCGGTCGATGATCGCAGGCGGCGCGGCGATCGACCAGACCGATAAGGCGAGCGGCTTATCGGCGCTGCATATCGCGGTCGGCACAAACAATCTGCCGCTCGTTCGCATGCTGGTCGAGGAGCATCAGGCGGGGTTTTTCGCGGACCGCTCGGGACGCTGGCCGACGCTGATTGCGGCGGAGTGCGGCGTGGACGACGATCTGTCGGATTATATCGTCGCAGCGGAAGCGCGGTTCCTGGGACAGGAAAGCTCAGTATAAGAATCCGCGAGCCGCACGAAGGGCGGCGAGCGGCGTGACCAGTATTTGACCAACGGGCATAAGCTCTGGTATCTATTGCCAATCCCGCGCTCGGTAAGGGATTGCGACGAAGGTTAATGCTTCGTTAAACTTGATCCCGGATAATGGAGATAGTAGGTCGTTAAGGCCGGATACAAGATGTGCGCGGGGTCCCCGCGCCATCTTGGCAAGGGGGCGCTAGCCGCCCCCCGTTGCATCCCCCCGGCGATCGTCCTTCCGGGGCATTGAACCCCGAAAAGACGATGGCAGCGTTCCGGCGCTGCACCACGGCCAAGAGAGAATTCGCTCTCTCTTTGGAAACTCATCGACCATGGGCTTTCGCGCCCCTGGACCCAAGTCCGCCGTAGCCTCTGGCGTAGGCGGAACGACCGGTGTGTCGGCACCGGCTTCGAGGAACGCGTCGTCGTTCCATCACGACCAGGTGGAGACTTCGGTTCTCCCCACTGGACCCCCATCGACCAGGGCAATCGCGCCCTGAACGACGACCAGCATTGCGGTGCTGGACCCCCCGCCAGGGGACGGTGCCGCGTGCGGAAACGAGACACGACCATGGCCCGCTCAGGCAGCGAAAATCGCCAGCGCCGGATCACCCTGAAGGCGCGGTTCAACGACGCCGAGGCCGCTCTGATCCTGGAGCAGGCCGAGCGGGCGGGCGTGTCCGTGGCGTCCCTCATCCGCTATGCCGTGCTGGGCCAGCCGCCGCTGCGCAGCGGGCGCAATCCCGCCGTCGGCCATCAGGCGGCGGCGCAGCTTCTGGCCGGGCTCGGGCAGGTCGCGACGGAACTGCGCAGGGCGGGTGCCGACGCCGGTGAGGCGGAAAATGCCGCCATCATCGAGGCCGCCCATCGTGATCTCGCCGAGATGCGCGCGCTGCTGTTCGAGGCGCTCGGGAGGCTGCCATGATCCTCAAAGGCAGCCAGCGCGGCAACGGCGCCGACCTTGCGATCCACCTGATGAATTCTTTCGACAACGAGCGCGTTGAAATCGCCGAGGTCTACGGCACCGTGGCGGGCGATCTCTACGGCGCTTTCGCGGAATTCGAGGCGGTGGCGGCGGGCACGAAGGCCAAGCAATATCTCTACAGCCTGTCGATCAACCCGCCGTCGGCGCTCACGCGCGAGCAGTATTTCGCGTGCGTGCAGGCCATCGAAAATCGTCTCGGCCTGACCGACCAGCCGCGCGCCGTCGTCTTCCATGTGAAACGAGACGCCGGTGGTGAAGCGCGGGAGCATTGCCATGTCGTCTGGTCGCGCATCGATTCCGCGCAAATGAAGGCCATCCATATGGGCCATGACCACAGCCGGCTCATGGACCTCGCCTGTGAGCTCGCCCACAAATACGGCCTCGCTTTGTCGCCGGGCCTGCAGGCGTGGGAGGCGCGGCAGAAGCGCGATCTTGGCAAGCTCGAGCCGACCTTTGCCGAGCGGGCGCAGCAGAAGAATACGGGGATCACGCCCGAGCAGCGCCGCGCTGAAATCACAGCCGCGTATGAGCGCTCGGACAGCGTTGCCGCCTTCCGGGCGGCGCTGGCGCAGAAGGGCTATGTCCTCGCCAAAGGCGACCGCCGCGGCCTTGTGATCGTCGACAGGCATGGTGCCGTGCACAGCCTGTCGCGCTACATCAAGGGACATACCGCGAAGGCGATCCGCGAGCGGCTTGCGTTCAATCACGATGCTCTGCCGACGGTCGAGCAGGCGAAAGAGCATGTCCGGGACCGGGAGCGCAAGCTTGCGGAGAAGCAGCAGCAGGCGCAGGCCGCCGATGCGGCCGGGGAGAAGGCGGCACAGGCGAAGCAGCAGCGGCGTGAGGAATTGCGGCGCCGCGCCGGTGCCGGGCTTGCCCGCAGGCATGAGCAGAGACGGACGGACCTGCGGGGCAAGGAGCAGCAGTTGCTGGTCCGGCAGCAGGCCGAGCGGATGGCGCTGCATGCGGCGCAGAAGGCGGAGAGCGGCGGCATCCTGTTCCGGGTGCGCACGGCGGTTGCCGAACTGGTCGGCAGGACGCCGGCGCTCCGCTCGGTGCTCGGTCCGCTGCAGAAAATGACCAAGCTCGATCCGCGCGAGCGGCATGATCTTGAGCGCGGGGCGCTGGAGCGGCGGCACGAGCGGGAGAGGAAGGACTTCGACCGCGAGAAGCGGATGCTTGCGCGGCTTGAAACGCGGGAGCGGCAGGCGCTGGAGAAGGCGCTGCGGCAGCGGGAGAAGCAGGCCGAGAAGATTCAGGGGCAGGCGCGGCAGGCGTTCGATGAGGCTGCGCACGATCAGGTTGTGCGGACGGCCACCGGCATCGAGGAAGGTGAGTTGCAGGTACAATTCAACGATGCGGCGGAGTTTGTCGAAGGGGCCGGGAAAGACGGCGGTGATGACGATGATCGTGCGCCGAGCTGGAAGCAGCGGGGCGAGAAGGAGGGAGTGCGGAGGCGGCCGCGACGCGGGCAGGGAGTGCGGAGACCGCGCGACTGAATTCGGCCCGGCGCTTGGCATGTGACGTGCACGAAATTGCGGGTGGCGAAGGCGATTGAATCGACGCATGCTCGTCTTGTTGATCTCGTGCGTCATGCCCGCGATGGCGGCGGACCCCAGCGCGATTGCAGCCGTGAGGATCGGGAACCGAGTCACCACGCCGCCGACCATCTGTCCGGTCTGCCGGAGCGCGGCATTCACACCGCCTTGACCAGCATACATCTGGGAGATCTGCGAGCCCTGCTGCACCAGCACCATGAGCGGGTTCATCCCGCCCGCGAGCGAGACGCCGATGTCGTTCAGCTGGAAAAGGAGCATCCGGCTCTGCCACGCCGCTATGGACGAGGCACGGCCAACCTGCCGAAGCGCGGTGCCGCGCCCCTTCAGGGCCGCAATGGACTCGAGCGCGGCACGGCGCTCGCGCGATATCGCCGCCGACATCTCATCAGCGGAAATCGCTCCGACGCGATGCGCCTGACGGATGTTCTCGAGCTCGAAGCGATAGCCCCGGATCGCCGCAAAGAGCGGGTTGTGCTTGGCCCGAAGATCATCGAGCGCCCGGCCATATGCCTCCACATCCGCGGCGTCGCGGCGCATGCCACCAGTCACGCCGGTGGCTGCATTGATGCGACCAGAGACCGAGTTGGTCGCGGATGCCGCGGCAGCGATCGAGGCGGCCAGCTGGGTGGAGCGAGCCGAGAGCGCCTCAAGGCGTGCGACCGCCGCGGAAGCGGAGCCACCCACGTCCTGCAGACCGCGCGACGCGGCAGGCGCGCCACCGGCGATGGACTCGAGCGCGGCGCGCCCCTCGCGGCCGACCGCGCGAAGATCGTCCTTGAGGGTCTGACCGCCCACCGCCGCGAGGCGGACGGATACGCGCCGTTCAGTCATCCTGCTCCACCTTCAGCCGTTCGTTGATTTTCCGGACCGCAATGGTCTCGATTTCCGGCAACAGCTCCGCCACCGCCGCCGCCGGCACGCCCAGCGCCGCGCCGAGCGCCAGGCCCGCCGTCATGTCCCACCCCAGCACCGCGCCAGGAATGGCGCGGATCTGGCCGCTCAGCCATGCTGGCCGGCTTCAACTTCATGGTGAATCCTCAACAGGTTGACTGCCACGGAGGCTGCATCAGCAGAGCGGGCGGCATTGAGGCGGCGAGCGGCGGTCAATCCGGGAGCGGGATTCCGTCGCCCTCGATCGCGGCCGCTGCCCGTAGCGCGGCGGTGAAGGCGGGATGGTCGCGCCGCCACTCGCGGACCGCATCCTTGCGGTAGAGGACGCGCTGGCCCATGCGGACGTGGGGCGGCCCGATCCGCTTCGTCGCCCACCGCCGGAGCGTGTCCGCGGCCATGCCGAGTTCGGCCGCCAGTTCGGCCCGCGTCAGCCAGCCGTCGAGCAGCTCGGAATTCGGATTTGCAGCACCGTCCATGCGCGGTCACTCCCAGGATTCGATGGGAGCAGCGAACCACGCGTGCCCGAGCGGCAACGAGGCGGCGACCGGCAATGAAGCACAATCCCGGGCGCCGCTTCGCTACTTGCGGCACAAAACAGGATTAGTCGGGCAGTTCTTGGCAAATACTCGCGCGGTTAGTGGCTATCCCGCCGCAGTCACCGAAATTTTGACCTAGAAACGGGGGGTGGTGGCTAAGTATAGGTGGATGGGAGTTCGAAGCGGGGCAATGGTGGAAACAAGTGACAGCACAGTGCCTTAGACGGAGAATCTCAATCATGCCGCTTCCGCCTCGATTCGCTTGGACCATTGCAGAGGCGGCAGCCCGATGGGGCTGCATGGCGGCCGATATCGTGGGTTGGGCAATTACGGGCCGGCTCGACCTCGTGAGCGCGATCCGGACGGTGAGCGCCAACGGTCAGGACGTGAGCGGGATCGTCACTTTGCCGCCCGAGGATCTGCTTCCCATGTTCCGCCGCGACGGTTCAGGTCCGCGAAGCGCGGCCGTGCGCCGGGTGCGCCCGCCGGGGAGCGAAACATGGTTGCGGATCACGGATCCGGCGAACGGCATCGAGATCGAGGCGGCGGACGTCCTTATCACCACCGCCGACCTGGAGCGCTTCGAGGATGATCACTCGCTAGCCAAGCGGACGGCGCCGGGCGGAAGCGCCTCGAGGTACGATTGGGACGGGTTCTACACGGCCCTCATCCGTCGCATCCACAATGACGGGTTGCCCGACACCCAGCGCGAGCTGGTGGTGGAGATGCAAGGATGGTTTGAGCGCCGCTCAAAGGATGGCGATGCGCCTGACGAGAGCACGATCCGCCGGAAGATCAGCGCGCTCTGGAACGAACTTCGGGCCTGACCGGGCAAGAGTCGCGTGAAGCAAGCCATCCGCCAGCTTCCGCATTCGCGCCTCCTCACGAAATAGCTCCCACCGCAGGCGGGTGAAGTAGGCGTCCGCGCCCCAGTCGCGGCGCCATTCCGCCTCCACCTTGGCGCAGACGAGGAAATGAAAAGCCTCCTCGAATCCCAGCGCACTCAACATGCGGTGCACCTCCGCCCGCTCCGCAGCACGTGCCTCGCGCCTCCGGCGCAGCCTCCTCAGCATACCATCCCCCAGCCCCACATCCCCGAAAGGCAGCATGCCACGTCACCACGTCGACATGGACTGCTTGTGAAGCATCGGGTTAATCGGAATCGGACAACCAGCGCTTGCGCCAAGGGTCAGAACTTAGTCATCCTGCGGCCCTTCATTTCCGATTGGGTGGGTAGAGAATTGCCACAGATCGTCAGAACGCTGGAGTATCGTCGCGCTCGCTTCAATGTAGAGGGTCCTGACCTAGAGCAACTCACACGGCAGGCTTGGGGGCAGTTTGCTACTCACCTCGATCGAGGGATCACCCGTAGGGACCGAGCGGTTGTGACTGGCATGCGGAGCCGAGACGAGGGAGGGCTAGGGTTCTCCGTGTATGGCGCGCGCTACTACGATGGCCAGGGAATCGGCGTGATTCCGATGGTGCCAGCCGCAGACGTAGACCTCGGGGAACGCCAACCAGGCGAGAATGAGAACTACCTAAGCGCCGATTTTTTCGCGCTGATCCGCAGCAACCACGTCATCTGTCTGAACTGCGGTCGCAATGGCGGCGCTCTTCGAGGATACCTCGCGATGTTGTTCGCCAAGGCGGAGATGCCGAACGAAGTGCAGCAATTCGAGCTCATCCGTGTCGCCAACCCCAATACGCTCGCGATCATAGAGGCGGTTGGTGTGAAGCGCGTGAATATGAAGGTCAGCATCACTGAGGCAGCGGCCGTCGACTTGATCGGGGACGCACCCGGTGGTGGCCTTTGGCAAGATGCCAAGCGGCGGTTCGGAGAGGCGTTCCGCGGATTGACCGAACGAGATGAGGAGCTCGGGCAGCTTCGTCAGGCCGAACGCGGAAGCGTGACAGTGTCGATAAACGTGGAAAAAGGCGACCTTGCGGTGGCAAAAGAGGGCCTAGACCACTTGGCCGCCGAGATTGCCGAGGACGAGGACGCCGAGGGCTACGTGATCGAGCTGCGGAACAACACGACGATCAAACCGAACGAGGTCAGCTCCAAGAAAACCGTCCGGATAGATGCCCACGCGAATTCAGTCAGCCCACCGCAAGCATGGGACGCGATGAGGGAGTACATGGGCGAGCTGGTGGAGAACGGCCAGATAGAGGTGTGAGTTGAACGCCGGAAGGAAGGCATCGGGAACGGACTGGTGGCGGCTGGCGAAGCTGGCGGCCGCGATCCTCGTCTCGGCCTTCGTTGGTTACCGATTTCAGCCTATGGTCGCGCACAACGCCGATGCGGTAAATACCGTGGTCACGATCTTCTCGATCCTGGCGGGGTTTCTCATCGCAGTGATCACCCTGATCGCTGAGCCGGTTCTAAGGCAGGCCCGGGATTGGCAAGAACTGCAAGGGATGAAGGGGACGGTGCAGCGTAAGCTTGCACGGCAGAAATGGCTGTTCTTCTTCTACCTAATCACGCTCGGTGCGGCCTTGGGGACGTTCCTTGTGCCCGAGACACAGCCATGCGTTCAACGGTGGCTTGAGGTTGTGTTCCTCGGACTGGCAACGTTCGTCTTCCTTGCCTCCTTCGAACTGCCAGGATCCCTGATGCGTCTTCAAATGGACCGCTACGAAGCGGAAATGGAAGCTACGAAGCCCAAGGCGCTGAGGGACGCTAAAGCCGCAGCCGCGGAGGCGATCAAACGCCCGGAGCAGTAGGCGGGTCACGCCGCCGCCAGAATCTGCGGGTTTCGGATCTGCCTCTTGCGCGCCCCCGCAACCAAATCTACAACAATATCAATACCCTACGCGCCTCGGCGCGTGGGGTATTTTTATACCTCACGGCCGGGTCAACAATAGGTCAACAAAACGGCCGAAACTGCGAAGCGTGGCAGGGCCCTATCGATCCCGCATGACACCGGCTGTCCGCCGACGCCGCTCGTAGCGAGCGCATCGCGAGCGTGGTAGCGTCGGTCATGGGTATCGAGGCAACACGGACATGGGGCGCCGATTACGGCCGGATGAGATCGATCCCCTGACTACCGTTGGCATTGCGCCGAGGGTGAATTGGGGTCGGGTGCCGATCACGGGCATCGAGGTCCTGCGCGACGCGGTTCTCGGGGCGGGGCTCGATGCCGTGCAGATGTCGCGCGGCCGGGTAGCGGGCTCACTGGTCTTCGCCGAGGTTGACGGCGTGCTCTACGGGAGCGGGAGCATCAACGGGCGGGTCTCGCTGGTAGGGCCGCTGTCCGAGGAGCGGGTGACGCTAGGCATCGGGCTCGCGTTCCCCGAGGGCGCCCGGCACTGGCAGCAGGAGGTCGCCGCCGGGGGCGTCGGCATCTTCCTGCCGGGAGACGAGCACGACGCGCTCTACCGGCCGGGGGCCCGTTACGTGGCGGCGACCCTTAGCCTCGAGCGACTGGAAGCGGAAGCCGCCCGGCAGGATCTCGTTCTCGATCGCCGTGCGCTCGGCGGATCCCGGATCCATCCGCGGCCGCTCGCCGCCGAGGTCCTCAGGCGGCTGGACCGAAGGCTGCGGGCTGTACATGTTGGGGCGAGCGGAGACGCCGCCCTCGGTCCCGACCTCCTTGCCGCAATGGTCGCGCATTGCGCGCGGGAGCCCCAAAGGCAGCGGACGACGGCGCGGCAACCCCGCCATCGGCGCATCGTCATCCAGGCCCGTGCCTATGTCGCCGCGCACCTCGACGAGCCGATTTCGGTGGATGCGGTCGCGGCAGCCGCCGGCACGTCGCGACGCACGCTTTACCGGGCCTTCGTTGAACTTGTCGAGGAGACGCCGAGCCTCTATGTCCGCAGGCTGCGGCTGCATCGAATCCGCCACGACCTCGCCTCGCCGGAGGAGGCCGCGACCGCCATCGCTCTCCTCGCCGCGAAGTGGGGCGTGGGCGAGCCCGGGCGACTCTCCGGTTGGTACCGGGAACTCTTCGGCGAGCTGCCGTCGGAGACGCGCGCCGCCTATCGCCGGATCGTGAAGGCAAACGCTCGTCCCGCGTCCACTTTGGCACGATCCGCATAGAACTCCTGTCATGGCGCGGTAAACTGGTGGCAACGGGCCGGAAACCGCGCGACCTGTCGCGATGCTCGGTTGGCCGGCCCCAGGCCGGAGGAATCTTCATGCGACCGAAAACGCCCCTGCTGTCCGCCCTGCTGGCATCGACGCTGCTCGGTGTTTCGCCTGTGGCCGCCCAACAGCCATCAGCGCCTCCGAGCTTCGCGGACCTGACCATGCCCTCGGCGGAAGTGAAACCGCAGGAAGCCTACGTCCGCGCCGTTGCCCGCACCGCCTACCTCTGGGGTTGGCCGATGGTGAACATGCTGAACCGGCGGACCAGCATCACCCAGGCGCCGCAACCAAGGTTGCTCGGAGGCATCCTGCCGGTGGCGCCGCAGGGTCAGCTCGCGATGCTCCACGACTACGTCAACCCGGACCAGCGCGCCGTCGCCTGCCCGAACCAGGACGTGGTCTACGGTCTCGGCTTCTTCGACCTCGATAGCCAGCCGGTGGTGATCCAGGTGCCGGACTTCGGCGATCGCTTCTGGGTCTATGCCACCTACGACCAGCGGACCGACCAGTTCGGCCAGCTTGGCAAAGCCTATGGCACCGAGCCCGGCTTCTATCTGCTCGCCGGCCCGACCTGGAACGGCGAGGTGCCGAAAGGGATCACTGGCGTGGTGCGCGCGTCGACGTCGCTCGCCAACGTCATTCCGCGCATCTTCATGAACGACACCGACGAGGATCGCGCAGCGATCCAGCCGCTGGTCAATCAGGTGGTCGCCTATCCGCTCTCCGAGTTCGACGGCACGATGAAGGAGATGGACTGGAGCGGCCTGTCCGACATCCCCTCATCCGACGAGGGCGGCGGCAGCGAGACCCGCTGGGTCGTCCCGGAGAAGTTCTTCGACACGTTTCCGCAGGTGCTCGCGATGGTGCCGCCGCTGCCGGGGGAGGAGGCGCTCTATGCGCAGTTCCGCTGGCTGATGGACGTGGCGGCGGACGATCCGGATCTGAAAGCGGCGATCGTCGACGAGGCGGTGAAGGCCGAGGCCGAGGTCATCGCCCCGTTCCTCGAGTGGCGATACAACGGCAAGCCAGCCGGCAACGGCTGGAACCGCTCGGTCAACAACGCCCAGTTCGGCGTCGACTACTACAATCGGGCGGCCACGGCCCGATCGAACATCTTCGAAAACCGGCCGAACGAAACGCAGTACTTCTACACCGATGATGACGCCGCGGGCGCGGCGCTCGACGGGTCCAAGACCTACGCGATTACCTTCGCCGCGGGCGAGGAGCCGCCGGTCAACGGCTTCTGGTCGCTGACGCTCTACAACGAGGAGCACTTCTTCAACCCGAACGATCTCGGGCGCTATTCGCTCGGCACCAAGAACACGACGCTCCAGCGCAACGCCGACGGCTCGCTGACTCTCTATGCCGGCGCGACCTCGCCCGGGGCGGACAAGGAGAGCAACTGGCTGCCGGCGCCCGATGGGCCGTTCTCGCTCTACATCCGGGCCTACTGGGGCAAGGAGGCAATCCTCGACGGCACATGGCAGCCGCCGAAGATCGAGGTGGTGCAGTGAGTGAGGCGAGGAGGATGATCCGAGCCTCACTGCTCGCGGCCTCCGTCGGCGTGCTCGCGCTCGTGCCGGCCCTGCCGATGGCGCAGGAACGGGCGCCGATGACCCCGCTGATGGAGCAGATTAACGGCGGCAAGTGGCTCGACCCGGCCGAGGCTGCGTCGCTGCGCGACGAGCTCTTCTACCAGCGCGCCATCGACGCCTACTTCCGCACGCTGCCGGCGCTCAACGTCATCGGCATGCGCGATGGTTCGGAGGCGAAGTTCGGGGCCGGCTACAACGTGCTGCCGATCTGGAAGGACCGGATGGACTGCCGGGCCTGGGTGCCGACGCCGAACGCCGATGTCATCTACTCGATGAGCTATCTCGACCTGAAGGAGACCGGACCGCTGGTGGTGGCGGCGCCGCCAAACGTCATCGGCATGTTTACCGACTTCTTCCAGCGCACCATCACCGACGTCGGCGCGATCGGGCCCGACCGAGCGCGCGGCGGGCTCTACCTCCTCTTGCCGCCGCACTACGACGGCGAGGTGCCGCAGGGCTACTTCACCCTCACCTCGCCGACCTACAACGTCTTCCTATTCTTACGCACCGTCATGCCGAAGGGCGACGGCGGGCCGGACCCGGCGCCTGCGGTAGCGCTTGCCGAGCAAACGCGGGTCTATCCGCTCTGGGAGATGGAGAAGGACGTCGCGCCTATGGAGTTCCCGAACGGGTCAGGGCAGGACGTCAACATGATGTACCCCATAGACGCGAATTGCGCCACTTCCGCCGGTACGTCGAGGGCTTGGATCGAGGGTGCGAGATGATCCGGGAACTCGAGCTGCTCGCACGACGCGTTGGGCGACAGTTCTCGTCCCGGATGCGCAAGGAGATGGTTGTCCAGTCGTCACTGGCGATGGAGAGCCTGGTCGATCGCAGGGGCATGGGAAAAGCGGCCTGGAGCGCCCGAATGGAGCGCGGTGATTGATGATCATGCGAGCGCAATGTTCCGGTGGCCAGCGAAGCGTCGGCGACTGACTATAGGGCGAACTTGAAAGAAGATCAGGATCATATAGCCTGTAATCGATAGCAAAATTGTCACTAGAGGTCAGCTGATGGTATGGAATCCAAGTTTAGAGAACCATGCAGGGCAGTTATTCGAGAATGTGGAACTTGAAACATGCCGCGATGAACACGTTTCCCGTCCGAGAGTTCGCCCACTCGCACAATTTGATCCGAACATCAGGGTAGAGTTCCCAAGGAGACTGAGAGAGATGTTTCCAATGGGAACACGCTTTCTAGCGACTGCAAAAGTCTGTCAGAAAACCGAGGGCAGCAGAGCTAAAGGTCCCCGCTAACGGGCGGGACCGGAAGTCAAGCACTGCCGGCGCGGCCACGCCCTCGCGGCGGCCTGCCTTCGGCGCCCTCCTGAGTGGATCGTATCAGCGTCTCCCGGGCCGAGGCCAGATGCGCCCGGCAGGCGAGCTCGACGATCGAGGCGTTCCGGCCCAGCAGCGCGTCGATGTAGGTCAGGTGCTCCCGGATCGCGGTTTCGTTGCGCTGGCGCTCGTCCCGCTTGTTCCACTGGTAGTGGTAGTGGAAGATCAGCGTGATGATGTCGTAGAAGCTGTCGATGAACCGGTTCGGCGCGGCCGAGTTGATCAGGCGGTGAAACCGGCTGTCCAGATCGGAGAAGTCGTGGTAGCGGCGGTCGACCTCCGCCAGGAGTGCGACATGCTCCGTTCGCATGGCCTCGAGCTGGCTCCAGAACGGTGAGCCCCCCGGCGCCGCTGCGAAGGTGCGGGCCGAGCGCAGTTCGAACATCTCGCGGATCTCGAAGAGCTCGAGCGCGAAGGCAGGCGTGAAGCCCTTGAAGACCCAGCCGGCGTTCGGCCGCTTCTCGATCAGTCCGAAGCGCTGGAAGCGGTTGAGGAACTCGCGGATGCCGGTCGTCGCCACGCCGAACTGGCGGGCCAGCTCCAGCTCGTTGATCACCGTGCCGGGGCGGGCGTCGTCGCGCAGCATCCACTCCATGAAGCGCGCCTCGACCTGAGCCGCCATCGGCACGGTTTCGGCCTTGGGAAACCGCGGAACATCCGGGACGGCGCGCACGACCTTATGCCGACCGCTGCCGGCGACGATTCCGCCCGCGGCCAAGCGCGCGAGGACCTTGCGAACGGTCGTTCGGCTGACCCCCAGACGGGCGCTCATGACGCTCTCGGACGGCAGGCTCTCGCCGACCCCGAGGGCGGCGACGACATCGAGCGCGTCGTTGAAAGCGCGTTTGAACACGGTGTCGGACTTCATGGAATGTCCTCTTGGAGGATCCCCTGGTCTTTTTTAATCGATAAAAAACAGTTTGACGAGCGCCTCCTTCGGTTTTTTAGATATAAGAAGCACAGCTGGGAGAGACGTGCGGGTGAGCGAATGGATGCAGGAGCGAGCCGAGGCCGGCTCCGGCACGGGAGATCGGCGGGCCCGCGGCGCAATACTGGTTGCCTTGGGCCTGAGGCTCCTCGGCGCCGGGCCGCTCCTGATCCTCGCGCTGCTGGTCGTGGGCGTCGCGCTCTGGACCCCGAATTTCCTGAAGCCCGGCAATCTCAGCAACATTGCCGCGCAGACCGCCGTCATCGCCATCGTCGCCATGGGCCAGCAGCTCGTCATCCTGACCCGCGGCATCGACCTCTCGGTGGGCGCCAACCTGGCGCTGGCGACGGTGATCGGCGGGCTCATGTTCCGGGCCGTCGATTCCGGTCCCCTGGTGATCCTGGCCATGCTCGCGACCGGTGCGCTGGTCGGCGCCGTCAACGGCATCGTCTACGTCTACGGCCGGCTGCCGCATCCCTTCATCATCACCCTCGCGACGCTCAGCGTCTGCCGCGGGCTGGCGCTGGCGCTGGCGATCAACCACACGACCATGCGCGGCATGCCGGAGGCGATTACCCGGCTCGGAGACGGCGCGACGCTCGGCCTGCCGAACTCCTTCTTCGTGGTGCTCGCCGTCGCGGCAGCTCTGTTCGTGATGTCACGGGCGATGGTATGGGGGCGCTGGCTCTACGCCGTCGGCGGCGATCCGAACGCGGCGGTGGAGATGGGTATCCCCGTCAAGGGGATGCTGGTGTCGACCTACATCGTCTCCGGGCTCTGCGCCGGAATCGGCGCGGTAGTCCTGGCCGGACGCACCGCCGCCGGCTCGCCGCTCTACGGCAACCTGCTCGAACTGGACACCATCGCCGCGGTGATCATCGGGGGGGCGAGCTTTCTCGGCGGGCGCGGCCATCTCGGCCACGCGCTGGTCGGGGCGCTGATGATCGGCGTGATCCGCAACGCCCTCAACCTGCAGAACGTCGCGGTCTTCTACCAGATGATCGCCATCGGCGTGATCCTGGTGGTCGCGGTCGAGGCCGACGTGCTGCGCAACCACCTCGAGGCGCGGGCGCGCGTCCTTCAGTCCGCGAGGGGCCAGTGAACGCGCCGGTCCTGGAGGTCCGCGGTGCCGAGAAGCACTTCGGCGCGGTGCATGCGCTGAGGAACGTCAGCGTCGAGGTCCGGCGCGGCGAAGTGCTGGCCCTGCTCGGTGACAACGGCGCCGGCAAGTCGACGCTCGTGAAATGCATCAGCGGCGTGCACCCGCTCGACGCGGGCGAGATCCTGCTCGACGGCAAGCCGACATCGATCCATTCGCCGGCCGCGGCCCGTCGCGCCGGCATCGAGACCGTCTATCAGGATCTGGCGCTGTTCGACAATCTGACCCCGGCCCAGAACTTCTACTGCGGCCGCGAGATCGCCGGACCGGGATGGCTCCCGCGGCCGCTGCGGTTCCTGAACGGGCGCGCCATGGAGCGCGAGGCGGCGGCGGTCATCGACCGGCTGAAGGTGCGGCTGCCGAAGTTCGACGCGCCGGTCGCGCGGATGTCCGGCGGGCAGCGCCAGGCGATCGCGGTGGCCCGCGCCACCGTCTTCGTCCGCAAGGTTGTGATCCTCGACGAGCCGACGGCCGCGCTCGGGGTGCGGGAATCGCGCAGGGTTCTCGACCTGATCCGGCAGCTCTGCGCCGAGGGCAATGCCCTCATCCTCATCACCCACAACATCGAACAGGTCATCGAACTGGCGGACCGCGCGGTTGTGCTTCGCCAGGGACGCAAGGTCGGAGAGCTGAAGCCCGATCGGGGGACGCAGCAGCAGCTGGTCTCGCTGATCGTGGGGGCGGATGCGTCGCCGGGCCCGCCGTCCCGAGACGGGACTGCGGATTGAAGCGATCGCGACGGCTACCGCGCGATCCGGATTAGGGGAGGAGTAGAATGCAACTGAAGCGAATTCTGGGCGGGCTGGCCGTACTTGCCGGGATCTCCGGGGCCGCTCAGGCCCAGGAGCCGGTGAAGATCGGCTTCATCACCAAGTTCCCCGTGCCCTTCTTCGCCAGCATGGAGGACGCGGCCAAGGCCTACGCCGAGGCCAACCCAGGGGTGGAGATCATCTTCGGCCAGGGAACCTCGGCCACCGACATCGAGGGGCAGATCGCACTGATCGAGTCGATGGTCACCAATGGTGTGCAGGGCATCGCCGTCACGCCCGTCGACCCGACCGTGGCGCCGGCCCTCGACAAGGCGATCGAACAGGGGGTGAAGGTGGTCCTGATGGACAACAACATCCCCGACTGGGAAGGCCGGACGGCGCTGGCCACCACCGACAACTACAATGCCGGCAAGATCGCGGGCGAGTACCTGAAAACGGTGCTAAAGGACGGCGACACGCTCGGCATTCTCGAAGGCGTCCCCGGGGTGCCGTCGCTCGACGATCGGGTCGATGGGATGCTGGAGGGTCTCGCCGGCGTCGACGTCGAGATCGTCGGCCGGGGTGCCACCAACTGCACCGAGGAGCTCGGGATCAGCGTCGCCGAGGATCTGCTGACCGCGAACCCGGACCTCAAGGCGATCTATTCGGCCTGCGGTCCGCCGGCGGCTGGCGCGGCACGGGCGATCACCAACGCCGGGATCGCCAACGACGACATCATCCTGGTCGGCTTCGACTTCTGCTGCGGCGAGGCCGAGGCCCTGGCCGCGGGAACCGAGGACGCCACGGTGGCGCAGTTCCCGACCAAGATGGCCGAACTCGGCGTCGACGGGCTGGTCAGGGCCATCCGCGGCGAAGAGGTTGAGTCGCTGATCGACTCCGGCGCCGCGCTCGTGACCAAGGACAACATGTCCGAGTTCGAGTAGGACCCGGGATGAGGGCCGGACCAAGATCCGGCCCTCATCGATCTTCTGATGGGGCTCCCCGAATGGATGAGCAAGAGGTGTCGACGTGACGACTGTGGATGCCCTGGTGTGCGTCGAACCCGGCCGCCTGCGGCTCGAGCAGCGGCCCGTCCCGCGTCCCGGCCCCGAAGAGGCCCTGGTCCGCCCGCTGCGGGTGGGCATCTGTGGCACCGATTATCACATCTTCGAGGGCACCCAGCCTTTCCTCGCCTACCCGCGGGTCATGGGCCATGAGCTCGCCGTCGAAATCGTCGAGGCCCCCGCCGGCTCCGACCTCCCTCTGGGCGAGGTCTGCGTCGTCAATCCCTACATCGCCTGCGGTCGCTGCATCGCCTGCCGCAACGGCAAGCCCAATTGCTGTGTGCGGCTCTCCGTGCTCGGCGTCCACCAGGACGGCGGCATGACCGGACTGCTGTCGGTGCCCGTCGGCAACCTCGTGCGCGCGCCGGCAATGACCCCGGATCAGTGTGCGACGGTCGAGTTTCTCGCGATCGGCGCCCACGCGGTGCGACGCGGTGCGGTGACGGCGGGCGACCGCGTCCTCGTTGTCGGAGCCGGGCCGATCGGTCTCGGGACCGCGCTTTTCGCGCGCCTCGCTGGCGCCAACGTCATCCTGTACGACCGCGACGCGGAGCGGGCGCAGGCGGTCGGGTTGATCGCGGGCGCGACCGTCCTGCCGGGCGGGACCGACCCGTCGGAGGCGCAGGGCGAGGGCTTCGACGTGGTCTTCGATGCGACCGGCAGCGCCAGGGCGATGGAGAAGGGCTTCGACTTCGTAGCGCACGGCGGCCGCTACGTGTTTGTCGGCCTCGTGAGCGAGTCGATCACCTTCATGGACCCGGATTTTCACCGGAAGGAGATGACGCTGCTCGCGAGCCGCAACGCCACGTCCCAGGACTTCGAGCGGGTCCTCGCGGCGATCCGCGATGGGAATGTCGCGGTCCAGCGATTGATCACCCACCGTACCCGTCCGGCGGATGCGGCCCGGGACATTTCGCGTTGGGCAAGCAACAAGGCCGGTCTCATCAAGGCTTTGGTCGTATTCGAGTGATTTGTTTCTAATCAGAGATCCTTGTCGAAGGCCTGCCGGCTCTGCGAAATAAAGATCGTGGCGCCGAGTTCTCTACTTCGGTTAGCCGCCGTTAGCGCTGCCAGACCGGCCAGTTCCGCAAAGGAACTTATTTACTTGTGTCAGGCGTAACCTTGCTCCGGACTCTCCTCGTTCGAACGAGATGAAAGGCACCTCGTCTCGGTGTCGATTCCTGCCTGGCGCAGGTTCACCTTGACCGGATCGGGGGCGCGGCGCGGGCACCAGGCAGAGTCAACCTTTCGGTGGTGCCGTTGGGCTCAACGACTATGCGGCCGGTTGCAATCGCCTTGTGGACCGCGCTTTCGCTGCATCCGCGGCGCGCCGCATATGCCCGCCGTGAGACACACTACACGACTCTCGGGTTTTGGGGCGCTCTTGAAGGAATTCGGTGCCACTCCTGGACGGCCTTCAAGGGGTCGGTCCGCAACAGGCGGCGGAGGTTGTCGAAGCCTGTGCGGAACCACGACTTCGAGAAGTAGCCGTGGGGTCCGCGCCGGGGGGCGCTTGGCCAGATGTGGGTGATGGCGCAGCGCGCCGTCCAGGTGATGGCGAGGGCGACGAGCCGCCGGAACGCGGCCATCATCGCGGCGACGGCCTCACCCGCGGTCTTTCCGGCGAGGCGCGCCATCAACGTGATCCGGGTCTTGCGCTCGTGCAGCACGAGCACCGGGCGGGAGCGTCTGCAGATCACGAGATCGGCTTCCCAATGGCCCACCCTTGCGCGAGCGTCGGCGTCGTCGGATCGCTGAGAGATGTGGGTTTTCTCGGCAATCGTGTCGCGAGAAGCCCGGCCGTGGCGCTTGCGGCGACGGGCGTGGTGGCGGGTCAGGTAGCGCCACGGCCTCTCCGTCTTCTGGCCGGCGCGGTAGATCCAGCCGTAGACCGTCTCGGCGCAGACCGCGCGCAGGCCTCTCTCGATCCCGAGCCGCAGCCGTCCGGCGATCTGCTCCGGCGTCCAGCCCCCGGTCAGGCGATCCGTGGCGTAGGCCGCGAGCTTGGCGTCGGTCTCCAGCCTCGCCTGGCGCTGGCGGCGCAGCATGTAGGCCCCATCCGCCAGGTGCGGGCGGTAGGCGCTACTCTCGAGCGCGTTGCGCCTGATCTGAACACCCGCAAGAACCCGTCGGCTGTCGACGCCGGCGGTGATCCCGACGCTC
>CALMSR010000017.1 GCA_937872465.1 uncultured Paracoccaceae bacterium
AGACCATGTGGTGCAGGCCCGAGCCGTCGTCGGTGTCGCCGATATACATGCCCGGCCGCTTGCGCACGGCCTCCAGGCCCTTGAGAACCTTGATGGAATCGGCGCCGTAATCGTCTGGCACGCGAGCGGGTTCAGTCATGCATGGGATCCTTGGGGCAATGGTGGCGCATCCTATCCGGGCAGCCCGCGCTTGTCACGCCTCGAATGCCGCCCGTCCCGCCCGAAATTCGAGAGGCTTCAAGGCGTTAACCCGTCTCCGCTCCCGTCGACCGGATTCCGCGCCGCAGCCGGTTCGGATCCGATCCTCCGATGCGGGGAGGGAAGTGCCGGGACAGCCCCGCCGCCCGCGCTCTGGCCAGACTCGGCCGGATCGGGCACAATCGGCTGCCCCGTCGGCGCCATCGTGCCGCCCGGTTGGCGGTGGGCCGGGCGAGGCATCGCCTTGCGGCACAGCAAGAAGGGGAAGGCCATGGCCTATGGCATCATCCATTTCTTTCCGGGAGGAACCAGGGAGCAATACGAGGCGGCGCTGCCGGTGGTGCATCCGAGCGACGGCAGCCTGCCGCCCGGCCAGATCTTTCACGCCGCCGGCCCGTCGCCGGGCGGCTGGACCATCATGGCCGTGCACGATTCGAAGGAAAGCTGGGAGGCGTTCCGCGACGGGATCCTGATGCCGCGCATGCAGGCGGGCGTCGCGGGCAGCTTCACCGGCCCGCCCCAGGAGACGGCATTCGAGGCATACAAGTTCTAGACGGGCTGACGGCCGGGCCAGCCGCCGACTCAGTTGGGCATGGTGAGCACGGCGTTCTTCCCGCCCCCGCTCAGCTGCAGGCTGTCCTTGCCGATCGCCGCGACCCGGGCGCCCTGCAACCGGTCGCCGGGGCGGACGCGCTGCATCTTGCCGCCGGGCAGGCGCACCAGCGCGTGACGGTCGTTGCCGCCGCCGAAGATGCCGATCAGCGAGACCGAATTGCGCGAGAAGCCGACGGTCTGGGTCGCCGCCGCGCCGCTGGCGCTGGCCACGGCCCTGGTCTTGGCCGGGGCTTTCTGGGCCCTGACCTGCTTGGGCTGGACCCGCACCGGCTGGGCCGGGGCGGGGGCGAGCCGCACCACCTTCTGGGGTGCCGCCGCCACAGGCTTGGGCCGGACGGTCGCGACCTTGACTTTGGCGGGGGAAGGGGCGGGCGCGCGGCTGGCGGTGAAGCGCCGCGGCTCGGGCCGCCCGGCGGCGACGACGGAGGCCGCCGCGAGGCCGGTGCTCGCCGTCTGGGTGGCGAAGGTGGTGGTCGGGCGGGCGACGCTGGCAGTCACCACCGCCGCGCTGATCGCCTCGGAAAGCGCCGCCGAGGACAGCGACCGGGGCCGCGGCTGCGGGCGCGTCCGGTCCGGCGCTGCCACGGCCGTCTCCGGCGCGGCGGCAGGCGTCGCGGCCGGGGCGGGCTCGGCCGCCGCCGCCGCGGGCCGGGCCAGCGGCCGCAGCGCGGGCTTCCCGGAGGAAGGCGCCGGCGCGGTCGGATTGGCCAGCGCAATCCGGACCGCGGCCTCGGCGGGCTTGGGCGCCGCGGCGGCGACCGGCCGCTGCATCGGCGCGTCAATGCGGGTGGCGTCGAGCAGGGCCCGCGCCACCGAGAGCTCCGCCAGGCGGATCGTGCCGTCCGCCTGCGGCCGCGGCGGCAGAGTGGAGACCGGGAAGTTGCGGGTGGCCACGGTGACGAGCGGCAGGAGCGCCGGTTCACGCGCATGGCCGGGCGCCCGCGGGGCCTGGGGTGCGGGAACCCGTGCCACCGGGGCAGGCTCCGGCGCGACGGCGACGCGGGTAAGGTCGGCGGGCCGCGGCCGGGGGCGCGGCTGGGCCGGGTCGGCAGGGGCCGACGCCGCCGCGAGCGCCGGGCCGGACTCGACCTCCAAGGGCGCGGAGACTACGGCAGGCCCCCGGTCCGGCGCCTGCGTCAACACCGCGAGCACGAGCGCCGCGGCGACGGCGGCGGCCGAGGCCGGGCCGAGGCGGTGCAGCGCCGGACGGGCGGGAGCCGCGAAATCCGGGGCGGCGGCGAAGCCGGGGAAGGCGCCGCCGCCGGTGATGCGCCCGGCCCGGAGTCCGGCCTGGGTGAGGAAGCGGCGGGTTTCCGCGACGGTTTCCGTGGCGACGGCCGCCACCTGCGTCGCGCCGCCCGCGTCGCGGCCGCCGAAGCGCAGCGAGACCGCCGCCGGCGGCAGGCCGAGCCTGGCGGCCACCCGGTCGCGCGCCGCCTTCTCGCGGCCGAGGCGCCCCAGCCCGGGAACCGGCCCGCGCCAGACCTCGCTCGCGGGCAATTCGACGGTCAGCCGCCCGCGGGAGGCCGCGATCTCGGCCGCCAGCGCGCGCAATTCGGTGAGAAGGTCCGGCGCGTCGGGATTGAGCACCCGCAACTCGCCCGGGCGGTCGCTCCGATCCAGCGTTATCGCCGCACATGCGAAGCGCAGCCGGAATCCCGGCCTGTCCTTGAATGTCCTGCTCATGCCTGCCCCGATCGTTGTCGAGTGTTGCCTCGGCCACAAGTCTAGCGCAAAACGCAGGGCAATGCCAGAGTCGTGAAGCCCGCTGGCGCAACTTTTGGTTGAGGGTCCGGATGGTTGCGGGCACATCTTGGGCAAGTGAAATCCGGAGGTCACCATGCGTCTGCTGCCTGCGACCCTGCTCCTTGCGGGGCTCTGCGCCGCGATCCCGCCCGGGGCGGCCGGGGCCGAGGAGCCCCCGCGCCGCATCACCGTCACCGGCTCGGCCGAGGTCGAGGCGGTGCCCGACATCGCGACGGTCAGCGCCGGCGTGGAGACCCAGGCGCCGGAGGCGGCGGCGGCGCTGGCGGCGAACGCCACGGCGATGAACGCGGTCTTCGCCGCGCTCGAGGCCGCCGGCATCGCCCGGGCCGACGTGCAGACCAGCCGGCTCAGCCTCGACTCGATCTGGGAGAACCGCAACGACGGCGGCGCGCCGAAGGTCGTGGGCTTTCAGGCCAGCAACATGGTGACGGTCACGGTGCGCGACATCGCGCGGCTCGGCGCCGTGGTCGACGCGGTAACGGCGGCGGGCGGCAACCGGATCTTCGGGGTCGATTTCGCGGTGGACGAGCCGCGGGAGCAGATCGACGCGGCGCGGGAGCGCGCCGTCGCCGATGCGCGGGCCAAGGCCGAGCTCTATGCCGTGGCGGCGGGGGTGACGCTCGGCGCCGTGCTCTCGATCAGCGAGAGCGGCGGCTCGGGACCCTCGCCGGCGCCGGTCTTCGCGCGGGCCGAGGCCATGGCCGACACGCCGGTCGCCGAGGGCACGGTCACCCTCGGCGCCAGCGTGGAGGTGGTCTTCGCGATCGAGTGATCCCGCGTGTCAGGCGGTGGCCCTGGTCAGCGCCTGGTCGAGATCGCGGATCAGGTCCTCGGGGTCCTCGATGCCGATGGAGAGGCGCACCATGTTCGGCACCGCCCCGGCCTTCTCCTGCTGCTCGGGGGTGAGCTGGCGATGCGTCGTCGAGGCGGAGTGGATGATCAGCGAGCGGGTGTCGCCGAGATTGGCAACGTGGCTGAAGAGCTCCACCGAATCCACCAGCTTGACGCAGGCGTCGTAGCCGGCCCTGAGCGCGAAGGTGAAGAGCGCGCCGGCGCCGCGCGGATAGAGGCGCTGGGCCCGCTCGTGGAAGGGCGAAGAGGGCAGGCCGGCATAGGTGACCGATTCCACGCGGTCGTCCCGTTCGAGCCATTCCGCGACCTTGCGCGCGTTCGCGACGTGGCGCTCCATGCGCAGGCTGAGCGTCTCGATCCCCAGAAGCGTCTGGAAGGCGGTCTGCGGCGCCATGGTCATGCCGAGGTCGCGCAGGCCGATGGCGATGCCGAAGAAGGTGAAGGCCATGGGCCCGAAGGTCTCGTGGAACTTCAGCCCGTGATAGGCGGGCTCCGGCTCGCTGAGCGAAGGAAACTTGCCGCCGGCCGACCAGTCGAAGCGCCCGGCATCGACCACCGCGCCGCCGGTGACGGTGCCGTTGCCGCTGAGGTACTTTGTGGTCGAATGCACGACGAGATCCGCGCCCATCTCGAAGGGCCTGCAGAGCCAGGGGGTGGCGGAGGTGTTGTCGACGATCAGCGGCACGCCGAGCTTCTGGGCGACCTTGGCGACCGCGGGGATGTCGGTGACATGGCCGCCGGGATTGGCGATGCTCTCGCAGAAGATCGCCTTGGTGTTGTCGTCGGCGAGATCCTCGATGGCGGTCAGGTCGTCGATGTCGACGAACTCCGCCGACCAGCCGAAGCGCTGGATGGTGTTGGAGAACTGCTGCACGGTGCCGCCGTAGAGGCGGTTCGAGGCGATAATGTTGTCGCCGGGCCGCATCAGCGGAAAGAGCGCCATGATCTGCGCCGCATGACCGGAGGAGCAGCAGACCGCGCCGACGCCGCCCTCGAGCGTCGCGATGCGTTCCTGCAGCACCGATACCGTGGGGTTGGTCAGCCGCGAGTAGATGTAGCCGACCTCCTGGAGGTTGAAGAGCCGCGCGGCGTGCTCGGCGTCGCGGAAGACGAAGGCCGTGGTCTGGTAGATCGGCGTCTGCCGCGCGCCGGTGGCGGGATCCGGGCGGCTGCCCGCGTGAACCTGCAGCGTGTCGAAGCCGTATGGATGATCGGTCATGGTCGCACTCCCGTTGTTCCCGCGAAGGCTATGCGAGGCGGCGATGCGGCGCAACGGGGCGAAGCGGTGACGCGGGCCGCCTCGTCAGACCGGCCCGGCCCAAGCTGAAACTGATATTAGTGCATTGAAAAATATAAAGAATGGTAGTGGAACGATCTTCTTTGTCTTGCCGCGGGACGCATCCCTTGCCACTGGCCGGTACACGGTCTCGGCCCCGCCGACGAACCGGCGCAAGGCGGTGCCTCGGCATGGCCGGCTCGAAAAGCCCATCCCCGGCCTCGCCGCGGCCGCCTCACCGGCCCGCTTCGTCGCTCCGCCCGAAGAGCCCGGTCAGCGAGCGGCCGATCAGGTTGGAGACGCTCGGGCGCGGCAGGGCGGCGAAGGGCAGCGGCCGGCAGACCTCCATCGCGGCGATCCCGACCCGCGCGGTGAGCGCGCCGTTGATCACCCCCTCGCCGAAGCGCCGCGAGACCCGCGCCAGCGCGCTGCCGCCGAGCACCGAATGGATCATGTCGTCGCCCACGGAGACGAGGCCGGTGGCGATCAGATGCGTCGCCACCGAGCGCAGGAGCCGCCAGGATCCGAAGAAGCCCGAATGCGCGCCGTAGATATCGGCGATCCGGCGGATCATGCGCACGTTCATCGAGAGCGCGGCGAGCACGTCCGCCAGCGCAAGCGGGATGAGCGCGGTAGCACCGGCGACCGTGCGGCTGGCCGCCTCGATCTCGCGCCGTGCCTCGGCGTCGAGCGTGGCGAAGAGGCCGCGCTCGGTCGCGAGGATGATCGCGTCGGCGTCGAGCATCTCGGCGCGTGTCTCCGCCAGCCGCGCCGCTCCCCAGGCGACCTCGCCGCGGCCGCCATAGAAGCGCGCCAGCCCCTCGGACAGGGCCAGCGCCGCGTCCCGGTCGGCGCTCGCATGGGCGGCGGCGGCCTCGGCGCGGAAGCGGTCGATGCGCGCGAGCCGCCGGAAGGCGAGGAGCTCGCGCAGGATCTGGATGAGCACCACGAGCCCGAGCAGCGCCGTGAGCCCCAGCGCGACCATGCCGAGCGCGGGAAACCGCGCCAGGAGCGCGGTGAGGTAGTCGTAGGCGGCGATGGAGACGACCAGGGTCAGGAGGCTTCCGGCCAGCGTCCAGAACCAGCCGCCCCAGCCGCGGCTGCCGCGGGCGGCCAGCCGGGTCGCGCGCACCATGGCGGCACCTTCGGGCAGGTCGTCGTCGAGCGGCGGCGCCTCGGAGGGATGCGCCGCCTCCGGCTCGGGCAGCGGGCCGGCGGGAATGACGAAGGGCGCGTCGGGTCTCTCGGTCACAATCTGTCCCCGATCAGGAATTCGGCGGCGCGGTCGAGGCGGATATGGGGCGGCCCGTCGCCCGGCGCCAGCGTCAGCCGCGGCGGCGCGAAGCGCGTCACGCGAAAGGCCGCATCCGTCCAGTCCCCGGCACCCTTGCGCGCCGGCGCGAGCAGCGCCGCGGGATCGTCGGGCAGGCGGCCGGGAAAGAGCGCGACCTCCGAGCCGTCCTCGAGGCTGCGCCCGCGCACGATCCCGACCTCGCGGCCGTCGCGGGTCACGGTCTGCTCGACGGTGGCGCGCAGGCTGGCGATGGCCAGCGCCCGGGTCTCGGCGCCGCGGAACCGCGCCCGCGCCTTGGCGTCGGCCAGGAGCGCCTCGGTGATCGCGGTCAGCTGCGTGTGCTGGGTATGATGCAGGTAATCGGCCTTGGTCGCGGCGAAGAGGATGCGGTCGATGCGCCGGCCGAGCAGCGGCGCGAGCCAGGAATTCCGCCCCGGCCGGAAGCAGGTCAGGATGTCGGCCATGGCGCCGCGCAGATCCTCCACCGCCCGGGGCCCGTCGTGGATGGCGCCGAGCGCGTCCACCAGCACCACCTGCCGGTCGAGCCGGGCGAAATGGTTGCGGAAGAACGGCGCGACGACCACGCGCTTGTAGGCCTCGTAGCGCCGCTCGAAGGCGCGCCACAGCGAGTTGCCGGGCGTGCGCGCCGGCCGCGGCAGCGGCGAGAAGGTGAGCGCCGGCGAGCCTTCGAGATCCCCGGGCATCAGGAAGCGCCCCGGGGCCACGCTGGAGAGGCCCGCGGCGCGCGCGGCGGCGAGATAGGCGGTGAAATCCGCCGCCAGCCCGCGGGCCGCGGCCTCGTCGAGCGGCGCGGCGGGATCGCAGGCCTCGAGCCGGGCGCGCCAGGCTTCCGACTGCGCCGCCCGCGCGGGCGCCCGCGCGGTGGCGATGGCGGCCGCGGACCAATCCGTGAAGGAGAGGTTCATCAGCGGCAGGTCGAGCAGCCATTCGCCGGGATAGTCGACGATGTCGAGATGCACGACCGTGGGTCCCGCGAGGCCCGTCAGCAAGCCGCGCCGGGCGACGCGCAGCGAGAGGCGCAGCGTCGAGATCGAGCGCGTGCTCTCGGGCCAGTGCGGCTCGGGCCCGGCGAGCGCCGCGAGATGGTCCTCGAAGGCGAAGCGCGGCAGGGTGTGATCGGGCTGCGGCTGGAGATAGGCGGTCTCGATCCGGCCTTCCGCGACGGCGCGCAGCTGCGGCATGCGGCCGCGGTCGATGAGATTGGCGACGAGCGAGGTGATGAACACCGTCTTGCCGGCCCGGCTGAGCCCGGTCACCCCGAGGCGGATCACCGGATCGAAGAGCGCCGAGCCGAGGTCCTCGACGGTATCCTCGATCCTGCGGCCGATCCGGTCGGTCAGGCGGTAGAGATCCAAGGCCCGGTTTCTCCCGTGTCGCGTCCGGGACCTGACCTATGGGCTTTGCCGGCCGGCTACAACTGTGCCGCCGCGAGCGGGGGCGGCCGCGGCCGGATGCGCGCTGGCCCCGGACGCATCGGCGGCGGGGACGGAAAAAACGCCGCGATCCTCGCGGACGCGGCGTCAGGTTGCAGGGCTTTCCCGGCGGATGCGCCGGGAGGGGAGGCAGTCCCGCGAAGCACACTGCGGGCAGGCAGATCCGGTTCAGGCGAGGGCGGGCAGACAGAAGAGCACGATGATCGCGGCGCAGAGCCCGGCCAGTCCGAGGGCTTCGCGTGCCAGCACCGCCGGATCGGCGGTCAGGAAGCGATGAGCGAGATCCTGCATGGCATGTTCCCTCTTTGAGCCAAGATGTTCCGTTAATGTTCCGACATTGTTTACGATCTGTCAAGCATATTCTGGAACGGAAAGAGAACATCAGCCGGTCGGCCTAACCCACCGAAAGCATTCGGATCGCCCGTTCGCGCTCCAGGAGGTAGAGCAGGACGCGCATCGCCCGGCCGCGCGGCGAGGTCAGCTCGGGGTCCTGGGCGAGCAGCAGCCGCGAATCGTCCTGGGCGGTGCGCATCAGCTCGGTCTGGGTCTCGAGATCGGCGATGCGGAACCGCGGCAGGCCGGATTGCTGCACGCCGAGCAAATCCCCCGCGCCGCGCAGGCGCAGGTCCTCCTCGGCGATGGCGAAGCCGTCCTCGGTGGCGCGCATGATCTCCAGCCGCGCCCGCGCCGTCTCGCCGAGCGGCGGGTCGTAGAGCAGCAGGCAGGAGGATTGCGCCGCGCCCCGCCCGACCCGGCCGCGCAGCTGGTGCAATTGCGACAGGCCGAAGGCATGGGCGGCCTCGATCACCATGATCGAGGCATTGGGCACGTCCACCCCGACCTCGATCACCGTCGTCGCGACCAGGAGCCGCAGCCGCCCGGCGGAGAAATCGGCCATGGCCGCGTCGCGCTGCGCCGGCGGCAGCTGCCCGTGCACCAGCCCGACCTTTTCGGGGCCGAAGACCGCGGCCAGCGCGCGGAAGCGCTCCTCGGCCGCGGCCATCTCGGCGGTCTCCGATTCGTCGACCAGCGGGCAGACCCAATAGGCCTGCCGTCCCTCGGCGATGGCCCTGCCGAGATGCTCGATCACCTCGCCGGTGCGCCCCGAGGAGACCAGCACCGTCTCGACCGGCTTGCGGCCCGGCGGCTTCTCGTCGAGCACCGAGGCATCCATGTCGCCGTATTGCGCGAGCGCGAGGCTGCGCGGGATCGGCGTCGCGGTCATGACCAGGATGTCGGGTGCCCGTCCCTTGGCGCCGAGTTCCATGCGCTGGCGCACGCCGAAGCGGTGCTGCTCGTCCACCACGGCCAGCCGCAGGTCGGCGAAGGCAACCTCCTTCTGGAAGAGCGCGTGCGTGCCGACCATGATCGCCGTCTCGCCGGACGCCAGCGCCTCGAGCTTGGCCGTGCGCTCGGCGCCCTTGACGCGCCCGGTCAGCAGGTCCAGCCGCACCCCGGCGGCCTGCGCCAGCGGCGCCAGCGCGGCGCGATGCTGGCGCGCGAGGATCTCGGTCGGCGCCATCATCGCCGCCTGGCCGCCGGCCTCGACGCAGGCGAGCATGGCGAGGAAGGCGACCAGCGTCTTGCCTGCGCCGACGTCGCCCTGGAGCAGCCGGTTCATCCGGAGCGGCGAGGCCATGTCGGCGATGATCTCCTCCACCGCGCGGGTCTGGGCGCCGGTGGGCGCATAGGGCAGGGCGGCGAGCACCTTCGCCCGCAGCTGCCCGTCGCCCCGGGTGACGAAGCCCTTGGCGCGCTTCACCCTCTGCCGCGCCAGTGCCAGCGTCGCCTGATGGGCCAGTAACTCGTCATAGGCCAGCCGCTCGCGGGCCGGCGCCCCCGGCGACAGATCCCGCGGCCCCGCCGGCGCATGGGCGGCGCGGATCGCCGCCTGCCAGGCGGGCCAGCCGCGCTTCGCCAGGAGCCCAGGCTCGATCCATTCGGGCAGGGCGGGGGCGCGCGCGACCGCGTCGCGGGCGGCGCGGGTCATCGTGCGCAGGCTCAATCCTTGCGTCAGGGGATAGACCGGCTCGAAGGCCGGCAGCTCCGCCGCCCCGCCCGGCATCAGCACATGGTCGGGATGGACCATCTGCGCCAGCCCGTCGAAGATCTCCACCCGGCCCGAGACGATGCGCCGCTGCCCGGCCGGGAAGGTACGCCGCATCCAGTCCTCCTGCGCATGGAAATAGACCAGCAGGAATTCGGTCCGCGCATCGCGCACATGGATGCGATAGGGCCGCCCGCGCGCGCTCGGCACCTGGTGAAGGCCGATCTCGACCTCGACCGTGGCCACCCCGGGCAGGGCCGCCTCGCGGATCGAGCCGCGCAAGGTCCGGTCCACGCCACCGACCGGCAGCGTCAGGAGCAGATGCGCCGGCCGGGTGATCTCGAGCTTCTCCAAGAGGCGCATGGTCTTGGGGCCGACCCCGTCCAGCGCGGTCAGATCGGCGAAGAGGGGAAAGAGGATCTCGGGGCGTCCGTTCATGGCGCGACTGAAATCGAGCCGCCGCGCCGGATCAACCGAATTCGCCCGCGTCCCACAAGTGTCCTGGCCCGCGGCGGCATGGCCCCGGGGGGCGGGCTCGGCAAAAAGTTTGCCGAATCCCGTTGCAGCCCGCCGCTGCAGCGCTGAGAATGGATCCGATGGCATCCCGTCGGGGGGGTGCGATCTCTTGCGGAGATGTCGAATCCATGGGGGCCCAATGAGCGATCCGGTTACCGAACTGACTTCGAACGGCCGCGTGACGCGGGCCGAGCTCCGGGTCGCGCCGGAGCTGGCCGCCTTCGTCGAGAACGAGGCCCTGCCGGGAACCGGAGTGGATGCGGCCGCCTTCTGGAACGGACTCGCGGCGCTGGTGCGGGATTTCGGGCCGCGGAACGCCGCCCTGCTGGCCCGGCGCGACGAACTCCAGGCCGCGATCGACGCCTGGCATCGCGAGGAGCGCGGCGGGCGCGAGGCCTACAAGGCCTTCCTCGCCGAGATCGGCTACATGCTGCCCGAGGGCGAGCCCTTCACCATCGAGACCGAGAACGTCGATCCCGAGATCGCGCTGGTGCCCGGGCCGCAGCTTGTGGTGCCGATCACCAATGCCCGCTTCGCGCTCAATGCGGCCAATGCCCGCTGGGGCAGCCTCTACGACTGCCTCTACGGCACCGACGCCATGGGCAGCGAACCACCCTCGGGCGCCTACGACCGCGGCCGGGGGGCGCGGGTGGTGGCGCGGGCGCGGGTCTTCCTCGACGAGGCCTTCCCGCTCGCCGGGACCAGCCACGCCGACGCGCGGCGCTACCATGTGCGCGGCGGGGAGCTCCTGGTCGACGACATGCCGCTGGTGGAGTCGGAGAAGTTCATCGGCTACCGCGGCCATCCGCGGGCGCCGGAATCGGTGCTCCTGCGCAACCACGGGCTGCACGTGGAGCTCGTCTTCGACCGCACCCATCTGATCGGCAGCCGCGACCAGGCGGGGCTCGCCGACGTGCGGCTCGAGAGCGCGATGTCGGCGATCATGGATCTGGAGGATTCGGTCGCCTGCGTCGATGCCGAGGACAAGGTCGGCGCCTACTGCAACTGGCTCGGGCTGATGAAGGGCGACCTCGTCGAGACCTTCCAGAAGGGCGGCGCGCAGGTGATCCGCCGCCTGAACCCGGACCTGACCTTCACCGCGCCCGAGGGCGGCGAGGTCACGGTCAAGGGCCGGGCGCTCCTGCTGGTGCGAAACGTCGGCCATCTGATGACCAATCCCGCGATCCTCGACGCCGACGGCGGCGAGGTCTTCGAGGGGCTGATGGACGCGATGGTGACGGTGCTCATCGCCATGCACGACCTCAAGAAGTCCAAGGGCCCGCGCAACTCGGTCACCGGCTCGGTCTATGTGGTCAAGCCCAAGATGCACGGCCCCGACGAGGTCGCCTTCGCCGACGCGGTCTTCGGCCATGTGGAATCGGTGCTGGGCCTGCCGCGCTATACCGTCAAGCTCGGGATCATGGACGAGGAGCGGCGCACCAGCGTCAACCTCAAGGAATGCATCCGCGCAGCGAAGCACCGGGTCGTCTTCATCAACACCGGCTTCCTCGACCGCACCGGCGACGAGATCCACACCTCGATGGAGGCCGGGCCCTTCAGCCGCAAGGACTTCATCAAGCGCAAGGGCTGGATCATCGCCTACGAGAACCAGAACATGGACATCGGCCTGGAATGCGGCCTCTCCGGCCGTGCCCAGATCGGCAAGGGCATGTGGGCGGTGCCCGACCGGATGGCGGCGATGCTGGAGACGAAGATCGAGCATCCCAAGGCCGGGGCCAACTGCGCCTGGGTGCCGAGCCCGACGGCGGCGACGCTGCATGCGCTGCACTACCACAAGATCGACGTCTTCGCGGTGCAGGAGGCGCTCAAGAAGGGCGGCCGGCGCGCCTATGTCGACTCGCTGCTGGAGATCCCGATCGCGAGCTTCCGCAAGTGGACGCCAGAGCAGATCCGCCGCGAGGTCGAGAACAACGCGCAGGGCATCCTCGGCTACGTGGTGCGCTGGATCGACCAGGGCGTCGGCTGCTCGAAGGTGCCCGACATCAACGACGTCGGCCTGATGGAGGACCGCGCCACCTGCCGCATCTCGGCCCAGCACATCGCCAACTGGCTGCACCACGGCGTGGTGGACAAGGATCAGGTGATGGAGATCATGCGGCGCATGGCCGAGGTCGTGGACCGGCAGAACGCCGGCGATCCTGCCTACCGGCCCATGGCGCCCGGCTTCGACGGCATCGCCTTCCGCGCTGCCTGCGACCTGGTCTTCGAGGGAACCACGCAGCCCTCGGGCTATACCGAGCCGATCCTGCACGCCCGCCGGCGCGAGCTCAAGGCGCAGGCAGGCGACTGAGAAAGGGGGTGCCCCGGCATGGCCGCCGCGGCCGATGTCGCTTCGGACGCGGCCCCGTCCGGCCTGATCCGGGCGAGCGGGGCGGGGCGATGGCGTGCGCGCGGATCCCCCCCCGGGGCCGCGCGCGGATAGGGTGCCATGAAATACGCGATCGCCACGGTTTCGCTCTGCGGCACGCTTCCCGAGAAGCTGGCCGCCATCGCCGCGGCGGGCTTCGCCGGCGTCGAGATCTTCGAGGCCGACGTGCTGGCCCACGAAGGCACGCCGGCCGAGATCGGGCGCATGGTGCACGACCGTGGGCTCGAGATCGTCGCCTTCCAGCCCTTCCGCGATTTCGAGGGCATGCCCGAGCCGCAGCGGTCCCGCGGCTTCGAGCGCGCGAGGCGCAAGTTCGCGCTGATGAACGAGCTCGGCGCCGGCGCCGTCCTCGTCTGCTCGAATGTCTCGCCGCTCAGCCTCGGCGGCATCGACCGGGCGGCGGAGGACCTGCGCGAGCTCGGCGGGATCGCCGCCGGCTTCGGCATCGACGTGGGCTTCGAGGCGCTCGCCTGGGGCCGGCACGTCTCGGACTACCGCGATGCCTGGGAGATCGTGCGCCGCGCCGACCATCCCCGCGTCGGGCTGATCCTCGACAGCTGGCACATGCTGGCGCGGGGGCTCGCGCCCGACGCGGTGCGCTCGATCCCCGCCGATCGCATCACCTTCGTCCAGCTCGCCGATGCGCCGAAGATGGAGATGGACCTGCTGCAATGGTCGCGGCATTTCCGCAGCTTCCCCGGCCAGGGCGACCTGCCGCTCGACGCCTTCATGGAGGCGGTGATCGCCACCGGCTACGACGGCTGGCTCAGCCACGAGATCTTCAACGACCGCTTCCGCATGGCCTCGCCCCGGCGCATCGCCGAGGACGGGGCGCGGTCGCTCATCTGGCTGGAGGACCGGCTGCGCCCCGGACGGCTGCCGCCGCGGGTGGTGCCCGAGGCGGTGGAATGGATCGAGTTCGCGCTGTCGGAAGAGGATGCCGCGGATCTGGGGCGGCTCCTGACCGAGCTCGGCTTCGCGCTCACCGGCCGGCATCATTCCAAGCAGGTGACCCGCTACAGCCAGGGCGCGATCAACCTGGTGCTCAACACCGAGCCCGAGGGCCTCGCCCATTCGCAGCAGATCGTGCACGGGGCCTCCGTCGCCGCGATCGGGATCCGGGTCGGCGACGCGCGGGCCGCGCACGCCCGCGCCGAGGCGCTGCACATGACCGCCTTCCGCCAGAGGGTGGATCCGGGCGACCTGGAGATCCCGGCCATCCGCGGCGTGGGCGGGGCGCTGCTCTGCTTCACCGACGCGCGGTCCGAGCGCGCACGCGTCTGGAGCATCGAGTTCGAGCCGACCGGTGCGGCGCCCTCGGCGGTCCTGACCGGGATCGACCACGTGGCGCAGTCCATGTCGACCGGCGAGATGCTGAGCTGGCGGCTCTTCTACCTCTCGCTCTTCGACTTCGAGACGACGCCGCTGGTCGAGGTGGTCGATCCCGCCGGCATCGTCGAGAGCATGGCCCTGCAGAACCCGGCACGCAGCCTGCGAATCTGCCTCAACGCGAGCGCGGCGGGAAACACGCTGAACTCGCGGTTCCTGGCGGAATTCTTCGGCGCCGGGGTGCAGCACATCGCCTTCGCCACCGACGACATCTTCGCCGCGGCGCGCAAGGCCCGGGAGGCTGGCCTCGAGATGCTGGCGATCCCCGAGAACTACCACGACGATCTCGAGGCGCGGTTCGCGCTCGATCCCGCCATGCTCGACGAGATGCGCGCGCTCGGCATCCTCTACGACGAGGACGAGACCGGCCGCTATTTCCAGATCTACACGCGCGCGTTCAAGGACCGGTTCTTCTTCGAGATCGTCCAGCGCGAGGGCTACGACGGCTTCGGGGCAGCGAATGCCCCCATCAGGCTTGCGGCCCAGGCGCGGCTCGCGTGTCCGCCGACGATCCCGCGGTCCTGACGGGGCGCCCCGAGCGGGCAAGGCGCCGCCGCCGCTGGAAGGCAGGCGCGCGCGGATCTGTCACCCGCCAAATCCGCGGGGAAGGCGGCGTCGCCTCGGAGAAAGGGCGCCGGTCCGAAGCGACAGTCCGACCGGCGTTCACGCGCTGGCCCGGAGCGCGCGCATCAGTTCGGCGATGTCGTGCCTCGGCGCGATGCCGGCGCGAAGCGTGATCCCGACGGGTCCCGCCGCGGGAAGCTGCGGCAGGTCCAGCGCGACCAGCCTATCCCCGGCCAGTTCGTCGGCGACGACGCCGCGCGAGATGAACCAGATGGCATCGGATCCGCGCAGGAGGGCGCGGCCGAGTGCGAGCGAGACCGTCTCGACCCAGGGCTTCGGTATGTCGAAGCCGAGGCTCAGGAAATATTGCTCCACCAGCGGCCGGATAATGGCGCCCGGCGGCGGGAGCACGAGCGGGAAATCGGAGAGCCTGCCGGAGGCGCCGCCCGCGAGCGGGTGGCCGGGGCGTGCCACGGCGGCGACGTTTTCCGAGTAGAGCTGCTCGAAGACCAGCCCCTGCATCTGGTCCGGCGCCGCGAGCCGGCCCACGACCAGGTCGAGCCGCGCCTCGCGCAATTGCGACAGCAGCAGCCAGTTCGGCCCGGTGGTGATCCGCAAGGTAGTGCCGGGGGCCGATCTCCGGAACTCCAACGCCGCCCGCGGCATCACCTCCGTCGCGACGGTCGGAAGCACGCCGACGGCGATCGTCCTGCCCGCCGTCCCGGGATGCGCGACCGCCCGGATGCCGCGCTCGAGCTCCGCGAGCGACTGTCCCGCATGGCTCTGGAAGAGCCGCCCGGCCGCATTGAGGCGCAGCCGCCGGCCGCTGCGCTCGAAGAGCCGCTGGCCGAGCCGGTCCTCCAACTCGCGCAGGGTCTTGGAGACCGCGGGCTGCGAGATGGCGAGCGTCGCCGCGGCCTGGCCGACACTCGAGAGCCGCGCGACCTCCAGGAAGCATCGGATATGGCGGTAGCTGACGCTGCCCATGTATGCCATTTCAGTTATGCAATTCGCTTGAATCGTCATTTTACATAACCGCCTGAATCGGGCAGAGTCAAATCGAGGAGAGGGCCCATGCAAATCGCGACGATCAATTCGCTCCGGCTGCACTATGCCGAAAGCGGCGACCCGGACGGCGTGCCGCTGGTCTTCGCCAATTCGCTCGGAACCGACTTCCGGATCTGGGATGCGCTCCTGCCGCAACTGCCCTCCGGCCTGCGCCTCCTGCGCTACGACATGCGCGGCCACGGGCTGAGCGACGCGCCGGAGGGCGAATACTATATGGGCGACCTCGTCGCCGAGGCGGCGGGTCTGATGGACAGCCTCGGGATCGCCGGCGCGGTCTTCGTCGGCCTCTCGATCGGCGGCGTGGTGGCGCAGGGGCTGGCTGCGGAGCGGCCGGACCTGCTGCGGGCCATGGTGCTCTCCAACACCGCCGCCAAGATCGGCACCCCGGACGGCTGGGCTAGGCGCATCGCCACGGTGCGCGCCGAGGGGATCGCCGCGATCGCCGAGGGCATCCTCGGGCTCTGGTTCTCGAAGCGGTTCCACGAGACCCGCGCGGACGAGCTCGCCGGCTGGCGGCACATGCTGACCCGGACCCCGGTCGCGGGCTACACGGGATGCTGCGCGGCCATGGCCGAGACGGATCTGCGCGACAGCACCGCCCGCCTCGCCCTGCCCACCCTGGTGCTGGCCGGATCGGAGGACGGCTCGACCCCGCCCGATCTGGTACGCGAGACGGCAGAGAGCATCGCGGGCGCCCGCTTCGAGGTGATCCGCGGCGCCGGCCATATCCCCTGCGTCGAGACGCCGGAGGCGATGGCGGCGCTGATCGCCGGTTTCCTGGAGGAGAACGCCATTGTCTGACCGTTTCGACAGGGGCATGGCGACGCGCCGTGCCGTGCTCGGCGACGCCCATGTCGACCGCGCCGAGGCGGCGACGTCGGATTTCGACGCGCCGTTCCAGACCTTCATCACCGAAGGCGCCTGGGGCTCGGTCTGGTCGCGGCCCGATCTCTCGCGGCGCGAGAGGTCGCTGATCACGCTCGCCCTGCTCGCCGCGCTCGGCAATCACGAGGAGGTCGCGATGCATGTGCGCGCCACCGCCAATACCGGCGCCACGCCGCAGGACCTGTGCGAGGCCATGCTGCATGTCGCGGTCTATGCCGGCGTGCCGCGGGCCAACCACGCGCTGAAGATCATCAAGGCCACCTATGCGGAGATGGGGGTGCGGCTATGACCGGATCGGAATTCTTCCAGCGGGACCGGACCCTGCATCCGCCGGCGCTGACGCCCAACTACAAGACCAGCGTGAAGCGCTCGCCCCAGCACGCGCTCCTGTCCTTGGAATGCTCGATGAGCGAGATGACCGGGCCGCGCTTCGGGCATGGCGATCTCGGCCCGCTCGACAACGACCTGATCCGCAACTACGCCCATGGCGGCGAGCCGGTCGGCGAGCGCATCGTGGTGCATGGCCGGGTGCTGGACGAGACCGGGCGGCCGGTGCCGGGCACGCTGGTGGAATTCTGGCAGGCCAATGCCGGCGGGCGCTACCGCCACAAGAAGGACACCTATCTCGCGCCGATCGACCCGAACTTCGGCGGCTGCGGGCGCACGCTGACCGATGCGGAAGGCCGTTACCACTTCCGCACCGTCAAGCCCGGCGCCTATCCCTGGCGCAACTGGGTGAACAACTGGCGCCCGGCGCATATCCATTTCTCGGTCTTCGGCACCGGCTTCGCCCAGCGGCTGATCACCCAGATGTATTTCGAGGGCGATCCCCTGATCCCGCATTGCCCGATCCTCGCCGCGATCCCGGACCGCGCGGCGCTCGCGCAGCTGATCGCGCCGCTGGACCTCAACGCCAGCATCCCGCTCGACAGCCTCGCCTACAAGTTCGACATCGTGCTGCGCGGGCGGCGCTCGACGCTCTTCGAGAACCGGCTGGAGGGGAACTGAGCCATGGTGCAGCCGCTCGACTATCTCCGCGAGACCGCGTCGCAGACCGCCGGTCCCTACGTCCATATCGGGCTCGCGCCCGGCGCGGCGGGATTCGCCATCTTCGAGAACGAGCTCGGCCGCGACATCGCCGGGCCCAATGCCGCCGGCGAGCGCATCCGCGTCGAGGGACGCGTGTTCGACGGCACCGGCGCCCCGCTCAGGGACGTGCTGATCGAGGTCTGGCAGGCCAATGCCGCCGGGATCCACGCGAGCCCCGAGGATCCGCGCCACGGCGAGGTCGAGGAGGGCTTCCGCGGCTGGGGCCGGGTGATCTCGGATTTCGACACCGGCCGCTTCGCCTTCGAGACCGTCAAGCCGGGCGCCGTGGCAGGCCGCGGTGGCAAGCCCATGGCGCCGCATCTCAATCTCTGGATCGTCGCGCGCGGCATCAACATCGGCCTCAGCACCCGGATGTATTTCTCCGACGAGCCCGCGGCCAATGCCGCCGATCCGGTGCTCGGCCTCATCGAGAACCCCGCGCGGTGGCCGACCCTGATCGCCGCCCGCGAGGAGCGGGACGGCATGGCGCTCTACCGCTTCGACATCCGCCTTCAGGGCGAGAACGAGACGGTGTTCTTCGATGTCTGAGGCCAGGCCCTGCATCATCTGCGTGGCGATCACCGGCTCGCTGCCGACCAAGGCCGACAACCCGGCGGTGCCGATCTCGGTCGCCGAGCAGGTCGAGAGCACCCAGGAGGCCTTCGAGGCCGGTGCCTCGATCGTTCACGCCCATGTCCGCAACGAAGACGGGACGCCGAGCTCGGACCCGGAGCGATTCGCGCGGCTGATGGAGGGGATCCGGGCGCATTGCCCGGGCATGATCATGCAGCTCTCGACCGGCGGCCGCTCCGGCGCCGGCCGCACCCGGGGCGGCATGCTGGCGCTCCGCCCCGACATGGCCTCGCTTTCGGTGGGCTCGAACAACTTCCCGACCCGCGTCTACGAGAACCCGCCGGACCTCGTCGACTGGCTCGCCGCCGAGATGCGCACCCATGGGGTGAAGCCCGAGATCGAGGCCTTCGATCTCAGCCACATCCACCAGGCCGCGGCGATGAACCGCGACGGCCGCATCCCCGGCCGGCTCTACGTGCAATTCGTCATGGGCGTGAAGAACGCCATGCCGGTTGACCGCGACGTCTTCGACTATTACCGCCGCACGGTCTCGCGCCTGGCGCCGGAGGCGGAATGGTGCGGGGCGGGCATCGGGCGCCACCAGATCACGCTCAACGAATGGTGCATCGCCGCCGGGGGGCATGTACGCACCGGGCTCGAGGACAACGTGCGGCTCGACGCCACCACGCTGGCACCGTCGAATGCCGCCCTCGTGCGCCGCGCGGCGGCGCTCTGCGCCGAGCACGGCCGCCCGGTGGCGAGCTGGCGGCAGGCCCGGGCGATTCTCGGGCTGCGGGAGGCCTGAGGGCGATGGCCGTCGCCGCCTTCGAGAGCCCGCTGCTCGCCGGTCTCTACGGCGATGCCGAGATCGCGGCGCAATTCGGCGCCGAGGCTGAGATCGCCGCCATGCTGCGCTTCGAGGCGGCGCTGGCGCGCGTCGAGGCGCGGCTGGGGGTGATCCCCGCCGCGGCGGGTCCGGCGATCGCGCAGGCGCTGGAGGGGATCGAGATCGCGGCGGCGGATCTCGGGGCCGCGACCGAGGCGGCCGGCATCCCGGTCCCGGGCCTCGTCAAGGCGCTGCGCGCGCGGATCGGGCCGCCGCACGGCGATTTCCTGCATTGGGGCGCCACCTCGCAGGATGCCATGGACACCGGGCTGGTGCTGCGCCTTCGCCCCGTGCTCGAGATCCTCGATGCACGCCTCGCCGCGCTCGTGGCGGCGCTCGGTGCGGCGGCCAGGCGCCATGCGGGTCTGCCCATGGCCGGGCGGACCCGGTCGCAGATCGCCACCCCGACCAGCTTCGGCCTGCGCATCGCCGGCTGGATGGCGCCGCTCTCGCGGTGCCGCGAGCGGCTGGGCGAGCTGCGGCCCCGGCTCCTCCTCCTGCAGTTCGGCGGCGCTTCCGGCAATCTCGCGGCGCTGGGCGAGCGGGGCATCCCGGTGATGGAGGCGCTGGCCGCCGAGCTCGGCCTCGGCTGCCCCGCCAAGCCCTGGCATGTGGAGCGCGACGGGCTCGTCGAATTCGCCAACTGGCTGGCGATGGTCTCCGGCCTCACGGGGCGCATCGGCGCGGATCTGGTCCTGCTCGGCCGCAGCGAGATCGCCGAGGCGGCGGCCGGCGCGGGCGGCGGCTCCTCGACCATGCCGCAGAAGGCCAATCCGGTTCTGGCCGAAACGCTGGTCACGCTGGCGCGCTTCAGCGCGGCGCAGGCGGGCCTCGCGCAGCAAGCGCTCCTCCAGACGGAGGAGCGCGACGGCGCGGCCTGGGCGGTGGAATGGCTCTGCCTGCCGCCGATGGCGGTCGCGGCGGGGGCGGGCCTGCGCCATGCGGCGGCGCTGATTTCCGACCTGCGGCTAGATCCCGCCCGCATGGCCGCGGCGATCGAGCTGAACGGCGGCGGCGCCTATGCCGAGGCGCTGGCCTTCGGCCTGGCGCGGCACATGCCGCTGAAGGATGCCCAGGAGATCGTGAAGGCGGCGGCCGCCGCGCAGGCCGCCACCGGCGGCAGGCTGATCGACCGGGTCAATGCCGCCTGCGAGGCCCGCGGCCTCCCCGCTCAGCGGCTCGATCTCGAGAGCCTGCTCGCGCCGGGCCGCAACCTGATCGGGCGCGCGGTCAGGCTGACGCGGGCCTGATATTGCCTCCGACAGATGGCTTCGGGCCAATGCCTGCCCGCGATCGTGCCGGAACCACGCCATCGGCATGACGGCGGACGCGATCTGCGTCATCGCTCCGCAGTCTCGCCGATCATCGCCATGACCTCGGCCCCGAGGGCGAGATCGGCCACCTGCCCGAAATGCCGCGCCCGCATCGCGCTCCGCCGGTCGAGGAGCACAAGGCTGGGCGTGCCCTGCAACGCCCAGGCCGCCATGGTGCGCGGCATCGGGCCTTCGCCCGGCGCGTCGATGGCAACGGGAAAGCGGATGCGCCATTCGTGCAGGAAGGCGGCGAGCGTCTCGCGGCTGTTGCCGTCGTGATGCTCGAAGACGCTGTGCAGGCCGATGACCGCGAGGTCCCGCGCATCGAAGGCCTGCGCCAGGCGCTGCGCCTGCGGCAGGCCGTGCAGGACGCAGCCGGGACAGAGCATCCGGAACACCTCGACCGCCAGGACCCGGCCGCGGAAATCCGCCAGCACCAGCGGCCGCTCCGTGTTCAGCCAGTCGGCCGCGAAGAAGGGCGCCATCTCCATCGTTCCGATCCTTGTCGTGGGGGCGCGGCGGAGAGGTCGCCGCTCCCGGTCTCTCACTGCCCGACCCGGCCCGGCAGGCTCAGATCCCCCGAAGCCACGTCGAAGACGTCCGTCACGCAGAGAAGCGGCGCGTGGATATTCGCATCGACCCGAAGGGCGGCAGCGACCCCGTCGAACCGCGCTTCCTCCATTGCGCCGATGTCGGCGAGGGGCACCGTCACGCTGAGCCGCGGCCCGTCGAAGACCGGCGACCAGCCCGGGCTGTCGATCAGGATCGGCAGGCCCGGCCAAGTCAGCGGCAGCGGCGGCGTCGCGCCCTCGGGGATGTCGATGACCTTGAGCGCGCCCGGCCCGCAGGTCTCGTCCGGCCCGAGCACGACCCAATGGCTGTGCCAGGTCCCGCCATCGTCGCCGGTGGCGCCGGAGCCGCTCTCGTCGAAGAGCGGCGTGTCGTCGAAATCGGGATGGATCGTGACCGCGAAGGCGAGGATGCCCGCGCCGGCCTCGAACCCCACGACCGACGGGTCGAGCGTCGTCGGCCAGACGTAGGAGAAGACCGGCGCCCCCGCGAGTCCGCCCGCCGCCTCGGGCCGGTCCTCGCCCGGCGTGCCGGCCACCGACATGGTGAAGATCGCATGGCGCCCGTCCGTTGCGATGTCGGCGGCCACGATGTCGAAGGCCGCGCGTTCGGCATTGCCCGCCTCGGCGGTCAGTTCGTGCGCGCCGACCGCAGCCGCGGCGAGCGTCAGCGCCGCGGCCGCTGCTCCGGGCGCGTGGCAAAGGGACCGTATCTGTGTCATCATCGAATGCTTCCTTTCGTGACAGAGGGGTTGCATTCGGGGCGTCCGGGCCGTTGCAGCGGCATTCCGGGCGCCCCGTTCACCCCACGACCGAAAGGGCCGCCCAGGCGCGGGCGGCCTCCTCGTCCGTGGCGGTTTCGTGATCCGCGCAATCCAGCCGCAGGGCGGCATCGCCGAAGGCGGCATCGACAAAGGCGCAATGATGCGGCCGGACGGGATCGTCGTGGATATGCGGGCGGAAATGGCGGCAGGTCAGGCACATGCGCTGCACCGGGATGGCGCGCGCCTCCTGCAGGGAGCGGATGATCAACACGAGCGACCGCAGCAGCCCGCCGCGTTCGGCCTCGGTTAGCCTTGCAATGGCCTCCTCCAGTGCGGCGGGCGCCTCCGGCATCCGCGCGGCCAGGGCGGTTCCCGCCCCGGTCGCCTCAATCCGGCGGGCACGGCCGTCATCGGGATCGGAACGGCGGCGGACCAGCCCCTTCCGATCGAGCGCGGAGACCGTGTCGCTCAGACTGGCATGGGAGATCCCGAGCGCGGCGGCCAGATCCGCCGCCCATTCCGGCCGCGCCGCCACCCGTGCCAGGACCTCCCCCTGAGTCGGGTTGAGGCCGAATTCCCTGGCCACCTGCCACTGACTGGCACGCCAGAACAGCGCAAGCCGCTGGAACGCCGTGACGATCTGCCGGGATTCTGAAGACATCTGCCACCTCTCCGAGTCTTTATACAGGAGTCCTAACTATATTCAATGGCCATCGCAGACCCACCGCGGCAGCTCCGCAAGTGTATCCGCTTGCGGAAGGTCTCTCTTCGGGTTTCGGTGGATGGGGCGCCCCGCGCGCGGATCGCCTTGCGTCAGGGCTCCTCGGACGAAGCCACCTTGCCGCGAAACAGCCAGTAGACCCCGATCGTGTAGATCGCGACGACCGGCAGGACCACGACCCCGGCAAAGAGCATGAACCGCAGCGAGGCCTCGGGCGCGGCGGCGTCCTGGACGGTGAGGGTGTAGGGGATCATATAGGGCCACATCATGCCGGCCAGCGCCACGAATGTCGCGGCGAAGAACAGCGCCCCGAGCGGATAGAGCGCCCCGTCGAGCCGCAGGCGTGCGCAGGCGACCAGCAGAAGCAGCGCATAGAAGCCGGCGGCGGCGCCCAGGCTGCTCAGCATCCCGAACCGCTCGGCGGCCTGGGTGAGCCCCGGGCTCATGTCGACGGTCAGGGCCGCGACGATCGCCGGCCCGACGATGGCGAGGACGCCGATCACGAGCCAGAAGACCATGCCCCGCGCCCAGTCGGCAACCGCGCCCTCGGTCTTCAGCACCAGCCAGCAGGCGCCGAGCAGGGCGTAGCCCAGGACCAGCCCGATCCCGGTCAGGACCGGAAACGGATGCAGCCATTCGAGGCTCGTCCCGGCGAACTGCCCGTCCTCGACGGGAATGCCGCGCATCATCGCGCCGACCGCCGCGCCCTGGACGAAGGCGGCCATCGTCGAGCCGGCGGCGAAGCCGAAGTCCCAGACCCCGCGCATCCGCTCGCTGCGGTAGCGGAACTCGAAGGCGACGCCGCGGAAGATCAGGCCGACCAGCAGAAGCAGCACCGGCAGGTAGAAGGCGCTGAGAAAGACCGCATAGACCGCCGGGAACGCCGCGAAGAGGGAGGCGCCGATCACCACGAGCCAGGTCTCGTTGCCGTCCCAGAAGGGCGCGATCGCCGCCATCATCGGGCCGCGCTTCGCCTCGTCCCGCGTCATTCCGAAGAGGATGCCGACGCCGAGGTCGAAGCCGTCGAGCAGCACGTAGACGAGGATCGCGATGGCGATGATCCCGGCCCAGAGATGCGCGAGGCTGAAGATCTCCATCGGCCTATCTCCGGTCCGTGACGCCGGGGCCGTCCGCGCGCGCAAAGGGGCGGCGGCTCCCGTAGGCGCCGGAGGCGGCTCCGGACGGCCCGCTCGGCCCCTCGCGCAGGAGCTTGTAGATGTAGCGCACGCCGAAGCCCCCGAGCATGCCGTAGACGAGCACGAAGACCACGAGCGAGATCAGCGCGTCCGTGGTCGTCAGCGCCGGCGTCACCGCATCCTCGGTGCGCAGGAGGCCGTAGATCACCCAGGGCTGGCGCCCGACCTCGGCGGTGTACCAGCCGGTCAGCACGGCGATGAACCCGCTCGGAAAGGCCAGGAATGTCGCCCAGAGGAACCATCGGCTGGTCTCGAGCCGTCCGGTGACGCGCAGGAGCGTCCCGATCCAGGAAACCGCCAGCATCACCAGCCCCATGCCCACCATGATGCGGAAGCCGAAGAACGGGATCACCACCGGCGGCCGGTCCTCCTCCGGAAAGCTCTCCAGCCCCGTCATCGGCGCGTCCCATTCCCCCGTGGCGATGAAGCTGCCGATGCCCGGCGTCTCGATCGCGAGGAGGTTTTCCTGCCGCGCCGCGTCGGGCCAGGCGAGCCAGACCTCCGTGCCCGGCTGCTCGTCCTTCCAGCGCGCCTCGATCGCGGCGAACTTGGCCGGCTGGTGCTCGTAGACATAGAGGCCGTTCAGATGGCCGAGGTACATCTGCACCGGGATCAGCGCGGCGGCGAGCCCGAGGCCCCAGGTCAGCATCACCCGCGCCTCGGCGCGGTTGATGTCGCGCAGCACGTACCAGGCGCCGGTGGCCGCCACGCAGATCGCGGTGGTCAGGAAGGCCGCGAGCAGCATGTGCAGCCAGCGGATCAGCATCACCGGGCCGAGCACGATCTCGCGCCAGTCCGTCGGGATGAACCGGCCGTCGATCACCTCATGTCCGATCGGCACCTGCATCCAGGTGTTGTTGGCGAGAATCCAGAAGGACGAGAGGATCGTCCCGAGCGACACCATGCAGCAGGCGAGAAGATAGACGCCCGGCCTGACCCGGTCGCGCCCGAGCAGCATGACCCCGAAGAACGTTGCCTCCAGCAGGAAGGCCGTGAAGGCCTCGTAGCCGATCAGCGGCCCCTGGATCGGGCCGGCCCGCTCGGCGAGCACGCTCCAGTTGGTGCCGAACTGGAAGGCCATCACGATCCCGCTCACCACGCCCAGCCCGAAGGACACGGCGAATATCCTCAGCCAGAAATCGAAGATCCGCCGATAGACCGCGCGCCCTGTGGCGAAGCCCAGGCCCTCCACGGTCGCGAGCCATGCGGCCAGGCCGATGGTGAAGGCCGGAAAGATGATGTGGAAGCTGATCACGAATGCGAACTGGAGTCGCGAGAGGATGAGCGGATCCAGGGCCACGCTGCGCTCCTTTCGTCGGTTCGCGCCAGAAGATCCAGGCCTGCGCCAGCGCACGGAGCCCGCCGCCGCATCGACCTCACGGCTCAACGCCCTAGCACATTGCCCTTGGTTTTCCGAGTCTTGTGGTCCGGCGTGATCTGGGACACCAAAGGTCGGCGGCGTCTGGGGGCGGGGGACTTGAGCGGAGCGAGAGGAGCAGGGGCATTCTTCACCCGGCCGCCGCGGTTCCCGTCTGCCCGGAATCCGGGCCGCGCCCGGCGGGAGCGGGCCGCATCCGGCCCCGGTGCCCGCATCCGGAAGGACTGGAGAACCGGACTCGTGACGTCCCTGGCGTTCCTCGCGGCATTTCTGCCGGGCCTCTGGGCGGGGCCGGCACTGCCGCACGCGCTGCAGCCGGGCTTTCTCGACCTGCGGGCGCTCGGCGGCGATGCCTGGCAGGTCTATTGGAAGGTGCCGGCGGGCGCGGGCGGACCGATGCAGATCGCCGCGGTCCTGCCCGAGACCTGCGATCCGCGGGGGCCGGGCCCGCTCGAATTCGATGGCACCGCCTTCGTGGCGGCCTGGATCTCCGGCTGTCCGGGCGGGCTCGAGGGTGGCGAGATCACCATCGAGGGGCTGGAGCTGACCGAGACGGACGTGCTGGTGCGCTACGAACTGGCGCCGGGCAGGGCGGAGAGCCAGCGGCTCACGGCGGCGAGCCCCGGCTTCCGCGTGCCGGCGCCGCAGGGACGGCTCGGGGTGGTCTCGACCTATTTCGCGCTCGGGGTCGACCATATCCTGCGCGGGATCGACCACCTGATGTTCGTCTTCGCGCTGATCCTGCTGATCCGGGACAGGCGGCAGCTCGTCGGGGCGGTGACCGCCTTCACGGTCGCGCATTCGCTGAGCCTGGGCGCGGCGGCGCTCGGCTGGATCGTGGTGCCGGCGCCGCCGGTCGAGGCGGTCGTGGCGCTCTCGATCATGTTCCTCGCCTCCGAACTCGCCCGTCCCGAAGGGCGCGGGCTGCGGCTCACGGAGCGCTATCCCTGGGTCGTGGCCTTCGCCTTCGGGCTGCTGCACGGGCTCGGCTTCGCCCGGGCGCTGCTCGAGGTGGGATTGCCGGAGGGCGAGGTGCCGCCGGCGCTCGTCGCCTTCAACCTCGGGGTCGAGGCCGGGCAGCTGATGTTCATCGCGATGGTCGTCGTCGTCGGGTCCCTGCTCCGACGGCTCTATCCGGCTACGATGGCCTGGGCGACCCGACGGGACGGCCAGGGGATCGCGGCGGCGAGCTATCTGATGGGCAGCGTCGCCGCCGTCTGGTTCGTGGGGCGTGTCGCCGCGTTCTGATGAGCCCCGACCCCGCCCGGGCCGGGCGCTGCCCTCATCCTGTTGCGGAACGGTCGAAGAGGAAAAAGCGCCAGCTGCTATAGCCCCCCGTGCCCGGCGCCCGCCGGCTGGCGGGCAACGGCGGGGCGGGGCATGATCGCGGGACGAATCATCGCGTGAGGGCCGGGCCATGCGCAGGCGCGTTCCGCTTCCGATCCTGCTGCTCGCCGCCCCGCTCGCCGCCTGCGCGGGCGCGGGGGAGGGGCAGCGCAATGTGCCGGCGGCCTCGGCTGCGGCCCAGGAGCGCGCCTGCGCCGAGGCGGTCGCGGCCCATGTCGGCAAGGATCCCGCCGAAGTGACGGCGGTGCTCGCCGAGACCGGCGCCGACGGCCTGGCGCTGGTGCGCGTGACCGATGGCGGGCGGCTGCATACCTGCACGGTCGACGCGAACCTCTCGGTGCACGAGATCCGGCATCCGCGCGCATGACGGCGCATCGCTTCGAGCTCCGGGTCTATTACGAGGACACCGATCTCGCCGGGATCGTCTATTACGCCAATTACCTGAAGTTCATCGAGCGGGCGCGTACCGAGGCGCTGCTCGCGGCGGGGATCGACCAGGTAGCGCTCGAGCGCGAGCTGGGAAGCGTCTTCGCGGTGCGCGCGCTCTCGGTGGACTACCGCGCCCCGGCGCGCTTTCAGGACGTGCTCACGGTGCGCACGACCGTGGCGGCGGTCACCGCCGCACGGGCGCGACTGATCCAGGAGGTCTGGCGCGCGGACGAACTGCTGGTGGCGGCGGAGGTCGACGTGGTCTGCCTCGGCCGTGACGGCCGCCCGCGGCGCCTGCCCGAGCCGGTGCGCGCGGCCCTTGGCGGGATGCTGCCCGGACCGTAGGGGCATTGCATTTGGCAGCGTCCCCCTGCGCCAGAGTTCCAAGCAGGCCAACGTCACCGCCCCGCCCGGCGGGAACCGCCGGGCGCCGTCCTCGTCTCGGGGCGGGGCGGCCGAGGAAGAAAGAAGGAGATCCAGCTGCGAGAGCCCTGGCCGGGACCGCGCGACCCCTAGACAGAAGCGGTATTTTTCGGCAATAGGCCGCGGCAAGGGACGAGGACCCGCCGAGGCCGGACGAACACGGCCGACTTCCCGAGCAAGCATCAGCAGGCACGCATGGAAACCGATACCCTCGCCGCCGCACAGCAGATCGATTTCTCGCTGCTGGCGCTGTTCCTGCGGGCGACCTTCACGGTCAAGATCGTGATGCTCGTCCTGATCGCCGCCTCCTTCTGGTCCTGGGCGATCATCATCCAGAAGACCCTGGACATGCGCCGCGCCCGCGAGGAGGCGCGCGCCTTCGACGCGGACTTCTGGTCCGGCGAGCCGCTCGACACCGTCTACGACCGGGTCGGGCCGGAGCCGCCCGGGGCGGCGGCGCGGATCTTCGCCGCCGGCATGACCGAGTGGCGGCGCTCGCACCGCAAGGACGGCGGGCTGATCGCCGGCACCCAGGCCCGCATCGAGCGGGCGATGAACGTGGCGATCGGCCGCGAGGCGGACGAGCTCAACCGCGGGCTGACCTTCCTCGCCACGGTGGGCTCGATCGCGCCCTTCGTCGGGCTCTTCGGCACGGTCTGGGGCATCAAGCACGCCTTCGAGGAGATCGCGCTGCAGCAATCGACCAATCTCGCGGTGGTCGCGCCCGGCATCGCCGAGGCGCTGCTCGCCACCGGGCTGGGCCTGCTTGCCGCGATCCCGGCGGTGATCTTCTTCAACAAGCTCAACCAGGACAGCGATGCGGTGCTCGGCGGCTACGAGGGCTTCGCCGACGAATTCGCCATGATCCTGTCGCGCCAGCTCGACAAGGCGGGCGCCTGAGATGGCGGTCTTCCTCGGCGGCGCGGTGCGCAACCGCGGCCGGCGCGGCCGGCGCGGCAACAAGCGCCGCCCGATGTCGGAGATCAACGTCACGCCGATGGTCGACGTCATGCTGGTGCTCCTGATCATCTTCATGGTGGCGGCCCCCCTCCTGACCGTGGGCGTGCCGATCGAGTTGCCCAGGACCGCCGCCGCGCCGCTGCCTTCCGAGCGCGAGGAGCCGCTGACCGTGGCGCTGACCGCCGAGGGCGAGATCCTGGTGCAGAACGAGGCGGTGAGCCGGTCGGAGTTCATCCCGCTCCTGCGGGCGGTCGCGGCGGAGCGCGAGAGCGACAAGGTCTTTCTGCGGGCCGACGGCGCGACGTCCTACGAGGGCGTCATGCAGGTCATGGGCGCGCTCAACGCCAGCGGATTCCACAATATCGGCCTGGTGACGGAGCAGGGCGGCCCGAGGTTCGACGGGCAGGACGGCTAGACCGTCGTGCGCATGCCCACCGGTGCGATCGTCTCGGCAGCGGGCCACGCGGCGCTGATCGCGCTCGCGGTCTGGGGCCTGCCTTGGCTGAAGCCGAGCGATCGCGAGGCGATCCGGGTCACGGAGGTGAGCTTCGTCACCGAGGCGGAATTCGCCGCCGCCCAGGCCTCGGCGGAGGCGCCGCGCGACACGGCGGCGCCGCCCGAGCCGCCCTCCGCGCCCGATGCCGCCCCGCCGGCCGAGCGCCCGCCCGCGCCGCTGCCGGAGGTGGTGCGCGGCCCCTCGGCCGAGGTGCAGCCGGCGCCCGAGGAGGATGCCGCTCCCGAGGAGGTCGCGAGCCTCGCCGCCCCCTTCGACCCCTCCTCGCCGCTCGCCGTGGCCGAGCCGGAGCTTTCGAGCGTCGTGCCGCGGGTGGTCACGCTCGCCCCGCCCACCGCGGTGACGCCACCGCGCCCGCGGCCGGTGGCGCGGATTGCGCCCGAGGCGGTGCCGGAGCCGCCCGATCCCGCGCGCCCGGCCGAGATCCCGCAGGCGGCGGTCGCGCCCGCCCCGGAGGCCGAGGCGCCGCGGCCCGAAGAGACGCCCCAAGCCCCGCCTGCGGCGGAGCCCGAGCCGGTGGCCGAGCCCGCGCCACCGGCGACCCTGGCGCTCGCCAATGCGGGACGGCCGCGGGCGCGGCCGGAGCAGGCCCCGCCGAGCCCGGACCCGGCGAACCAGGTGATGGCGGCGCTGAAGAAGGAGGTCCAGCGCGAGATCGACGCGCAGGGCGCCGGCGAGACCCGGGCCGCCGCCGCGCCGGCGCCGGCGGCCCCCGCCGCGCCCTCCGCGCCCGCAGCCACCTCGCTGCCGGTCGGCCCGCCGCTTACCGGCGGCGAGAAGGAGGGGCTGAAGCTCGCGGTGCAGCGATGCTGGAACGTGCCGGCGGGGCTGCGCGACGCCCAGGAGCTGCGCGTGGTGCTCGCGGCCGAGCTGGCCGCGGACGGCGCCGTCATCTCGGGCTCGATCCGGCTGATCGAGCCGGTCCCGGCGCCGGACGCGCGCTTCCAGCAGGCCTACGAGGCGGGACGGCGTGCACTCCTGCGCTGTTCGCCGTATAGCGAGCTTCCGCGCGACAAGTTCGCGCAATGGCGCAACATCGAAGTGGTCTTCAATCCCGAAGGGATGGTTTCATGGTAAATTCGCTTCGCCGCAGCCTCGTCGTCGGCCTGCCGGCGGCCCTCGCGCTCCGTCCCTTCGCCGCGGCGGCGCAGGCGCCGCTTCGCATCGAGATCACCGAGGGCGTGATCGAGCCGATGCCCTTCGCCGCCCCGGGCTTCGTGCCGGACAGCGCCGAGGCAGCCGACCTGGCGGCGCGCATCACCCAGGTCGTCATCGACGACCTCACCGGCACCGGGCTCTTCCGCGAGATCCCGAGCAACGCCCATATCGGCCGGATCACCAATTTCGACGCGCCGGTGCAATTCGCCGACTGGAAGGCGATCAACGCCCAGGCGCTGATCACCGGGGCGGCGGGCCAGCGGGGTGACCGGGTCTCCGTTCGCTTCCGGCTCTGGGACGTTTTCGCCCAGACCCAGCTCGGCGAGGGGCTGCAGTTCGAGGGCACCGCCCAGGCCTGGCGGCGCATGGGCCACAAGGTGGCGGATGCGGTCTATTCGCGGCTGACCGGCGAGGGCGGCTATTTCGACAGCCGCGTGGCCTATATCGCCGCGAGCGGGCCCAAGAGCGCACGGCGCAAGCAGATCGCGGTGATGGATTACGACGGCGCCAATCCGGTGATGCTGACCGACGGCAACGCCCTTGTGCTCACCCCGCGCATCTCGCGCTCGGCCAGCCAGATCCTCTATACCAGCTACGAGCAGGGCGCGCCGCGGGTGCTGATGATCGAGGCGGGCGGCGGGCGCCGGCAGGTGCTCGACGACGCCCAGGGCATGACCTTCGCGCCGCGCTTCTCGCCGGATGCGTCCCGCGCGGTCTATTCCGCTTCCACCGGCACGGGCTCGGACATCTTCGTGGTCGACCTCGCCTCGCGCCGGCGGGCGCAGCTCACCCAGACCTCCTCGATCGACACCGCGCCGGCCTTCTCGAACGACGGCGGGCAGATCGTCTTCGAGAGCGACCGCGCCGGCACGCAGCAGCTCTACGTGATGTCGGCCGGCGGCGGCGAGGCCCGGCGCATCAGCTTCGGCGAGGGCCGCTACGCCACCCCGGTCTGGTCGCCGCGCGGCGACATGATCGCCTTCACCAAGATCGTCGGCGGCCGCTTCCATGTCGGGGTGATGCGCACCGACGGCTCGAACGAGAAACTGCTGACGGCGAGCTACATCGACGAGGGGCCGACCTGGGCGCCGAACGGGCGCGTGCTGATGTTCTTCCGCGAGACGCCGGGCGATACCGGGGGGCCGCAGATTTATTCGGTGGACATCACGGGGCGGAATCTGCGCAAGGTGCCCACGGCGGGTTTTGCCTCCGATCCGTCCTGGTCGGGGCTGCTCGGATGAGCCAGGGTTCGCCCGGAACCGGGCGCGAGAACGCGGAGGATAGGATGAAGTCAGTCAGAACCGGCGGGTTGCTGGCGATCGCGCTGCTGGCATCGGCCTGCGCCGGCGGGGACGTCACCGTGCCCACCTCGGGCGGCACCGGCTACGGCGGCAGCGGCGCGGCGGGCGGCGGCGCCTTCGACGCGGCCGGCGGCCTTGGCGGCGGCACGCTGCCGGGCACCGCGATCTCCGACCGGGTGCTCTTCTCGGTCGACCAGAGCACGCTCAGCGCCGAGGCGATCGGAACGCTCAACGCCCAGATCGGCTGGCTGGTCCAGAACCCCGGGGCGCCGATCCTGATCGAGGGCCATGCCGACGAGCGGGGCACCGGCGAATACAACATGGCGCTGGGATCGAGCCGGGCCAGTGCCGTGCGCAACTACATGGTCAGCCAGGGCATCCCCGACCAGCGCATCAGCATCATCACCTTCGGGCGCGAGCGCCCGGTGGCGACCTGCGCGCAGGAGAGCTGCTTCGCGCAGAACCGGCGCGCGGTCACCGTGGTGACCGGCGGCACGGGAAGCTGACCCGGCGGGCGGCATCGAAGGAGGGCGGGGACATGCGCAAGGCGGCGCATCTGGGAACGGCGGCGGTGCTCGCGCTCGTCCTGGCGGCGGGCGGGCCGACCTGGGCGCAGAAGGCCCAGACCGTCGCGGATGTCCGCGCCGAGCTGGGCGTGCTGAACGGCCAGGTGCAGCAATTGCGCGACCAGCTGGTGCAGAGCGGTGCCGCCGGCGGGCTTTCGACGGCGCCGGCGAGCGCGCTGACCCGCCTCGACGCGCTCGAGGCGGAGCTGCGCCGGCTCACCGGTCGCGTCGAGGTGCTGAGCAACGATCTCGCGCGGATCCTGCAGGATGCCAGCAACCAGATCGGCGACATCGAGTTCCGGCTGACCGAGCTCGAGGGCGGTGACACCGCCGTCCTGGGAACGCCCGAGCTCCTGGGCGGCGGCTTCACCCGGCCGATGCCCCGGCCCTCCGCCGGGGGCGCCCCGGGCGCGGCGTCCGGTACGGCCCCGCTGTCGGTCGAGCTGACGGTGACCGAAGAATCCGATTTCGACGCCGCGGTCGCCGCGGCCGAGAGCGGGGACAATGCCAAGGCCGTGACCCTCTTCGACGGCTTCCTCGCCACCTATCCCGGCAGCCCCTTCGCGAGCGAGGCGCAGTACCGGCGGGGCGAGGCGCTGGCGGCGCAGGGCGACTGGCGCTCCGCGGCGCGCAGCTTTCTCGACGCTTTCAGCGGCGCGCCCACCGATCCGATCGCCCCGCAGGCGCTCTATCGCCTCGCGATCAGCCTGAGCGAGCTCGGCCAGATCGAGGAGGCCTGCCTGACCCTGAACGAGGTCGACATGCGCTATCCGGGGTCGAGCCTCGCCGGCGACGTGGCGGCCAAGCGGGCGTCGCTGCGCTGCCAGTGACCCCCGGCGAGGCGCCGCTCGCCGCGGTGCGGTCGGCGCTCCTGGGCCTGCCGGCGGGACCGCTCGGCGTTGCGGTATCGGGAGGCAGCGATTCGCTGGCCCTGACCCTGCTCCTGCACGCGCTCTGTCCCGAGACCGGCCACGGCCTCGCCGCGGTGACGGTCGATCACGGGCTGCGGCCGGAGAGCGCGGGCGAGGCCGCCGAAGTCGGCCGCATCTGCCGGGACCGCGGCATCCCCCACGCGGTGCTGCGCTGGTCCGATCGCGACGGGCGCGGCAATCTCCAGGCCCGCGCGCGATCCGCCCGGCGGGCGCTGATCGCGGGCTGGGCCGCGGAGCGCGGCATCGCCGCCGTCGCGCTGGGCCACACGCTTGACGATCAGGCGGAGACCTTCCTGATGCGCCTCGCCCGCGGATCGGGGGTCGACGGGCTCGCCGCCATGGCGCCCAGGACCAATTCCGAGGGCATCTGCTGGCTGCGCCCGCTGCTCGGGACCAGCCGCGCGGCGCTGCGGGACTGGCTGGCGGCGCAGGGCATGCCCTGGGCCGAGGATCCGGGGAATGCGGACCTGCGCTTCGACCGGATCCGGGCGCGGGCGGCGATGGAGCAGCTGGCGCCGCTGGGCCTCGGGGCTGAGCGGCTCGCGGCGACGGCCGCCGCGATGGCACGCGCGCGCCTTGCGCTCGAGGTCGCGGCGGGGGATCTGGCCCGCGCCGCGGTCGAGCCGGGGCCGGCGGGGGACGCGCTCATCGACATCGCGGCGCTGCGCTCCGGAACGGAGGAACTGCAGCTGCGCGTGCTCGCCGGGGTGCTCGCCTGGGTCTCCGGCGCGATCTACCGGCCGCGATTCGCGTCGCTCGCCGCCGCGCGGGCGGCCCTGCTCCACGGGCGGATCGGGCAGGGGATCACGCTGCAGGGCTGCGTCCTGCGCCCCAGGTCGGGCGGGCGCGTCGCCGTCCGGCGCGAGCCCGCGCGAGCCGCGCCGCCGGTTCCGCTCGCCACGCGGGTCTGGGACCGGCGCTGGAGAATCGAGGCGGTCCTCCCCGGCGCGGATGTCGTGGTCGGTGCACTCGGGCCGGAGGGTCTGTACCGCTGCCCGGAGTGGCGGGCCGGAGGAGAGGCGCGCGAGACGCTCCTGACCACGCCGGCGCTCTGGCGTCGGGGCGAACTGGTCGCGGCACCGCTCCTCCGCCCGGACCCCCGCGTCCGGGCCAGCTTCGTCCCGGCGCTCACGCCGCCGTGGGAGGCACGATCGGACGTTGAATCCGGACGGTGAGGCCTTATGTTAGAGGCTCAAGCCTGCGAGGCGGCATCGCCGGCTTCCCGGACGTCTTAGGAGATACCGCCCGTGGGCAATGGCAAGAATATCGCCTTCTGGATCATCCTCTTCCTGTTGATGGTCGCGCTCTTCAACGTCTTCTCGAACGGCAGCCGCACCTCGATGGGCCGCGAGATCAGCTATTCGGATTTCCTCAACCGGGTCGAGGCCGGCCAGGTCTCCGCGGTTCGCCTCGACGGCGAGCGCGTCTACGTGACCTCCTCCGACGGCAACGCCTACCAGACCGTGCAGCCGCGCAATACCGACGTGCTGCCCGACCTGCGCGAGCACGGGGTCGAGATCCAGGCCGCGCCGCAGGAACAGTCGGGCTTCATTTCCGCCCTCGGCCTCTGGTTGCCCTTCCTCTTGCTGATCGGCGTCTGGATCTTCTTCATGAACCGGATGCAGGGCGGCGGGCGCGGCGGCGCCATGGGCTTCGGCAAGTCCAAGGCCAAACTCCTGACCGAGAAGCACGGTAAGGTCACCTTCAACGACGTCGCCGGCATCGACGAGGCCAAGGAGGAGCTCGAGGAGATCGTCGAGTTCCTGCGCGACCCGCAGAAGTTCTCGCGTCTCGGCGGCAAGATCCCCAAGGGCGCGCTGCTCGTCGGCCCGCCGGGCACCGGCAAGACCCTGCTCGCCCGCGCCATCGCCGGCGAGGCGGGAGTGCCGTTCTTTACCATTTCGGGCTCGGACTTCGTCGAGATGTTCGTGGGCGTGGGTGCCAGCCGAGTCCGCGACATGTTCGAGCAGGCCAAGAAGAACGCGCCCTGCATCGTCTTCATCGACGAGATCGACGCGGTCGGCCGGCATCGCGGCGCGGGCTACGGCGGCGGCAACGACGAGCGCGAGCAGACCCTGAACCAGCTCCTCGTCGAGATGGACGGCTTCGAGGCCAACGAGGGCGTGATCATCATCGCCGCCACCAACCGCCCCGACGTGCTCGACCCCGCACTCCTGCGCCCCGGCCGCTTCGACCGCCAGGTGCAGGTGACCAACCCCGACATCAAGGGCCGCGAGAAGATCCTCGGCGTGCACGCCCGGCGGGTGCCGCTGGCGGCGGACGTGGACCTGCGCATCATCGCCCGCGGCACGCCGGGCTTCTCCGGCGCCGATCTCGCCAATCTCGTGAACGAGGCGGCGCTGACCGCGGCGCGGACCGGCAAGCGCTTCGTGACGATGATGGATTTCGAGAACGCCAAGGACAAGGTGATGATGGGCGCCGAGCGGCGCTCCATGGTCATGACCGACGAGGAGAGGAAGCTCACCGCCTATCACGAGGCCGGCCATGCCATCGTCGGGCTGAACGTGCCGCAGCACGACCCGATCCACAAGGCCACCATCATCCCGCGCGGCCGGGCGCTCGGCCTGGTGCTGAGCCTGCCGGAACGCGACCAGCTTTCGGTGACCATGGCGAAATACAAGTCGATGATCGCCATGGCCATGGGCGGCAAGGTGGCCGAGGAACTGGTCTTCGGGCCGGACAACGTGACGAGCGGCGCCGCCAGCGACATCCAGCAGGTCAGCCGCATCGCGCGGGCCATGGTCACCAAGTTCGGCATGTCCGACAAGCTCGGCAACATCGACTATGCCGGCGAGCAGTTCACCTATCTCGGGCCGCAGGCTGGCGGGGTCAATGCCGGCCCCGACACCCACGAGCTGATCGACGCCGAGGTGCGGGCGCTGGTGGACGAGGGCTACGAGACCGCCAAGCGCATCCTGACCGAGAAGCGCGCCGATCTCGACCGGCTGGCGAACGGGCTCCTGGAATACGAAACCCTGACCGGCAAGGAGATCACCCGGGTCATCGAGGGCCAGCCGCTCAATCGCGACGGCGACGACGACGACCACCGCCCCGACACCGGCTCTTCGGGCATCTCCGCGATCCCCAAGACCGGCAAGGCCGCACGCCCCGGCCGCAGCGGCGAGGACATGGAGCCCGAACCGGCCGCCTGACGCCGGCCCCTCCACCGATTCTCATATCACTCGGGCCCAAAGGTCCCCGGCCCGATCGGCCAGTGTCGATCGGGCTGCTTCCCTGTTCCGAGGCTCGGTCCAGCGGCCGCGGACGTCAGTCGGGCGGACGGGACAGGCCGCAGGCGGCCATGCGGACCATGCCGCCCTTGGACGTGTCTTCGCGATCACCTAAGCATTGAAGTGAAAGCATAATATGCAGGGGACAGAACATGCAGGAACTTCCAGTGCGCTCATCCTCGGTGTCCCTCGTCGCCCTCAGGAAGACCGACGTGCAACATGAGGTTCTCCTGCTGAGGAGAACACAGTCCTTGGCCGGCGAGTGGTGTCAGGTGGCCGGCAGCATCGAGAAGGGCGAAGCCGCCTGGCAGACCGCCTTGCGCGAGCTCGATGAAGAGACCGGCTTGAAGCCGGACACCTTGTATTCGGCCGACGAATGCGAGCAGTTCTACGAAGCGGACCGGGACAGCATTGCGATCGTCCCGGTGTTTGTCGCCTTCATCGACAATGCCGCCGAGGTGACCCTGAACCACGAGCACAGCGAGTACCGCTGGGTCGGTTTCGACGCGGCCGTGGAAATGGTTCCCTTCAGCGGCCAAAGGCGGGTTCTTCGCAGGATCGAGGACGAGTTCGTGAAGAGGCGCCCCAACGAACATCTGCTGATCCAGCGCGGATAGCCAGACCTTCCTCGAGGACAAATGCGAGCTCCGGGCGTGCCTGGCGTCACCCTGCCGCCCGGCCGGCACCGCCGGGCCGCGCCCGGCACGGCCACGCGTGGCCCTCATCGTGCTGCGGGATGGTCGAAGTGGAACGAATGAACACCGATCGCGACGGTCCCGCGGCCCGTGCGGAGCGGCCTTGCGAGCCCCCGCCGATGCCGCTATGGCCATGATCCATGGCCGAAGACGAATGCTTCCCGAACATGGCGGATCTGCGGGCCGAGATCGACCGGATCGACGCCGAACTGGTGGAGCTCCTCGCCCGCCGGGCCACCTGCATCGACCGTGCGATCGCGATCAAGCGCCGGATAGCGCTGCCGGCGCGCATCGACAGCCGCGTGGCCGAGGTGCTGGACCGGACGCGCCGGGCGGGGGCGGCGCGGGGGCTCGAGCCCGCCTTCGTCGAGGGGCTCTGGCGCAGCATCATAGAATGGTCGATCGCGCGCGAGGAACGCGCCCTCGACGGATCGGGGGGGCGGGACGATGGGCGCTGACATCATCGACGGCAAGGCTTTCGCGGCGAAGTTGCGCGGGCGGATCGCGGAGGCGGTCGCGGATTTCAGGCGCGACAAGGGCCTCGTGCCCGGCCTCGCGGTGGTCCTCGTGGGCGAGGATCCCGCCAGCCAGGTCTATGTGCGGAACAAGGGCCGCCAGACCCTCGAAGCCGGCATGGCCTCCGAGGAGCACCGGCTGCCGGCGACCACCGGGCAGGCGGAACTGCTGGCGCTCATCGCCCGTCTCAACGCCGACCCCGCGGTCCACGGGATCCTGGTGCAGCTGCCGCTGCCGAGCCAGATCGACACGGCCGCCGTGATCGGCGCGGTATCGCCGGAGAAGGATGTGGACGGCTTCCATGTCATCAACGTCGGGCGCCTCGCCACCGGGCAGAAGGCGCTGGTGCCCTGCACGCCGCTCGGCTGCCTGATGCTCCTGCGCGACCGTCTGGGCGATCTGAGCGGCGCGAATGCGCTGGTCCTCGGCCGCTCCAACATCGTGGGCAAGCCGATGGCGCAGCTCCTGCTCGGCGAGAGCTGCACGGTGACCGTCGCCCATTCCCGGACCCGCGATCTGGCGGCGACCTGCGCGCGGGCCGACATCCTCGTCGCGGCCGTGGGCCGGCCGGAGATGGTCAAGGGCGACTGGATCCGCCCCGGGGCGACCGTCATCGACGTCGGCATCAACCGGGTGCAGGGGCCGGACGGCAAGGCGCGGCTGGTCGGCGACGTGGATTTCGCCAGCGCCGCCGAGGTCGCGGGCGCGATCACGCCGGTGCCCGGCGGGGTCGGGCCGATGACCATCGCCTGCCTGCTCGCCAATACCCTGACCGCCGCCTGCCGGGCCAACGGGCTGGAGGCGCCGGCCGGCCTCGCCGTCTGACCGCGGCCCTGGCCAAGGGCCGGCCGCCCCGGCCGATCCCGTCGCGGGGCGCATCGCACACCCGGCCGAACCCGGTGCCTCAGCCTTTGCGGTCGCGGTCGAGATCCTCCATCAGCTCCAGCTGGATCTGCTGGATCTCGGTCAGCCGCTCCCATTGCCGGACCAGCAGGTGGTCCAGCTTCTCATGCAGATGCCGGATCTCGACCTCGGCCTTCAGGTTGACGCGATAGTCGTTCTCCGCGCGCAGCCGGTCCTTGGCCTCCTGGCGGCGCTGGCTCATCATGATCAGCGGGGCCTGCACCGCGGCGATGCAGGAGAGCACGAGATTGAGCAGGATGAAGGGAAAGGGATCGAACCTGTCCGCGGCGAAGAGCAGGGCGGAATTGAAGGCGATCCAGGCGACCAGCACCGCGAGGAACGACAGGATGAAGGCCCAGCTGCCGCCGAAGGCGGCGACGCGATCGGCCATGCGGTCGCCAAAGCCCGTCCGCCCGGCGAATTCCGCCTCGGTATCGCTGGTCAGCGTGCCGCGATGGTCGATGCTGTCGATCACCGCGCGGTCGAGGCGGGTCAGCTCGCCGCGCTCCTCCCGCAGCATCCGCTCGACATGGGCGCGCCGGGCCGTGGCGAGGTCGTCGCGGCAGACGAAGCCGCTCCGCCGCCAGTCGGGATGGCTCTCGTCGAGGCGCTGCGCCAGCTGCGGCCGGACCAGGTCCACCGCCGTCAGCACCCGGGCGGGCAGGCTGCGCCCGCAGATGCCGCAGGTCCCGGCATGGCCGGCCCGGTTGCGCCCTCCGTTCACCGCCGCCCTCCGCGCGCTGACCTCGATCTTGCAGCACCCAGTTGCGCCGAGCGGCGGAAAATGTCCACAAGGGTGCCGTCCGGCCCGCGGCGGCGAATTTCCCGCTTCCCCTTGAACCCCGCGCCCGCGTGCGACATGTGCGGTGGCCGGAGGCGCCGGGAAGACGGGGCGAGGGAGAGCAGATGGCGGCGATCGTATCGGTCAGGGACGTCCGCAAGGTCTACGAATCCGGGTTCGAGGCGCTCAAGGGCGTCTCGCTCGACATCGAGCGGGGGGAGATCCTCGCGCTGCTGGGGCCGAACGGCGCGGGCAAGACGACGCTGATCTCGCTGATCTGCGGCATCGCCCGCCTCGGCGAGGGCGCGATCACCGTCGGCGGCCACGACATCGTCACCGCCTACCGCGAGGCGCGGTCGATGATCGGGCTGGTGCCGCAGGAGGTGAACGTCGAGCCCTTCGAGACGGTCTGGAACACCGTGACCTTCACCCGCGGCCTCTTCGGCCTGCCCCGCGACGATGCCCATGTGGAGCGCGTGCTGCGCGACCTCTCGCTCTGGGACAAGCGCGACGCGGCGACCCGCGAGCTCTCGGGCGGCATGAAGCGAAGGGTGCTGATCGCCAAGGCGCTGGCGCACGACCCGAAGGTGCTCTTCCTCGACGAGCCGACCGCCGGGGTGGACGTGGAACTGCGCAAGGGCATGTGGCAGATCGTGCGGCAGCTCAAGGCCGCCGGCACCACCATCATCCTCACCACCCATTACATCGAGGAGGCCGAGGCGATCGCCGACCGCGTGGCGGTGATCAACGAGGGCCGCATCGTGCTCGTGGAGGATCGCGACCGTCTGATCCACCAGATGGGCCGCAAGGAGCTGACCGTGGAGCTGAAGGCGCCGCTCGCGGCGGTGCCCGAGGCGCTGTCCTCCTACGGCCTCGCGCTCTCGGAGGACGGCCGCAGCCTGCGCTACGCCTACGACCGTGCCGCGGAGCGCACCGGGATCGTCTCGCTCCTGCGCGACCTCTCCGACGCGGGGCTTGCCTTGCGCGACCTGCGGACACGGGAGAGCTCGCTCGAGGACATCTTCGTCGATCTGGTGAGGAAGCCGGCATGAACGCCCGGGCCATCCGCGCGATCTACCGCTTCGAGATGCTGCGCACCCGCCGCACGCTCCTGCAGAGCCTCGTGGCGCCGGTGATCTCCACCTCGCTCTATTTCGTGGTCTTCGGCACGGCGATCGGCTCGCGCATCCAGGAGGTCGAGGGCGTGGAATACGGGGCCTTCATCGTGCCGGGGCTGATCATGCTGACGGTGCTGATGCAGAGCGTCACCAACGCCTCCTTCGGGATCTACTTCCCCAAGTTCATCGGCACGATCTACGAGCTCCTCTCGGCACCGGTCTCCTATTTCGAGATCGTGACCGGCTATGTCGGGGCGGCGGCGACCAAGTCCTTCGTCATCGGCCTCGTGATCTATCTCACGGCGAATTTCTTCGTCACGCTGCCGGTGGCGCATCCGGTCTGGATGGTCGGCATCCTCGCGCTCACCTGCCTCAGCTTCAGCCTGCTCGGCTTCATCCTCGGCATCCTCGCGAGGGGCTTCGACGGGCTGCAGCTGGTGCCGATGCTGATCATCTCGCCGCTGGTCTTTCTCGGCGGCAGCTTCTACTCGATCGAGATGCTGCCACCGCTCTGGCAGAAGATCACCCTGCTGAACCCGGTGGTCTATCTGGTCTCGGGCTTCCGCTGGTCCTTCTTCGGCGAGGGCGACGTCGGGATCGGCGTCAGCCTGCTGGCGATCCTCGCCTTCACCCTCGCCTGCCTCGGCGTGGTCTGGTGGATCTTCCGCACCGGCTACCGGCTCCGGAACTGAGCGGGAGATCCCGGCCGCTTCCAGCGCCGATCCGTCGTTTTGTGATGCGCCGGGGCGCGGAAAGCGCTCTAATCGGGGCGGAATCGCAATGCCGACGGAGGATGGCATGTACCGGCTTCGCCTTTTCGCCGTGCGCCATTCCCGCGGATTCGAATGGCTCTACCGTCGTCTCGAGCGGCTGATGATCGGCCTCGACCCGCTCTTCGCGCGCATCGGCCACGACCGGGTGGAGGCGCCGGTCGCCCTGATCGAGCGGGGGGTCAAGAGCCTGCTCTTCGACTGCCGGATGTGCGGGCAATGCGTGCTCTCCTCCACCAGCATGTCCTGCCCGATGAACTGCCCCAAGCAATTGCGAAACGGCCCCTGCGGCGGCGTGCGGCCGGGCGGCTTCTGCGAGGTCAAGCCCGCCATGCGCTGCGTCTGGGTGCTGGCCTGGGAGGGGGCGACGCGCATGGAGGACGGCGCGCGTATCCGCGAGGTGCTGCCGCCGGTGGATCACGGGCTGAAGGGATCCTCGTCCTGGCTGCGCGTCAGCCGCGAGAAGGCGGCCGCACTGCGCGAGGCGCGCGAGGCGGAGCGCACCGCGCTCGCCCGGGCCTTCCCGGCAGCGCGCGAGATCGAGCCCGCGACCGCGCCGCTGGCCGAGGAGCCGCCGCGGGCGGTCAGCCAGGAGGTGCGGCGATGAGCCCGGCGGATCAGGATCTCGGCGACAGCTTCCCGCACTACGAGGAGCCGCCGCCGGGCCATGTCTCGGGCAGCCGGCTGGAGCGCGTGCTGCGCGCGGGCAAGTTCGCGGTGACGGCGGAGCTCAACCCGCCCGACAGCGCCGATCCGGCCGATGTGCTCGAGGCCGCCCGCCCGCTCGGCGAGGTCGCCGATGCGATCAACGCCACCGACGCCTCGGGCGCGAACTGCCACATGTCCTCGATCGGCATCTCGTCGCTTCTGACCCGCGCCGGCTACGGCACGGTCTACCAGATCTCCTGCCGCGACCGGAACCGGATCGCGATCCAGGGCGACGTGCTCGGCGCCGCCGCCATGGGGGTCAGGAACGTACTCTGCCTCACCGGCGACGGCGTCGGGGTGGGCGACCAGCCGGGCGCGAAGCCGGTCTTCGACTTCGATTCGCTCTCGCTCCTGCGCACGATCCGCACCATGCGCGACGAGGGCCTGTTCCTCTCGGGCCGCAAGATCACTCACCCGCCGCGGATGTTCCTCGGGGCGGCGGAGAATCCCTGCGTCCCGCCGCACGAATGGCGCCCCGAGCGGCTGGCCAAGAAGGTCGATGCGGGGGCGGATTTCATCCAGACCAACTACATCTTCGACCTGCCGGTCTTCGAGCGCTTCATGGCGCGGCTGCGCGATCTCGGGGTCGACAGCCGCGTCTACCTGCTTGCCGGCGTCGGCCCGCTCGCCTCGGCCAAGGCCGCGCGCTGGATGCGCTCGAACGTGCCGGGCATCCATATTCCCGATACGGTGATCGAGCGCATGGAGAAGGCCGCGAAACCGGCGGCGGAGGGAAAGCGGATCTGCGTCGAGCTGATCCAGCAGATCCGCGAGATCAAGGGCGTCTCCGGCATCCATGTCATGGCCTATCGCCGCGAGCATCAGGTCTCGGAGATCATCCTGGAATCGGGCGTGCTGAAGGGCCGGGTGCCGCAGCGCCGGCGCAGCGCAAGACCACGCCCGGCGCCGGTCTAGCCTGTCCGGTCACCATCAGGTCAACCTACTACCTGAGAAACGCAACAATAACAAATGCATAGAGAGCGTCCCGCTGTGGGACGCCTCCCCCGAACCGGCACCGGAGAGGCACTGCCTCGCGCCTGTTCTTCGGCCGCAGCGCGCGGATTTGTCACCTGCCAAATCCGCGAAGAGATTGCGGCGCCGCCACAAGCTCCTTCCCGCGGAAATCACGCCGGTTCCAGGGCGGCGGCACCGGGCCTCGGGCCCCTCGTCCGCCAGAGCACCAGGACCATGATCGCGACGTTGAGCAGGTTGAAGGCGATGCCGTTGAGGAAGGCCATCCGGTAGGATCCGGTCGCGTCGAAGATCCATCCCGACATCCAGCCGCCGAGCGCCATCCCGAGGATCGTCGCCATGATCACGAAGCCGATGCGCTGGCCCGCCTCGCGCGCGGGCAGGTATTCGCGCACGATGATCGCATAGCTCGGCACGATGCCCCCCTGGCTCAGGCCGAAGATCAGCGAGACCACATAGAGCGAGGCGAGCCCGTCGAAGGGCAGGTAGAGCAGGAGCGCCAGCCCCTGCAGCACCGAGCCGAGCAGCAGCGTCCGCACCCCGCCGATCCAGTCCGCCAGCAGGCCCGAGGCCAGCCGGCTGACGATGCCTGCCGCCAGCATCAAGGAGAGCATCTCCGCGCCGACGGCGACCCCGTAGCCGAGATCGGCGCAATAGGCGACGATATGGACCTGCGGCATCGACATGGCGACGCAGCAGCCGATCCCGGCCAGCGCCAGCAGCCATTGCAGCGTCGCGGGGCTAAAGCCCGCCGCCATCGGCTGGGCGGGGCCGCCCGGTGCCCCGGAAGCCATCGCCGCCACCGGCAGTCGCCGCCGCAGCATGAGCGCCAGCGGAACGATGACCGCGAGGCAGATGACGGCGATGACGAGATAGGCCGCCCGCCAGCCGTCCTCCGCGAGAATGCCGCGCAGGCCGAGCGGCCAGATCGCGCCGGCGAGGTAATTGCCGCAGGCGGCGGTGGCCACCGCGATGCCGCGCCGCCGCCGGAACCAGTGCGAGACATCGGCAAGCAGCGGCCCGAACCCCGCCGAAGTGCCGACGCCGATGAGCAACCCCTGGGCCAGGGTGAAGTCCCAGATGTTGCGGCTGACCGCCGCCAGCCCGAAGCCGGCGGCGAGCGCCACCGCCGCCGCGGTCAGCACCACGGCGATGCCGAAGCGGTCGACGAAGCGTCCGAGCCAGAAGTTTCCCGCCGCGAAGCCGAGCATCGTGGCGGTATAGGGCAGCGAGGCATCGGCCCGGCCGACGCCGAATTCGGCCTGCACCGCCGGCAGCACCAGAATCACCGCCCACATGCCCACGCTCGCCACCGTGGCCGCGAGGACGGAGACCGCGAGCCGGAGCCAGGCATAGCGCCCGTCGAGATGCGGGTCGGCGATGGTCGTCATGGTTCGGTCCAGGGATCGGATGCGCTGGAAGCGGATCCTATTCCTCGCCCCCGGCTTCCGCCAGCACCTCCGAACCGTCGGCTCAGGCCGGCTCGGGACCCGCCGGCGCCTCGCGCGGCACGAGGGCGTGCTGATCGAGCAGGTAGCGGTCGAAGAGCGGCAGGCTCGCACCCCCGAGCGCCCGGGCGCTCGGCCCGATGCTCCCGGCCCGCAGCGCCGGCGGCTTGATCCCGGAGAGATCGAGCCCCGACAATTCCGCCGCGACGCGCGCCACGAGCCGATCCCGCACCGCCTCGGGCATCGCCCCGTCGATCACCGCGGCTTCGAAATCGATGATCGCGACGGCGGCGGCGACTGCATGGGCGATGCCCTGCGCCGCGCCCGCGATCCAGGCTTCCAGCTGCGGCTCGAACGGCGCCCAGTCCGCCCCGGCGTCATAGAGCGCCTCCACCGGCAGCCCCGCCTCGACGACCCGGCGCTCGAGCAGCACCAGCGAGGCCCGGTCGATGAGCTGCGCCGTGCCGCCCCGGCCGTCGGGAACCGGCATCGACCCCAGGGCGGCGGCATTGCCGGTCCGCCCGGTGAAGAGGCTCCCGTTCAGCACCAGCCCGCCGCCGACGAAGGCGCCGACGAAGAAATGGATGTAGTCCAGCAAGCCGGAATGCGCCCCGAAGGCGAGCTCGGCGCCACAGGCGGCCGTCGCGTCGTTCTGCAGATAGACCGGATAGGGCAGCAGGGCGGCGAGCTCGCCCCGGATGTCGGCGTGGCGCCAGGCGCCCATGGCCTCCGCCGGGGCGCCGATCTCCTCCGCCCAGTTCCACAATTCGAACGGCACGGCGATGCCGAGGCCCGCGATCCGCTCCGGATCGATCCCCGGCGTCGCCGCGCAGCGCCCGACCTCCGCGCGGATCGCCGCGACGATCTCGCAGGGGTCGGGGAAGGCATGGGGGCGCATCATGCGATGGCGGATCGCGCCCACGAAATCCACCAGCACCACCTCGAGGCTGCGCCGCCCGACCTTCGCGCCGATGAAATAGGCGCCGTCGGGATCGAGCGACAGCGGCACCAGCGGCTGGCCGACACGGCCCCGCCGCGGCGCCTCGCGGCGCAGCAGCCGATCCGCCTCGAGCTGGCGCATGATGACCGAGACGGTCTGCGTCGAGAGGCCGGTCGATCGCGCGATCTCGGTCTTGGACAGGGCCCCGTTGCGGCGCACCAGGGACAGGACGAGCCGCTCGTTATGCGCCCGCATCCCGGCCTGATTCGTGCCCCGCTGAACGGCCACGCCCAGTCTCCATTCGCCATGCCCTACATCCTGCTTAGCAGAAAAAATCACTCGGAGTGATTTATTTTTTGACAGCGGATCCGGAATCTGGTTTTCTGAGCGAACCGGACGGGGAAATGCGCCGGTGGGGAACATTCTTGGGAGGATGAATTCATGAGAATGCGCGTGATGCGCCGTGCCCTCTGGGCTGCCGCGGCTCTTGGAGCCTTGTCGGCTCCGGCAATGGCCCAGGACATCTCGGCCTGCCTGATCACCAAGACCGACTCGAACCCGTTCTTCGTGAAGATGCGCGAAGGTGCGGAAGCCAAGGCGGCCGAGCTCGGCATCGAGCTCAAGAGCTACGCCGGCCGTATCGACGGCGACAACGAGAGCCAGGTGGCGGCCATCGAGACCTGCATCGCCGACGGCGCGAGCGGCATCCTGATCACGCCGTCGAACACTTCGGCGATCGTGCCCTCGGTGCAGCAGGCGCGCGATGCGGGCATCCTGGTGATCGCCCTCGACACGCCGCTCGATCCGCCCGACGCGGCCGACGCCACCTTCGCCACCGACAACTTCAGGGCGGGCGAGCTGATCGGCAAATGGGCGGCCGCCAAGCTCGGCGACGCGGCAGCGGATGCCAAGATCGCCTTCCTCGACCTCGACGTCAGCCAGCCGACCGTGGACGTGCTGCGCGACCAGGGCTTCATGACCGGCTTCGGCATCGACACCAAGGATCCGAACGTGATCGGCGACGAGGACGATCCCCGCATCGTCGGGCATGATGTCACGGCCGGCGCCAGCGACGGCGGCACCAAGGCGATGGAGAACCTGCTGATCCAGGATCCCGACATCAACGTGGTCTACGCCATCAACGAACCGGCAGCGGCCGGCGGCTACGAGGCGCTCAAGGCGATGGGCCGCGAGGGCGACGTGCTGGTGGTCGCGGTCGACGGGGGCTGCCCGGGCGTGCAGAACATCGCCGACGGCGTGATCGGCGCGACCTCGCAGCAGTACCCGCTGAACATGGCGGCGCTCGGCATGGAGGCGATCAAGAAATTCGCCGACACCGGGGAGAAGCCCGAGCTGACGGAGGGCAAGACCTTCCTCGACACCGGCACGCAGCTGATCACCGCCGAGCCGGTCGAGGGCGTCGAATCGATCTCGGTCGAGGAAGGCCTGGAACTCTGCTGGGGCTGACCTGACCGACATCCGGCAGGCGTGAATGGCACCGGGGGCGGCGGGCGCGCCGTCCCCCTCCCGCAACAAGCCCAGAGGAGGAAAGCCAATGGCCTCGGGAGGCACCGACTCCTACGAATCGGCGGTCAACAAGAACGAGACCGTCGCGCAGTTCGAAGACACCCGGAAATCGCTGGGACACAGGATACAGCACTGGCTGCATCAGACGCCGTCCGCCGTCCCCATGATCGTGCTGCTGGCGTCGGTGATCTTGTTCGGGCTGGCGGCCGACAATTTCTTCCGGGCCGGGGTGCTGACCCTGATCCTTCAGCAGATCGCCGTCGTCGGCATCCTCGGCTGTGCCCAATCCATCGTGATCCTCACCGCGGGCATCGACCTCTCGGTCGGCGCGATGGCGGTCTTCACCTCGGTGATCATGGGCCAGTTCACCTTCCGCTACGGGATCCCCGCGCCGATCTCCATCCTCGTCGGCCTCGGGGCAGGCACGCTGATGGGCATGGCCAACGGCGCGCTGGTCGCCTACGTGAGGCTGCCGCCATTCATCGTGACGCTCGGCACCTGGCAGATCATCCTCGCCGCGAACTTCCTCTATTCGCAGAACGAGACGATCCGCAGTCAGGACATCGCCGCCGAGGCGCCCATGCTGCAGCTCTTCGGCGCCACCTTCCGCGTCGGCGGGACGACGGTGACGCTTGGGGTGATTCTTCTGGTGCTTGTGGTCCTGATCATGTCCTACGTCCTGCGGCACACGGCCTGGGGGCGACATGTCTATGCCGTGGGCGACGACGCGGAGGCGGCCGCGCTGTCGGGCGTCCAGGTCAAGAAGATGCTTGTTCAGGTCTATGCGCTTGCCGGCTTCTTCTGCGCGCTCGCCGGCTGGGTGATGATCGGGCGCTACGGATCGGTGTCGCCGGCGGCGGCCACCGGGCAGATCGGCAATATCCAGTCGATCACCGCGGTGGTGATCGGGGGCATCTCGCTCTTCGGCGGGCGCGGCTCGATCCTCGGCATGTTCTTCGGTGCGCTGATCGTGGGCGTGTTCGAACTGGGCCTGCGCCTGCTCGGAACCGACCCGCAATGGACCTACCTGCTCATCGGCGTGCTCATCATCGGCGCCGTGGCTGTCGACCAGTGGATCAGAAAGGTGTCAGCATGACCGAGCCAATCCTCATGGGGCGCAACCTCGTCAAGCGCTACGGCAAGGTGACCGCGCTCGACCATTGCGACTTCGACCTGATGCCGGGCGAGATCCTGGCGGTGATCGGAGACAACGGCGCCGGCAAGAGCTCGCTGATCAAGGCGGTCTCCGGCGCGGTGATCCCCGACGAGGGCGAGATTTGGCTGGAGGGCAAGAAGATCCAGTTCAGCTCGCCGCTCGAGGCCCGCGGCGCCGGCATCGAGACCGTCTACCAGACGCTCGCCATGTCGCCGGCGCTCTCGATCGCCGACAACATGTTCATGGGGCGCGAGATCCGTCGCCCCGGGTTCATGGGCGAGTGGCTCCGCATGCTCGACCGTCCGGCGATGGAGAAATTCGCCCGCGACAAGCTCAACGAGCTGGGGTTGATGACGATCCAGAACATCAACCAGGCGGTGGAGACGCTCTCGGGCGGGCAGCGCCAGGGCGTGGCGGTGGCACGCGCGGCCGCCTTCGGCTCGAAGGTGGTGATCCTCGACGAGCCCACGGCGGCGCTCGGCGTCAAGGAAAGCCGCAAGGTGCTGGAGCTGATCCAGGACGTGCGCTCGCGCGGCATGCCGATCATCCTTATCAGCCACAACATGCCGCATGTCTTCGAGGTCGCCGACCGCATCCACGTGCATCGGCTCGGCAAGCGGCTCTGCGTCATCGATCCCAAGGACTACACGATGTCCGACGCCGTGGCCTTCATGACCGGCGCGAAGGCCCCGCCCGAGGAGGCCGCCGCCGCGTGAGCCCGGGGCTGGCGGAGCTCGCGGAGGATATCGGGAGCAGGGTCCGCGGCGATCGCCGCCTGGTGGTGGCGATCGCCGGCGCGCCGGGATCGGGCAAGTCCTCCCTCGCGGAGGCGCTCGTCGCGGGACTCGGGAGGGAAGGGCGGCCCGGCGCCGTCCTCGTGCCCATGGACGGGTTCCATTTCGACGATGCGGTGCTCGAGGCGCGCGGTCTCAAGGCGCGCAAGGGGGCACCGGAAACCTTCGACGTCGCCGGATTCGCCGTGCTGCTGCAACGCATCCGCTCGGGCGAGGACGCGATCGCGATTCCGGTCTTCGACCGGAGCCTCGAAATTGCGCGGGCCGGGGCGCGAATCGTGCGGGCGGACCAGCCGATCGTCGTGGTGGAGGGCAACTACCTCCTGCTCGACCGTTCGCCCTGGGATACGCTCGCTCCGTATTTCGATCGGACGATCTTCATCGACGTGCCCGAGGCCGTGCTGCGCGAGCGCCTGATCCGGCGCTGGCTCGACCTCGGATTCGATCCCGAAGCCGCGCGCGCCCGGGCGGAGGGAAACGACCTCGTCAACGCCCGCCTGGTCGTGAGCACGAGCCGGGCGCCCGATCGCGTCTGGCGGCCGGCGGGCTGACCCGCGCCGGCGAATCGTTCGGACCGGGTCCCGGCCCTCGCCCTCCGGGCCGGACCGCAAAAAACCGGTATCCGCCATTCCAGGCATCGGTGCAGCCGGAACGCCGGATCGGCATTGCTCCTGCCACTCCAGCGGCTTGCGACCCGGACATGAGACGGCGGCTCCACGGACGGGTGGGCAGATCGGCAACACTCGGCAACCGTGATTCGGAATATCGGTTGATTCTTCCCGAACGGCTCTGGAATACTGCCAAGGCTGGAACGCCGACGTTCCGAATTCCGCGGTGCGTGCGACGATTTCATTGAGTGATGCGCGTCCGGCACCGGAGACCCCGAACCGGTGAGGTTCGGCAAGTGCGTTTTGGCGGGTGCCCGTTGCTCGAACACCCGCCATTACGGTGGCCCCGCTGACCTTTGAATGAGGGGTGGGGTAGGTCGCCGGGGCCCCGTGATCTCCATCGTGGCGGATCACGGGGTCATTAACATCCAAGCCCCGATCCCGCGCAACCTCACATTTCGCGCCCGTCGCTCAGGCCCCGGATTCCGCCGTTTCCTGGCGGCTCCGGGGGGGCGCCGTTTCCGCTGCGTTCATCGCCCGCTTGGTCCGAGGAAACAGATATTTGCGTGCCGAAGTGCCTGTTGGGTCGCAGCTTGGCCGCGGGTCCGGCGGGGGTAGGCGGGAAATCGCCGACCCCCGGGCGCCGGGCCCCGGATCGCGTCGCGACGGCCGGGTGGCCCGCGTCCGCGGCCGTCCCACGCGCCCCGCGGGAATCAGATGCCCCAATTCTCGCGTGCCGCCCATCCCTCGGTACCGAAAGTTGCGCCGGTATCGCGCCCGCGCTTTACTCCGAAGAAATCCTCTGTCACCAAAGCGCACAGGATGGCGCGCAGTGAACGGGGCCATCGCCAGCGCGTAGCGGCAGTCGGGGGGAAATGCGTGAGCGAACGGATACGTGCAGTTTTGCTGCCGGCCGGCATCCGCGGTCCCGAAGACCCTTGCCGCCGGAACTGAACTTCGCCCGAAGCATGGGAGCTCGCAGTTATGGATGAACGGACTCAAGACATCGACCCGGTGGAAACACGGGAGTGGCTTGACGCGCTGGAAGACGTTATCAACAGGGACGGCACCGAGCGTGCGCATTTCCTGCTCGACAAGAGCGTGGCGGCGGCCCGGGCGAACGGGGCGAACCTGCCCTTCGGCGCGACCACGGATTACGTGAACACCATTCCGGTCGACCAGCAGCCGGCCTTCCCGGGCGACCTCGAGCTCGAATGGCGCATCCGCACCATCAACCGCTGGAACGCCATGGCGACCGTCGTGCGCCGCAACAAGATCTCCAGCGAATACGGCGGCCATATCGCGAGCTTCGCCTCGTCGGCGGTGCTCTACGACATCGGACTCAATCACTTCTGGCGCACCCGCAGCGATGCGCATGGCGGCGACCTGGTATTCTTCCAGGGCCACGCCATCCCCGGCATCTACGCGCGCTCCCTGATGGAGGGCCGGATCACCGCCGAGCGCCTCGACAACTTCCGCTCCGAGACGGGCGGCGAGGGGCTTTCGTCCTATCCGCACCCCTGGCTGATGCCGGATTACTGGCAGTTCCCGACCGTCTCGATGGGCCTCGGCCCGCTGATGGCGATCTACCAGGCGCGGTTCATGAAATACATGCACAACCGCGGGCTGATCGACATGGCCGACCGCAAGGTCTGGGCCTTCCTCGGCGACGGCGAGATGGACGAGCCCGAGAGCATGGGCGCGATCGGGCTCGCGGCGCGCGAGAATCTCGACAACCTGATCTTCGTGATCAACTGCAACCTGCAGCGCCTCGACGGCCCGGTGCGCGGCAACTCGAAGATCATCCAGGAGCTCGAGGGCGACTTCCGCGGCGCCGGCTGGAACGTCATCAAGCTGATCTGGGGCTCGGGCTGGGACGGCCTGCTCGAGAAGGACGAGAGCGGCAAGCTGCGCCAGCTGATGATGGAGACCGTCGACGGCGACTACCAGACCTTCAAGTCGCGGAGCGGCGCCTATATCCGCGAGCATTTCTTCGGCAAGTACCCCGAGACCGCGGAACTGGTGAAGGACTGGAGCGACGCCGACATCTGGGCGCTGCGCCGCGGCGGCCACGATCCGCAGAAGGTCTTCGCCGCCTTCGACCGCGCGGTGAAGACCGAAGGCCAGCCCACGGTGCTGCTCGTCAAGACCGTCAAGGGCTACGGCATGGGCGATGCCGGCGAGGGCCTGAACATCACGCACCAGCAGAAGAAGCTGGCCGAGAACCAGCTGGTGGCCTTCCGCGACCGCTTCAAGATCCCGGTCGACGACAAGGAGATCGCCAAGGCGCCCTATGTGACGCTCGGCAATGAGCAGAAGGACTATATCCTCAAGCAGCGCGAAGCGCTCGGCGGGCCCTTCCCGCTGCGCCGGCACGACAACGAGCCGCTCCAGATCCCGTCGCTCTCGGCCTTCGACGCGGTGCTGAAGGACACCGGCGACCGTCAGGTCTCGACGACCATGGCCTTCGTCCGGGTGCTGAACACGCTCATCCGCGACAAGAACATCGGCAAGCAGGTCGTTCCGATCGTTCCGGACGAGAGCCGCACCTTCGGCATGGAGGGCATGTTCCGCCAGGTCGGCATCTACAACCCGAAGGGCCAGCTCTACACGCCCGAGGACGCCGACCAGCTCAGCTACTACAAGGAGAGCGCCAGCGGACAGGTGCTGCAGGAGGGCATCAACGAGGCCGGCGCCATGGCGGACTGGATCGCCGCGGCGACCGCCTATTCGGTACACGGCGTGCCGATGATCCCCTTCTACATCTACTACTCCATGTTCGGCTTCCAGCGGATCGGCGACCTCGCCTGGGCCGCCGGCGACAGCCGCGCGCGCGGCTTCATGCTCGGCGGCACCGCCGGGCGGACCACGCTGAACGGCGAGGGGCTGCAGCACGAGGACGGGCACAGCCACATCCTGGCCGGCACCATCCCGAACTGCATCACCTATGACCCGGTCTTCGGCTACGAGGTCGCGGTCATCATCCAGGACGGGCTCCGGCGGATGTATGTCGATCAGGAGGACGTCTATTTCTACCTGACGGTCTGCAACGAGAACTACCACCACCCGGCGATGCCGGAGGGGGTCGAGGAAGGGATCCTCAAGGGTCTCTACCGCTTCTCCAAGACCGAGAAGCCGGGCAAGAAGCACGTCAACCTGATGTCCTCGGGGACGATCTTCCAGCAGGCGCTGCAGGCGGCGGAGATGCTGAAGGCGGATTTCGGCATCACCTCCGACCTCTGGGTCGCGACCAGCATGAACGAGCTGGCGCGCGAGGGGCAGGACGCGGAGCGGCTGAACAGGATGAATCCGACGAGCGAGCCGAAGGTGCCCTATGTCACCGAGCAGCTCGCGCAGACGACCGGCCCGGTGATCGCCGTCACCGACTACATGAAGAACTACGCCGAGCAGATCCGTGCCTTCGTGCCGCATTCGTTCCACACGCTCGGAACGGACGGCTTCGGCCGGTCCGACAGCCGGGCCAACCTGCGCCGGCATTTCGAGGTGGATGCGAACCATATCGCCGCGACCGCGGTCTATGCGCTCTCCAAGGAGGGCAAGGTCACCGCGAAGGATGTCGCGGCGGCCTACGAGAAATACGGGATCAACCCGTCGAAATCCAACCCGCGCACGGCGTGACAAGAACTGGGACGAGGAGAAACGTATATGTCCACGATCGAAGTGAAGGTGCCAGACATCGGCGACTTCTCGGATATCCCGGTGATCACGGTCTTCGTGAATGCCGGCGATACCGTCGCCGCCGATGATCCGCTGATCGAACTGGAATCCGACAAGGCCACCATGGAAGTGCCTTCGCCCGCCGCGGGCCAGGTCAAGGAGGTCAAGCTCTCCGCCGGCGACCGGGTCTCCGAAGGCAGCCTGATCCTCACTCTGGAGGCGGCCGGTGCCGGGGCCGAGGCGAAGCCCGCCGCCGAGGAGCCCAAGGCGGCGCCGGCGCCCGCCGCCGCGCCGGCGAAAGCCGCCGCTCCCGCCGCGTCCGGGGGCGCGGTCGACGAGGGCGGCTTCGCCACGGCCCATGCCTCGCCCTCCGTGCGCGCCTTCGCCCGCCAGCTCGGCGCCGACATCGGCAAGATCAAGGGGACCGGCCGCAAGGGCCGGATCCTGCGCGAGGACGTGACGGCCTGGCTGAAGTCCACCTCCGCCGGCGCCGCCGCGCCGGCCGCGGCGGCGGCGCAGGGCGGCATGGGCATCCCGCCGATCCCGGTGGTCGACTTCTCCAAGTTCGGCACGATCGAGAACGTCGAGATGCCGCGCATCAAGAAGCTCTCGGGTCCGGCGCTGCACCGCTCCTGGCTGAACGTGCCCCATGTCACGCATCAGGAAGAGGCGGATATCACCGAGATCGACAAGTATCGCAAGGAACTGGATACGGCCGCGAAACCCGAGGGTTATCGCGTGACGCTCCTGTCGTTTCTCATCAAGGCCAGCGTCTCCGCGCTCAAGGACCACTGGGAGGTCAACAGCTCGATCCACCCCGACGGCGACAAGCTGATCCGCAAGAGCTACTACAACATCGGCTTCGCCGCCGACACGCCCCAGGGTCTCGTGGTCCCGGTCATCAAGGGCGCCGACAGCAAGGGCATCGTCCAGATCTCCAAGGAACTCGGCGAGCTTTCCGCCAAGGCGCGCAAGGGCGAGCTCAAGAGCGCCGACATGCAGGGCGCGACCTTCACCATCTCCTCGCTCGGCGGCATCGGCGGCGTCGGCTTCACGCCGATCGTCAATGCCCCCGAAGTCGCGATCCTCGGGGTGACGCGTTCCAAGATCGCCCCGGTCTGGGACGGCGAGGCCTTCATTCCCCGCAATATCCTGCCGCTCTCGCTCAGCTACGACCACCGCGCCATCGACGGTGCCCTAGCCGCGCGGTTCTGCGCGTCCTTGAAACACCTGCTCGGCGACGTGCGCCGGCTGCTCCTGTAGGAGGCGCGCGACATGGCCACGGAAATCAAGGTCCCCGACATCGGGGATTTCAGCGACGTTCCCGTCATCTCCGTCTTCGTGAAGCCCGGCGACACCATCGCCAAGGAAGACCCGCTGGTGGAGCTCGAATCCGACAAGGCGACCATGGAGGTGCCCTCGCCCGCCGCCGGCAAGGTCGTCGAGGTCAAGGTCAAGGAGGGCGACCGGGTCTCGGAGGGCGCGGTGATCCTCACCCTCGAGGCCGAAGGCGCGGCGGCGGCTCCGGCCCCGGCCGAGGCGCCGAAGGCCGCACCGGCCGCGGCACCCGCATCGCGCCCGAGCGCGGCCCAGACCGGCGACATCCATGCCGAGCTTCTGGTGCTGGGCTCCGGCCCCGGCGGCTATACCGCCGCCTTCCGCGCCGCCGATCTCGGGCTCAAGGTGGTGCTGGTCGAGCGCGATCCCTATCTCGGCGGCGTCTGCCTCAACGTCGGCTGCATCCCCTCGAAGGCGCTGCTGCACGCGGCCAAGGTCGTCACCGAGGCCGAGGAGATGGCGGGCCACGGCGTCACCTTCGGCAAGGCGAAGGTCGACATAGACGCGCTGCGCGGCTGGAAGGAGAGCGTCGTCAAGAAGCTCACCGGCGGCCTCGGCGGTCTCGCCAAGGGCCGGAAGGTTCAGGTCGTGACCGGGAAGGGCACCTTCGCGGGCCCGAACCTGCTGAACGTCGAGACCGCGGACGGTGCCAAGTCGGTCAGCTTCGACCAATGCATCATCGCCGCCGGCTCCGAGCCGGTGCGCCTGCCCTTCGTCCCGCATGACGATCCGCGGGTGATCGATTCGACCGGGGCGCTGGAACTCGCCGACGTGCCCAAGCGGCTCCTGGTGATCGGCGGCGGCATCATCGGCCTGGAGATGGCCTGCGTCTACGACGCGCTCGGCTCCAAGGTCACCGTCATCGAGCTGATGGACCAGATCATTCCCGGTGCCGACAAGGACATCGTCAAGCCGCTCCACAAGCGCATCGAGGGCCGCTACGAGGCGATCCATCTCGGCGCCAAGGTCACGGGCGTCGAGGCGATGAAGTCCGGCCTGAAGGTCGCCATGGAAGGGCCGAAGGGCGCCTTCAGCGACACTTTCGACCGGGTGCTCGTCGCGGTCGGGCGCCGGCCCAACGGCAAGCTGCTCGGGCTCGAGGCCGCGGGCGTCACGGTCGACGAGCGCGGCTTCGTGCCGGTCGACAAGCAGCAGCGCACCAATGTCGGCCATATCTTCGCCATCGGCGACGTGGTCGGCCAGCCGATGCTCGCCCACAAGGCGGTGCACGAGGGCAAGGTCGCGGCCGAGGTCGCCGCGGGCGAGAACCGCGTCTTCGACGCCCGCGTGATCCCCTCGGTCGCCTATACCGATCCCGAGATCGCCTGGGTCGGCCTGACCGAGACCGAAGCCAAGGCCAAGGGCGTCAAGTTCGGCAAGGGCGTCTTTCCCTGGGCCGCCTCGGGCCGCTCGCTCAGCCTCGGCCGGGACGAGGGCATCACCAAGCTGCTCTTCGACGAGGAGACCGAGCGGGTGATCGGCGCGGGCATCGTCGGGCCGAACGCGGGCGATCTGGTCGCCGAGGTGGCGCTCGCCATCGAGATGGGGGCCGACGCCACCGACATCGGCCAGACCATCCACCCGCATCCGACCCTGTCGGAGACGGTGAACTTCGCGGCGGAGATGTTCGAAGGCACCATCACCGACCTCATTCCCCCGAAAAGGAAGAAGGCATGATCTTCGGCGCACCAGCAGAAATCATCGAGGGCGAGCGGAGGGTCGCCCTGACGCCCGCATCCGCGGCCGCATTGGCCAAGCTCGGGTATTCCTGCGTGGTGCAATCCGGCGCCGGAACCGGCGCCGGCATCACCGACGAGGCCTATCGCGCCGCCGGGGTCGAGGTCCTGGCGGATGCGGCGGCGGTCTGGGAGCGCGCCGATGTCATCGCCAAGGTGCGCCCGCCGGAGCCCTCCGAGGTCGAGCATGCGCGCAAGGACCAGATCCTGATCTCGTTCCTCTATCCCGCGCAGAACGGCGAGCTTCTGGAAAACCTCAGGGCGAGGGGCGTCACGTCCCTCGCCATGGACATGGTGCCGCGCATCAGCCGGGCCCAGAAGATGGACGCGCTTTCGTCCATGGCCAATATCGCCGGCTACCGGGCGGTGATCGAGGCGGGCAACAACTTCGGTCGCTTCTTCACCGGCCAGGTCACGGCCGCCGGCAAGGTGCCGCCCGCCAAGGTGCTGGTGATCGGCGCGGGCGTCGCCGGGCTCGCCGCCATCGGCACCTCCACCTCCCTCGGCGCGATCACCTACGCCTTCGACGTGCGCCCGGAGGTGGCCGAGCAGATCGAATCGATGGGGGCGGAGTTCGTCTTCCTCGACTTCGAGGACGCCAGCCAGGACGGGGCGGCGACCGGCGGCTACGCCGCGCCGTCCTCGCCCGAATTCCGCGAGAAGCAGCTGGAGAAATTCCGCGAACTCGCCCCCGAGATGGACATCGTCATCACCACCGCGCTGATCCCCGGCCGCGACGCGCCGGTGCTCTGGACGAAGGACATGGTGGCGGCGATGAAGCCCGGCTCGGTCATCGTCGATCTCGCGGCCGAGCGCGGCGGCAATTGCGAGCTCACCGTCGCGGACCAGAAGGTGGTGAGCGAGAACGGCGTCACCATCGTCGGCTACACCGATTTCCCGAGCCGCATGGCCACCCAGGCCTCCACGCTCTACGGCAACAACATCCGCCACATGCTCGACGACCTGACCCCGGAGAAAAACGGGGTGCCGGTCGTGAACATGGAGGACGACGTCATCCGCGGCGCCACCGTGACCCACGGCGGCGAGATCACCTGGCCGCCGCCGCCCCCGAAGGTCCAGGCGATCGCCAAGGCCGCGCCGAAGAAGACGGCGGTCGAATCCGCCGAGGAGAAGGCCGCCCGCGAACTCGCCGAACTGCGCGAATCCGGACGGCGCCAGACGATCCTGCTCGCGGCGGGCGCCGTGGTGACGCTGCTCGTGGGCAGCGTCGCCCCGGTCAGCTTCATGCAGCATTTCATCGTTTTCGCGCTCGCCTGCTTCGTCGGCTTCCACGTGATCTGGAACGTGGCCCACGCGTTGCACACGCCGCTCATGGCGATCACCAACGCGATCTCCTCGATCATCATCCTCGGGGCGCTGCTCCAGGTCGGATCGGCGAGCGGGATCGTGATGTTCCTCGCGGCCGTGTCGATCCTGATCGCCTCGGTCAACATCTTCGGCGGGTTCCTCGTGACCCGGCGGATGCTCGCGATGTTCCAGAAGAGCTGAGGGGACGGGACGCATGAACACCGGTCTGGTCACGGCCGCCTATCTTGCGGCGGCGGTCCTCTTCATCCTCGCGCTCGGCGGGCTCTCCAACCAGGAGAAGGCCAAGCGCGCGATCTGGTACGGCATCATCGGCATGGCGCTCGCGGTGCTCGCGACCATCTTCGGGCCGGGATCCGGCGCCTGGTGGCTCTCGATCCCGATGATCGCCATCGGCGGCGTGGCGGGCGCCTGGGTGGCCGGCCGGGTGCAGATGACCCAGATGCCGGAACTCGTCGCGGGCTTCCACAGCCTCGTCGGCCTCGCGGCCGTCTTCATCGGGCTCAACGCCGATGTCGAGGCGGGCAGGGCGGCGGCGGCGGTGGCGGCCGGAACTGCCGACCAGCTGCGCGGGTTTGCCGCGACGCTCGCCCACAAGACCCCGACCGAGCTCGCGATCATGCGGGTGGAGATCTTCCTCGGCATCTTCATCGGCGCGGTGACCTTCACCGGCTCCATCGTCGCCTATGGCAAGCTCGCGGGCCGGATCGACGCCAAGCCGCTCACCCTGCCGATGCGCCACCAGATCAACCTCGGCGCGGGCGCGCTCGCGCTCCTGCTCGGCATCCTCTATTTCTACGGGGCGGGCATCTGGACGATGCTGCTCGTGGCGATCATCGCCGGCGGCATCGGCTGGCACCTGATCATGGCGATCGGCGGCGCCGACATGCCGGTGGTCATCTCCATGCTCAACTCCTATTCGGGCTGGGCCGCGGCGGCGATCGGCTTCACGCTCGGCAACGACCTCCTGATCGTCACCGGCGCGCTGGTCGGCTCCTCGGGTGCGATCCTGAGCTACATCATGTGCCGGGCGATGAACCGCAACTTCGTCTCCGTCATCCTCGGCGGCTTCGGCGGTGCGGCCGTGGCGAGTGCCGCGATCGAGGGCGAGATGATCGCCATCGACGCCGACGGCGTCGCCGCCGCGCTCGACGAGGCCGACAGCGTCATCATCGTTCCGGGCTACGGCATGGCGGTGGCCCAGGCGCAGCAGTCGATCTCCGAGCTGACCAAGCGGCTGCGCGCCAAGGGCAAGAAGGTGCGCTTCGCGATCCATCCGGTCGCCGGCCGCCTGCCGGGCCACATGAACGTGCTGCTCGCCGAGGCCAAGGTTCCCTATGACATCGTGCTCGAGATGGACGAGATCAACGCCGACTTCCCCTCCACGGACGTCGCCATCGTCATCGGCTCGAACGACATCGTGAACCCCGCGGCCCAGGAGGATCCGGGCTCGCCGATCGCCGGCATGCCGGTGCTCGAGGTCTGGAAGGCCAAGCAGGTCTTCGTGATGAAGCGCGGCCAGGGAACCGGCTATTCCGGCATCGAGAACCCGCTCTTCTTCAAGGAAAACACCCGCATGTTCTACGGCGATGCCAAGGCGAGCGTCGACGCGCTGCTCACCCGCATCACCTGAGCGCCCGGCCGGGCCCAGGCCCGGCCGCCGCCAAATGCCTTGCCCCCCGCGCCGGGCTGTGCGACAGACATTCCCGGCGGTTCGTGGAGTTCCGTGTCATAAGTCTCTGGTTTGAAATGGTTGCGATCCCGCTCGTCTTCCCGTCCCCCGCGCCGAAGGGGCGTCGCGCGTGACGCTCGTCACCACGACCGACGCGCTGGCCCGTTTCTGCGCCGGGAGCGCCGATTCGCCCTATGTCACCGTCGACACCGAGTTCCTGCGCGAGCGGACCTACTACGCCCAGCTCTGCCTCGTGCAGCTCGCCCGCCCGGGCGAGGGCGAGGAGAACGCGATCCTGATCGACGCCCTGGCCGAGGGCCTCTCGCTCGAGCCGCTCTACGCGCTCTTCCGCAACCGCGCCGTCACCAAGGTCTTCCATGCCGCCCGGCAGGATCTGGAGATCTTCGCGACCGCCGCCGGCGTGCTGCCCGAGCCCTTTTTCGACACCCAGGTGGCGGCGATGGTCTGCGGCTACGGCGACCAGGTCGGCTACGAGACGCTGGTGCGCCAGATCGCGCGCGCCGGCATCGACAAGTCCTCGCGCTTCACCGACTGGAGCCGCCGCCCGCTCAGCGAGGCCCAGAAGGCCTATGCGCTCGCCGACGTCACGCATCTGCGCCGCATCTACGAGGTTCTGGCGAAGCGGCTGGAGGCGACGGGGCGCGCCGCCTGGGTCGAGGAGGAGCTGGCGGTGCTGACCGATCCCGCGACCTACCGCAGCGATCCCGCGGATGCCTGGATGCGGATCAAGACGCGCTCGAACGCGCCGCGCTTCATCGCGGCGCTGCGCGAGCTCGCGCGCCTGCGCGAGACCCTCGCCATCGCCCGCGACGTGCCGCGCAACCGCATCCTCAAGGACGACGCCCTGCTGGAGCTGGCCGCCAACCGGCCCCGCACCCCGGAGGATCTGGGCAAGTCGCGCCTGCTCCTGCGCGAGGCGCGGCGCGGCGAGATCGCCGAGGGCATCCTCGCCGCCATCGCCGCCGCCGAGGCGGTGCGGGTCCAGGACGTGCCGCGCCCCCCGGAGCCGCCGGCGCGGCGCGCCGGGGCTGAGGCGCTGGGCGAGCTCCTGCGGGTGCTGCTCAAGGCCCGCGCCGAGGTCGAAGGCGTGGCGCAGCGGCTGATCGCCTCCAGCGCCGACCTCGACCGCATCGCCTCCGAGGAGGCGCCGGAGGTGCCGGCGATGGCGGGCTGGCGGTTCGAGCTCTTCGGGCGGGACGCGCTGCGGCTCAAGCGCGGCGAGATCGCGCTTTCCGCCGACGGGTCGAGCGTCCGGGTGGTGGAACTGGCGCCGGCCGAGCCGCCGCGGCTCAGGGCAGGCGAAGCGTCCTGACCTGGTCCGCGCCGGTGATCCGGACGGCCTTGACCGTCTTCAGCGCAAGCGCGGGAATGAAGAGCGCCGCCTCGATCTCGCGCGTCCGCGTCGGGCCGACCGCCTCCACGACATCCGGCGGAATTGCCACCAGCTGATAGGCCAGCACGCCTGCGGCATCCGGCTCGCCGCCGTTCTCCGCCAGCAGGTCGCCGGCGTAATAGCCTTGCGTCGGCGCGACGCCATAGACCCGCAGGATCAGGCCGTAGAGCCCCTGATCGACCGCCGCGTCCCGCAGCGGGATCGCCACCGGCTCGGGCGGCGGATCGGGGCGCAGCTGATAGGACCCGGTGCCGGCGCCCTCCCGCCCCAGAAAATCCGGGATCTCGTAGGAACACCCGGCGAGGCCGAGAAGACAGCCGAGGATCAGGGGTCCGTGTCGCATTCGTCCGCGCCGCAATTCCGGTCCCGGGGCATAGACGCTCGCGCGGGGCTTGGAAAGGCCAAACTCCGGGCCGCCGCAGCCGGGATCTGGACGTGGCCCTTCCAAGAGCTTACATCGCAGCCCAACCGCAGCTCAGGGCATGCCGCGTGGCTACCGAACGCTTCGAGGAGATCGTCGAGGATTTCGCCTTCCTGGAGGATTGGGAGGACCGGTACCGCTATGTCATCGACCTCGGAAAGGCGATGCCGGCGCTCGACGACGCGCTGAAGACCCCGGCGACCAAGGTCGAGGGCTGCGCCAGCCAGGTCTGGATCGTGCCGCGGCTCGATGGCGCCGGCCGCGCGGCCCGCTTCGACTTCCGCGGCGATTCGGACGCGATGATCGTGCGCGGCCTGATCGCGGTGCTGCACGCGCTCTATGCCGGGCTCGATCCCGGGCAGGTGCTGGCCGTGGACGCGCCGGGCGAGCTCGGCCGGCTCGGGCTCGACCAGCATCTCTCCTCGCAGCGGTCGAACGGGCTGCGGGCCATGGTGGGACGGATGCGCGCCATCGCCCAGGGCGCGCTGGCGCAGGCTTGAGATCTTGGAGACGGCGAGGGACATGACCACGACATTGCAGGCCCTGCTTTCGGGGCGCGACTGGCTGCTGGCGGACGGCGCCACCGGCACCAACCTCTTCAACATGGGGCTCGAATCCGGCGAGGCGCCGGAATTGTGGAACCTCGCCGCGCCGGAGAAGGTGCGCGCGCTCTATGACGGCTCGATCGGGGCCGGCAGCGACCTGTTCCTGACCAACAGCTTCGGCGGCAACGCCAGCCGGCTCAGGCTGCACGATGCCGACGGGCAGGTGCGGGAGCTGAACCGGATCGCCGCCGCCATCGGCCGCGAGGCCGCCGATGCCGCCGGGCGGCCGGTGGTGGTCGCGGGCTCCATGGGGCCGACCGGCGAGATCATGGCGCCGCTCGGCCCGCTGACCGTGGAGGCGGCGGCGGAGATGTTCGAGGAACAGGCGCGCGGCCTGCTCGAGGGCGGCGCGGACGTGCTCTGGGTCGAGACGATCTCGGCCCCCGACGAATTCGAGGCGGCGGCGCGCGGCATCGCGCGCACCGGCGCGCCCTGGGTCGGGACCATGAGCTTCGACACCGCCGGGCGCACGATGATGGGCGTCACCTCGGGCGACATGGTCCGCCTCGTCGCCGGGCTCGCGCATCAGCCGCTGGCCTTCGGCGCGAATTGCGGCGTCGGCGCCTCGGACCTCCTGCGCACCGTGCTCGGCATGGCCGCGGCACGGCCCGCCCTGCCGATCGTCGCCAAGGGCAATGCCGGCATCCCCAAGTTCGTCGACGGCCACATCCACTACGACGGCACGCCCGAGCTCATGGCCGATTACGCGCTGCTCGCCCGCGACTGCGGCGCGAAGATCATCGGCGGCTGCTGCGGCACCACGCCCGCCCATCTCGCCGCCATGCGCCGCGCGCTCGAGACCACGGAGCCGGGCCCGGCGCCCGATCTCGCCACCATCAGCGCGCGGCTCGGCGAATTCTCCTCCGGCAGCGACGGCATGGAGCCCGAGGGCAGCGGCGGCGGCCGCGAACGCCGCCGGCGGCGCGGCTGAGCGCAGGCCTCAGAAGAGCTCCAGCTGCCGCGCCGCGCCCCCGGGCACGGCGAAGCGGTCGCAGCGCAGCGCCGGCAGCTCGCGGTCGAGCCCCAGCCGGCGCGAAGCGACCTCGAACCGCCGGGCGATCAGCCCGGCATGGAGGCCGGTCCCCGACATGCGCCGGTGCCAGGCGGGATCGTAGTCGCGCCCGCCCCGGGTCTCGCGCACCCGCGCCATGACTGCAGCCGCACGAAGGGGTCGCGCCGCCTCCAGCCATTCGCGAAAGAGCGGCCCGACCTCGAGCGGCAGGCGCAGGAGGATGTAGCTCGCCGCAGCGGCGCCCGCCTCCCGGGCCGCGGCGAGCAGGGCCTCGATCTCGTGATCGGTCAGCCCCGGGATCACCGGCGCGATCATCGCCCGGACCGGCACCCCGGCCGCCGCGAGGCGCCGGATCACCGCCAGCCGCCGCTCCGGGGCCGCCGCCCGCGGCTCGAGGCTGCGCGCGAGATCCCGGTCGAGGGTGGTGAGCGAGACCCCGACCCGTGCCAGCCCCGCCGCCGCCATGGCGCCGAGGATGTCGACATCCCGCTCGATCAGCGCGCCCTTGGTGACCACCGTCACCGGATGGCCGAAATCCCGCAGCACCTCGAGGATGCGCCGCATGATGCCGAGGTCGCGCTCGGCCGGCTGGTAGGGGTCGGTATTGGTGCCGATCGCGATCGGCGCCGGGCGGTAGGACGGCCGCGCCAGCTCCGCCGCCAGAAGCTCCGGCGCGCTGGGCTTCGCGGTGATCCGCGTCTCGAAATCGAGCCCCGGCGAGAGGCCGAGGAAGGCGTGGGTCGGCCGGGCGAAGCAATAGACGCAGCCGTGCTCGCAGCCGCGATAGGGATTGATCGAGCGGTCGAATCCCACGTCCGGCGAGCGGTTCCGGGTGATGACGCTGCGCGGCGCCTCGAAGGCGATCTCGGTGCGCAGCGGCGGCGGATCCGCCTCCGCCCCCCAGCCGTCGTCCACCGCTTCGCGCGCATAGGGCTCGAACCGGCCGGCGGCGTTGCTCGCAGCACCCCGCGCCCTCCTGCGCGGGCCGCCCGGCGGAATGGGAGGCGGCTGGGACATGGTCCCGATCCTAGAACATAGAGGGAACATCCGCAAGGCCGACGCGCCCCTCGAACGGCCGCGTCGGTGGATGTCGGCAGCGGGTCGCTTTCGTTCGCAACCACTATTCGAATTTGACGTAGGGACCGGAATCGCGCTTCTATGGCTGGGCGCCAGTGAGCGAGAAGGAGCGTGCAATGTCTGGGGACGAAGAGCTGATTCTGAGCGAGCTGCCGGATGACGAACTGGTCCCGCAGATCCATGACGACCTCTACGACGGGCTGAAGGACGAGATCGTCGAGGCGGTCAACATCCTGCTCGAACGCGGCTGGACGCCCTACGACATCCTGACCAAGGCGCTGGTCGAGGGCATGCGCATCGTCGGCATCGATTTCCGCGACGGCATCCTCTTCGTGCCCGAGGTGCTGCTCGCCGCCAACGCCATGAAGGCCGGCATGGGCATCCTGAAGCCGCTGCTGATCGAGACCGGCGCGCCGCGCCTGGGCAAGATGGTCATCGGCACGGTGAAGGGCGACATCCACGACATCGGCAAGAACCTCGTCTCGATGATGATGGAGGGCGCGGGCTTCGAGGTGGTGGATCTCGGCATCAACAATCCGGTCGAGAAATACCTCGAGGCGCTGGAACGCGAGGAGGCCGACATCCTCGGCATGTCCGCACTTCTGACCACCACCATGCCCTACATGAAGGTCGTCATCGACACGCTGAAGGAAAAGGGCGCCCGCGACGATTACATCATCCTGGTGGGCGGCGCGCCGCTCAACGAGGAGTTCGGCCGGGCGATCGGTGCCGACGCCTATTGCCGCGACGCGGCGGTGGCGGTCGAGACCGCCAAGGACTTCATCGCCCGCAAGCACAACCAGATGCGCCGCGCCTCGGTGTGAGTGGGCGCGCGCCCCGGCGCGCCCGCCCCGCGACCGGAAACCCGTCGGGGCATCTGGCCGAGCGGGGCGGGAGCGCCTAGATGGGATCCATGGACCTCGACGACCGCAGCCTGACCGAAACGGGCATCGACGCGCCGGAACGGCCGCAGGGCCGGGTGCTGATCCTGGCCTGCGGCGCGCTCGCCCGCGAGATCCTCGCGCTCAAGCGCCTGAACGGCTGGCACCACATGGACCTGCAATGCCTTCCGGCCAAGCTGCACCTCTGGCCGGACCGGATCCCCGATGCGGTCGAGGCCGCCGTGGTCGAGGCACGGCCGCGCTACCGGGCGATCTTCGTGGCCTATGCCGATTGCGGCACCGGCGGAATGCTTCAGGCGCGCTGCGACGCCCTCGGCGTGGAGATGATCGCCGGCCCCCATTGCTACAGCTTCTTCGACGGCAACGAGACCTTCGCCGCGCGCGGCGACGCGGAAATGACCGCCTTCTACCTCACCGATTTCCTCGTGCGCCAGTTCGACGCCTTCGTCTGGAAGCCCATGGGCCTCGACCGGCATCCCGAGCTGCGCGACATGGTCTTCGGCAATTACGAGCGGCTGGTCTATCTCGCCCAGACCGAGGATCCCGCGCTCGACCGGCTGGCCGAGGACGCCGCCGACCGCCTCGGCCTCGCCTACGAGCGCCGCTTCACCGGCTACGGCGACCTGCCGGCGGCGCTGCGCGCCGTCTGACCGCCCTCGCCCGCGCGGGCCGGCATCCGTGGCCGCGCCTGTAACGCTTGCCCTCCTGGCCGCGAATCGCCCCGCGGGACGGCCGCCGGCGCAGGGAGGACGGCATGCATATCCGACGCGAATTGCAGCTCATGCTCGTCGCGGGCCTGATCGGCCTGATTCTCCTATTGGCGCTGCTGATGTTCTATTGCCTCGCGGCGGACATGACGTCGGTGCATCTCGCGGTGCTCGCGGTGCTGACCACCACCGGGCCGCTGATCGCGCGCGTCTTCGAGGGGCTCGTCCGCCGGCGCCAGCGGCTGCTCGGGCTCGACATGAACTGCCTCGAGGCCGATGACGAGCTGCTGGTGGCCCGCGTCGCGCCGCTCGCCCTGCCGGTGATCGGCACGCTCTTCGCCTGGTTCGTCGTCCTGTGAACGGGTGCCGGCCGCAGGGCCGGAACCGCGGCGGATTCGATCGTTAACACTTTTTGTGTTATAAATCAAAGCATTAAAGTCTGTCCCCATGGGGACAGCGGATTCTCCGCCCGGAACGGCCACCGGCCGCCCTTGACCTGCCGGGCGGCCTGGATGAGGCTCGGTAGCGCGAGCACACAGCCGGGGGAGCATCATGACACGGACATTGCAAGCCGCCATCGCCGCCGTGGCGCTGGCGATATCCGGGCCCGCGCTGGCGCTGAACATCTGCGTCGAGGGCGCCTATCCGCCGTTCTCCGAGACCGCCGTGGACGGCAGCATCGTCGGCTTCGACGTCGATATCGCCAATGCCCTCTGCGCCGAGATCGACGAGGAATGCGCCCTGGTCAAGGTCGACTGGGACGGGATCATTCCCGCGCTCCTGGAGAGGAAATGCGACGCCATCGTCGCCTCGATGGCGATCACGGCCGAGCGCATGGCGGTCATCGACTTCACCAAGAAATACTACCAGACGCCGCCGATGATGATCGCGGCCGCGGATTCCGGCCTGGTCGCGACGCCCGAAGGCATGGCCGGCAAGGTGATCGGCGTGCAGCGCGGCACCACCCACAACGCCTATCTCGACAAGTACTACGGCGCCTCCGAGATCCGGCTCTACGCCAGCCAGGACGAAGCGAACCTCGACCTGGTCGCGGGTCGCATCGACGCGATGATGGCCGACAGCGTCGCACTCAGCCTGGGCTTCCTCCAGACCGAGCCAGGAGCCGGCTTCGTCGCGCTCGACGGCGATTTCTACGAGCCCGAGATCCACGGCGCCGGGAACGGCATCGGCATCCGCAAGGAGGATACCGGCCTGCGCGACAGGCTCTCCGCGGCGATCGACGCCATCCGCGCCAACGGCACCTATCAGGAGATCGAGTCGCAGTATTTCGACTTCGACATCTACGGCAGCGAAGACTAGGCCCGAGCGGCGGACCGGCACCGGGGCGCGATGGAGAGCCTGATCCGATACGCGCCGCTCCTCGCGGGCGGTGCCGTCGTCACCCTCTCGCTGGCCCTGCTGTCGCTCGCGCTCGCCACCCTGCTCGGCGGCCTCGGGGCCGCCGGCAAGCTCGGCGGCGGCCCGATCCTCCGCGCCCTCGCCCTCGCCTATACCACCCTGGTGCGCGGTGCCCCCGATCTGGTCTGGCTCTTTCTCGTCTATTTCGGCGGCCAGAGGCTGGTCAACGACATCACCGGCGCGCTCGGCCTCGGTCAGGTCGCCGTCACGCCCTTCGTCGCCGGGGTCTTCACCATCGGGATTATCTACGGCGCCTATCTCACCGAGACCTTTCGCGGCGCCTATCTCACGATCCCGCGCGGCCAGACCGAAGCCGCGATGGCCCTCGGCCTGCGCGGGCTGCCGCTGCAACGCAAGGTGGTGATCCCGCAACTGATCCGCTTCGCCCTGCCCGGATACGGCAATGTCTGGCAGGTGCTGGTCAAGGCGACCGCGATCGTTTCGGTGATCGGGCTCCAGGACCTGGTCGGGCTCGCCAGCGACGCCGGCAAGTCCACGCGCGAACCCTTCGTCTTCTTCTCCGCGGTGCTCCTCGCCTATCTGCTGGTCACCTGGGTCTCGCAGGTCCTGCTCGGGCTCCTCGAACGGCGCGCCTCGGCGGGGTTCGCCGATGCGCGCTGATCTGGTGGTCCTGAACTGGCAGCTCTTCGCCGCCGGGGTCTGGATGACGCTGCAGCTGACCTTCCTCGCTCTGGCGATCGGATTCTCGATCGCGCTGCCCGCCGGTCTCTCGCGGGCGCGCAGGGTGCCGGTCGTCTCGCCCCTGATCAACGGCTATGTCTATCTCTTCCGCGGCACACCCTTGCTGGTGCAGACCTTCCTGATCTATTTCGGCCTGGCGCAGTTCGAATGGATCCGCGACAGCTGGGCCTGGACCTTCCTGCGCGACCCCTGGTGGTGCGCCTTGATCGCCTTCTCGCTCAATTCGGGGGCCTATGGGACCGAGATCATCCGCGGCGCGATCGTGACCACCGGCAAGGGCGAGCTCGAGGCCGCATGGGCGCTGGGCCTTTCGCGCCGTCAGGTCGACTGGCTGGTGCTGATGCCCTCGGCACTCCGCCGCTCGCTTCCGCAATACGGCAACGAGGCGGTCTTCATGCTGCAGGGCTCGGTGGTCGCGAGCGTCATCACGCTCCAGGACATCCTCGGGGCCGGGCGCACGCTCAATGCCCGATATTACCTCGCCTACGAGGGTTTCCTCGCGGCCGCGATCCTCTACATGGCGATAACCTTCCTGCTGGTCCTGGCGTTTCGAGGCCTCGAAAGCCGCTACCTGCGCCATCTCCGGCCGCGTGGAGTCAGGTGACGTGACGACGACCGAAGATCCCTCCCGCCCGGTCGTCCGGCTCCGGCCGAATGTCGATCCAAGGGCCCTGCGCCGCGGCGTACCCTGGGTCTACGCCGATCAGATCGTGCTCGACCGGCGCAGCCGCGCGATCCCCGCGGGCTCCATCGTGGAAGTGCAGGATGCCGGGCGCAGCCCGATCGCGCTCGCCGCCTTCAACGCCGCGTCGAAGATCGCCCTGCGGATCCTCGACCGCGATCCCGGGGCCGCGATCGGCCCGGAGTGGTTCGCCGCGCGACTCCGCCGGGCCCTGGCCCTGCGCGAGGCGCTCTTTCCGGTGCCCTATTACCGGCTCGTCCATGCCGAGGCCGACGGGCTGCCCGGGGTGGTGGTGGACCGGTTCGGGTCTGCCGCGGCGGTGCAGCCCAATGCCGCCTGGGCGGAGGCGCATCTCGAGGATCTGGTGACGGCGCTCGTGGCCGTGACCGGGGTCACGGAGGTCTTCAAGAACGGCAGCGGCCGGGCACGCGGGCCTGAAGGGCTCGACGAGGATTCCGCGCTGATCCGCGGCAGCCTCAACGGTCCGGTGGAGGTGCCGATGAACGGGGCCATCTATCTCGCCGATCTCGCGCAGGGCCAGAAGACCGGCCTCTATTTCGACCAGCGGCCGAACCACGCCTTCGCCGCCCGGCTCGCCGGCGGGCGCCGCGTGCTCGACGTGTTCTCCCATGTGGGGGGCTTCTCCCTGGCGGCGCTGGTGGCGGGTGCGGCTTCGGCGGTCGCCGTCGACGGATCCGCGCCCGCGCTCGAGCTCGCCCGCGGCGGTGCGGAGCGGAGCGGCGTTGCGGATCGTTTCGAGACGCGGAAGTCGGACGCCTTCGCTGCAATCGAGGCTATGGCGGTGGAGGGCGAACGGTTCGGGCTGGTGATCTGCGATCCCCCGGCCTTCGCGCCGTCGAAATCCGCTCTCGAAGCCGGGCTTCGCGCCTATGAGCGGCTCGCGCGGATGGCCTCGGCCCTCGTCGAGCCGGACGGATTCCTGGTGCTCTGCTCCTGCAGCCACGCCGCCGATCTCGCGACGTTCCGGTCGGCCTGCCTGCGCGGCATCGGCAGGGCAGGGCGCTCGGCGCAGATCCTGCACACCGGCGAGGCGGGGCCGGACCATCCGGTGCATCCCGCACTGGCCGAGAGCTGCTATCTCAAGGCTTTGTTCTTCCGGCTGGGTCCGTGAGGGTCCTGCTCGATGCCTGCGTGCTCTTTCCCAGCGTCCTGCGCGAGATGCTGCTGGGCGCCGCGCGGACCGGGGCCTTCCTGCCGCTCTGGTCGGACCGGATCCTCGAGGAATGGGCGCGCGCGACCCGTCGCCTTCCTGCCGGCGCCGAGGCGGTCGCCCGCGCCGAGATCGCGGCGATGCGCGCGGCCTGGCCCGAATCCGAAGTGGCATTGGACGAGGACCTGATGCGGAGGCTCTCCCTGCCCGACCCGGACGACCGGCATGTGCTGGCGGCGGCGATCGCGGCGGGGGCGGACGTGCTGATGACCCTCAATCGCAGGGATTTCCCGCCCCGGACCCTCGCGAGGCACGGCCTGCTCCTGCGCGAGCCGGACAGCTTCCTGACCGAGCTGCACCACGAAGGATTCGACATGGCCGCGGTGGCGTCCGATGTTCTGACGCGCGCGGAATCCGTCTCCGGTCGGGCGCAGGCCCTGCGCGGCCTTCTCAAGCGCGCCGGGTTGCCGCGGCTCGGCAAGGCGCTCGCGGCGCACCCCTCGTGATCCGGGTGCGCGGGACCTCCGGCGCCCCGATCCGGGATGCGGGCCGCGGATGCGATCGACGGGGCGCAGGGCAGTGCCGCTGCCGCTTCGGAACCGGGTCCTACCGATAGCCTTTCTGGCGAATCGCGAAGACCCTGAGCAGGGCGCCGATGAGCGCCAGTGCGGCCGTGGGCGCGCGTGCGACGCCGATGACCTCGTCGTCGTCGCGTGCTCCCGATTCGCGCAAGGTGCAGGTCCATTGACTGTCCGGCAGCCGCAGGGCACCGGAGAGCGACACCGACCATCCCGGCAGTTCGCTGGCCACGAGCCGCAGGGCGGCATCGGCCGAATCGATCACGCCCGCGGTGGCTCCCGCGGCATGGCCGCTCGCGGCCAGCCCCTCGAGGACCGCGAGTCCGAGCGGCAGATCCGCATGGCTCGCGGCCTCGATTCGATCCACGAGCGCCTGTATCTCCTTGCCGGACATGGGTGATCCTCTCGATTCCTAGGACATGGACCGAAGCATGCTCTGCCCGGCCCCGGTGTGGCCGATTGCAGCGAAGCTATCGGATCGCAGGTCGGGCCATATTGACGGAGATCATGGCGATGGCGGCTTTTTTTGTCAAAGAGGCCGACATGCTAGGAAGCGAAGGGCAGGGATGATGGACAAGCTGCGGAGCGTCGTCTGGTTCGAGGATCTGTCCCGCGGGGACGTCGGATTGGTCGGCGGCAAGAACTCGTCGCTCGGCGAGATGGTGCGCACCCTCGGCGAGCAGGGCATCCGCGTGCCCCCCGGTTTCGCCACGACCGCGGATGCCTTCCGCTCCTATCTCGACGCGAACGGCCTCAACGAGACGATCGCCGAGACGATGGCGCGGCTGAAGGCCGGGAAGGTGACGCTCCAGGAAGCCGGCCAGTCGGTCCGCAAGGCCATCGCCGCCGGCGACTGGCCCGAGGAGATCCGCGATGCGATCCTGGCCAACTACCGCGCGCTGTCGGAGCGCGCCGGCAAGACCGACGTCTCCGTTGCCGTCCGGTCCAGCGCGACGGCCGAGGATCTGCCCGACGCCAGTTTCGCCGGCCAGCAGGAGACCTTCCTCAACGTCCGCGGCGAGGCCTCGCTGCTCGATGCCTGCCGCCGCTGCTATGCCTCGCTCTTCACCGATCGCGCCATCACCTACCGGAGCGTCAAGGGCTTCGACCACAGCCAGGTGGCGCTCTCGGTCGGGGTGCAGCAGATGGTGCGCTCCGATACCGGCGGCGCGGGCGTGATGTTCTCCATCGATACCGAATCGGGCTTCGACAAGGTGGTGCTGATCAACGCTGCCTGGGGGCTCGGCGAGAACGTGGTCCAGGGCGCGGTCACGCCGGACGAATACGAGGTCTTCAAGCCCCTCCTCGACACCCCGGGCCTCTCGCCGGTCATCGAGAAGAAGCTCGGCGCCAAGGAGCGCAAGATGATCTATGGCGGCGAGGCCAGCGACACGCGGAACGTGCCGACCTCCAAGGCGGAGCGCGCGGCCTTCGTCCTGAGCGACGAGGAGATCATCGAGCTGGCGCGCCAGGCCTGCACCATCGAGAAGCATTACGGCCAGCCGATGGACATGGAATGGGCGCGCGACGGCGACACGGGCGAGCTCTTCATCGTCCAGGCGCGGCCGGAAACCGTGCAGTCCCGCGCCGAGGCCGGGGCGCTCAAATCCTATACCGTCAAGTCCCACGGCCGCGAGCTGCTCACCGGCCTCAGCGTCGGCGAGGCCGTGGTGGCGGGGCGCGTCTGCCTGATCGAGCACGCCCGGGACATCGGCCGCTTCGTCGACGGATCGATCCTCGTGACCGGCACCACGGATCCCGACTGGGTGCCGATCATGAAGCGCGCCGCCGCCATCATCACCGACCACGGCGGCCGGACCAGCCATGCCGCGATCGTCAGCCGCGAGCTCGGCGTGCCGGCGATCGTCGGCACCGGCACGGCGACCCATGTGCTGCATGACGAGCAGGAGGTCACGGTCTCCTGCGCCGGCGGCGACGAGGGCGCGATCTACGAGGGCATCTCGGATTACGTGGTCGAGGACCTGCGTCTCGACACCATCCCCAGGACCCGCACCAAGATCATGCTCAACCTCGCCAATCCGGCGGCGGCGTTCCGCTGGTGGCGGCTGCCCTCCGAGGGCGTCGGCCTCGCGCGCATGGAATTCGTCGTCAACAACGCGGTCAAGGTGCATCCCATGGCGCTCGTGCGCTTCGACGAGCTCGAGGACGGGGGCGCCAAGGCCGAGATCGCCGAGCTGACCCGCTCCTATCCCGACAAGACCGAGTATTTCGTCGAGGAACTGGCGCGCGGGCTCTCGCGGATCGCGGCGGTGGTCTATCCCAAGCCGGTGATCATCCGGATGAGCGACTTCAAGACCAACGAATACGCCGAGCTCCTGGGCGGGCGGCAGTTCGAGCCCGAGGAAGAGAACCCGATGATCGGCTTCCGCGGGGCCTCGCGCTATTATTCCGAGCGCTACCGCGAGGGCTTCGCGCTGGAATGCCGGGCGATCAAGCGGCTGCGCGAGGTGATGGGCTTTGACAACGTGGTGATGATGATCCCCTTCTGCCGGACCACGACCGAGGCGGACCGGGTGCTGGAGGTGATGGCCCGGAACGGGCTCGAACGCGGCAGGAACGGCCTGCAGGTCTATGTGATGTGCGAGATACCGTCGAACGTCATCCTGGCGGCGGAATTCGCCAAGCGCTTCGACGGCTTCTCGATCGGCTCCAACGACCTCACCCAGCTCACGCTCGGCGTCGACCGGGATTCCGAATCGCTGGCCGCGGTCTTCGACGAGCGCGACCCGGCGGTGCGCTGGATGATCGAGACGGTGATCGAGCGCGCCCATGCCGCCGGGGCCAAGATCGGCTTCTGCGGCCAGGCGCCGAGCAACGATCCGAGCTTCGCCAGGCTCCTCGCCGGCGCCGGGATCGATTCGATCTCCGTGACGCCCGACAGCTTCATCCGGGTCAAGCAGCAGGTCGCAGCGGCGGAAGGCTAGGGACCGACCGATCGGAGGGAATCGCCGGCCGGAGGGTGTCCCGGAGAGCGTGCGCGCGCGCACGGGTCGTAACTGTCTAAAATATAAGGTGTATTTCCGGCGTTAACTTTTGGCCGCCGGCGGGCAGTGCCTCGAGGGCCGGGTCTTGCCCCTGAGATCCGAGCCGGCGCCGTCGCCCCGGGTGCAACGGGAATTGACGGCGAGGCCGCTGGTATCAGACTTCTCCGGGTGATCGCTTCGGACCGGCGCCCGGCGCCCGTGGCGGCGCTGCTTTCTCTTCGCGGATTTGGCAGGTGACAAATCCGTGCGCGCCTGCCTGCCCCCGGCAGGCGCGACGAGCGCGCCCGCCAGGCATGCGCGCGCGGATTGCCCGGCGACGGTGCAGCACGACCCCCCTCGACCTTCGCGCTCGCGCGCTGCGGCCGACGAACCGGCGCGAGGCAGTGCCTCGCTGGTGCCGGTTCGGAATATCCCCTGGCCGATCGATCTAGCCTTATGTCGTATCAGACGGTCGCGCCTTCGGAGGTGAACATGCCCCGGAGGTCCACCGAGGATCGCCGGCCGATGTGCCGCAGGTTGCGGGCGAGAAACCCGTCCATGGCCGCGCGTCCGGCGTCCTTGAGCTGCAGCAGCAGCGCCCGGTTCGGCGTCATCTTCGAGGCGATGCCGAGCTGGGTCATCAGCGCGTCGTCGCTCACGGAATGGACGTGGTTGCGCTTCATCGCGCCCTCGGCGATGATCCCGCGTTCGATCAGCCGGTTGACGAAATCGATGTTGCGCAATTCGCGCAGCAGCGAAGCGTTGAAGCTGATCTCGTTGATGCGGTTCAGGATCTCCTGGGAGCTTCGCGGCAATTCCTCCCGATGGATCGGGTTGATGTGCACGATGACGATGTCGGGGCATTTCGTGCGATAGAACAGCGGATAGAGCGCGGGGTTGCCCATGTAGCCGCCGTCCCAATAGGCCTCGCGCCGCCCGGTGCGGTGATCGTCGATCTCGATGGCCTGGTAGAGCGTCGGCAGGCAGGCGGAGGCGAGGATCGCGTCGGTGGTGATCTCCTTGCCCTGGAACACCCGCGGCTTGCCGTTGCGCACGTTGGTCGCGGTCACGAAGAGCTTCGGCCCGCCGGTCGCGCAGACGTTCTCGTAATCGAGCAGGTCGTCGACGATGCTGCGCAGCGGGTGGTAGTTCACGGGATTGAACTGGTAGGGCGAGAGCACCCGGGTGATCGCTTCCGAGGCGAGGGCGGCGGGGCTGAGCTCGAGCGCCCTGGCGATGAGCGAAGGCGAGGGCGAGACGGCGCGCAGCCAGTCCATGATGGCGTCGGACATGAAGCCGTCGAGGCCCGCGATCCGCAGCCAGAAGCGCGCGAGCGCGTCCCGCGCCCCGGCATTGCCGCCGGTCATCCAGCCGTGCTTCAGCGCGGCGGCGTTCATGGCGCCGGCCGAGGTGGCGCTGATCCCCTCGATCTCGATGTCCTCGTCCTCGAGCAGCCGGTCGAGCGCGCCCCAGGTGAAGGCGCCATGGGCGCCGCCGCCCTGGAGCGCGAGATTGACGACGCGCCGGGTCAAAGCGCGGTCCAGCCGCCGTCGACGGAGAGCGTCGTGCCGGTGATCTGCTCGGCGGCGGCGGAGCAGAGGAAGGCGACGCAGCCGCCGATCTGGGCGGTGGTGGCGAATTGCTTGGAGGGCTGGCGCTCCAGGAGCACCTCGCGGATCACCGTCTCGCGATCCATGCCGTATTTCTTCATCGTGTCGGGGATCTGCGCCTCGACCAGCGGCGTCAGCACGTATCCCGGGCAGATCGCATTCGCGGTGATCGGCTCTTCGGCAGTCTCCAGTGCCGCGACCTTGGTGAGCCCCACGAGCCCGTGCTTGGCCGCGACATAGGCCGATTTGAACGGCGAGGCGGTGAGCCCGTGCGCGGAGGCGATGTTGACGATCCGGCCCCAGCCCTGGGCCCGCATCAGCGGCAGCGCCGCCGCCGTGGTGTGGAAGGCCGAGCTGAGGTTGATCGCGATGATGGCGTTCCATTTCTCGACCGGGAATTCGTCGATCCCGGCGACAAACTGGATCCCGGCGTTGTTCACGAGGATGTCGAGCGATCCCATCGCCTCCCTGGCCTTGGCCACGAGGCTGCGGCAGGCCTCGCCGTTCGACATGTCCGCCGCGACATAGACCGCGCGCACCTTGTGCTCGGCGGCGATTCGCTCCGCGAGCGCGTGATCCTCCGGATTGTCGGTGAACGAGTTCAGCACGACGTCGCTGCCAAGCCGGGCCAGTTCCTCGGCGATGCCGAGTCCGATCCCCGAGTTCGAGCCGGTGATGACGGCCGTCTTGCCTGCCAGAGTCATGGGTCCGACGCTCCTCTCAAATGCTTTTCACGAGCCGGAGTCTATATGTTGCGCGTGCGAATAGGAATGCCCGCCGCAGGGCGGTGCCCGGTCGATCGGGGAGGGTCCGGATGCCCAAAAAAAGACGCCCTCCGAGGAGGGCGTCAAGTCGTTGAGGCAGGTTTCATACAGGCAAGAAACCTATCGAGCAGTGGAACCCTTATACGAAATCAATGGTCTATCGCCAAGACAAAAATTGGTGGTGCGGGGGCGGTGCGGGGCCGCTAGAGTGCCCGAAAGCCAATCAACCTCTGGGATGTGACGCAAATGACACGCATGATCGGGCGGGTCGTGGCGGGGTTTCTGGCGCTGGTGCTGGGGACGACCCTCGCCGCGGCGGAGCCGTCTCACGGCATAGCTATGTATGGCGATCCGTCGCTTCCACCGGATTTTGTGTCGCTGCCTTACGCGAATCCCGATGCGCCGAAGGGCGGGACGATCGTTTTCGGCGAGACCGGCGGATTTGACTCGCTTAATCCCTATATTCTGAAGGGCCGGGCGCCCTGGGGCATCCAGTCCCATGTTTTCGAGACGCTGATGGCGCGAAACTGGGACGAGCCCTTCTCGCTCTACGGGCTGCTCGCCGAATCGATCGAGACGGGTCCGGAGCGGGAATGGGTGGCCTTCACCCTGCGGCCGGAGGCGAAATTCTCCGACGGCAGCCCGGTGACGGTCGAGGACGTGATCTGGTCCATGGAGACACTGGCCGAAGAAGGTCAGCCAAGATACCGCAACGCCTGGGAAAAGGTCCGCAGCATCGAGCAGACCGGCGAGCGGTCCTTCCGGCTGGACTTCAGCGAGCCCGACAGCGAATTGCCGCTGATCATCGGCCTGCGCCCGATTCTCAAGAAGGCCGATTGGGAGGGCGTGGATTTCGCGCAGAGCAGCCTGCGCGTGCCCACCGGCTCCGGCCCCTATAGGATCGGCGCCTTCGAGCCCGGCCGCTACATCCGCTTCGAGCGGAATCCGGAGTATTGGGGCCGCGACCTGCCGATCAACCGCGGGCTGAACAACTTCGACACCATCCGCTACGATTATTTCGTCGATTCCGGGGTGCTCTTCCAGGCCTTCACGGCCGGCGCGCTCTCGGTCTACCGCGAATCGAGCCCGGCGCGCTGGGCGAGCGAGTTCGGCTTCCCGGCGGTGACCTCGGGTGCGGTCGTCAAGGCCGAGATCCCGCATGGACGGCCCTCGGGGATGGAGGGATTCGTCTTCAACCTGCGCCGTCCGGTCTTCGAGGACTGGCGGGTGCGCGACGCGCTGCTCCATGCCTTCAACTTCGAATTCGTCAACCGGACGCTGAACGGCGGCGCCTTCCCGCGCCGGACGAGCTATTTCGCCAATTCGGAACTGGCGATGGGCGAGGGGCCGGCGGAGGGGCGGGTGCGCGCGCTGCTCGAGCCCTTCGCGGACAGCCTGCTGCCCGATGCGCTCGAGGCCTATGCGCTTCCCGCCTCCGACGGCTCGCCGCGCAACCGCTCCAACATGCGCCGGGCGGCGCAGCTGCTGGCCGAGGCCGGCTGGACGGTGCAGGAGGGCGTGCTGCGCGACGCCTCCGGCGCGCCCTTCGCCTTCGACATCCTGCTGATGAACGGACAGGACGAGGCGGTGACCAATGTCTTCGTGGATGCGCTGCGCCAGCTCGGCATCCAGGTCGGCGTCCAGTTGGTCGACCAGGCCCAGTACAACGAGCGCCGCAACGACTACGACTACGACATGATGATCAACACCTGGAACATGTCGCTCTCGCCCGGCAACGAGCAGATGCTCTACTGGGGCAGCGCCGGCGTCACCGAGCCCGGCACCCGCAACTACATGGGGGTGGCGAGCCCGGCGGCGGAGGCGATGATCGCCCATATGCTCGAGACCCGCGACGAGGCGGAATTCGTGGCCGCGGTCCGGGCGCTCGACCGGGTGCTGACCACGGGGCGCTACGTGATCCCCTTCGGCTTCCCGGACGTCAGCTACGTCGCCTACAAGGCCGACCTGCGCCACCCCGAGGTGCTGCCGGTCTACGGTGACTGGATCGGCTGGCTGCCAGAGGTCTGGTGGCAGGAGCCGGGCTGAGCGCCGGCGCGCGGCCTCCAACGGTTCGATATCGAAATGAATCCTCCGTGGAGGTTCATTTCCCGCCGAAGCTTTCGGCCAGGAAGGCTTCGAGCCGCGGGAGGCCGCCGGGGCGCCAGCCGAGGGCGCGCAGGCGGTCGGTGGCCATGAGGCCGGGCGGCGGGCCTTCGGCGCGCGGCGGCGGCGGATGCGGGCAGCCGGTCAGGGCCCGGACGCGGGCGATGAGCTCGTGGCGGTCGAGCAGGATGTCGGAGGCGTTGAAGGCGCCGGTCTCGCGCCTGTCGAGCAGGAGCAGAACCGCGGCGGCGAGGTCGGCGCCGTGCAGCTCCGTGGCGAGCCGCGGCGCGATGCCTTCGCCGCGCAGATAGGCGGCGAAGAGCGGCCGCCACTTGTCGCCGCCATAGACGCCGGTGGCGCGCAGGCTCGCCCCGCGCGGACCGAGCGCGCGCTCGGCCTCGAGCTTGACGCGGCCATAGAGCGAATCGGGGGCAGGCGCATCGGTCTCGCGCAGGGTCTCGCCCCGGCGCTGGTCGCCGTAGACCGCCCGGGACGAGAGGAAGACGATGCGGGCGGGGCCGGCCGCGTCAAAAAGCCGCAGGCTGCCGTCGAGGTTCAGCCGGCGGAAGCCCTCGGGATCCGCGCCCTCGCCGCCGCGATAGGCGCCGGGGACATGGGCGAGCGCGAGATGGACGAGCGCATCGGCGGCGGGCAGGCGCGGGGCGGGGTCGGCGAGGGTCCAGGGTAGGTCGCCGCTGCGGCCGAGCCTGGTGACGCGGTGGCCGGCGGCGGCGAGCGCGGGGACGACGAAGCGGCCGACCGTTCCGGTGGCGCCGGTGACGAGCACATGCATCAGGGGTCGGGCAGCTCGGGCAGGGCCGCGTCGTCGTGGAAGGCGCGCCAGAGCGCGATCAGGGGCGCGAGCCGCGCGGCCTTGGGGTTGGCCGGATCCCAGGGCTTCTCGTACTGGAAATGCAGGATGCGGATCAGCCGCCAGTCCCAGAGCTCGGGCAGGTTCAGCCAGACGTATTGCAGCAGGTTGTCATAGACCGGCAGCCCCTGCCATTCGGGGAAGAACGCCTCGAGGAAGGTCTGGTCGGTGCGCTTCCAGAAGGCGCCGGGCGCGTCGAGCCGGGCGAGCATGGCCGCAAAGGTGGCCGGGGAGGGGCGGGCGGCGAAGACGCCCGAATTGAGGCGGCGGAAGTCCGCGAGACTCGCGTAGACATTCGGGGCGGCGGAGAATTCCGGATAGTGGAAGAGCCGGTCCACGGGACGCAGCACGATGGCGTCGGCGTCGATGAAGACGGCGCGCTCGTAGGGCAGCTGCCAGAGCCGGAGCTTGACGAAATTGTCGAGCGGCGTGTGGAAGGCCGGTTTCCCGCCCTTGGTGAAGGGGTTGCGCCCGTGGATCTCGGACCGCGCATGCGCCGCATCGAAGGCCTCCGAGGTCGGCAGGAGGTCGCAGGCCGCGAGCCGCGCGCCCAGGGCGGCGAGCCCGGCCAGCGCCCCGGCCCCGATACCCCCGGTATGGAGCACCACGATGTCGGCGGCCGTTCCCGTGCGCCGCAGCGAGCGGATCAGCGCCACCGCCCCGGGAAGGTAGGCGGCATTGGTCACGAGGGTGACGAAGGCGCGGCTTCCGCCCGGCGGGCGGTCGAGGACCGGCGCGCCTGCCATGGTCGCCGCGCCTCAGGCCGATCGCAGCCCGCGGTGCTCGGGATCGTGCTCCACGAGGTTCGCGATCTCGCGGGTCCAGGCCGAGACCGAGGGGATGCGGCTGCGGTCGACGCGATAGGAATAGCGCCGGGCGACATCGACCACCTCGGCGAGAAGGCCCTCGCGCAGGGTGATGGGGTCGAGCCCGAGCGCGAGGAACCGGTCGTTGCGCACCACCAGCTCGTTCTCGGCGGCTTCCTTGCGCGGGTTGGGCAGCCAGGCGATGTCTGCGCCGGTCATCTCGGCGACCAGCTCGGCGAGGTCGCGCACCCGGTGGGTCTCGGTCATCTGGTTGAAGATCCTGACCCGCTCGCCGCGCTTCGGCGCGTCCTTCAGCGCCAGCTCGATGCAGCGCACCGAATCCTGGATATGGATGAAGGCGCGCGTCTGGCCGCCGGTGCCATGCACGGTCAGCGGGTAGCCGATGGCGGCCTGGATGAGAAACCGGTTTAAGACCGTCCCGTAATCCCCGTCGTAGTCGAAGCGATTTATCAGCTGCACATGCCGGCGGGTCTGCTCGGTATGGGTGCCCCAGACGATGCCCTGGTGCAGGTCGGTGATCCTCAGCCCGTCGTTCTGGGCGTAGAACTGGAACAGGATCTGATCGAGGCTCTTGGTCATGTGGTAGATCGAGCCGGGACGTGTGGGATAGAGGATCTCCTGGCGCACGGTCTCGCCGCCGAGCGTCTCGATTCCGACCGGCAGGTAGCCCTCGGGGATCGCCGCGCCGATCGTCGAATAGCCGTAGACCCCCATGGTGCCGAGATGCACCAGATGCGCGTCGAGCTCGACCTCGACCAGCGCGTTCAAGAGGTTGTGGGTGGCGTTGACGTTGTTGTCGACCGTGTAGCGCTTGTGACGGTCGGATTTCATCGAATAGGGCGCGGCGCGCTGCTCGGCGAAATGGATGATCGCCTCGGGGCGGTGCTCGCCCAGCCAGGACTTCAGGATCTCGTAGTCGCGGGCGAGGTCGATCAGGTGGAAGCGGATGCGCCGCCCGGTCTCGGCGTGCCAGATGCGGGTGCGCTCCTGGATCGAATCCATCGGCGTCAGCGACTGGACGCCCAGCTCGGTGTCGATCCAGCGCCGGCTGAGGTTGTCGAGGATATGAATCTCGTGGCCGAGGTCGCTGAGGTGCAGCGCCGTGGGCCAGCCGACGAATCCGTCGCCGCCGAGGATTGCGATCTTCATGGCGTCACTCCGATCCCGATGCATTCGCCGAGACTTAGCGGGCTTCTGCGACAGTTTATCGACAGCGAGGGGCGGAATCCATGCGCGCCGCGCCCTGCGCGGTCAGGCGCCGGCCTTGGCGACCTTCGGCGGCGCGGTGCCCGCGGCCTGGGGGCGCTCGGGGGGCGAGACCAGCCCCGCCGAGATCACCAGCTTAGCCGCTTCCTCGATGGTCATGTCGAGCGGGACGATGTCGCGGCGCGGCACCAGCAGCAGGAAGCCGGAGGTCGGGTTCGGCGTCGTGGGCAGGAAGACGCTGATCAGGTCCGGCTCGCCGGTCTTGACCGGGATCTCGCCGCGCGTCTCGGTCGAGACGAAGGCGATGGCCCAGAGGCCCTTGCGCGGATATTCGATGAGGCAGGCCTGCTGGAAGGAGGTGTTGGTCTGGCTGAAGATCGTCTCGGCGATCTGCTTCAGCCCGTTGTAGATCGAGCGCACGATGGGCATGCGCTCGACGATGCGCTCGCCGAAATGCAGCACCTGGCGGCCGATGATGCCCTTGGCCAGCGCCCCGACGAGGGTGGTGAAGACGAGGAAGACGATCAGCCCGAGGCCGAAGATGTTGCGCCCGAAGACGTTCTCGGGATTGTATCCGGCCGGGATCAGCGGCACGACCTTGTCGTCGATGAAGCCGATCGTCGCCCAGACGAGATAGATCGTCAGGAACATCGGCAGCACGACGACCAGCCCGGTCAGGAAATCCCCGCGCAGGCGCTGGATCAGCGTCGGCCTTGGGGGGCGCATTGCACGCCGGATCGGACGCTTGGCCATGGATTCCTTCCTGAAGCCCGGATTTATCTAGAGATACCGGCGGCAGCGCACAAGCGGCGCGATCGGGTCCCGGGATTCCAGGGGAGTCGGGCGGATCCCTCACGGGGCGCGCTCAGCGTCACCACCCCGCCCGGCGGGCACCGCCGGGCAGCGCTCGCCCCGCCCGTCACGCCAATGGCGTGCCTACGGCACGACGCGGTTGCTTCGCTTCCGCCCGGGTCGGGCGCTGCCCTCATCTTGTAGCGGGGCGGTCGAAAGAGGAAAGGACGAGCGTCGGATACAATCGCCCCGCCGGACCGGACGCCGGGGCTTGCCAAGGCCGGGCATTCCGTCTAACAGCCCTGCGATCAATCCGCAGGCGGGGACGCGGTTGCCGGGGGAGACATCCCCGGCGATCCACCGGTTGGGCCGAAGGGCTCTTCCCCCGCCGAGGCGAAACCGGAAAGGAAACGACGACCATGGCTCTTCCCGAGTTCACTCTGCGTCAGCTGCTCGAAGCCGGCGTGCATTTCGGCCACCAGACCCACCGCTGGAACCCGCGCATGGCGCCGTATATCTACGGCGACCGCAACGGCATCCACATCATCGACCTGACCCAGACGGTGCCCCTGCTCGACGCGGCGCTGCAGGCGGTGCAGCAGACCGTGTCCAAGGGCGGCCGCATCCTCTTCGTCGGCACCAAGCGGCAGGCGCAGAAGGCGGTGTCCGACGCGGCCGAGCGCTGCGCGCAATACTACATCAACCACCGCTGGCTCGGCGGCACGCTGACCAACTGGAAGACCGTCTCGAACTCGATCGCGCGGCTCAAGGCCATCGACGAGAAGCTGGAGAGCGGCGCCGAGGGGCTGACCAAGAAGGAGCGGCTCGGCCTCGAGCGCGAGCAGTCCAAGCTGCAGAAGTCGCTGGGCGGCATCCGCGAGATGGGCGGCACGCCGGACATCCTCTTCGTGATCGACACCAACAAGGAGGATCTGGCGATCCTCGAGGCGAAGAAGCTCGGCATCCCGGTGATCGCGGTGCTCGACAGCAATTCCTCGCCCGACAGCATCGATTTCCCGATCCCGGGCAACGACGACGCGGCGCGGGCCATCGAGCTCTATTGCGATCTGGTCGCCCGCGCGGCGATCGACGGCATGGCGGCGCAGATGGGCGCGGCCGGGGTCGACATCGGGGCGCTCGAGGAGACGCCGGTGGAGGAATCGCTCGACGAGGCCCCCGCGGAAGCCGAGAGCGACGCCGCCGAGGCCTGAGCCGATCCCGAAGCGCCGTGCCGGCCGCGACCGCGCCGCGGCGCTTCGCCCTTTGCAAACAGACGATCTAGGAGAGCGATGATGTCGATCAGCGCGACGATGGTGAAGGAACTGCGCGACGCCTCCGGCGCGGGCATGATGGATGCCAAGAAGGCCTTGACCGAAACGGACGGCGACATGGAGGCGGCCATCGACTGGCTGCGCACCAAGGGCTTGGCCAAGGCGGCGAAGAAATCCGGCCGCACCGCGGCCGAGGGCCTGGTCGGGGTCGCCGTCAGGGGCGGGGTCGGCGTCGCGGTGGAGGTGAACTCCGAGACCGATTTCGTCGCGCGCAACTCGGACTTCCAGGCGATCGTGCGGGCGATCGCCGAGGTGGCGACCGGCTGCAACGACATCGAGGAGCTCCGGGACGCGCCCATGGACGACAAGACGGTGCAGGATGCGGTGACCGCGAAGATCGCGACCATCGGCGAGAACCTGCATCTGCGCCGCATGGCCTCGGTCGAGGGCGGGAGCGTCGCCTCCTATGTCCACAACGCGGTCGCCGAGAACCTCGGCAAGATCGGCGTGCTCGTCGCGCTGAAGGGAGCCGACAATGGCATCGGCAAGCAGATCGCCATGCATATCGCGGCCACCAACCCGGCCTCGCTGTCGGAGGCCGATCTCGATCCGGCGCTGGTCGCGCGCGAGAAGGCGGTCCTGACCGAACAGGCGCGCGAGAGCGGCAAGCCCGAGGGCGTCATCGAGAAGATGATCGTCGGCCGCATGAACAAGTTCTTCGAGGAAGTCACGCTGCTCAAGCAGAAATTCGTGATCAACCCCGACATCAGCGTCGGCCAGGCCGCGAAGGAAGCCGGGGTCGAGGTGGTCGGATTCGCGCGCCTCGCCGTGGGCGAGGGCGTCGAGAAGGCCACCGAGGATTTCGCCGCCGAGGTGGCGAAGACCGCGGGCCGCTGATCGCGCCCCGCCGCACCGCCCGACTCGGGCCGCCGCTGCGGCCCGGGGGCAGGGATGGCCTCGTCTGCCGACGTGACCGGGCCCGCTGAAGTTTCGCGCGGGACGGTCGTGCCGGGAACCGGGGCTGTCAGATACAGATGTCCTGCCGGGGGCGGGGCCGCAGGGCGCCGTTTCGAAGCGGCCGCCCGCCCGCGCGATCCCGGCTTTTCGCATTGAACATCGGATCGATTTCCGACATTTTGCCGGCCGAACCGCCGACAACCGGAGAATGCTGGCATGACGGAGAGTCTTGCGACCATTGTGGCACCGGTCGTCCGGCCCGGATACAGGCGCATCCTGCTCAAGATCTCCGGCGAGGCGCTGATGGGGCCGCAGTCCTACGGGCTGCATCCCCCGACGGTGGCGCGCATCGCCGGCGAGGTGAAGGCGCTGCACGACCTCGGCGTCGAGATCTGCATGGTCATCGGCGGCGGTAACATCTTCCGCGGGCTCCAGGGCTCGGCCCAGGGCATGGAGCGCACCACGGCCGATTACATGGGAATGCTCGCCACGGTGATGAACGCGCTGGCGCTGCAATCGGCGCTCGAGGCGCGCAAGGTCTATACCCGCGTCATCTCGGCGATCCCGATGGATCAGGTCTGCGAGCCCTATATCCGCCGGCGGGCGGTGCGGCATCTGGAGAAGGGCCGCGTCTGCATCTTCGCCGCCGGCACCGGCAATCCCTATTTCACCACCGATACCGCCGCGACGCTGCGCGCCTCGGAGATGTCCTGCGAGGCGCTCTTCAAGGGAACGCAGGTCGACGGGGTCTATGACAGCGACCCCAAGAAGAACCCGGACGCCCGCCGCTACGACCGCATCAGCTACGACGACGTGCTGCAGAAGAACCTCAAGGTGATGGATGCCTCGGCGATCGCGCTGGCGCGGGACAATGCGCTGCCGATCATCGTCTTCTCCCTTGACGAACCGAACGGATTGGCCGGCGTGGTCCAGGGCCGCGGGCGGTTTACCATTGTTGAACCCGGCTGAGTTAGAGCCGGGGCGAGGAGACGGCCATGTCGGAGGAGGATATTGACATCGACGCGCTGGAGAAGCGCATGGACGGGGCTCTCAATGCGCTCAGGAGCGAGTTCGGCTCCCTGCGCACCGGGCGCGCCTCGGCCTCGATGCTCGATCCGGTGACGGTGGAGGCCTATGGCTCGCCGATGCCGGTCAACCAGCTCGGCACGATCACCGTGCCCGAGCCGCGCATGGTGCTGGTGAATGTCTGGGACAAGGCGCTGGTAAACGCGGTGGACAAGGCGATCCGGAATTCCGGCCTGGGGATCAATCCCCAGATGGACGGGACGATCCTGCGGCTGCCGATCCCGGAGCTCAACGAGGAGCGCCGGCGCGAGCTCGCGAAGGTCGCCGGGCACTACGCCGAGCAGGCGCGCATCGCGGTGCGCAACGTGCGACGCGACGGGATGGACCGGATCAAGAAGGCCAAGTCCGACGGCATGGCGGAGGACGACCAGAAATTCTGGCACGACGCGATCCAGGAACTGACCGATGCCCATATCGGCAGGATCGACGCGGCGCTTGCCACCAAGCAAGAAGAAATCATGCAGATCTGAGAGGCCGGGCATGCCGGCGATCGAGTAAGAGGTAGGGTCGAGCGAAATGTATACGGGTGAGCGATCTGATGCGCCGGAGCAGCCGTCGCATGTGGCGATCATCATGGACGGCAACGGGCGCTGGGCGGAGAGCCGCGGCCTGCCCCGGCTGCAGGGCCACAAGCGCGGCGCCGACCGGGTGCGCGAGATCGTCGAGGCCTGTCCCGATCTCGCGATCACCCATCTGACGCTCTTCGCCTTCTCGACCGAGAACTGGAAGCGGCCGCCCTCCGAGGTGATCGGCCTGATGCGGCTCTTCCGGCGCTACATCAAGAAGGAGGGCGCGCGGCTGGTGGCCGAGGGCGTGCGGGTGCGCTTCATCGGCGGGCGGGAGGCGCTCGACGCCGATCTGCGGGCGCTGATGGCGGGGCTCGAGATGCAGACCGCCGGCAACGACCAGCTGCACCTTACCGTCGCGATCAACTACGGCGGCCGGGACGAGATCCTGCGGGCAACCCGCCGGGTCGCAGAGGCGGTCCGGGCGGGGCGGCTTCTGGCCACCGAGATCTCGCCCGAGGTCATCGAGCGGCATCTCGACACCGCCGGATTGCCCGATCCGGACCTGATCCTGCGCACCTCCGGGGAGTTCCGCGTCTCGGGCTTCCTGCCCTGGCAATCGGCCTATTCCGAATTCGCCTTCGTCGATACCCGCTGGCCCGATTTCACGGCCGAGATCTTCGCGGCGCAGGTGCGGGGATTCGCCCGCCGCGAACGCCGCTTCGGTGCCGTGGCTGGATGACCGATTCGAGGCCGAAGCCGGTCCGGTTCGGCGATCTCGGTGTCCGGCTGGCATCAGGTCTGGCCATTCTGGCGGTGGCGCTCGCCGGCGTCTGGGCCGGCGGCCTCTGGGCGCTCGCGCTGGGCCTCGCCCTGCTTCTGCTCCTGCTCTGGGAGCTGCATCGCATGGTGACGGGCGACCAGGGCTTCGCCGCCCCGGCCATGCTCGTCCTGGCGGCCGCCGCGGCGGCTTCGGCGATCGCAACCCATGCCGGCCTGCCCATGCTGGCGCTGGCGCTCCTGCTCGCGGGGGCGGCGGTTCTCGTCCCCTTCGCGGGCCGGCGCGCCGTCTTCCTCGGCGGCGGGCTCGTCTACATGGGGGGCGCGGTCTCGGCGCTGCTCGCCCTGCGGGCCGAGGCGCCGGACGGTCTCGCCGTCGTCCTGTGGCTCGTCTTCGTGGTCGTCGCCGCGGATGTGGGGGCCTATTTCGTCGGGCGCTCGCTCGGGGGCCCGCGCCTCTGGAAGCGGGTGAGCCCCGGCAAGACCTGGTCGGGCGCCCTGGGCGGTCTGCTGGCCGCGGGGCTCGCGGGCCTCGTCTGCGCGCTGCTCGCGGGATGGCCGCCCTTGCGGGTGCTCTCGATCAGCATCGGCGTCGGCATCGCGTCGCAATGCGGCGACCTCCTGGAATCCGCGCTCAAGCGGCATTTCGGCATCAAGGATTCGAGCCGGCTGATCCCCGGCCACGGCGGGGTGATGGATCGGCTCGACGCGCTGATGGGCGGCGCGCTCTTCTATGCCGTCCTGCGGTTTCTCGGCATCGCCGTCAGCGGGACCTGAGCGCCGATGCGGCGAAAGGTGAGCATCTTCGGCGCGACCGGATCCGTGGGCCGGAACACGGTCTCGCTCCTCGAGGCCCAGGGCGGGCCCGAGGCCTATGAGGTCGTCGCACTCAGCGGCGCCTCCAACATCGCGCTGCTCGCGGACCAGGCGCGGCGGCTGCGGGCGCGCATCGCGGTGACCTCGGATGCGGGGCGGCTGGAGGATCTGCGCCGGGCGCTGGAAGGATCCGGCATCGAGGCGGCCGCCGGGACCCCGGCGCTGCTCGACGCCGCGAGCGAGCCCGTCGACTGGGTGATGTCGGCGATCGTCGGCGCCGCCGGCCTCGCGCCGGGGATGCGGGCCGTGCGCAATGGCGGCGTGCTGGCGCTGGCGAACAAGGAGAGCCTCGTCTGCGCGGGGGATCTGCTGCAGGCGGCCTGCAAGGCGCATGGCACGGCGCTCCTGCCGGTCGACAGCGAGCACAGCGCCATCTTCCAGGCCCTGCGCGGCGAGGCGCCGGAGGCGGTCGAGCGCATCGTCCTGACCGCCTCCGGCGGGCCGTTCCGCGACTGGGATCCCGCGGAAATGGCGCGGGCGACGCCGGCGCAGGCGCGCGCGCATCCCAACTGGGACATGGGCGAGCGCATCTCCATCGACAGTGCCACCATGTTCAACAAGGCGCTCGAGGTCATCGAGGCGCATGTGCTCTTCGGCGTGGCTTCCGCGAGCATCGAAGTCCTCGTCCACCCGCAATCGATCATCCATTCGATGGTGGGGTTCCGCGACGGCTCGATCATCGCCCAGATCGGCCCCTCGGACATGCGCGGCGCGATCGGATTCGCGCTCAACTGGCCCGAGCGGCGCGGCTTGCCGGTGGAGCGGCTCGACTTCGCGGCCCTGGCGCGGCTCGACTTCGCCGCCGCGGACCAGGCCCGCTTCCCGGCGCTGCGGCTCGCGCGCGAGGTCATCGCGGCGGGGGGGCTGACGGGGGCGGTCTTCAACGGCGCCAAGGAGGCGGCGCTCGACGCCTTCCTCGCGGGACGCATCGGCTTCCTTGACATGGCCCGACTCGTTGAACATGTGCTCGGGGAACTCGCAACGGACGCGGCCGCCACGGAAAGCTACGGCCTCGACGACGTCCTGACCCTCGATTCGGAGGCCCGCGCCCGGGCCGGAGCCTGGGTCGTTTCACGGAGCAGTTGCTGACACATGGATCTCATCGCCAACATTCCGCTGATCGGCGGGTTCCTCTCCACCGTACTGCCCTTCGTGATCGTGCTCGGGATCGTGGTCTTCGTGCATGAATACGGCCATTACATCGTCGCGCGCTGGTGCGGCATCCGCTCGGAGGTCTTCTCGATCGGCTTCGGGCCGGTGATCTGGTCGCGCAGGGACCGGCGCGGCACGCTCTGGCAGGTCGCGGCGCTGCCCCTGGGCGGCTACGTCAAGTTCCTGGGGGATTCGGACGGATCGAGCCGGGCGGATGCGGTGACGCTCGACCACATGGCGCCCGCGCAACGGGCGCAGACCTTCCACGGGGCGAGCGTCGGCCGCAGGATGCTGACGGTGCTGGCGGGGCCCTTCGCGAATTTCCTGCTGACCATCGCCGTCTTCGCGGCGATCGTGATGTGGCAGGGCGTCCCGACCGAGCGGCCGACCATCGGCGAGATCCAGGTGCAGACGGGCGACGGCCAGCCGCTTCTTCCCGGCGACGTGGTGCTCGAGGTCAACGGCGCGCCGGTCGACGGCTTCGATAGCATCTACCGCGCGGCGCTCGACATGCCCGAGCCGGGGCCGATGCAATTCCGGGTGGAGCGCGACGGGTCGCGGATCGACGTCGAGGCGCCCTATGCCTTCCCGGCCCTGATCGCCGGCATCTCGCCGCTCTCGCCGGCCAGCAAGGCCGGCCTGCGCGCAGGCGACCTGGTGCTCTCGGTCAACGGCCGCCCGGTCACCGCCTTCGAGGACTTCCGCCAGCAGGTGATGCAGTCGCTCGACGAGACGCTCGCGCTCGAGGTGCTGCGCGACGGGGGCAGCGTCACGCTGACGGTCACCCCGACCCTGCAGGATGCCGAAGACGGCGACGGCGGTTTCGAGAAGCGGCCGATGATCGGCGCGGCGGGGGCGCCGCTCTACCTGCCGGCGACCGAAACGCCGATGCCCTGGACGGCGGTCGGCTACGGCGCCCTGCGCATGGTCGACGTGATCACCCGGTCGCTCAACGGGCTGAAGCATGTCATCACCGGCGAGATCGGCGCGGACAACCTCCAGGGCCCGCTCGGCATCGCCCAGATCTCCGGCGAGACCGCCCAGCAGGGCTTCGTGAACTTCGTGGTGCTGATCGGCGTGATCTCCACGGCGATCGGCATGCTCAACCTCTTCCCGATCCCGGTGCTCGACGGCGGGCATTTCATGGCCTTCCTCTTCGAGGCGGTCCGTGGCCGGCCGCCCAGCCCCGCGGCAATGCAGATCGCGATGTCGATTGGCCTTGGCTTGATCCTGCTCCTGATGGTATTTGCTACCTACAACGACATCATGCGCATGATGAGTTGATAACAGGGCGGTGAACCGCCCGGCAGAGCAGAGGGGCTAGAGGCCGATGGGGCAGCGGCAGTGTATGCGGGCCATTCTGCGCCTGTGCGTGGTGGTGGCGCTTCTCGTCACGGTCCTTCCCTCACCCCTGACCCAGGCACAGGGTACGGCGGTCTTCAGCCGGATCGACGTCGCCGGCAACGAGCGCATCGAGGCCGATACGGTCCGGGTATTCTCCGGCATCGAGCCCGGCGAGCCGGTCAGCCCGGAGGATCTCAACCTCGCGGTGCGGCGCCTCTTCGATACCGGGCTCTTCGAGGACGTGACCGTGATGCCCCAGGCCGGAAGGCTGGTCATCACCGTGGTCGAGAACCCGACGATCAACCAGATCGCCTTCGAGGGCAACAATTCCATCGACGACGAGGAGCTGACGAATGTCGTCGAGCTGCGCCCGCGGCTCGCCTATTCCGTGGCGGCGGCCGAGGCCGACGCGCAGCGCATCGTCGAGGCCTACCGCCAGTCGGGGCGGTTCTCGGCCAGCGTCAATCCGGTCATCATCCGCCAGTCCGACAATCGCGTCGATCTGGTCTTCGAGATCTTCGAGGGCCGCTCCACCCAGGTCCAGCGCGTCAGCTTCACCGGCAACGAGGCCTTCTCGGACCGCCGCCTTCGCCGGGTGATCGAGACCAACCAGGCGAACTGGCTGAGCTTCCTCTTCGGCGGCACCAACTACGACGCCGACCGGCTGGAACTCGACCGCGAATTGCTCCGGCAGTTCTATCTCCAGCGCGGCTATGTCGATTTCCGCGTGCTCTCCTCCACGGCGGAGCTCTCGCGCGAGCGCAACGGGTTCTTCCTGTCCTTCACGGTGTCGGAAGGCGCGCAATACCGGTTCGGGCAGATCGGGGTCGCCTCGGCGATCCCCGGGCTCGACGCCACCGCCTTCGAGCCGCTGCTCGGGCCGGTGCTCGGCAACGGCGTCTACAACGTCAAGAACGTCGACACGGTCATCGAGCGCATTACCTTCCAGGCCGGGCAGCAGGGCTATGCCTTCGTCGACATCCGGCCGATCGTCGACAAGGACGAGGCGAACCGGATCGTCAACATCACCTTCGAGATGACCCCGGGCGAGCGGGTCTTCGTCGAGCGGATCGACATCACCGGCAATACCCGCACCCTCGACCGCGTCATCCGCCGGCAGTTCGACATCGTCGAGGGCGACGCCTTCAACGCCCGCGAGATCCGCGACGCCGAGGACCAGATCCGGGGCCTGGGCTATTTCTCCACCGCGACCGTCTCGGTGCGCGAGGGCACGACCCCCGACCGCGCGCTGGTGCTCGTGGAGGTCGAGGAGCAATCGACCGGCAGCCTCAACCTCGGCGGCGCCTATTCGACCAACGAGGGGCTGACGGCGCAGATCGGCATCACCGAGCGCAACTTCCTCGGCCGCGGCCAGACCGTCTCCGCGACCATCGCCGCCAACAAGGAATTCGGCAATTTCGAGTTCGGCTTCGTCGAGCCGGCGCTCTTCGATCGCGACCTCCTGGCCGGCTTCAGCCTCTACTACCGCCAGCGCGACTTCTCCGAGCAGACCTTCCAGCAGTCGAACGCCGGTTTCGAGCCGCGCATCGGCTATCCGCTGAGCGAGAACGGCCGGATCGTCTGGCGCTACCGCCTGTCGCAGGACGACATCTACAATCTCGCGGACAATACCTCGCGCATCATCTTCGCCGAGGAGGGCTCGCTGATCACCTCCGCGGTCGGGGCCACTTACGCCTATGACCGGCGCAATTCGGTGGTCGACCCGACCGCGGGCTTCATCATGACGCTGAACCAGGAATTCGCGGGCCTCGGCGGCGACGTGACGCATTCCAAGACCCGCGGGACCGCGCGGGTCTATTCGAGCCTCTTCGACGAGCAGGTGGTGCTCTCCGCCGAGCTGGAGGGCGGGGCGATCTTCTCCGACCAGGGGACGCGGATCACCGACCGCTTCAATGCCGGCGGCGACAGTTTCCGCGGCTTCGCCCGGAACGGGCTGGGACCGCGCGACGAATGCGACGTCGGCCAGTGCCTTGCGCCGCAGCAGGACCTAGAGGTCGATGAATCCCTCGGCGGCAATTATTACGGAATCCTGCGGCTCGACGCGAGCTTCCCGCTGGGCCTGCCCGAGGAATACGGCATCTACGGCGGCGTCTTCGGCGACGTCGGGTCGCTCTGGGGCCTCGACGACACCGACGGCAGCATGGGGCAAGTCGATGCCAGCATGCACCTCCGCTCCGCGGTCGGCGTGAGCCTCTTCGTCGATACCCCCTTCGCGCCGCTGCGGTTCAACTACGCCGTGCCGATCAAGAAGGTCGATACCGACGTGGTCGAGCGGTTCCGCTTTTCCATCGAGAGCCGGTTCTGAGCCGTGTTCGGAGGCTTGCGCTGGAGCCTGCTTGCACTGGCGCTCGCGCAAGGCCCCATCGCCGTGGAGTGCCGCGCCCAGACCGAGCCGGCGGCGGCCTCGTCCTTCCTGCTGGTCAATCAGGAGCGCCTCCTGACCGGCTCGCTGCGCGGCCAGGCGCTGCTGGCGGAGGAGGAGGCGGAGCGCGACAAGCTGCGGGCCGAGGCGCGCTCGATCGACGCCGCCTTCGAGGCCGAGGAGCAGAAGCTGACCGAGTCGCGCGCCGAGCTCGACCCGGCGGAGTTCCGCAAGCTCGCGGACGATTTCGATCAGCGGGTGGTGGCGGCGCGCCGGGACCAGGACGCGCGCTCGGCGGCGCTCGCGAGCGAGTTTGACCTCCGGCGGCGACAGTTCTACGCTTCGGTGGCGCCGATCCTGGTCGAGGTGATGGCGCGGCACGAGGCCAAGGCCATCTTTGACGAGAACAGCGTCCTGCTCGCGGCACAGGAACTCAACATCACCGAGGAAGTCATTGCCGAAATCGATGCCGCGCCGGGCGATCCCGCCCCCGAGGCAGCCGAGCCCCCGGCGACGACGGAATGAGGAGAGCGGCATGAGCCTGGCAATCGATCCCGATCTCGGCAGCGTGGACGTCAACGCGATCAAGCGGATGATCCCGCACCGCTACCCGTTCCTGTTGATCGACCGCGTCGTGAACATCGAGCCGCACAGATCCGCGGTGGGGCTCAAGGGCGTCACGGTGAACGAGCCGCATTTCGAGGGCCATTTCCCCTCCCGCCCGGTGATGCCGGGCGTGCTGATCGTCGAGGCCATGGCCCAGACCGCCGCGGTCCTCGTCGTGCGCACGCTGGGGCAGATGGACAGCGACCGGCTGGTCTATTTCATGAGCATCGAGGGCGCGAAGTTCCGCAGCGTGGTCCAGCCCGGCGAGATGCTGGAGCTGCATGTGGAGACGCTGCGCGGCCGCAGCAAGGTCTGGAAGTTCAAGGGGGAGGCGCGGGTCGGCGACCGGCTCTGCGCGGAGGCGGAGTTCACCGCGATGATCATGTCGCCCGAGGACGCCGAAGCGAAGGGCTGATCCATGCCGGTGCATCCCGAAGCGGTGATCCATCCCACGGCGATCGTCGAGGACGGCGCGGTGGTCGGCCCGGGCTGCCGGATCGGCCCCTATTGCGTCCTCGGCCCCGAGGTCGAGCTCGCGCGCGAGGTGACCCTGCACAGCCACGTGGCCGTCGCCGGCGTGACCCGGATCGGCGCGGGCACGGTGATCTTTCCCTTCGCCTCGATCGGCCATGCGCCGCAGGATCTCAAATACGCCGGCGAGCGGGTCGAGCTCGTCATCGGCGAGCGCAACCGGATCCGCGAGCATGTCACCATGAGCCCCGGAACCGCGGGCGGAGGCGGCGTGACCCGGGTCGGCGACGACAATCTCTTCATGATGAGCACCCATGTCGCCCATGATTGCGTGGTCGGCAGCCGGGTGGTCATGGCCAACAACGCCACCCTCGCGGGCCATTGCGTGGTCGAGGACAATGTCATCCTCGGCGGCCTCGCCGCGGTGCACCAGTTCGTCCGGCTCGGGCGCGGGGCGATGATCGGCGGGCTCTCGGGCGTGGTGGCGGACGTGATCCCCTTCGGCTCGGTCATGGGCGAGCGCGCCTTTCTCGCCGGCCTCAACCTCGTGGGACTGAAGCGCGCGAAGGCTGAGCGGGCGCAGATCCACGGGCTCCGGAACGCCTTCGGCGAGATCTTCGAGGGCGACGGCACGCTCCAGGACCGCGCCCGCCGCGTCGGCGAACGCCATGCCGAGAACCCGCTGGTGCAGGAGGTGGTGCGCTTCGTGATCAGCGAGACCTCGCGCTCCTTCACCCTTCCCGCGGACTGAGGCGCGGTGCCCGGCGACGGACTTGCAATCGTCGCGGGGCGCGGCGACCTGCCGCGGCTGATCGCGGAGGATTGCGCCCGGCGCGGCCGGGACTACCGCGTGGTGGTCTTCGAGGGGATCGTGCTCGACTGGCTCGGCGCCCATCCCGCGATCCCGGCGGTCTTCGAGAAGCCCGGCCGGCTCTTCGCCGATCTGCGCGCCGCCGGCTGCGGCCAGGTGGTCTTCGCCGGCGGCATGCGCCGCCCCGGGCTGAACCCGATGCGCTTCGACCTCAAGGCGCTCAGCCTCGCGCCAAAGCTGCTCGCCGGGCTGCGGGCAGGCGACGATTCCACGCTCCGCGCCGTCGCGAAGGTCTTCGAGGCCGAGGGGCTCAGGCTCCGGGCGGCGCAGGAAGTGCTCTCCGACCTGCTCGCGCCGGCCGGGATCCTCACCCGCGCCGCGCCGGGCGAGGCGGACCGGGCCGATGCCGAGCGGGCGGCGCGGATCGTCGCGGCGCTGGGCGCTGTCGATGTCGGACAGGCGGCGGTGGTCGCGCAGGGCATCTGCCTCGGGGTGGAATCGATCCAGGGCACGGACGCGCTGCTCGATTTCGTCCGAGCGAGCCGCGCGGCCTTCCTGCCCGATCCGGGCGGCGCGCGCGGGCTGCTCTTCAAGGGGCCCAAGCCCGGCCAGGACCGGCGGATGGACCTCCCCGCGATCGGCACCGGAACGGTGGCGGCGGCGGCGGCGGCCGGTCTCGCCGGCATCGTCGTCCAGGCCGGCGGCACCCTCGTCGTCGGGCGCGAGGCGACGGTCGCCGCGGCGGACGCCGCCGGGATCTTCCTCTGGGGCCGCGAGCCGGGCGCATGAGCGGCGCGCTGCGGCTCTTCGTCATCGCCGGCGAGCCTTCGGGCGACCTGCTCGGTGGGGCGCTGCTCGCCGGCCTGCGCGAGCTCTGCGCCACGCCGCCGCGGCTGGAGGGCGTCGGCGGTCCCGCCATGGCCTCCGAGGGGCTCGCGAGCCGCTTCCCGATGCAGGAGCTCTCGATCATGGGGCTCGCCGAGGTGCTGCCCCGGGCGCCGGGCCTGCTGCGGCGGATCCGCGAGACGGCGGATGCGGTCGTCGCCGCCGCGCCCGATGCGCTGATCACCATCGACAGCCCCGATTTCTGCCTGCGAGTCGCGCGCCGCGCCCGCCGGCAGCTGCCCGGGCTCAGGGTCATCCATTATGTCGCGCCCTCGGTCTGGGCCTGGCGGCCGGGACGGGCGGCAAAGATGGCGCGGGTGGTCGATCACGTGCTCGCCCTGCTGCCCTTCGAGCCGCCCTATATGCAGGCCGCGGGCATGACCTGCGACTTCGTCGGGCATCCGGTCGCGGGCGAGCGGCAGGCGACGCCGGCCGAGGTGGCGGCGCTGCGCGCGGAATTCGGCATCGCCAACGGGCAGCCGCTCATGGTGCTCCTGCCCGGCTCGCGGCGCGGCGAGATCGCGCGGATCGGCCCGGCCTTCGCGGACGTCACGCGCCGGCTGCGCGCCGCGCGCCCGGATCTGGCGGTGCTGCTTCCGGCGGCCGGCGCCGTGGCCGAGGCGCTCCCCGCGCTCTTCCCGCCGGATGTGGCGGGCTGGCCGCGCCTCCTCGACCCCCGCGGCAGGCCGGCACCGGAGGCTGAGGCCCGCAAGCGCGCCGCCTTCGCCGCGGCGGACGTGGCGCTGGCGGCCTCGGGCACGGTCAGCCTCGAACTGGCCGCCGCGGGCGCGCCGATGGTGATCGCCTACAAGGCCAGTCCCCTGACCGAATGGATGATCCGGCGCCTGGTGCGCGTCGATACCGCGACGCTGGTCAATCTGGTGACCGGGACCCGCGCGGTGCCGGAATTCTTCTTCGGCGACTTCACCCCCGAGCTCATCGCACCGGCGGTCGGCGCCCTGCTCGACGACCCCGGGGCGGCGGAGGCCCAGCGCGCCATCGGGCAGCAGGCCATGGATCTGCTCGGGCGCGGCGGCGAGCCGCCGGGGCTCCGGGCCGCGCGCTCGGTGCTCGGCGCGATCGGCCGGCAATGATCGCCGGCGCGCGCTTTCTTCTGTCTCGGCCGGGCCAGGTCGCGTAGACTTCCAGTTTCGTTGCGTCTCCTGCCGGAGCAGATCATGGCCCGCCGCATTGTCCGACCTACGATTGCCGTGCTGGTGACCTGCCTTGCCGGGGCTGCGGCATCGGCCCAGGATCTGGTGGCCGACCATGCCGCGCTGGACGTTCATACCCATGTCGCGAGCCCGTTCCTGACCGAGCTCTTCACCGGCGGCAGCCTGCCGCCGAAAGGCGCGGACGACCTCGTCGCCCGTCTCGACGAAGCCCATGTCGCCCGCGCGATCATCCTTGCGGGCGGCTATTTCGGCGATCCGGTCGGGCTGAGCGATGCCTCGAACATGGGTCCGGAGAATGACTTCGTCGCCGCCGAGGTCGCGAGATTCCCGGATCGGCTGATCGGATTCTGCGGCATCAATCCGCGCTTTCCCGAGGCAGTGGCGGAAGTCGATCGCTGCCTCGCCTTGCCGGGCATGGCCGGCATCAAGCTTCATCTCGAAGGCTCGGCGGTGAACCTCACCGACCCCGAACAGGTCGCGGCCCTGGCCGCGGTCTTCGATCGCATCGCCGAGCATGACGCCCCGGTCCTGATGCATGTGGCCGACGAATACGGCGGCCCCCTCGATTCCCCCCGTTTTGTCGCGCTGGCCGGGATCCTGAATGCGCATCCGACCGTCCGCGTGGCGCATGCGCATTGCGCCGGCAACACCGACGATCGCACGATCGAGACCTGGCTGCGGGCGAGGGTATCGGGCTACGACCCCGACACATCATGGGTGGACGTCAGCGCCTGCCTCGCCTTTCACGCCGACGCCCCGCTCGCGGAGCGCGAGATGATCGTCTGGCGCCTGCGCAAATGGGGCATCCCTCATGTGCTCTTCGGCAGCGACTACTTCGCCTATGGCGGGGAGACCCCGCAACAGACCCTCGATATCCTCGCGCAATATCCCTTCACGCAGGATGAACTCGACACCATCCTCGACAACGACGGCTCCGGCTGGCTGCGTCCCTGAGCCGCAGCGATTCACACTCGTTTAAGAATAAAATACAATAATATCAATATTATATAGGCTGTCCCCATGGGGACAGCCGATTCATGGCTCCTCGGTGAAGGCGCCGATCCTCGGATTCAGCGCCTCGACCAGCGCCGCGGGAGCGACCGAGAAGACATGGTTCGGGGTTCCCGCGGCGGCCCAGATCACCGCATGGTCGAGGATCTTCGGGTCGAACCAGGTCTCGATCTCGTTGAGATGCCCGAGCGGCGAGACGCCGCCGATCGCAAAGCCCGTCGCCCCCCGGACGCCGGCGGCATCGGCCTTCTCCAGTGCCGCCCCCACCAGCCGGCCCGCCCGGGCGGGATCGACCCGGCTGCCGCCGGCGGTCAGGAACAGGACGTGGCGATCGTCCCCGGCGACGCGGAAGACGATCGACTTGACGATCTGGTCCACCGCACAGCCGCAGGCCCGCGCCGCCTCCGCGGCGCTGCGCGTGCCTTCGGGCAGATGCACGGGCTCGATCGCCAGGCCACGGCGCTCGGCATCGGCGAGCACACGGGCGAGCGAGGCGCTCGCGACCGGCTCAGCGGTTCTCGACATCCACGTAGTCGCGCAGGGTGGCGCCGGTATAGAGCTGTCGCGGCCGGCCGATCTTGAGCTGCGGATCCTCGATCATCTCCTTCCACTGCGAGATCCAGCCCACCGTGCGCGCCAGCGCGAAGATCGGCGTGAACATCGAGGTCGGGAAGCCCATCGCGTCGAGGATGATGCCGGAATAGAAGTCGACGTTGGGATAGAGCTTCTTCTCGATGAAATAGGGATCCTCGAGCGCGATCCTCTCCAGTTCCTTCGCGACCTGGAGCGTCGGGTTGCGCTCGATCCCGAGCAGCCCGAGCACCTCGTCGGCGCTCTGCTTCATCACCTTGGCGCGCGGGTCGAAGTTCTTGTAGACGCGGTGGCCGAAGCCCATCAGGCGGAACGGGTCGTCCTTGTCCCGCGCCCGCGCGATGAACTCCGGGATGCGGTCGGGCGTGCCGATCTCGCGCAGCATCATCAGCGCCGCCTCGTTCGCGCCGCCATGCGCCGGCCCCCAGAGGCAGGCGACCCCGGCGGCGATGCAGGCGAAAGGATTGGCGCCCGAGGAGGAGGCCAGCCGCACGGTCGAGGTCGAGGCGTTCTGCTCGTGGTCGGCGTGCAGCGTGAAGATCCGGTCCATCGCCCGGCTCAGGATCGGATCGACCACGTAGTCGGTCGCCGGCACCGAGAAGCACATGTTCAGGAAGTTCGAGGCGTAGTCGAGGTTGTTGCGCGGATAGACGAAGGGCTGGCCGACGTGATACTTGAAGGCCCAGGCCACGATGGTCGGCATCTTGGCGATCATCCGGATCGTCGCCACCTCGCGCTGCCAGGCGTCGTTGATGTCGGTCGAATCGTGGTAGAAGGCCGACATCGCCCCAATGATGCCGCAGACCACCGCCATCGGATGCGCGTCCCGCCGGAAGCCGCGGAAGAAATACGCCATCTGCTCGTGCAGCATGGTGTGGTTGGTGACGCGGGTCTCGAAATCCTCCATCTGCTCCGCGGTCGGCAATTCGCCGTAGAGCAGGAGATAGGCGACCTCGAGGAAATGCGACTTCGCGGCCAGCTGCTCGATGGGATAGCCGCGGTAGAGCAGCTGGCCCTTGTCGCCATCGATGTAGGTGATCGCGCTCTCGCAGGATCCGGTGGAGGTATAGCCGGGATCGAAGGCGAAGACGCCGCCGTCCGAATAGAGCCGGCGGATGTCGATGACATCCGGACCCACACTTCCGTGATAGATCGGAAGGTCGAGCGTCTTGTCTCCGATCGTCAGTCTTGCGGTTTCATGTGTCTGGTCCGTCATGCTTCGTCCCTTTCCTGCCGGGACCCGGGCGGGCGCGGGTCCTGCTTTCCCTGAACGGCCGCCGAATTCACCGGCTACCGCGAGCCTGACACCGCAGCGGCGCTAGGGCGTGGTCTCCACCGCTCTTGCGCAGTCTTCGATCCGTGCGAGACTCTCTTCCCGACCGAGGATCTCCATCATGTCGAATACGCTTGGCGAGACGGTACGGCCACTCAATGCGACACGCAGCGGCTGGGCGACCTTGCCGAGTCCCAGCGATTCCTCGGCGGCGTAGGCGCGAACCACCACTTCGAGATTCTTCGAGTCCCAGCTAGCATGCTGCAATCGCGAAGTCAAACCGGACAGTATGCCGCGGGGTGCGGAAGCCAGCAGCTTCGCCCCCGCCGCGTCGGGGCCGATGGGGCGCGAATCCCTTAGGAAGCTGGCCATTTCGAGCAGTTGCGGGATCGTCTTGGCGCGTTCCTTCAGCCCGGGCATCGCGGCGAGCATCTGGCGGCGCTGAAGCGTGGTCAGGGGTGTTTCATTTTGCGCCGCAAGATATTCCTCCACCGCCGCCACCAGCGCCTCGTCCCCGGTGGCGCGGATGTGCTGCCCGGAAAGGTTCTCGAGCTTGGCGAGGTCGAACCGCGCGGGCGACCGACCGATGCCGCCGAGATCGAACCATGCGACGGCCTGCTCGGTGGTGAAGAATTCGTCGTTGCCATGGCTCCATCCGAGCCGCGCGAGGTAGTTGCGCATGGCTTCGGGCAGGAAGCCCATCGCCCGATAGGCCTCAATGCCGAGCGCCCCGTGCCGCTTGGAGAGCTTCGCCCCGTCCGGCCCGTGGATCAGCGGGATATGGGCGAAGACCGGCACCGCCCAGCCCATGGCCTCCGAGATCAGCGTCTGGCGTGCGGCATTGGTCAGGTGGTCGTCGCCGCGAATGACATGGGTGACCCCCATGTCGTGGTCGTCCACCACCACCGCGAGCATGTAGGTCGGCGTGCCATCCGATCGCAGGAGGATCAGATCGTCCAGGGTCTCGTTCTTCCAGGCGATGTGTCCCTGGACCCTGTCCTCGACCCGGGTTTCACCGCTGCGGGGCGCCCTGAGCCGGATGACGAAGGGGGCATCCGGAGCCGTATTCGGGTCGGCGTCGCGCCAGGGCGAGACGAAGAGCGGCGGACGCCCCTCCCCCCGGGCGGTCTCGCGAAAGGCCTCGATCTCCTCGATGGTCGCGTAGCACCGATAGGCGGTGCCGCGCTCGAGCATCGCGCGCGCCACCTCCGCATGGCGCTCGGCGCGCGCGAACTGGCTGACCGCGTCGCCGTCCCAGTCGAGCCCCAGCCACTGGAGACCGGCGAAGATCGCCTGCGTGGCCTCGGGCGTGGAGCGGGCGCGATCGGTGTCCTCGATCCGAAGGAGGAACGCGCCCTTCTCGTGGCGGGCGTGCAGCCAGTTGAACAGGGCCGTCCGAGCGCCGCCGATATGCAGGAACCCCGTCGGCGACGGCGCGAAACGCGTTACGACCCTGGTCGGGGTAGGCATGCATTAACCTCTAGGAAACCATGCGGACGATACCGTTCTATTAGGCGATTCTGGAACGGGAGAACAAGGGACGTGGGCTCGGGCCGGCTCGCCGCCCAGATCGAGACGCAGCGCCCGCATCTGGCTCTCTGGATCCCGGTCCTCTTCGCGGTCGGGATCGCGGCCTATTTCCAGGTGCCCGCGGAGCCGCCGGGCTGGATGCTGGCGGCCATCGCGACCTTCCTCGCGATGGGGCTCGGGACGCTCTTCCGGATCGGGCCGACGGCGCGGATCCTGCTGCTCGCGCTCATGCTCCCGCTCGCGGGCTTCGCGGTCGCGGGGCTTCGCGCCCGCCTCGTCGCGGCGCCGGTGCTTCCGCATGCGATGACGGCGAATGTCGAGGGCGATGTCATCGGTCTCGATCGCTCGGCCGGCGACCGGCCGCGGGTGCTGCTCGATGACGTGGTGATCCATGGGCTGCCGCCGAGCCGGACGCCGGCCCGCGTGCGGATCTCGCTCGATCCCTCGACGCCCGAGGACGTCGTCCAGCCCGGCATCCGGCTCCTGGGCTATGCGCGCCTCTCGCCGCCGGCCGCGCCGGCGGAGCCGGGCGGGTTCGATTTCCGGCGCATGGCCTGGTTCGACCGGCTGGGGGCGGTCGGCTACGCCCGCACACCGATGCTCGAGATGGCGGCGACGGGCGGCGAGGCCCGCCTCGACTGGCGGGCGGGGATCTTCGCCCTCCGGGTGCATCTCGCGCGGGCGATCCAGAATGCCCTGCCGGGCCGCAACGGCGGCTTCGCCGCGGCGATCCTCACCGGGGATCGCTCGGGTGTCGATCCGGTCGCGCTCGGAACGCTCCGGGCATCCAATCTCGCGCATCTGCTGGCGATCTCGGGTCTGCACATGGGGCTGCTGACGGGGTTCGTCTTCGCGTCGATCCGCTACGGGCTCGCGCTCGTCCCGGGTGTCGCGCTGCGCCACCCCACCAAGAAATACGCGGCGATCGTCGCGCTTGTGGCGGGGCTTGCCTATCTCGCGCTTTCGGGTGCGAATGTCGCGACCCAGCGGGCCTTCATCATGACGGCGGTGGTCCTGGTCGCGGTCCTCATCGACCGGCCGGCCTTCACGCTGCGCTCGGTCGCGCTCGCGGCAATGATCGTTCTGGTCATCAGGCCCGAAAGCCTGACCGAAGCGGGTTTCCAGATGTCCTTCGCCGCGACGACGGGGCTGATCGCCGTCTTCGAATGGCTGCGTGGGCGCGCCTGGTGGCGGGAATCCCAGAGCGCGCGCTGGAGCTATCTGCGGCCGGTGATCGGCGTCGCGGTCACCTCCACCGTGGCGGGGCTCGCGACCGCGCCGCTGTCGGCGTTCCATTTCAACACGCTGTCCCAATACGGGCTGATCGCGAACGTGCTCGCGGTTCCGGCGATGGGACTGCTGGTGATGCCGGCGGCGGTGATCGCGGGATTGCTGGCGCCCCTCGGGCTGGCCGCGCCGGCACTCTGGGCGATGGATCTTGGGATCGAGTACATCCTGCAGGTCGCGGCCTTCGTCGCCGGGCTGGATGGCGCGCTGCGCGGCGTTCCGAGCGGGCCGCCGGCGAGCCTCGCCCTCATCGTGCTCGGCGGGATCTTCGTGGTGCTCTGGCTCGGACCGGCCCGGCTGCTCGGGATCGTGCCGATAGGATTGGGCCTGCTCGTCTGGGCGCAGCAGGACCGTCCCGATATCCTGATCTCGGACAACGGCCGGCTCTTCGGGATCAGGGCGGCGCAGGGGCGGGTGCTCAACAGCGAGAAGGGCAACGGCTTCGCGGCCTCCAACTGGCTCGACAACGACGGCGATCTCGCGGATCAGGCGGCCGCCTTCGCCCGGCCGGGCATGGAGCGCGGCAGGGGGCGGGCGGTCATGGAGGTCCCCGGCCTGGGGCGTTTCGTCTATTTCGCGTCGAAGCAGCCCGGCGCCCGCGCCGATGCCGCCTGCGGGGAAGCGGCCATCCTGCTAGCGCCGAGCCTATGGGACGCGCCCGGCGGGCGATGCCTGTTTCTGGGCGCCGCGCGGCTCGACGACGAAGGGGCGATGGCGATCCGGGTCGTCGCGGGAAGGCCGAGCATCGAGGGCGCGAAGTCCGCGAACCGGGGGCGGCCCTGGACCCGCGACCGGGACCCGGACCGCTGACGCCGGATCGGGCGGATCGGCAGGAAATTCACCGGGTCAGGTCAGTTCGGTTCAAGTAACTGAAAAGGCGCCGTTTTCTGAAGCTGGAACCCGGCTGGAAAGTGGCTGGAAACAGGCTTGCCAATCTTCAGGGTTCCGGCAAGCGCCCCGGCACGGATCGCGCTTGCGGGCCGCGGCTACCGTGGCCGCGCGCCGGTCCTCGCTCCGCATGGCGCCGCCTAGTAGGTGCGGATCAGCCCGACGAGCTTGCCCTGAACCTTGACCTGGTGGTCCTGGTAGAGACGGGTCTGGAAGGCGGGATTCGCGGCTTCCAGGGCGATGGTCTGGCCGCGGCGGCGGAAGGTCTTGAGCGTCGCTTCCTCGCCCTCGATCAGGGCCACGACGATGTCGCCGTTCTCGGCGGTCGATTGTTCCTTGATGACCACCACGTCGCCGCTGTTGATGCCGGCCTCGATCATGGAATCGCCCTTGACCTCCAGCGCGTAGTGGCGACCGGAGCTCGACAGCATGGCGCCGGGGACGGCGACATTGTGCGAGACGGTCTGGATCGCCTCGATCGGCGTGCCGGCGGCAATGCGCCCCATGACCGGAAGCTCGACCGAGATCGCCTCGACGGAGAGTGCGGCGGCGGGCCGTTCGGGACGGCCGCCGTCGATGACCGCGGGCTGGAAGCCCGGCGTCTCCTCCATGTCCTCCGGCAGCCGGACGATCTCGATGGCCCGGGCGCGGTGCGCGAGGCGGCGGATGAAGCCGCGCTCTTCAAGCGCCATGATCAGCCGGTGGATGCCGGATTTGGAACGGAGGTCGAGCGCATCCTTCATCTCGTCGAAGGACGGCGGCACGCCATCCTTCTGCAAACGCTTGTGGATGAAATGCAGCAAGTCATGTTGCTTGCGCGTCAGCATCGAAGGCTCCTTCGGTCCGTCCCGCTACCGTTCTAGTAACGTTCTCGTTTTGTGTCAAGAATCTTGGAGACACTACAACCAAAGGTTTATCAGATCCAGATGAACTCCACCAGATCACCGATCTGGCGCTCCGGATCCTGCGGCTGTCGGACGAGCAGAGCGTTGGAATCGGCGAGCACGGAGAGGAGCGCGCTGTCCTGGCGCGGAAACGGCGTGCAGAGCCAGCCGTCGCGGTCCGCCTCGACAATGGCGCGCATGTAATGGGCGCGCGGCCCGTTGCGGCCGAGGGCAGCGCCGAGGCGCGCGGCGAGCGGCCGCGCCGGCTCGCCGGGAAGCCCGAGCATGCGGTCCACGGCGGGCTTGAGGAAGAGCTGGCCGCAGACGATCGCCGAGACCGGATTGCCGGGCAGTCCGACCAGCGGCACGGTTCCGAACCGGCCCGCCATGAGCGGTTTTCCCGGCCGCATCGCGACGCGGTAGAAGTCGAGCGTGAGCCCCTTCGCCAGCGCCGTCGCCTGGACGAGGTCGAAATCGCCGACGGAGGCGCCGCCGAGGGTGACGATCGCATCCGCGCCCTCGGCGAGGTCGAAGGCGGCGGTGAGGCTTTCGGGCGTGTCGCGGGCGATGGGCAGGAGCTGCGCCTCGGCGCCGGCGGAGTCCAGCAGCGCCTTCAGGGCGAGGTTGTTGGAGGCGAGGATCTGGTCGCGCGCCGGGGTCTCGCCGGGCATCACCAGTTCGTCGCCGGTCGGGATCAGCGCGACGCGGGGGCGCCGCGCGACCGTGACCACGCCCGCGTTCATCGCGGCGAGCAGGGCGATGTCCTTCACCCCGAGGCGGCGCGGCGCCGACATCCGGGCGCCCGCCGCGAAATCGGCGCCGGCCGGGCGGATGAAGCCCGAGCGGTCGTGCGAGTCCCGGATGGTGATCGTCTCGGCGGAGCGGTCGGCATCCTCCTGGATCAGGATCATGTCGGCGCCTAGGGGTACGGGAGCGCCGGTGAATATCCGCACCGCCTCTCCCGCGCCGACCGTGCCGTCGAAACCTGCGCCGGCGGCGGAAGTGCCGATGACCCCGAGCCGCGCGCCGGCCGCTGCATCCTGCATCCGGATGGCGTAGCCGTCCATCGCCGAGGCCGCGAAGGGCGGCTGCGGCCGGGTGGCGACGACGTCTTGGGCGAGGACGCGGCCCGCTGCGGCGGCGAGCGGCACGTCCTCGGTGCCGACGGGCAGGAAGAGGTCCATCAGGCGCGCATGCGCCTCCGCGACGCTCAGCAGCGTCATTCGCCGGACTCGAACCGGCCGGACTTGCCGCCTTCCTTCAGCACGAGGCGGATGTCGCCGATCACCATGGATCGGTCCACCGCCTTGAGCATGTCATAGACCGTCAGGGCCGCGACCGAGACGGCGGTCAGGGCCTCCATCTCGACGCCGGTCGGGCCGGTGGTGCGGACCTGCGCCTCGATGCTGACCCGGCCGGCCGGGACGTCCGGTGCCAGGTCGACCGTGACCTTCGAGAGCGCGAGCGGGTGGCAGAGCGGGATCAGATCCGACGTCCGCTTCGCCGCCATGATGCCGGCGAGCCGCGCCACGCCGAGCACGTCGCCCTTGGCGGCGGTTCCTTGGGTCACGAGCGCCAGGGTCTCGGGCCGCATGGCCACCCATCCGCGCGCGATCGCCCGGCGCGCGGTGTCCGGCTTGCCCGAGACATCGACCATCTGGGCGGCGCCGGCGGCATCGAAATGCGTGAGCCCGGCCATCACTCCGCCTGGGGGCTCCAGGGCGCGCGCAGGAGCTCGCGCGTCGCGGCCTCGACATTGGCCTCGCGCATGAGCGTCTCCCCGATCAGGAAGCAGCGGATCCCGTAGCGGGCCATCTGCGCGAGGTCCTGGCGGCTGCGGAAGCCGGATTCCGAGACGATCAGCCGGTCGGCCCGGACCGAACGCGCGAGCTTCTTCGTGGTGTCGATGTCCGTCTCGAAGGTGTTGAGATCGCGGTTGTTTATCCCGATCAGGTTCGACTTCAGCTGGTTCGCCCGGTCGACCTCCTCCTGGGTATGGGTCTCCACGAGCACGTCCATGCCCCAGGCCAGCGCCACGTCCTCCACCTCGATCGCCTGGGCGTCCGAGAGCCCGGCGAGGATGATCAGGATGCAGTCGGCGCCGAGCGCGCGGGATTCGACCACCTGCCAGGGGTCGTAGATGAAATCCTTGCGCAGCACGGGGAGGCGCACGGCCTCGCGGGCGGCGACGAGATAGCTGTCGTCGCCCTGGAAGCTGGGGCCGTCGGTGAGCACGCTCAGGCAGGTGGCGCCGCCGGCCTCATAGGCCTTCGCGAGCGTGGCGGGATCGAAATCGGCGCGGATGAGGCCCTTCGAGGGGCTGGCCTTCTTGAGTTCGGCGACGAGGCCGTAGTTGCCGGTCGATGTCGTGCGTTGCAGCGCCGCCCGGAAGCCGCGCACCGGCGAAGCGGCACGGGCGTCGCTCTCCAGCATGTCGATGGGCCGCGCGGTCTTGCGCACCGCGATATCCGCGAGCTTGTAGCTGCGGATCTTCTCGAGAATGCTCATTGGCCCTTTCCCCCGGCCGCCCGTGTCAGAAGGGCGAGCCTCTCCGCCTTGTCGCGTGCCGCGCCGCTGTCGATGCTGGCCCTGGCGAGCTCCGCGCCGGCCTTCAGGTCTTCGGCCCGTTCCGCCACCACGAGGGCGGCGGCCGCATTGAGGATCACCGCGTCCCGATAGGCGGAAGGCTCGCCCGCGAGGAGCCCGCGCAGCGACGCGGCGTTCTCCGCCGGGGTGCCGCCGGCGATCGCCTCGAACGGATGGGTCGGCATCCCGGCGGCCTCGGGATGCAGGGTGAATTCCGAGACATGGCCGTCGCGGATCTCGGCGACATAGGTTTCGCCGCAGATGGAGACCTCGTCGGTTCCGTCCGCCCCGTGGACCACCCAGGCGCGGTCGGAGCCGAGCTCGCCGAGCGTCTCCGCCATCGGCCGGATCACGGCGCGCGAGAAGGCGCCGGTGAGCTGCCGCCGGACCGCGGCCGGATTGGTGAGCGGTCCCAGGATGTTGAAGATCGTCCGTGTCCCGAGTTCGGTGCGGGCGGGCATGACGTGGCGGGTCGCCGGGTGGTGCATCGGCGCCATCATGAAGCCGATGCCGACCTCCGCCAGCGCGCGCTCGACGACGTCCGGGCCGACCATCACGTTCACGCCGAGCTCGGTCAGCGCGTCCGCGGCCCCGGATTTCGACGAGAGGTTGCGGTTGCCGTGCTTGGCCACCGGCACGCCCGCTCCGGCGACCACGAAGGCGGTCGCGGTCGAGATGTTGAGCGTTCCCTTGCCGTCGCCGCCGGTCCCGACGATGTCCATCGCCCCGGAGGGCGCCTTCACGCGGAGGCATTTCGCCCGCATCACGGTCGCGGCGCCGGCATATTCCGACACGCTCTCGCCGCGGGTCCTGAGCGTCATCAGGAAACCGCCGATCTGGGCCGGCGTGGCATCGCCCTCCATGATCGCGGTGAAGGCGACTTCGGCCTGCTCGCGGGTCAGCGGCCGGTCGACGGCCTTGGCGATGAGTGCCTTCAGGGGATCGCTCATGCCGGCACGCGGGTCATGTCGAGGAAGTTCCGGAGCAATGCATGGCCGTGCTCGGAGGCGATGGATTCGGGGTGGAACTGCACGCCGTGGATCGGCAGGGTCCTGTGCCGCAGCCCCATGATCGTGCCATCCGCGGATTCGGCCGTGACCTCGAGGCTGTCGGGCAGGGAGTCCCGCTCGACGACGAGGCTGTGGTAGCGCGTCGCGGAGAAGGGCGAGGGCAGGCCCGCGAGCACCCCGGCGCCGGAATGGTGGATGGCGTCGATCTTGCCGTGCATGATCGTGCCCGCCCGCACCACGCAGCCGCCGAAGGCCTGTCCGATCGCCTGGTGGCCGAGGCAGACGCCGATGAGCGGGGTCGCGGTCTCGGCGGCGGCGGCGACCAGCGCGAGGCAGATCCCCGCCTGATCGGGATCGCAGGGACCCGGAGACAGCAGGATCGACGACGGATGGAGCGCCATCGCGGCCTGCACGTCGATCGCATCGTTCCGAAAAACCGAAACCTCCGCCCCCAGCTCACCGAGATAGTGAACCAAATTGTAAGTGAAGCTGTCGTAGTTGTCGATTAACAGCAACATTCCGGGGTCTTTCCAATGGCTTTGGGACTGGTGCAGGAGCGGCCGGGCGTATACATGGCCCGGTCGATCAGATGGGGTCAAGCGGAAGCTGGGCCATCGTCGCGACGGGAGGACAGGAATTGACCCGAGTGGCGCGCCGCCGCACCAAGGGCTACTGGCGCGGAGTGGCGACGGGGCTGCTGCTCGCGGCTGCCGCGGCCATCGGGCTGACGGTCGCCTTTCCGCCCACGATCTTCCTGCAGCCGGTGCTGACGCCCGGCATCGAGATCGCGCCCGCCGCGCCCGAAGCGCCCGCCGGCGAGGCCATCCCCGAGCTCGAGGCCCGCGACGACTGGCTCCTCGTTCCCCGCGCCGATGCGCCGCTGATTGCCGGAAGGCCGCAGGTGGAAACCCCGCCCGGCCTCCAGGGGCTCGCGCCGGTCGCGGCACCGGATTTCTTCGATGGCGGCGCGGCCGGGTCGCCCTCGCTGGCGACGCCGAGGGCCGACTGACGCCCGGCCCGGACGGTCGGGCAGGGTTCAGTTCGTCCCGTCGCGATGGGTGACGAAAAGCGCTGCGTCCCGCGCCGCCTGCAGCAGCGCCCGCGACTTGTTGACGGTCTCGGTGAATTCCGCCTCGGGCACGCTGTCGTAGACGACGCCGCCGCCCGCCTGGATGTAGAGCGTTCCGTCCTTCACCACGCCGGTCCGCAGCGCGATGCAGATGTCCATGTCGCCCTGGGCGGCGAAATAGCCGACGCCGCCGCCGTAGACGCCGCGCTTCTCGACCTCGAGCTCGTCGATGATCTGCATGGCGCGGACCTTGGGCGCGCCCGACACGGTGCCGGCGGGGAGGCCCGCGAGCAGGGCGGAGAGCGGATCCTCGCCTTCGGCCAGCAGCCCGTCGACGTTCGAGACGATGTGCATCACATGGCTGTAGCGTTCGATGATGAACTGCTCGTTGGGGTCGACGCTGCCGATCCGCGCCACCCGGCCGACGTCGTTGCGCCCCAGGTCGAGCAGCATGAGGTGCTCGGCGCGCTCCTTGGGGTCGGCGAGGAGTTCCGCCTCCAGGGCGGCGTCCTCGGCCGGCGTGGCGCCGCGCGGGCGGGTGCCGGCGATGGGGCGGATGGTGACCGTCTCGCCCTTGACGCGCACGAGGATCTCCGGGCTCGCCCCCACGACCTGGAAGCCGCCGAAGTTGAAGAAGAACATGTAGGGCGAGGGATTCGTCCGCCGCAGCGCGCGATAGAGGGCGAAGGGCGGCAGCTCGAAGGGCAGCGCCCAGCGCTGCGAGGGCACCACCTGGAAGATGTCGCCCGCGCGGATGTAGTCCCTGGCCTTCTCGACCATGGCGAGATAGGCGGCATGGGAGGTGTTGGAGACCGGCTCGGCGGGCGCGCCGTTGCTGCCGAGGTCGCGCGAGGCGCTGCTCGGGCTCCGGTCGAGGTCGCGCACCGCGTCCATGACGCGCTCCGCGGCCTGGGCATAGGCGGCGCGCGGGTTGAGCCCGGAATTGGCCCAGGCCGGGCTGACCACCGTCACCTCGCCCTTGACCCCGTCGACCACCAGCACCACCGAGGGGCGCAGGAGGATCGCGTCCGGCAGGCCGAGCGGGTCGGGATTGACCTGGGGCAGATGCTCGACCAGCCGGATCATGTCGTAGCCGAGATAGCCGAAGAGCCCCGCGGCCATGGGCGGCAGCTCGGGCGGAAGCGCGATCCGGCTCTCGGCGATCAGCGCGCGCAGGCTCTCCAGCGGCCCGGTCGGCTCGTCCTGCCAGCCGTCGGCGTCGAAGCGCGCCGAGCGGTTGAGGCGGGCGCTTTGCCCGTGGCATTCCCAGATGAGGTCGGGCTTCATGCCCATGAAGGAATAGCGCCCGCGCACCTCGCCGCCGGTCACGCTTTCGAGCATGAAGCTGTCCTTGCGCGCCTCGGTGAGCTTGAGCATCAGCGACACGGGCGTGTCGAGATCGGCGACGAGCCGTGTCCAGACCACCTGGTTCTCGCCGGCGGCGAAGCGCTCGGTGAAGTCGCCGATCTCGGGAAAGAGCTTCATGCCGCCACGGTCACGGGAAACGCGTCAGCGTGGCGTCGATCAGGTTCTGGTTCACGGTGACGCCGCGCTCGCGGCGCAGGGCCTCGGTGTAGAGCGCCAGCAGATCGTCCGCGGCCTGGGTCCGGAACTGGGCCTTGAGGTCCTCGGCGATGGTGCCGTTGCCCTCGGCCTGCGGGTCGAAGGCCTCGATCGCGGTCGAGCGCGCGAGGATGACATCGGTGCCGTCGGTGCGCGTCACGGTCGCGCCGGGATCGGTGGCGAAGATGTCGGCGACCAGTTCGGGGGGCAGGCCCTCGACGGTCTCGCCGCGGGTGAGCGGTCCCCCCGTCGAAACGGCTTGTCCGAGCCGCTCGGCGAGGGTCGGGAAGTCGAGGCCCTGGTCGAGTTCCTGCCGGTAGGTTTCGGCGAGTGCCGCGAGCGCCTCGGCGGTGCGGGCGGCGGTCCAGTCCGCGGCAACGCGGTCGCGGATCTCCTCCAGCGGGATGACCGCCGCGGGGTCGATGGCCTCGACGCGCAGCGTGACCAGCCCGCCGTCGGCGAGTTCGGCGAGGTCGGTTTCCTCGCCCGGGCGGGCGGCCTGGGCGAGCTCGAGGAACGCCGGGTCGTCGGCCAGGCCGCCGGTGGTTTCCGCGTTGAGCTCGATCGTTCCGAGCTCCATGTCGGTCTCGGCGGCGATCTCCTCGAGCTTCGCGCCGCCGGCGATGAGGTCGGAGATGCCGGTCGCCTCGTCGAGGATGGCGTTGTGCGCCTCCTCGAGGGCGCGCTTGGCGGCGATCTCCGCCCGTGCCTCCTCGAAGGGGACGGTGCTCGCCCCGAGGATGGCGTTGACGCGGTAGAGCGAGGGGCCGAGCGGCGTCTGGACCGGGCCGACGATGCCGGGGCCGTCGAGGCCGAAGACCGCGTCGCGCGCGCCGGAGCCGAGATCCGCGGCCGCGAGCGTGCCCTGGTCGATCTCCCCGGCGGCGAGGCCGCGCTCGGCCGCGATGGAATCGAAGTCCGCCTCCCCGGCGTCGATCCGGGATTTCGCTTCCGCCGCATCGTCTTCCGTGGCGAAGCCGATGCGGTCGAGGATGCGGCGTTCGGGGGTGCTGAAATGGGCGATGTCGGTCTCATAGGCCGCGCGCAGCTCGTCCTCGGGGATCTCGATGCCGGCGGCGAGGCTCTCGGGGGTGACGCTCGCATAGGTGATGCGGCGGGTCTCGGGGCGGGTGTAGCGGTCGGGATGCGCCGCGTGCTCGGCCACGAGATCGGCCTCGGTCGGGGCCGGCACCGGCTCGGTCAGGAGGCTCGGGTCGAGCCGGATCCAGTCGAAGCTGCGCTTCTCGCCGAGGAAGTCGAGCACGGTCAGGGCGGCGGTATCGGGCATGGTGGTGGCGGACTGGATGCCGGCGCCGAGGAGGCTGCGCGCGGATTCGCGCCGCACCTGCTCCTCGAATTCCGCCGGCGAGAGCCCGGTGCGCTCGAGCACGAAGGCATAGGTGTCGCGGTCGAACGTGCCGTCCGGGCCGCGGAAGGCCGGGGCGGCCACCACCTGCTCGCGCACGGTCTCGTCGCCCATCGAGAGCCCGAGCCGCGACGCCTCCGCATCGAGGGTGGCGTCGTTGACGAGGCGGCCGAGCACCATGCGGTCGATGCCGTATTGCCGCGCCTCGCTCATGGGAAGGGCGCGGCCGAGCTGCGAGGAGATCGAGCGCAGTTCCTGGTCCAGCGCGCGGCCGTATTGCTCGGCGGTGACGGAGCGGTCGCCGACCTGGGCCACGTCCTGGTTGCCGAGGCCGCCGCTGACGCCGATGCCGAAGCCCGCGAGGCCGACGATCAGCATGGCCATCAGCACCCAGACGAGGATGTTCGAGCGCTTGTTGCGGAAGGCGTTGAGCATGGCGGGCGGGGTTCCCGGAAGGAGCGGCGGGGGCGGTTTTAGGCCCTGCCCGGAGGGGTGACAAGAGCGCCCTGAGCGGCGCCGGATCCGCGGGCGCGCATCCTCGGGCTCTCGCGGCGTGCTGCTCGGGAATTGAATCTGGCGACGCCACACTGTCTGCTTGGATTCCGGGCGCGCGTAGCGGCATCATTCCGCCCGGCGGGTACCGCCGGGCAGCGCCCGCCCCGCCCGTCACGCCAATGGCGTGCCTCCGGCACGACGCGGGCGCTTCGCTTCCGCCCGGGCCGGGCGCTGCCCTCATCTCGTGATGGGGCGGTCGAAGAAGAACAAATGCGATGGCCGTGCGCACTTCGGGGTGGCGGCTTGACGCCGGGCGGGGGGCGGCCTAGGCGCTCGGGCCATGGCCGAGCCGCCGATCCTGACCCTGAGCGACGTCTCCCTGAGCTTCGGCGATCCGCCGCTGCTCGGGGGCGTGTCGCTGGCGATCCATCCCGGCGAGCGGATCGCGCTCGTGGGGCGCAACGGCTCGGGCAAGTCGACGCTCCTGAAGCTGATGGCCGGCGAGGTGGCGCCCGACGGGGGCGAGCGGTTCCTCAGGCCCGGTCTGAGCGTGGGGCTGATGGCGCAGGAGCCGGATTTCGCCGGCTTCGCCAGCCTGGGGGATTTCGCCGCCGCGGGCCTCGCCGCCGAGGAGCATTGGCGCGTCGCGATGGCGATGGAGGGGGTGAAGCTCGACGCGGGCCTCGCCCCGGGGCGCGCCTCGGGGGGCGAGCGGCGGCGCGCGGCGCTGGCGCGGCTGCTGGCGGCGGCGCCGGATCTGATGCTGCTCGACGAGCCGACCAACCATCTCGACATCGAGGCGATCGGCTGGCTCGAGGCCCATCTGGCGGCGACGCGCACCGCCTTCGTCTGCATCAGCCACGACCGGGCCTTCCTGCGCGCGGTGACCGACCGCATCCTCTGGGTGGACCGCGGCGCGGTGCGGCGGCTCGACCGCGGCTTCGCCGGCTTCGAGGAATGGCGCGACAAGGTCTTCGCCGAGGAGGATCTGGCCCGCCACAAGCTCGACCGGCTGATCCGGGCCGAGGGGCGCCGGGCGGTGGAGGGGATCTCGGCGCGGCGCACGCGCAACCAGGGGCGGCTGCGCCGCCTGGCGGAACTGCGCGAAGAGCGGCGCAGCCAGATCGCCCAGACCGGCACCGCGCGGCTCGATTTCGACGCGGGCCCGGTCTCGGGCAGGCTGGTGGTCGAGGCGAAGGCAATCGCCAAGACCTTCGGCGGGCGGGTGCTGCTGCGCGATTTCTCGCTTCGCATCGCGCGGGGCGAGCGGGTCGCGCTCATCGGCCCGAACGGGGTCGGCAAGACGACGCTCCTGAACCTGCTCACCGGGCGGCTGGCGCCCGATTCGGGGACGGTGCGGCTGGGCGCGGGGCTGGTGCCGGCGGTCTTCGACCAGAACCGCGCGGCGCTCGATCCCGAGGCGAGCCTCTGGGAGACCCTGACCGGCGACCGCGACATCGGGATCTCGGGGCGCAACGATCAGGTCATGGTGCGCGGGCGGCCGCGGCATGTGGTCGGCTATCTGAAGGAATTCCTCTTCGCCGAGACCCAGGCGCGCGGTCCGGTCTCCGCGCTCTCGGGCGGCGAGAAGGCGCGGCTCCTGCTGGCGCGGCTGATGGCGCAGGAATCGAACCTGCTCGTGCTCGACGAGCCCACCAACGATCTCGATGTCGAGACGCTGGACCTGCTGGAGGAGCTGGTGGCGGATTACGCGGGCACGGTGCTCTTGGTCAGCCACGACCGCGACTTCATCGACCGGGTCGCGACCACGACCATCGCGATGGAGGGCGACGGAAGGGCGACCGTCTATGCCGGCGGCTGGAGCGACTATCGCGCGCAGCGGGGCGAGGAAGCGCCGGCCCGGGCGCCGGCGGCCGCGGGCAGGGCGGCGCAATCTGGCACGCCCAGGGCGCCGAGGCCGGCGCGGGTACGCAGCCCGGGGCTCAGCTTCACCGAGCGGCACCGGCTCGACGGGCTCCCGGACGAGATGGAGAAGCTCACGCAAGAGATCGGCCGGCTGGAGGTGCTGCTCGGGGATCCTGAGCTCTTCACGCGCGAGCCGGAGCGGTTCCGGAAGGCCACCGACGCCCTCGTCACGCGGCAGGCGGCGCTGGCGGCCGCCGAGGAGGAATGGCTGCGGCTCGAGGAACTGCGGGAGCGGGAAGCCGCCGGGCGGTAGCGCAACCGCCGCCCGGCGTCCGGGTCAGAAGCGGAAGCGGGCGCCGCCGAAGATCGCCTGACCGTCGTCGTAGCTCGCCGAATTGTCGGAATAGTCGTAGCTGCGGTAGGTCAGCCAGAGCTGGGTATTGGCCCGGTCGATGTTCTGCACCAGCGCGAGGCCCCAGCTGTCGCTCGTGGTGCTGTCGATCCCGACGTCGCGGTCCAGATTGAAGTCGTCGCCGGAATAATAATCGACCGAGGCCCCGGTATCCCCCCAGCCGATGAAGTCGCGCAGCACGCCGAGCTTGGTGTACCAGAAGTCGCCGCTGTTGTCGTTCTCGTCGCCGCTTCCGGCGGCGAAGGTCAGGTTGAGGCCGGTCGGCGTGTGGATTCCCGAGGCGCTGCCGCCCCAGATGTTGCTTTCTCCCGAGCTGCCGATGCCTTCCTTCCAGTTGTAGCCGAGGCCGGCCTGGAGCTCGACCGTGCCGTAGTAGGTATTGGCATAGGTGACCGACGCGTCGAAGACATTGGCGTCGCGCACGTCCGGGTCGCTGCTCAGCAGGTTGCGGCCGAAGGCGGCCGCGAAGGTGAAGTTCGCGAAGGTCGGCGTGTCGTAGCGGATGCGGAAACGGCGGTCGCCGTCGAGATTGGCGTAGACGTCCCCGATCTGGATGTCGGAGAGCGTGCCGTCGCTCTCCCGGATCAGCTGTCCGGCGGCGGAATCGGCCACGCCCGAATAGGCGATCACGTCGGTGCCGGAGAGATCCATCTCGAGGATGCCGTCGGTGGCCATGCTGCCCTGGCCGAACCAGATCTTGCCCATTCGGTCGTTGTCGAAGGTGAAGTCGATCTTGCGGATGTTCGCGTTGCTCCAGTCATAGGCCGACGAAGGCGGAGATTGCTCGAGAATGTTGGCCGTGGCGGTGGAGAAGGGCGCGTACTGGAATTCGTTGACGTTCTGGAAGGTCCAGTCGCCGCGCACCTGGGTATAGGTGAGCCCGACGCGGGTGCCGGAATTGTCGTTGTCGATCAGCCCGTATGTCTCGGTCGCCTGGCCGTCGTCGAATTGCAGGACGCCCTTGTTGATCTGGCCGTAGAACCTCAGGACGCTGCCGTTGGAGAATTCGTGCTCGATCGGCGGAAGGCCCTGGCCGATCGCCGCCGCCGGCAGCGCGAGGAACCCCGTGGCGAGTGCCGCGCGCGTGAAGTTTCGATGTGTCATGTCCCGTCGCTCCCGTCGTTGACGCCCTGAGAAATTTCAGCGGCGCTTCCGATCCCCCGGAAGGCCAGCGTAGCTCACGGGAGCGTGATCGGAAATTCTCATCCCGGGGCAGCCGCGCAACCGGTGCGCGACTGTTGCAGAACTGTCGCTGCGCTTCGGTCGGGCGCTTCGGCTCAGGGGAACTGCACTTGGCAGCGCGACCAGTTCAGGCCGGTTTCCGCGCGCGCCTCGTGCCGCCATCCCGCCGAGGCCAGGCACCGCCGGGCAGCGCCCGCCCCGCCCCGTCACGCCGAAGGCGTGCCTCCGGCACGACGCGGGCGCTTCGCTCCCGCCCGGGCCGGGCGCCGCCCTCATCTCTTGGCGGAACGGTCGTCCGGGGAACAATGGGCTCTAAAATGCGATCACCCTGGGCTCCGGCGGGTGGGGCGTTGACAGCGGCACGTGCGCCGCGCCTGATCGCGGCATGGAAGCTCGCGATGCCGGATCGGCCCTTGCGCTCTGGATCGTCGGTCCGGGGGCGGTCGAGATCCGGGGCGCAGCGCTGCGCGCCGCTCCCGGGGACGTCTTGCTGGCGACCCGGTTCAGCGGGATCAGCCGCGGCACCGAGGCGCTGGTGCTGCGCGGGGGCGTGCCCGAGGGCGAGCGGACGCGCATGCGCGCGCCGCTGCAGGCGGGCGATTTCCCCTGGCCGGTGAAATACGGCTATGCGGCGGTCGGGCGGATCCTCGAAGGCGCGGAGGCCGGGCGCGACGCCTTCGTGCTGGCGCCGCATCAGGACCGGCTGGCGGTGCCTGGCGCCATGGTGCTGCCGCTGCCCGAGGGCGTGCCGGCGGGGCGCGCGGTGCTGGCGGCCAACATGGAGACGGCGCTCAACGTGGTCTGGGACGGGGCCGCGGGGCCGGGCGACCGGGTCGCGGTGATCGGGGCGGGGGTGGTCGGCGCGCTGGCGGCCTGGCTCTGCGGGCGGATGCCGGGGGCGGAGGTGACGCTCATCGACCTGCTGCCGGGGCGTGCGGCGCTGGCGGCGGCGCTGGGCGTGGGTTTCGCCCTGCCGGAAGACGCGCCCGGGGGCTGCGACCTGGTGATCCATGCCAGCGCCAGCGCGGCGGGGCTGGAAACGGCGCTGGCGGCGGCGGGCGAGGAGGCGCGGGTGGTGGAGGCGAGCTGGTACGGCGACCGGGCGGTGACACTCGGCCTCGGCGGCGGCTTCCACAGCCGGCGGCTGCGGCTGGTGTCGAGCCAGGTGGGCATGGTGCCCGCCAGCCGGCGGGCGCGCTGGCCGCGGCGGCGGCGGCTGGAGGCGGCGTTGCGGCTGCTGGCCGATCCGGCGCTCGATGCGCTGATCTCGGGCGAGACGGATTTCAGCGACCTGCCGGCGCGCTACGGGGCGATCCTTGACGACCCCGGCACGCTCTGCCATCGCATCGCCTATCGCTGAGGGGAGAGGGTCATGTTCGCGGTCGAGGTGCGGGACCATGTGATGATCGCCCACAGCCTGCCGGCGCCGGTGTTCGGGCCGGCGCAGGGGCGGCACGGGGCGACCTTCGTGGTCGATGCGGCCTTCTTCGCCGAGGAGATCGACGCGCACGGGCTGGTGGTGGACATCGGGCGCGCGACCGAGGCGCTGGGCGCGGTGCTCGCACCGCTGCGCTACGCCGACCTCGACGCGGTGCCGGGTTTCGAAGGCAAGTTCACGACGACGGAATTCCTCTGCCGCCACATCTTCGAGGGCCTCGCCGCCGCCCTGCGGGCGGGCGGGCTCGGGGATGGCGGGCGGGTGCGGCGGCTGCGGGTCAGCCTCGCCGAGAGCCATGTGGCGCGCGCCTGGTACGAGGCGGCGATCTGAGCGCGGGCGGTCTGCATTTCGCCATCCCCGGCGCACTGGGGACGCCGACCGGGGGTTATGGCTACGACCGGCGGCTGATGACGGAATTGCGGCGCGGCGGTCTCGCGGTGCGGCACCTGGCGCTGCCGGGGGGCTATCCCTTTCCGGATGCGGCGGCGCGGGCGGCGGCGGGGGCGGCGCTCGCGGGGCTGCCGGACGGGGCTTTGGTTCTGATCGACGGGCTTGCCGGCGGGGTGCTGGCGGAGGAACTGGCGGCGGAGGCGGCGCGGCTGCGGCTGGTGGCGCTGGTGCATCATCCGCTGGCCGACGAGCGCGGGCTCGACGAAGGCTCGGCGGAGCGTCTGGCGCGCTCGGAGCGCGCGGCGCTGGGCCACATGCGGGCGGTGATCTGCACCAGCCCGGCGACGGCGCGGCGGCTGGCGGAGGCGTTCGGCGTGCCGGTCGCGGCGATCACCGTGGCGCCGCCGGGGACGGATCGCGCGGCGCGCGCGACCGGCAGCGGCGCGGGCGGGGTGCCTCGGGTGCTGAGCGTCGGCTCGCTCATCCCGCGCAAGCGCCACGACGTGCTGGTCGAGGCGCTGGCACTCCTGCGCGATCGGCCCTGGAGCGCGCGCATCGTGGGCGCGGCGGATCTCGACCGCGAATGCGCGGCGGCGCTGGTGCGGCGGATCGCGGCGCTCGGGCTCGAGGACCGGATCGCGGTGCTGGGGGCCGTCACCGACACCCGCGCCGAGATGGCGGCGGCGGATGTCTTCGCGCTCGCCTCGGAATACGAGGGCTACGGCATGGCCTTCGCGGAGGCGCTGTCGCAAGGCTTGCCGGTGGTGGCCTGCCGCGCCGGGGCCATCGCCGATCTGGTGCCGGAGGCGGCGGGGGCGCTGGTCGCACCCGGTGATGCGGTGGCCTTCGCCGCCGGTCTCGCGCCGCTCATTGACGATCCGGCGCGCCGGCGTGTGGCGGCAGAGGCGGCCTGGGAGGCCGGACAGGGGCTGCCGGGCTGGGAGGAGACGGCGCGGCGGGTGGCGGCGGTGCTGGCGGGCGTGGCCGCGTGAGCTTCGATCCCGCCTGGCTGGAGCTGCGCGCGCCGGCGGATCGTGCGGCGCGCGACTCCGGCCTGCTGGCGGCGGCGGCGGAATTTCTCGGCGCGGCCGAGGATCCGGTGGCGGTCGATCTGGGCTGCGGTCTCGGGGCGACTTTGGCGGCCTTTGCCGGGCGGGTCGGGGGGCGTGTCCGCTGGCGGCTGGTGGACAAGGACGCGCGGCTGCTCGGGATGGCGGCGGCGCGCTGCGGCGGGGACATCGAGACCTGGGCGATGGATCTCGGCGCCGTCGCCGAGCTGCCCCTCGAAGGGGCGCGGCTGGTCACGGCCTCGGCGCTGCTCGACCTGATGCCGGGCGACTGGATCGAGGCGCTGGCGGCGCGCGTGGCGCGCGAGGGCCTCGCGGTCTATGCGGCGCTGAGCTACGACGGCGCGCTCGACTGGTCCCCCGGGCTGGCGGAGGACGCGGCGGTGCGGGAGGCCTTCAACCGGCACCAGCTGCGCGACAAGGGGCTCGGGCCGGCGCTGGGCCCGGCGGCGGGTGCGGCGCTGGCGGCGGCGCTGGAGCGGCGGGGATACGTGGTGCGCGAGGCGGCGAGCCCCTGGCGGCTCGGGCCGGGCGAGGCGGACCTGCACCGGGACCTGGTCGCGGGGATCGCCGCCGCGGCGGCGGAGACCGGAATGCCGGCCGCCGCCTGGGCTCAGGCGCGCCGCGCGGCGATCGCGGCATCGACCTGCCGGGTCGGCCATCTCGACGTGCTGGCATTGCCCCCCGGCGCGAGCGCGCAATCGAAGACCACGTCGGTGTCGAGGCCGTAGACGAAGGTCTCCGGGCGCAGCGCGTCGGCGAGCCGGGCGATCGGCGCCGTCCTGAGCCCGGTGGGGCCGGCGCCGATGATCAAGGGCGCGATGCTGACATGCAGGCGGTCGAGCAGACCGGCCTCGAGGAAGCCGGCAATGGTGACGCCGCCGCCCTCCACGAGGATGCGGGCAAGGCCGCGCCGCGCCAGCGCGAGGCCGATCGCCTCGGGGCGGATCCAGCCGGCGGCATCGGGCAGGCGGACGACCTCGACGCCGGCGGGCCGGGCGAGGTCGCAGGCCTGGACCACCAGCCGCCGGGCGCCGTCCTCGGCGAGCACCCGGGCATCGGCGGGCAGGCGGCCGCGCGGGTCGATGACCACCCGCGCCGGGCTCGTGCCGTCGCAGAGCCGCACGGTCAGGCGGGGATTGTCGGTCAGCGCCGTGCGCACGCCGATCACCACCGCATCGGCCAGCGCGCGGCAGCGGTGCAGGTGGCAGAGGCCCTCGCGGCCCGAGACATCCGCCGCATCGCCGGTCACGGTGGCGACGCGGCCGTCGAGCGACTGGCCGACCTGGGCGAAGAGGAAGGGGGCCGCGTCGGGCGCACCACGGGCGAGCGGGGCGTAGAGGTCGAAGGCGGCCCGGGCCGCATCGGTCCAGGCGGGATCGGGCAGGATGGCGTGCTCACCCGCCCGCAGGGCGCGCAGCGCCGCCCAGACCGTCTCCGTCATCGCTGCCGGCCGCATCCCGAACCCTCGCTTCTTCCCCCGCCGGGAGATCCCCACGCATCTGAGTTTAGTATTGTGCGGGCGCGGGTAAAGGTTCCGCCCGCGTGCGGATTTCCGGGCCGGCCGCCGCGGCCTGCGTCGCCGCCTGCGGCCCGAAGGTGGCGAGCAGGCGGTCGCGGAAGTCCTCCATCGGCATGGCCGGCGTCGCCGGGGCCGGCACGAGGCCCGGCGTCCAGCCCCAGTCGGCGAAGCGCGCGACCAGGTCGGGCGGGCCGATCACATGCACCGGCACGTCGTCGCCGCCGTGGCCCTGCGCGACGAATCCGGTCGGCTGGTGATCGCCGAGCGCGATCATCAGTGGCGGCGTCGCGGCGCGGCGGGCGGCGAATTCGCCGATGACGGTGAGGCTGTAGACGAGCGCGCGGCGGAACTGCTCGCGCACCCGGTCGGGGTCGCGCCAGACCAGTTCGGGCGGGTCGCCGGCGGTGGCGAAGGGATCGAAGACCTTGCCGTCGCCCAGGCTCTCCCAGGGCAGGACCGGCGGGATCGGCGTCCAGGGCGCATGGGAGGAGATGAGCGCGATCTCGGCGAAGACCGGGTTGCGCGGCTGCGGGTCGAGCAGCCGGCGCTCGAAGGCCGCGAGCGTGAACTGGTCGGGCATGGTGACCCAGTTGAAGGGCTTTCCGCGATAGCCGAGATCCGCGGCGGCGAGGATGGTGTCGTAGCCGAAATAGCCGGATTCCCGCCAGGTCAGCGTGATCGCCGGCACCACGGCCGCGGTGTGCCAGCCGGCCTCGCGGGCGAGGCCGAGCAGGGTGCGGCGGGGGCTGGCGACCAGCGCGCGATAGCGTCCGTCGCTGGCGATCCGGAGCCCGGTGAGCAGGGTGGAATGCGCGAGCCAGCTCTGGCCGCCGCGCGTCGTCGAGGTGAGCCAGCCCGAGCGCGCGGCGAGGCCGGCCGCGGCGATCCTGCCTTCCGCGGTGGCGAGCGCGGCGGTCACGCTCGGAGAATAGAGCGGGTTCTCCAGGGCCGTGCGGCCGTAGGATTCGATGAAGGTGACGAAGACGTCGGTGCCGTCGAGGCTGGGCAGGATCGCGGAGGGCAGCGCTGTGGCGTAAGGGTCCTGCGCCGCCTCGATGCGGAAGGCAGCGAGGTCGCGCCGCGCCCGGCCGATGTCGCGGACGTGCTCGAAGGCGAGGCGCGCGGTCGGCGCGCTTCCGGGCGGGTCCGCCGGCGCGGACGGCCCTCCGAGGTCGAGGGCCACGATTGCCATGGCCGGCACCAGCGCCGCGAGCCAGGGTGCGGGCAGGGCGAGGGCGGCGATCCGCCCCGTCGCCCACCAGAGCGCGGCGGCGAGCAGCGCCAGCGTCGCGAGGGCGGCGAGGATAGCGGCGAAGGCGGCCAGCGGGCCGATGGCGCCGGCGAGCATGCGCAGGCCGGCGGGCAGGAGCGCGAGGTCGAGCACCGGGTTGAACGGCCGCAGGAAGGCGGTTTCGGCGGCGAGGTCGAGGAGCTTGACCAGGGTCATGGCGAGAAGGAAGCCCGTGACCAGGCCGCGGCTGGCAATGCGCCAGCGCCGGGGCGATGCGGCGAGAAGGATCGCCAGCGCCGGCAGCTCCAGCGGGAAGCGGACGAGCGCGGCGGGGGTCATCGCCCCGGGATGGCTCGGCAGGATCAGGAGGAGATGGATCAGGAGGAGCGCGGCGAGGAGGCTGGGCCAGCGCGGCCGGGTGGCGTCAGGCATCGCGCGGCGCCTCCAGCCGGGCGTAGAGGTCGCCGAGGGGGCGGGAGGGATCGGCGAGGGCCCTGCGGGCGGCGGCGGGGTCGCGCCAGTCGGGCCAGGCGAAGCGCGCCTGCTCGCCGGCGGCGAAATTGTAGCGATAGTCGCCCAGCGCCGCGAGCCGGTCCATGGCGGCGCCGGTGATCTCGGGGGTCTCGGGCAGGGCCTCGAGGGCGATCATGGGAACGGGGCGGGAGAGGCCGGCGAGCACGTCGGCCTCGAAGCCCTCCACGTCGATCTTGACGAATTCGGGCCTGCCATGGGCGGCGATCAGCGCGTCGAGCGTGGTGACCTCGACGCTTTCGCTTGCGTCCCAGCGCACGCGGGCGAAGCCGGGGCTGCGGGCCATGCGGGCGGCGAAGCCGGGGGCGAGCGAGCTCACCGTGGGGTGCAGGCGCGAGACGGCGAGCTCGGCCCGTCCCGGGGCGGGGCCGGCGGCGAGCTTCAGGAGCGTCACGCCCGCGGGCAGGCTGCGGGCGAGCAGGGCGTGGAAGGCCTGCTGGGGTTCGAGCGCCACGACGCGGGCGCCGGCGGCGGCGAGCGCGCGGCTGCGGTTGCCGGCATGGGCGCCGATGTCGAAGGCGAGGTCGCCGGGACGCAGGAAGCCGCGGTAGAAGGCGGCGAGGCGCGGCACGATCCAGGGCCGCGCGCGATAGATCGCCAGCGACCGGGCGAGGCCGAGGCCGGCGCGCAGGTCGGGGATCATGCCGGCGGCCGGAGCAGCCGGCGGATGTCGATCGCGAAGGAGGCGGCCAGCGCCGCGAAGGCGAGCGCGGCGAGGCTAGAGGAGACCGGCGGGGCGAGGGGCGGCGCGAGCAGGATCGCCAGTACCGCGATCTGGAAGACGCAGACCGCCTTGCGGCGGAAGGAGGGCGGCAGCGGCGCGCGCAGGGCGGGCGCGAGGTATCCCGCCGCGACGAAGCCGTAGCGCATCAGCCCGAGGCCGAGCACCCAGGGGCCGGCCTTGCCGAGGCCGAGCGCGAGGGCGGCCAGGACGAGGACGAAGAGCGCGTCCACCTCCATGTCGAAGCGGGCGCCGAAGGCCGAAGCCGTGCGCTGGCGCCGCGCCAGCGCGCCGTCGATGCCGTCGAGCGCCAGGATCAGCGCGCCGCCGGCGGCGGCCCACCAGGCGGCGGAACCGGCGAGGATCCCCGGCTCGAGCGCGAGGGCGGCGAATGCCGCCACGCCGGCGGCGCGCAGGAGCGTCACGGCATTGGCGGCTCCGAAGCGGTCGTGGGGATGATGCACCGCCAGCCGGTCGCGGACCGCGAGCGCGACCAGCGCGAAGAGCGCGAGGGCCAGCGCCGGGGCATGGGCGGTCGCCAAGGGCAGGGCGGCGAGGAGCGCCGCGAGCCCCGCGCCCGCGGCCGCCGTGGCGGCGAGCGCGCCGGGCCCGGGGCCGGCCGGGCTGCGGTGGCGGACGAGCCCGGTCATCGCGCCGCGCCCGCCGGCGGGGGCAGGGGCGATAAAGCCTTCGTGATGGCCGGAGCGCGAAATCCTGCTAACGTGCTCAGGGCGTGGGTTTCCTTGCAGGCGGGGACGGGTCTATGGGATATGGTGTCGTCGCCCGGGTGTTCCACTGGCTGACGGTCGTTCTCGTCCTGATCATGATACCTGCCGGGACGATCATGATACAAGAGATCCCGCGGCCGACCCAGGATGCGCTCTTCATCCTGCACAAGGGCCTCGGTCCGTTCGTGCTCCTGGTGGTGCTGCTGCGACTCGCCTGGCGGTTCGTCTCGCCGCCGCCGCCGCTGCCGCGGGAGATACCGAAGGTGCAGCGCGTGGCGGCCGGGGCGGTGCATGCCGGGCTCTACGCCTTCCTGATCATCATGGCGGTCAGCGGCTACGTTCGCGTGACGACGGGCGGGTTTCCCATCGAATCGCTGCGCGCGCTCGGGATTCCGCCGCTGCTGCCGAAGAACGAGGGCGTCGCCGAAGTCGCCAAGGCAATTCACGCAACCGCCAGGTATGTACTGATACTTCTCATTCTACTTCATGTTGCAGCCGCGGCCTATCACGGCATCATCCGGCGGGACGGGGTCTTCTCGCGGATGTGGCCGCCCTTTTCCCGGGGCAATTCTGCCGCTTGATAGGCCATTTCCCGCCGAGTAGTGTTCGCGGGTGCAGCATCAGGTTTCGCCGGCTGCAACAGACGATTAGCTTGCGCGTTGGTGGGATCCGGATACCCGGAGGGGACGAGGACTTGCGATGAACATGCAGACGCCGCCGTACCGGCTGGTGGGTCAATCCTTGCTGCCGTTCGAGGCGCCGCTGGCCATGCCGGTGCGCGGCCTGGACGACGTGCCGACGCCGCGCCGCTTCGAGCCGCCCGCCCCTGCCGCGCCCTCGGGGCGCCGGGCGGCCGCCTTCGGGCTCGCCATTCTCGCGGTGATCGGACTCGGCCTGACGATGGCCGCGGGCCTCGCGCGCGACGGCTATCAGGCGATCGATGCGCTGCTGATGGCGCTCTACCTGCCGATCGTCGCCTGGACCGCTTTCGCCGCCGCGACGGCCGTGCTGGGATCGGTCTGGTCGGCCCGCGATCCGCGCCCCGACCGGGCGCCGCGGCGCGACTGGGTTCCGCGGGGCCGCACCGCCATCCTGATCCCGGCGCGCAACGAGGATGTCGACGCGCTGGAAGACCGGATCCGGGCGCTGCGCGCCGATCTCGGCGGGCGCGCGCTGCGGCGGAAAGTCGACATCTTCGTGCTGTCCGATTCCGACAATCCGCTGATCATCGACCGCGAGGAGCGCCTGGCCGAGGCGCTGGCCGGCGACCTGCGCCCGGGCGTCGCCACCTATTATCGCCGCCGGAGCGAGAATTCCGGGCGCAAGCCGGGCAATATCGCCGAATGGCTGCGGCGCTGGGGAGGCGCCTACCAGTACATGCTGACCTTCGATGCCGACAGCCGCATGTCGGCGCGTCGGATCGCCGGTCTGATCGCAAAGATGGAGCGGCGCCCCGACCTCGGGCTGATCCAGTGCGGGGTGCGGCTGACCGGTGCCGAAACCCGTTTCGGCCGGGTGCAGCAGGCCGCGACCGGGCTCTACGGGCCGGCCTTCACCGCCGGGATCGCCGGATGGTCGGGGGGCGCGGGCAATTACTGGGGGCACAATGCGCTCGCGCGCGTGCGCGCCTTCGCCGGCGCCGCGGGCCTGCCGCGGCTGGAGGGCAGCGCGCCCTTCGGCGGCGACGTGCTGAGCCACGATTTCGTCGAGGCCGCCTGGCTGCGCCGGGCCGGCTGGAGCGTGGAGATCGATCCCGACGTCTCGGGCAGCTCGGAGGAGGGGCCGCAGACGCTCGCCGAGTTCCACAAGCGCGACCGGCGCTGGTGCCAGGGCAATCTGCAGCATATCCGCATCCTGGCGCGCGCGCAGGGCCTCGATCCGATCAGCCGGCTGCATCTGGCCTGCGGCATCTTCGGCTATCTCGCCTCGCCGCTCTGGCTCGGGCTCGTGGTGGCGGCGACGATGAGCGGCTCGACGGGCACGATGACGGTGCCGGTGCTCGGGGCGATCGCGCTGCTTCTGGCCCAGAAGCTGGCCGGGGTCGCCTATTGGCTGCGGCGGGACCCCAGCGGGTGGCGCAGGACCTGCCGGCTGGCGGCCGGGGAGACGCTGATCTCGGGCCTGCTCGCGCCGATCGTGATGATGCGCCAGACGGTCTCGGTCATCTCCGTGCTGAGTGGCAACGATTGCGGCTGGAAGCCGGCGGCGCGGTCCGGGCTGCGCGGCGGCAACGACGACATGCCCTGGCTCGAGCCGGCAGCGGGCGTCGCGCTGCTGCTCGCGGTGCTGCCCGGCGTAGGCTCGCTCTGGCAGGTCGCCGTGGTGATGCCGATCGTGCTGCCGCTCCTGATCGCGCCCTGGCTCGTCGCCTGGCTCGATGCGCGGCCGCCGGCGGCTGCGCGCCGTGCCGAGGCGGTGGGCGGCGCGGTTCAGGCGCTCCAGCGGTAGAGCCAGACCTCGGAGGCGGGCACGCCCGCGCGCTCCAGAACGAGGCGGAACTCGATCTCGCGCCGTGCGCCCGGGGCGAAATGGAAGCCGACGCGGGCGAGGTTGCCGCCCGGCAGGGGGGCGATGCTGAGCCCCCTGATCTCGCCGGCGCTCGCCGTGGCCCGGGGCGCGAGGCTCGCGAGGTCGACCTCGCCGAGATCGAAGTCGACCACGAGCAGCCTTTCGCCGGCATCGTGGATCGACCGGCCGCCGCGGGTGGCGATCACCCGTGCCAGCGGGAGGGGCTCCGCCGGCACGGGCGTCCAGGTCAGGCGGTAGGAGAACTCCTGGCGCGCGCCGGCCCTGAGCGGCGCTTCGGGCCGCCAGAAGGCCACGATGTTGTCGGCGAAATCCCGGTCGGCCGGCAGCTCGAACAGCATCACCGCGCCGGGGCCCCAGTCGCCGATGGGCTCCACCCAGGCGCTGGGGCGCCGCTCGTAATGCGCCTCGGCGTCCTGGAAATGCGCGAAATCGCGGTCGCGCTGGATGAGGCCGAAGCCGCGGGGGCCGGTATCGGCGAAGGCCGAGACCTCGACGGCGCCGGGGTTGCGCAGCGGGCGCCAGATCCGCTCGCCGGATCCGGTGACGATGCGCAGGCCGCCGCTGTCGTGCACCGCATCGCGGAAGTCGTCCACGCCGGCGCGGTTCTCGGGGCCGAAGTAATACATCGAGGTGAGCGGCGCGATCCCGGCCTGGGCGATGTCCCGGCGGGGGAAGAGCACGGCGCGCAGATCCATGACCGTCTCGGCGCCCGGGGTGATGGCGATCTCGTAGGCGCCGGCCAGGGAGGCGCTGTCGAGCAGGGCGGCGAGGCGGAGGGTGCCTGCACCCGGCTGCGGCTCCTGCACCCAGAATTCGGTGAAGACGGGAAACTCCTCGCCCCCGGGGCCGGCTGTGCCGATGGCCAGCCCGCGGGCGGAAAGGCCGAAGAGCGTGTCGCGGGCGTTGGCGCGGAAATAGCTCGCGCCCTGGAAGACCGCCACCTCGTCCCAGACGCCGGGGCGGTTGATCGGGTGGCGGATGCGGATCCCGGAGAAGCCCATGTCCTGGGTCGTCTCCGAGGGCGGCTGCCCCTCGTGCCCGGGGAAGTGGTCGGGGTCGAAGTCGAAGAGATCGGCGGAGAAGGCGAGCGGCCGGGCGGTGCCGTGGGCCACTAGGTTCACCGCGACCCGGTCCCGGAAGTTGAATCCGGGCGGCAGGAGGTCCATCCGGAAGCCGTGGTCGTCGGCGAAGAGCCGTTCCGCGTCGTGGAAGCGGATGGCGCGATAGGCGTCGTAGCCGAGCCCGGCGAAGGGCGGGGCAAGGTCCATGCGCCGGCCGACATGGGGGGCGGCGGCGGTGGCGCGGGCGCGCTCGATCACCGTCTCGAAATCGAAGGGCCGGGCCTCCCCGGCGGCCGCGGCGGGCGGAACCAGGCGCGGCAGGGATTCCGCAAAGAGTCCCGCGAGGGCGGAATGCAGCAGCGCGCGTCGGTGCATCGGGATCCTCTCACCCACCCGTTTCGTCCGGGCACCTAGGCCCTTCGCCGGGGCCGCTCAAGGGGATGCCGGCCAGAGAAGGCCCGTGGGTCGCCCCGGGGCGACGGGGCAGGCCGTTTGGGGCCGCGGATCATGGCTGCGGCTTGCCGGTGGGGATCTCCGCGGCGAAGGCGACGCTGCGGGGGGCGACGGCGATGCGGCCGCGGCGGGCGTCCGGCCAGGCATGGCCGGGGCGCGTGGGGAGGCGGAAGGCGATCTCGCGGGCGGTGCGGTTGAAGAGGACGGCGAGGCGACCGTCGCCGCCGCGGGCCAGCACCATGGCGAAGGCGTCGCAGCGGTGGCCCTCCCAGTCGGCGGTGGCCTTCCGCTTGCCGCCGGCGGTGAGCCAGGCGACGTCGGGCAGGCCGTTCGGTTCCGGCTCGCCGGTCAGCAGCACGGGGTCCGCCAGCGCGGGATGGGCGCGGCGGAAGGCGGCGAGTTCCGCGGTGAAGGCTTCGAGCTCGGTGTCGCGGCCCTCCCAGTCGAGCCAGGTGGTTTCGTTGTCCTGGGCATAGGCGTTGTTGTTGCCCGATTGCGAGCGACCGAATTCGTCGCCGGCGGTCAGCATGATCGTGCCGCGGGAGGCGAAGAGGGTGGCGAGAAGGGCGCGCATGTCGCGCCTCCGGGCGGCGCGCACGGCCGGGTCGTCGCTGGGGCCCTCGACGCCGTGGTTCCAGGAATGGTTGGTGCCGTGGCCGTCGCGGTTGGCCTCGCCGTTCGCCTCGTTGTGCTTCTCGTCGTAGGCGACGAGATCGGCCAGGGTGAAGCCGTCATGGGCGGCGACGAAATTGACCGTGCGGGTCCGCGGCGGCGGAAAGACGTCGCCCGAGCCCGCGAGCGCGGTGGCGAATTCGCCGGGACCGTTCGGCGCGCCCTGCCAGAAGCTGCGCACCCGGTCGCGGAAGCGGTCGTTCCATTCGAGCCAGGGCGCGGGGAAGCGCCCGAGCGCATAGCCGCCGGGGCCGATGTCCCAGGGCTCGGCGATGAGGAGGCGCGTGCCGAGCCAGGGGTCGGCGGCGATCTCGCGCAGGAGGGCCGCGTCCGGGTCGAAGCCGTGCCCGTTGCGCCCGAGGATCGGCGCGAGGTCGAAGCGGAAGCCGTCGATGCCGGCCTGGCCGACGAAATGGCGCAGGGCGTCGAGGATGAGGCGCCGGGTCGCGGGATGGCTGCAGTCGAGCGTGTTGCCGGTGCCGGTGTCATTGACGAGATGGCCGCTCTCGTGATGCCGGAAATAGGCCTGCGCATCGAGCCCGCGCAGCGAGAGCACCGAGCCGGCGCGCTCGCCCTCGCCGGTGTGGTTGAAGACCACGTCGAGGATCACGCCGATGCCGGCGCCGTGCAATGCGGCGACCGCCGCGGCGAGCTCGGCGATGCCGCCGGGGCAGATTCGTGGCTCCGGGGCGAGGAAGACGACCGGATTGTAGCCCCAGGCGTTGCGGAGGCCGAGGGCCGCGAGGTGGCGCTCGTCGATCCAGGCGGTGACGGGCATGAGTTCGACCGCATCGACCCCGAGCCGGGTGAGATGGTCGAGCACGGCGGGATGCGCGAGCGCGGCGACGGTGCCGCGGATGGATTCGGGCACCGCCGGGTGCAGGCGCGTGAAGGCGCGGGTCTGAAGCTCGTAGATCAGCCCGCCGGGCCGGAAGCGCGGCGCTGCGGGCGGCTTCGGCGCGGGCAGGGGGGTGACGATCGCCTTCGGCACGAAGGGCGCGCTGTCGATGCCGCTGCCGCGCGGTGCGGCGAGCGCCGGGTCCCAAGCGAAGGAACGGTCGAGGGTGACGGCATAGGGATCGACCAGAAGCTTGGAGGGGTCGAACCAGAGGCCGCGGTCGGGATCGTAGGGACCGTCCGCGCGCAGCCCGTAGCGCGCGCCCGCGCCGATCCCGGGCACCGTCGCCGCGAAGACCCCGTCCGGGCCGCGCTCGAGCGGAATGCGGTCGAGCTCGGCCTCGCCGCGCGCGTCGAAGAGGCAGAGCCAGAGCTTCGTCGCCCCGCCGGACCAGACGGCGAAGCGCGTGCCTCCGGCGACCGGCGTTGCGCCGAGTGCCGGCGCGGCGGGTGTGGTCGCGAGATTCAGGTGATCACGTCCGGCTGCGTGCGGCCCGTGCGCGCGCGGATGCCCGCGAGCGCCTCGGCGGCGGCGATCACCTCGGCGAGCGCCTCGGCGGTCGCGAGGCCGTGGCGGGCCGGGTCCGGCTCGAAGCGTTCGAGGTAGACGCGCAGCGTCGCCCCGGAAGTGCCGGTGCCCGAGAGGCGGAAGACGGCGCGGCTGCCGCCCTCGAAGAGCACGCGGATGCCCTGGTGCGCACTGCTCGAGCCGTCCACCGGGTCGAGATAGGCGAAATCGTCGGCGGCCGCGATGGTGAGGCCCGCGACCTCCTGGCCCGGCAGATCGGGGAGGCGGTCGCGCAGGGCGGCGACGAGGTCGTTGGCGGCGGCGGTCTCGATCGCCTCGTAGTCGTGGCGGGCGTAGTAGTTGCGGCCGTGCTCGGCCCAATGGGCCTCGACGATGTCCCGGACGCTCTGCTTGCGCAGGGCGAGGATGTTGAGCCAGAGGAGCACGGCCCAGAGCCCGTCCTTCTCGCGCACGTGGTCCGAGCCGGTGCCGGCACTTTCCTCGCCGCAGATGGTGGCGAGCCCGGCGTCGAGCAGGTTGCCGAAGAATTTCCAGCCGGTGGGCGTCTCGTAGATCCCGATGCCGAGCGCCTCGGCCACCCGGTCAGCCGCGGCGCTGGTGGGCATGGAGCGGGCGATGCCCTTGAGCCCGGCGGCGTAGCCCGGGGCGAGATGGGCGTTGGCCGCGAGCAGCGCCAGCGAATCGGAGGGGGTGACGAAGATGCCGCGGCCGATGATGAGGTTGCGGTCGCCGTCGCCGTCGGAGGCGGCGCCGAAATCCGGCGCATCCGCGGCCATCATCGTGTCGTGGAGGTCCCGGGCATGGACCAGGTTGGGGTCGGGGTGGTGGCCGCCGAAGTCGGGGAGCGGCGTGCCGTTGCGAACCGTTCCCCTGGGGGCGCCGAGGCGGTTCTCGAGGATCTCGGTGGCATAGGGGCCGGTCACGGCGGACATGGCGTCGAAGGCCATGCGGAAGCCGCCGGCGAAGGCGGCGCGGATCGCGTCGAAATCGAAGAGCGTCTCCATCAGCGCGGCATAGTCGGCGACCGGGTCGATCACCTCGACTTGCATCTGGCCGAGCATCGTCGTGCCGATGACGTCGAGGTCGACGTCCGGGGCCTCGAGGATGCGGTATTCGGTGATCTCGCGGCTGCGGGCGTAGATGGCGTTGGTGTATTTCTCCGGCGCGGGGCCGCCGTTGCCGATGTTGTACTTGATGCCGAAATCCTCGGTCGGCCCGCCGGGATTGTGGCTGGCGGAGAGGATGATGCCGCCGAAGGCGCGGAACTTGCGGATGACGTGGCTCGCCGCCGGGGTCGAGAGGATGCCGCCGCGGCCCACCAGCACCCGGCCGAAGCCGTTGGCGGCCGCCATCTTCAGCGCGACCTGGATGACCTCGCGGTTGAAGTAGCGCCCGTCGCCGCCGATCACCAGGGTCTTGCCGGCGAAGTTCTCGAGGCTGTCGAAGATCGACTGCACGAAGTTCTCGACGTAGTTGGGCTGCTGGAAATGCGGCACCTTCTTGCGCAGCCCGGAGGTGCCCGGCTTCTGGTCGTCGAAGGGCGTCGTGGGAACGGTCCGGATCATGCGGTCGGTCCTCGGTCGGAGGTCAGGGAGGCGAAGAGCTCGGCGTAGAGCGCGGCGCTCCGGTCCCAGGAGACGTCGGCCTTCATGCCCTGCCGCTGCATCGTCGTCCATTGCTTCGGGCTGGCGAAGAGCGCGAGGCAGCGGCGCAGGCCGTCGCGGAGGCCTTCCGCGGTGGAGGGGGGAAACTGGATCCCGGTGGCGACGCCCGCGTTCAGCGCCGCGGTATTGGCGTCGACGACCGTGTCGGCGAGCCCGCCGGTGCGCGCCACCACCGGCACGCAGCCGTAGCGCAGGCCGCAGAGCTGGGTGAGGCCGCAGGGCTCGAAGCGCGAGGGGATGAGGATGGCGTCGCCGCCGCCCTGGACGAGATGCGCGAGCCGCTCGTCATAGGCGATCGAGGCGCCGATGCGGCCGCGGTGATGGGCGGAGGCCGCGAGGAAGGCGCTCTCCAGCGCGGACTCGCCGGTGCCGAGCACGGCGAGCTTGCCGCCGGCGGCGACGAGCTCGTCCACGACCGCGAGCAGCAGGTCCGCGCCCTTCTGCCAGGTGAGCCGGCTGACCATGACGAAGATGGGCGCATCGTCCCGGTCGAGCGAGAAGGCGGCTTCGACCGCGCGCCGGTTGGCCTGTCGCCCCTTGAGGTTGCGGGCGCCGTAGTTCGCGGCGAGCAGGCTGTCGGTGGCGGGATCCCAGACCTCGGTGTCGATGCCGTTGACGATGCCGTGCACCGCGGCGGCGCGATGCTGGATCAGCCCGTCGAGTCCCATGCCGAAGGAGGCCGTGCGGATCTCGGCGGCATAGGTCGGGCTGACGGTGGTGATGGCGGTGGCGCATTGCAGCCCGGCCTTGAGGAAGCCGACGCCGCCATAATATTCCACCCCGTCGAAGGAATAGGCGTCGCCGGGGAGCTCGAGCGCGCCGAAGATCGCCGCCGGGAACTGGCCCTGGAAGGCGAGGTTGTGCACGGTGACGATGCTCGGCACGCCGATGCCGAAATAGCGCAGATAGGCGGGCGTCAGCGCCGCCTGCCAGTCGTGGGCATGCACGATGTCGGGAACGAAGTCGGGCAGCAGCCCGGCGGCGATCTCGGCGCCGGCGCGCGCGAGGGCCGCGAAGCGGCGCCAGTTGTCGGGGTGGTCATGGCCGGAGCCGTCGGCATAGGGGCCGCCGCTGCGCTCGAAGAGCTCGGGCGCGTCGAGCACGATGAGGTCGAGCCCGGCGATCCTCGCGCCGATGAGCCGCGCCGGCGCCCCGAGCAGCGCGGGGAAACTGTGCAGGACCTCGCCGTCCTTGGCGCGGGCGGTGACCGATGGATAGCCCGGCACCAGGCTGCGGACCGCGATGCCGAGCCTGCCGAGCGCGGGGGGCAGGGCGCCCGCCACATCGGCGAGCCCGCCGGTCTTGATCAGCGGATAGATCTCGGAGGTGACGGAGAGGACCTTCATCGGGGTCAGTCCGCCAGGCGGTCGATCATCGCTTGCGTGATGAGGCAGACCCCGGCCTCGGTGCGGCGGAAGCGCCGCGCGTCGAGCTCCGGATCCTCGCCGACCACGAGGCCCTCGGGCACGATCACGCCGCGGTCGACCACGACCTTCCGGAGCTGCACGTTCCGCGAGATCCGGCATTCGGGCAGGATGACCGCCTCCTCGAGCCGGGAATAGGAATGCGCGCGGACCCCGGTGAAGAGCAGGCTGCGCCGGATGCTGGAGCCCGAGATGATGCAGTCGCCGGAGATGAGCGAGCTGACGGCGCTGCCGCGGCGGCCGTCCTCGTCATGCACGAATTTCGCCGGCGGCTTGATCTCGGCATAGGTCCAGATCGGCCAGTAGGTGTCGTAGAGGTCGAGCTCCGGGATCACGTCCGTCAGGTCGATATTGGCCGCCCAATAGGCGTCGACCGTGCCGACGTCCCGCCAGTAGGATCCGGAATCGGAGCTGGTGCGGATGCAGGACTGGCTGAAGCGGTGGGCCACCGCCTTGCCGTGCGCCACGATATAGGGGATCAGGTCCTTGCCGAAATCGCGGCTGGAGCCGGTCTCGGCGGCGTCGCGATGCAGCAGGTCCATCAGGAACCTGGTCTGGAAGACATAGATGCCCATCGAGGCCAGCGCCATGTCCGGCTGGCCCGGGATGCCGGGCGGATCGGCGGGCTTCTCGACGAAGGCGGTGATGGTGTCCTCGGTGTCGACATGCATCACGCCGAAGCCGGTGGCCTCCGTGCGCGGCACTTCTAGGCAGCCGACGGTGACGTCCGCGCCGCTGTCGACATGCTGGCGCAGCATCAGTTCGTAATCCATCTTGTAGATGTGGTCGCCCGCGAGGATGACCATGAATTCGGGGCCGTAGCTCTCGATGATGTCGATGTTCTGATAGACCGCGTCGGCGGTGCCCTCGTACCATTGCGTCTCGGAGACGCGCTGGCTCGCCGGCAGGATGTCGAAGCTCTCGTTGCGTTCGGGGCGCAGGAAGTCCCAGCCGCGCTGCAGGTGGCGGATGAGGGAGTGCGCCTTGTACTGGGTCGCGACCCCGATGCGGCGGATGCCCGAATTGAGCGCGTTCGAGAGCGCGAAGTCGATGATCCGGGTCTTGCCGCCGAAATAGACCGCGGGCTTGGCGCGCTTGTCGGTCAGTTCCTTGAGGCGGCTGCCTCGCCCACCGGCCAGCACATAGGCCATGGCGTCGCGAGCAAGGGGTTGCCTGTGGTTTTCCATGATGTCCCTCCCCGGTTTTATCGCATCGCCAGCATTCACGAAGCGGGGTCGAATTCAAGCCAGAGCGTGGCAAGCGGCGGCAGGTTCACCGGCGCGGCGATGCCCTGCGGATCCTCGGCGGCCAGGACCCCGCCGAGGTTGCCCATGCCGCTGCCGCCGTAGGGGGCGGCGTCGGTGTTGAGGATCTCGCGCCAGCGGCCCGCCGCGGGCAGGGGCACCCGGTAGCCCTGGTGCGGGACCGGGGTGAAATTGGCGATCACCGCCACGGGCGGCGCCTCCGGGGCCTTGCGGATCCAGGCATAGACCGAGGTGCGGCTCTCGTCGGCGAGCAGCCATTCGAAGCCCTCGCCCTCGCAGTCGCGCGCGTGCAGCGCCGGCGTGTCCCGGTAGAGGCGGTTGAGGTCGCGCATCAGATCCTGCACGCCCTTGTGCGCCGGGATCCCCGTCTGCTCCCAGTCTAGACCGCGGGCCTCGGACCATTCGCGGCCCTGCGCGAATTCCTGGCCCATGAAGATCAGCTTCTTGCCGGGATAGCCCCACATGAAGGCGTAATAGGCCCGCAGGTTGGCGAATTTCTGCCAGGGGTCGCCCGACATCTTGGCGATCAGCGAGCCCTTGCCGTGCACCACCTCGTCATGGCTGAGCGGCAGGACGAAATTCTCCGAGAAGGCGTAGAGCAGGCCGAAGGTCAGGTCGTTGTGGTGGTATCGGCGGTGGATCGGGTCGCGGGCCATGTATTGCAGCGTGTCGTGCATGAAGCCCATGTTCCACTTGAAGCCGAAGCCGAGGCCGCCCTCGTGCACCGGCGCGCTGACCTTGGGCCAGGAGGTGGATTCCTCGGCGATCATCATGGTGCCGGGGTGGCTGGCATAGACCGCGCGATTGGCCGCCTGGAGGAACTCGACCGCCTCGAGATTCTCGCGCCCGCCGAAGCGGTTGGGGATCCACTCGCCCTCCTTGCGGGAATAATCGAGGTAGAGCATCGAGGCGACGGCATCGACGCGGAGCCCGTCGATGTGAAACTTTTCAGACCAGTAGAGCGCGTTGTTGACAAGAAAGCTCACCACCTCGCGGCGGCCGAAATTGTAGATCAGCGTGTTCCAGTCGGGATGGAATCCCTGGCGCGGATCGGCATGCTCGTAGAGCGCGGTGCCGTCGAAGCGCCCCAGCCCGTGGGCATCGGTGGGAAAATGCGCCGGCACCCAGTCGAGGATGATGCCGATCCCGGCGCGATGCGCCCCGTCGACGAATCGCGCGAAGCCCTCGGGCGGGCCGAAGCGGGCGGAGGGGGCGAAGAGGCCGGTGGTCTGGTATCCCCAGGAGGGGTCGTAGGGGTGTTCGGCGACCGGGAGGAACTCGATATGGGTGAAGCCCATGTCGACGACGTAGGGAATCAGCCGCTCGCCCAGTTCGTCCCAGCTGAGGAAGCGGCCGTCGTCGTGGCGCGCCCAGGAGCCGGCATGGACCTCGTAGATGGAGACCGGCTGGCGGCGGGCGTCGGCCGCGGCCCAGAACTCGCGGTGGGCGGCGTCGCCCCAGTCGTGGTCGAGCCAGGGCGCGACCACCGAGGCGGTCGCGGGGCGGAACTCGGAGGCGCGGGCGAAGGGATCGGCCTTGAGCGGCAGGCGCACCCCGTCGCGGCCGACGATTTCGTATTTGTAGGGCGCGCCGACCGCGACCTCCGGCAGGAAGATCTCCCAGATGCCGGTGTCCTGCCGCAGGCGCATCACATGGCGGCGGCCGTCCCAGGCATTGAACGGCCCGACGACCGAGACCCGCCGCGCGTTCGGCGCCCAGACGGCGAAATGCACGCCCTCCGCGCCCTCGTGGTGGATCGGATGGGCGCCGAGCTTGTCGAAGAGCCGCAGGTGGCTGCCCTCGCCGATGTAGTAGTCGTCCATCGGTCCGAGCACCGGGCCGAAGGAATAGGGATCGATCACCCACCATTCGCCGCCGGCGTTGCGGGCCCGGTACTTCAGCGGCTGGCGCTTGCGGATGCGCAGCGGCCCTTCGAAGAAGCCCGCAGGGTGGCGGCGTTCGAGCGTGCCCGCGGACTTGCCCGCGAGCGTGAAGGCCTCGACCTCCTCGGCGCCGTCGATGAAGGCGCGGGCGGTCAGCCGCCCCTCGCCCTGAAGGCCGAGCACCGCGAAGGGATCGGGATGGGTTCCGGTGACGATGGCCGCGACGGTTGCGTCGTCGAGGCGGGACGCCCCCTTCTCCGTCGCGGCCGCAGGCTTCTTCTGTCCCTTCTTCATGGACGCATGTCCCCCGGAGCTGCTCGGCCCAAGGCTAAAGGGGAATGTCCCAGATGTCTCGCGAATATTGCCGGATGGTGCGGTCGGAGGAGAACCAGCCCATGCGCGCGGTGTTCAGGATCGCCATCTGCCGCCAGCGCGCGGAATCCTTCCAGATCGCATCGACCTCGCGCTGGGCGGCGGCATAGGCGTCGAAATCGGTGGCGACCATGAACCAGTCGTGGTCGTAGAGCCCGCCGATCAGCTCGCGGTAGCGGCCCGGATCGTCGGGCGAGAAGACGCCGGAGGCGATGGCATTGAGCGCCTGGCTGAGCTCGGGCGAGTTCTCGATCGCCGCGCGGGGATTGTGGCCGTTCTGGCGGCGCTGGGCGACCTCCTCGGCGGTCAGGCCGAAGATCACGATGTTTTCCTCGCCGACCTGCTCGCGGATCTCGACGTTCGCGCCGTCGAGCGTGCCGATGGTGATCGCGCCGTTGAGCGCGAACTTCATGTTGCCGGTGCCCGAGGCCTCGAGGCCGGCGGTGGAGATCTGCTCGGAGAGATTGGCCGCCGGGACCAGCACCTCCGCGAGGCTGACGTTGTAGTTGGGGATGAAGACGACCCTGAGCACGTCGCGCACGGAAGGATTGGAATTGATCACCCGGGCGACGTCGTTGGCCAGTTTGATGATCAGCTTGGCATTGTGATAGGTCGGCGCCGCCTTGCCGGCGAAGAACTTGACCCGCGGCACCCAGTCGCGTTCGGGATGCGAGCAGATCTGGTCGTAGAGCGCCACCGCCTCGATGATGTTGAGCAGCTGGCGCTTGTATTCGTGGATGCGCTTGATCTGGATGTCGAAGAGCGCGGAGGGGTCGAGCCGCATGCCGAGCCGGTCGCGCACGACGCGGGCGAGGCGCTCCTTGTTCTGGCGCTTGACGGCGGCGAAGGCGGTCTGGAACCCGGGGTCGGTGGCGAAAGGCTCCAGCGCGCGCAGGGCCTCGATATCGTCGAGGAAGGCGTCGCCGATGGTCTCGCGCAGGAGGCTGGTCAGGCCGGGATTGCACTGCATCAGCCAGCGGCGCGGGGTGATGCCGTTGGTCTTGGGGTTGATGCGGTCGGGATACATCTCGTGGAGATGGCGGAAGACCGTCGCCTTCATCAGCTCGGTGTGGAGCGCGGAGACGCCGTTGATGGAATGCGCGCCGACGAAGGCGAGGTTGCCCATGCGCACGCGCCGCTCGCCGGTCTCGTCCACGAGGCTGATGTCGCGCACCGCCGCGTCGTCGAAGCCGTGCTCGGCGCGGGCGGAGCGCAGGAGGCGGGCGTTGATCTCGTAGATGATCTGCATCTGCCGCGGCAGGAGCCGCTCGAAGAGCGGCACCGGCCAGCTTTCCAGTGCCTCGGGCAGCAGCGTGTGGTTGGTATAGGCGATGGTGCGCCGGGTCATGTCCCAGGCGGTGGTGAATTCGTAGCCGTGCACATCCATCAGCAGGCGCATCAGCTCGGCGACGCAGACCGCCGGGTGGGTGTCGTTGAGCTGGACCGCGACCTTCTCGGGCAGGTTGTCGAGCGAGGGATATTGCTGGAGGTGGCGGCGCAGGATGTCCTGCAGCGAGGCGGAGGAGAAGAAATACTCCTGGCGCAGCCGCAGCTCCTGACCCGAGGGCGAGGCATCGGCGGGGTAGAGCACGCGCGTCAGCGCGTCGGCGCGGTTGCTTTCCTTGAGGCTGCCGATGTGGTCGCCGGCGTTGAAGGCGTCGAGCCGGATCGGGTCGATCGGCTCGGCGTTCCAGAGCCTCAGCGTGTTCACGTTGGTGCCGCGCCAGCCGACGATCGGCGTGTCATAGGCGCTGGCGATGACCCGCTCGGCCGGGCGCCAGACGTATTTCTCCTCCTCGCCGTTGGCTTCCTGGTAGTCGACGTAGCCGCCGAAGCCGACCTCGTAGGCGCTCTCGCGGCGGTCGAATTCCCAGGGATTGCCGTGTTCGAGCCAGGTCTCGGGGTATTCCAGCTGCCAGCCGTCCTTGATGCGCTGGCGGAAGAGGCCGTGACGGTAGCGGATGCCGTAGCCGTAGGCGGGCACGCCCACGGTGGCCATGCTCTCCATGAAGCAGGCGGCGAGCCGGCCGAGGCCGCCGTTGCCGAGCGCGGCATCGGCCTCGAGCGCGGCGATGGCGTCGAAATCGACGCCGAGCTCGTCGAGCGCCGCCTGCATCGGCTCCAGCAGGCCGAGGTTGGAGACCGCGTCGCGCATCAGCCGGCCGATGAGGAATTCCAGGCTGAGATAATAGACGCGCTTGGCCTGGGTCTCGTAGGTGTGGCGGATGGTGTTCATCCAGCGCTCGATGGCGCGGTCGCGGGCGACGAGGATCGTCGCCTGCAGCCAGTCATGGGGCTTGGCGACCTTGCGGTCCTTGCCGATCCGGTAGACGAGCCGCTCGACGATGTCATGGGCGAGCGCATCGGGATCGTTCGAGCGCGGATCGGGCAGGAAGTCCGTCAGGGGCTGGTTCATCGCATCATCACCGGGTTGCTTTCGGCCGGGCGGGTCCCGAATCCGTGGTGGCCAGACAGCTCGGCATGCCGGAGCATCGCCGCTGCCAAACCGTTCCGGAAGGGGCGCAGTATGGTCATTCGGCGGCGGGGATCAAGCTGCAATGCGTCCCGGTCCGGGCGTGGCGGCGTCCGGGGCTGTCGCATCTGGCGGTCATTCATCCTTCCCTCTTCGACCGTCCCGCCACAATACAAGGGCAGTGCCCGGCCCGGGCTTGAGCGAAGCGCCCGCGTCGTTCCGGAGACACGACTTCGGCGTGACGGGGCGGGGTGGTGACGCTAGGCCCGACCGGAAATCGATCTGAACCGGTCGCGCTGCCAGGTGCAATTCCCCTTGGGCTCAACCGGCCACGCGGTCGATGCCTCCGTGGGCCGCCGACCAGGCGAGCGGCTCGGCGAGGAAGCGCTCGACCTCGTCGAGCGTCCCGGGCGCGAAATGCCCCGCCGCACGGGCCTCGGCGAGCACGTCGCGCCAGGTGGCGAGCCAGTGCAGGGTCAGCCCGTGGGAGGACAGGACGGCCTCGGTGCGGGGAAAGATGTCGTAGTAGAAGATCACCAGCGTATGGGCGACCTCGGCGCCGGCCCGGCGGATGGCTTCGGCGAAATGCAGCTTGGAGCCGCCGTCGGTGGTGAGATCCTCGACCAGCAGGACGCGGCTGCCCTCGGCGAGCGCGCCCTCGATCTGGGCGTCGCGGCCGAAGCCCTTCGGCTTCTTGCGCACATAGAGCATCGGCAGGGCGAGGCGCTCGGCGATCCAGGCGGCGAAGGGAATGCCGGCGGTCTCGCCGCCGGCCACCGCGTCGAAGCCCTCGAAGCCCGCGTCGCGCAGGAGCTTCGCGCAGGCGAAATCCATCAGCGCGCCGCGGATGCGCGGATAGGAGATGAGCTTGCGGCAGTCGATATAGACCGGCGAGGCGAGGCCGGAGGTGAGCTTGTAGGGCTCCTCGGCGCGGAAATGCACCGCGCCGACCTCGAGCAGCATGCGCGCGGCCAGCCGGGCCATCTCCGCGTCGGGGGGGAAGCTGTTGGCGAACATCCTCTACTCCTCTCGGCCGGCGACGCGCCAGTGGAGCGGTCTGCCGGGATCGAATACCACGACCGGGCCGGCCCCGGTCGCGACCGCTGCCGCGCTCTCCACCGGGGTCTCGCTGCGTTCGAGCCGGATCCGGCCGGCGTTCGGCGTGCGGCGGTAGAAGGCCGGGCCGTTGAGCGAGGCGAAGGCCTCCAGCCGGTCGAGGGCGCCTTCCTCCTCGAAGACCTGCGCCAGCCAGCCGAGCGCCACCGGTGCGGTGAAGACGCCGGCGCAGCCGCAGGCGGTCTCCTTGGCGTCCCGGGCATGGGGGGCGCTGTCGGTGCCGAGGAAGAAGCGCGCGTCGCCGGAGGTCGCCGCCTCGCGCAGCGCCAGCCGGTGGGTTTCGCGCTTGACGATGGGCAGGCAGTAGAAATGCGGCCGGATCCCGCCGACCAGCATGTGATTGCGGTTCAGGATCAGGTGGTGGACCGTGAGCGAGCCCGCGAGATTGGCCGGGGCGGAGCGGATGTAGTCGATGCCCTGCGCAGTGGTGACATGCTCCAGCACGATGCGCAGCTCCGGCAGGCGCGCCCGCAGCGGGTCGAGGACGCGGTCGATGAACACGGCCTCGCGGTCGAAGATGTCGATCGCGGGGTCGGTGACCTCGCCGTGGATGCAGAGCGGCAGGCCGATCGCGGCCATGCGTTCGAGCACGGGCGTCACCGCCTCCATGTCGCGCACGCCGCTGGCGGAATTGGTGGTGGCCCCGGCGGGATAGAGCTTGACCGCGGCGATCAGGCCCTCGGCCGCGGCGGCGGCGAGGTCGTCGGGATCGGTGGTCTCGGTGAGATAGAGCGTCATGAGCGGCTCGAAGGCCTGGCCTTCGGGCAGCGCAGCGAGGATGCGGTCGCGATAGGCGCGGGCGTCCTTCGCGGTGACCACGGGGGGCACCAGATTGGGCATGACGATCGCCCGGGCGAAGTCGCGCGAGGCGGGCAGGACGCCGGCCAGCATCGCCCCGTCCCGCAGGTGCAGGTGCCAGTCGTCGGGGCGGCGGATCGTCAGGCTCTGCGGCATCGGGCTCGGGTCTGATGGCGGCGCGTCCCGATTAGACGCGCCACCGGGCGGTGGCAAGTCCGACGGGTTGCGGTCGGCTTCGCAAGCCGCAATGAGTCGGGATGCAGCTTGCGGGAGACGGGCGATGATGCGGCGACTGCTCGGCACGGCACGGCGATCCTTCGACAGCCTGAGCGAGCAGGAGATCCTCGCGCTGGCGATCTCCTCCGAGGAGGAGGATGCGCGCATCTATCGCGCCTATGCCGACGGGCTGGCCGAGACCTTCCCCGCCACGGCCAGGGTGTTCGAGGAGATGGCGCAGGAGGAGGACGAGCACCGGCGCCGGCTGATCGACCTGCACGTTCGGCGCTTCGGCGAGAAGATCCCGCTGCTGCGGCGCGAGCATGTGCGGGGCTACTACGACCGCAAGCCCGACTGGCTGGTGCGCCCGCTCGGCATCGAGAAGACCCGCGACATGGCCGAGGCCATGGAGAACCAGGCGGCGCGGTTCTACCAATCCGCGCTGGAGCGCGCCACCGACGCCGGGACGCGCAAGCTGCTCGGCGACCTGGCGACGGCGGAGAAGGGGCATGCGAGCCTCGCCCGGCGTCTCGGGCACGCGCACACGCCCGAGGAGATCCGCGACGAGGAGGCCGAATCCGAGCGCCGCCAGTTCCTGCTCACCTTCGTCCAGCCCGGCCTCGCGGGGCTGATGGACGGCTCGGTCTCGACGCTGGCGCCGATCTTCGCGGCCGCCTTCGCCACCGGCGACACCTGGCAGACCTTCCTCGTGGGTCTCTCGGCCTCGATCGGCGCCGGCATCTCCATGGGCTTCACCGAGGCCGCCCATGACGACGGCAAGCTCTCGGGGCGCGGGTCGCCGGTCAAGCGCGGGCTCGCCTCGGGGATCATGACCACCATCGGCGGGCTGGGGCATGCGCTGCCCTATCTCATCCCGCATTTCTGGATCGCCACCGGAATCGCCATCGCGGTGGTCTTCGTGGAGCTCTGGGCGATCACCTGGATCCAGCACCGCTACATGGAGACGCCCTGGATGCGCGCGATGTTCCAGGTGCTGCTCGGCGGCTCGCTGGTGCTCGCCGCGGGCATCCTGATCGGCAACGCCTGACGCGCGGTCTGGCCGTCCGGGCCGGTCCGGCACTCGTTGGCGTTCACGTTTGCAATCGTATGCAGGCCGGGCTAGCCTGCGGCATCGCGAATCATTCCTCCGATTCAGGGAACACCGATGACGGCTCGTGCGCACCGAAACCTGTCGCTTGTCGCGGTGAAGTCGCCGGGTCGGGCGGCCGCCGTGGACGATGCTTCGGTGGAGGCCGTCGTCAGGGAGGTCCTCGCGGCCGTGCGGGACCGGGGCGATGCGGCGGTGGCGGAATATGCCGCGAAGTTCGACAGGTCGCAGCGCGACGGTTTCGAGGTGACGCAGGAAGAGCGCGCCGCGGCGCTGGAGGATCTCGACCCGCAGACCCGCAAGGACACCGTATTCGCCATCGACAACGTCCGGCGCTTCGCCGAGGCGCAGCGCGCGACGCTGCAGCCGCTCGAGGTGGAGGTGATGCCTGGCGTGCATCTCGGCCATCGGGTGATCCCGGTCGAGCGCGTCGGCTGCTACGTTCCCGGCGGCCGCTACCCGCTGCTGTCGGCGCCGATCATGACCATCGTGCCGGCCAAGGTCGCCGGGGTCGACGAGGTGATTGCCGCCCTGCCGCCGAACGCGCATCCGGCGATGATCGCCGGATGCCATCTTTCCGGGGCGGACCGGATCTTCCGCATCGGCGGGGCGCAGGCGATCGCCGCGATGGCCTTCGGGACCGAGAGCGTGCCGAGGGTCGACAAGATCGTGGGGCCGGGCAACGCCTTCGTCAACGAGGCCAAGCGGCAGGTGTTCGGGGCCGTGGGCATCGACCAGCTGGCGGGGCCCTCGGAGATCTACGTGCTCGCCGACGAGACGGGCGATGCGGAGATGATCGCCACCGACCTCCTGGCGCAGGCCGAGCACGATCCGCGCACTCGGGTGGGGCTGATCACCACCAGCCGGGCGCTGGCGGAGGCGACGCTTGCCGAGGTGGAGCGGCAGCTCGGCGATCTTCCGACCGCGGCGACCGCCGGGCAGGCCTGGCGCGATTCCGGCGAGATCGTGGTGGCCGCCGACGAGGCGACGATGATCGCCTATTCCGACGAGATCGCGGCCGAGCACCTCCAGATCCATACGCGCGATCCGCGGGATTTCGCGCGGAAGCTCCGGAACTACGGATCGCTCTTCATCGGCGAACTGGCGAGCGTGGTCTATTCCGACAAATGCTCGGGAACCAACCACACGCTGCCGACCATGGCCGCCGGCCGCTATACCGGCGGCCTCTGGGTCGGAACCTATCTCAAGGTCGCGACGCACCAGTGGCTCGACGAGCGCGGGGTGCGGGCGGTGGCGCCGCCGGCGGTTCGGCAGAGCGCGAGCGAAGGGCTGGAAGGGCACCGCCGCGCGGCGCAGCTGCGCCTCGACCGGATGCAGGCGCGATGAGGCGTTTCACGGTGAGACGCCGGTCAACATGTTGATTCAAATGGCATTCTCGAATCTTCGTTCCTGATGCCTGCGACCTCGCCGTCGAGTCTCGTCCCGCCCGCGCCAATGGACCCCCAGCCCGATCGACCCGCGGCAATCGGGCGGCGGTGCAGCTGCACCTCCCTCGCCCTGCCGTTTCGGTCGGGGCGGCATGGGGTGGGGGCCGCGCGGGGCAAGCCCCTGCCAGATGTGTTGATGGTCTCGCCCGATGCGCGGCAACCATCAACGAAGCTTTTTACCGCTCTGAGCCCAAGGTTGCCATTGCAAAGAGCCGCAACCGGCCGGGACTTCTACACCCCAAGGTCTTTTCGCGAAGCGAGAACAAGTCTTGTGATCAGCTCGTCGGGAATGGGTTTGCGTGGCGAGAAGGTCACGCCGGTCTTCGTGGCCTTGAGTCCAGCGGTGGCGATGTCGTTGGCAAGTGAAGATATGGCTCCGTTGCTAACATACAGGCCGCATTGCTTGCTAAAGGCCGCATAGCCCGCGACGATCGACTTTCCAAACCCGAACCCTGGCATGTCGTACATGATAAGCTCTTCCGCATCAGGAAGAGCTTGAGCCAGTTGCGAGCGCAATCGGGTTAGAAGTGGCCGAAATTGCTCGGGGGCCGCAGCAATGTACGCATCATGGTCTGCAAACTTCGTCATTCCCTACTATCGGCAAAGATCCATCGCAGCGCAATTGTGTGACACGCAGTCGGCCAACGACGGCTCCGTCCGCACAGTCGACACTCCAGACGACGACTCCCCTGGATTTCTGCGAGGGCGGGCGCCTGTCGGGAGCGCGGTCATGCCTTGCTCGATGCGAGGCGCTTCGACAGATCCTGCAAGGAGCCTGCGCGCGGGGCGCGGCCTTTGTCTTGCCCCGAGATCCGGCCTCGGGCCGCAGCATCGGTCAGACGGAAGGGCCGTTGGTGCGAGACGCCGATTCCAGCGCATGGCCGATGCGGCAGATGCCGGCCTCGTCGAAGGCGCGGCCGACGATCTGGAGGCCGAGCGGCATCCCGTCCGAGCTGCCGGCGGGAAGCGCCAGGGCCGGGTGGCCGGTCAGGTTGAAGGGCAGGGTCCGCATCGGTGTCCAGACCGGCCGGCCGGCGCGGAAGGCCGCCAGCGGCGGCGCCGGCGAGAGCGTGTTCGCGGTCACCAGCGCGTCGTGGCATGCGAAGATCGTGGCGTCGATCTCGGCGCGCAAGGCATCGCCCGCCCGCCTTGCGGCGGCGAGATCGGCCTCGGTCAGGCAGATGCCGGAGACCAGGCTGCGGAAGGCGGCACGGCCGTAGCCCGGACCGCTGGCGGCCAGATCGGCACGGTGGAGCGCGAACGCCTCGGCCTGGAGCATCACCGCGCCGGCCGCATGCATCAGATCGTAGTCCGGCATCGCCACTTCGCCGACCTGCGCCCCCATGCGGGCGAGGCGTTCGACGGCGGCATCGATCGCGCCGAGCACCGCCGGGTCGAGCGCGGGATCGCGGGCGAACCAGTTGCGCGCATAGGCGATGCGCAGGCCCTCGATGCCCCGGCCGAGATCGGCGGCGGCGGGGGCGGCCGGGGGGGCTTGATCGGCGATGGCGTCGAGGGTCAGGGCCGCTTCGGCGACGGTGGCGCTGATCGGGCCGACGTGGTCGAGGCCGGGCGCCAGCGGGACCACGCCCCCGCGGGGAACGCGGCCGAAGCTGGGCTTGAGGCCGACCACGCCGCAATAGCCGGCGGGGGCGCGGATCGAGCCGCCGGTATCGGTGCCGAGCGCGGTGCGCAGCAAGCCGCCGGCGACCGCTGCCGCCGCCCCGGAGGAGGAGCCGCCGGTGATCCGCCCGGGGTCGCGCGGATTGACCGCCGGGGGGTCGGGCAGGTCGAAGGATGGACCGACGAGGGCGAATTCGTAGGTGGCGAGCTTGCCGAGTGGCACCGCGCCGCCGCGGAGCAGCCGTCGCACGACCTCGGCGTCCCGGGCGGCGCGGTGGCCGGCGCGCAGGCGCGAGCCGCAGGCCGTGGCGCTGCCGGCCAGGTCGATCATGTCCTTGACGGCGATGGGGATGCCGTGGAGGGGGCCGCGGTCCTGCCCCGCCGCGAGCTCGGCATCGGCGCGGGCCGCGGCCGCGAGGGCGGGCTCTGCGGTCACGGCGACGAAGGCGTGGAGCGCGGGGTTGCGCGCGGCGATGCGCTCGAGATGGGCCCGGGCGAGCGCGACCGCCGTCAGGCGGCCGTCGCGCAGCCGGGCGGCCGCCTGCGGGATGGGAAGATCCGCGGGGTTCATTCGTCGCCGGGACGGCGCCGGTCCGCGCGCGCCACATAGGCGCGGACCAGGGCGGCGGCGCGGTGGAGCGTCCGGGCCTCGGCCAGGGCGATCGCCCGGTCTTCCGGCGCCAGCGTCAGGCCGGCGCGCCTGGCGGCCTCGTCGAAGGCTTCTTCCGTCGGCTCGGGCGCGTCCATGGGATCGCTCAGGTGCGGGCCGCCTCGAAGGCGGTCCAGGCGGCCTCGAAGGCGGCGAAGTCGAAGCCCGGCGCGCGCGCGGGACCGAGCACGAGCTTCTCGGTGGCCTGCATCCTGGCGATGGCGCCGGCGAGCCGGGGGATGACCTCGGGCGGGACCACGACCGCACCGTGCCGGTCGGCATGCACGAGGTCGCCGGGCGCCACCCGCAGCCCGAAGATCGTCACCGGCACTGCGTTCTCCAGCACATGCACGAAGCCGTGGCTTGGCCCGATGGAGCCGGCGACGACGGGAAATCCGGGTGCGAGATCGCCGAGGTCGCGCATCACCCCGTTGGTCAGCGCGCCCGCCATGCCGAAGCCCTTGTGCACGGTGGTGTTGATCTCGCCCCAATAGGCGCCGATGCAATCGGGAAAATCGACGTCCTCGATAACGGCGACGGAGGGCTGCGGCGCCTCGGCCATCATCCGGTAATAGGCCATGCGGCGGGTGCGGATCGTGGCGGGATCCTCGGTCGGTGGCCTGAGGGCCGATATCCTCGCGGTGGCGGCATAGCCGACGACGGCAGGCTCCTCCGGCGCGGAGCAGAGCATGGTGCCGCGGGTGAAGGCGTCGAAGCCGCGCCGGCCCTGCGCCACCTCGATGGCGTTGCAGACGCTCGGGGTGTCGACGCCGCGCAGCAGGTCGAGCAGGGCGGGGTCCATCATGCCTCCAGCCAGCGGAGGAGTTCCGCCGTGGTTTCCGCGGGTTTCTCCAGGGTGGGCAGATGCCCGGCGTTCCCGATGATCGCGAGGCGCGATCCGGGGACGAGCGCGTGCATCAGCTCGTGGCGGTCCCGCGGGCAGAGGCGGTCCTCTGCGCCCATCAGGATCAGCGTGGGGCCGCGCCAGGCGCGGAGCGTTTCCTGCTGGTCGGGCCGCGCGGCGAGCGCGCGCGACTGGCGCACGAAGACCTCCGGCCCGAGGTCGAGCGCCATGGCCATGCAGAGGTCGAGGATCGCGCTGCGGTCCGGGCCGTCGGCGAGGTAGTTGGGCTTCATCTCGTCGCGCATGACGCTGTCGAGGCGGCCGGCGAGCGCCTTCCCGATCTGGGGCTCGCGGCCGCGGCGCACCGCCTCCGTCTCGGCGAGCGGATTGGTGTCGAGGAGCGCGAGGCGCTCGACGCGCACCGGCGCCTGGCGCAGCATCTCCATCGCCACGATCCCGCCCATGGAGAGGCCGGCCAGCGCGAAGCGCAGCGGCGCGGCGGCGAGGATCGCGGCGGCGAGCGCCGCGACGCTGTCGTGGCCGGAGATCGCCGCGAGATGCAGGGGACGGCGCCCGGAGAGTGCGGCGATCTGCGGGGCGAAGAGCCGGGCGTCGCACATCATCCCGGGCACGAGGACGAGCGGGGTCATGGCACGCGCCGGGCGCCTTCCGCGAGGCTGGCGAGCTTGGCCCAGGCGATCTCGGGATCGACCGCGCCGAAGCCCGCGAAGGTGCCGAAGCCGCAGTCCGAGCCCGCCATCACCCGGTCGCGCCCCACGATCCCGGCGAAGCGCTCGAGGCGCTGGGCGACGAGATCGGGATGCTCGACGAAGTTCGAGGTTGTGTCGACGACCCCGGGAACGAGGATGCGGTCCTCGGGGATCTCGCGGCGGCGGTCGCGGAAGACCGTCCATTCATGGCCGTGGCGGGGATTGGCGGTCTCGAAGAGCAGGTAGCGGGCGCGGGCCTGCATGAGCAGGGGGAAGACCCTGTCCATGGCGATGTCGCAGACATGCGGCCCCTCGTAATTGCCCCAGCAGATGTGGATGCGGATGCGCTCCTGGGGGATGCCGTCGAGGGCGTGGTTCAGCGCCTCGACATGGGAGGCGGCGAGCTTGACGAATTCGGCGTCGGAGAGGTCGGTGAAGAGCATGTGCCGCGAGAGCGCGAGGTCGGGGCAGTCGAGCTGCAGGTCGAGCCCGGCGGCGACGATGCGGCGGTATTCGTCGCGCATGGCATCGGCGAGGGCCGCGAGATAGGCGTCGCGGGTCGTGTAGTGGTCGTTCTGCAGGAAGAGCGAGATCACCCCGGGGGAGGCGGCGTTCATGAAGCCGCGCGTGGCGCCGTGGGTGGCCATGGCGGCGCGCAGGTTGGCGATGTCCTTCTCGAGCTCGTGCTGGCCGGTGGGGCGGACCTCGCCGACGCACATCGGGCGCGCGTATTGCGGCGTTCCGCCGGATCGGGCGAGGCGTTCGAGGAAGCTCGGGAAGAGCTTCAGGTCGGCGGGCGCGTTGCGCGGGCTGTCGCCGGCGAAGCCGGTGTAGCGGTCCTTGACATAGGTGGCATAGGAGATCTTCGAGGTTTCCCCGTCGGATACCACGTCGATGCCCGCCACGACCTGGCGGTGGACGACCTCGGAGACCGCCGAGGCCATGCAGGCGTCGAAGGCGGCGGCGTCGTAGTCCTCGCCGCGCTCGCGGGCAAAGAGGAAGTCGACGACCGGCTGGCTGCGGGGCAGGGAGCCGACATGGGTGGTGCGGATCGGGGTGGTCATGGCGTCGGGTCGTCCCTCGTGCTTGGCGCTGCCGTCCCGGGAGGGGGGGGTGGATGCCGGCGCGGGAGGAGACGCCGGCATCCCCCGCCGGTCAGCCCTGCCAGGTGGCGCCGGCGGGATCGTCGGTGTCGGTGACCCGGTAGAGGCTGGCCTCGCCGGTCATCGACGGCGCGAGTCCATGCGCGAGGCCCGGCGGGACGGCGCAGGTGTCGCCGGGGGCGAGCACGGTGGTGCCGCCGTCCCAGGTGAGGCGCCAGTGGCCGCGCATCACCATGAGCACGTGGTGGCGGTCGGAGACATGCATCGCCTCGGGGATCGAGCCGCGGGTGAGAAGCTCCACCTCGAAGCCCGGCCTGTCGCGCAGGATGGCATCCGGGCCGATGACCTTCGCCGGCTGCCCGGCCGCCATCGCCATCAGATCCCAGTAGCGGGCGACGTAGCGCGGGACGACCTCCTCGGGGGTGGGCTCGGGGATCGTCGCGAGTTCGGCCTCGGTGAGGAGCGGCATCGGCGCCACGCCCTCGGGGAGGCTCTGGCCGCGCTTGGTGTCGTAGAGCTTGCCGTTCTCGCCCAGCACAAGCCCGTGGTCGCGCGCGTCCTCGATCACCTGCGGTGCCCAGACCACGCCGCCGCCGGCGTCGTCGCCGCCGAGGATCGCCATGATCATGCCGTAATCGGTGCCGATGTTCTCGAAGCCGCGGAAGATGCCGGTGGGGATGTTGAAGATGTCGCCCTCCTCGAGCACCACCTCGCCGGCATTGCCCCAGCGCCCCCAGAAGAAGCGCCAGCGGCCCCGGAGCACGAAGAAGACCTCCGCCGTGCGGTGGACATGGAGCGAGTTGCGGCATTTCGGCGGCTGGCCGGCGGCGCCGATGTTGAAGCCCGGCGTCTCCTTGATGTGCACGTGCTGGTCGGGGCTCTCCGAGACGCCGCCGCCGATGACGGTGAAGTTCTCCTTCTGGTCGGAGCCGGGGGTATGGGCGTCGATGAAGGCGGTCTTGCAGGGCTGCAGGTCGCCGTAGCGCACGATCCGCGCCTCCATCTCGGCGGCGGAGAGCGTCGTCGGGCGGGTCTTCTCCAGCGTGGCCATCACTTGTCTCCCTGGTGCAGCAGGATCTGTTTCCAGATCGCGATCTCGTCGAAGAGGGTGAATTCGCGGCGCAGGCCCCAGGGGCCGAACTCGGCATGGGTGATGCCCATGACATGGACCGGCGCGCCGGTGGGCGGGCCGAAGGCGCCGAAGCCGTCGTGCCTGCCGTCGAGGCTCCAGCGCACCGCGGCGCGGTGCGGCTGGCCCGGGTCGGCGCGGCCGATGACGTGGTGGATGGAGAAGGTCGCCGACGGGAAGGCGGTGCGCAGGTTCATCCATTCGAACTCGGCGAAATCCCAGGACCAGCCGCCGCGGGCGCCGGGGTGCTCGGTGCGCACGGCGCGGTCGTATTCAGCGCGGATCACGGCGATGTCCTTGTCCATGATCCGGGTGAGGATGTCGGCGAGGCGCTGCCCCCATTCGCTGTCGTTGCCGCGGGAGGCGTAGCCGCCGGGGATGTCGTCGGCGGGCGCGAAGGGGCGCGCCGCCTTCTCGGGGCCGCCCTCGCGGGCGATCTGGCGGCGGGCGAAGCGCTTCGGATCCTTGCCGAGCTGGCGGACGATGCCGGACGCGTCGCGGATCAGCCATTCGTCGTAGATCGTGCCGTCCTTCGCGGCGCAATCGGCGATGGCGCGGATGGTGAAGCTCCGGCCGGTCGGCTTGCCGAAGGCCCCGTGCCCGAGATGCGTGCCGGTGGTGACGAGCCGGTGCGAGGAGAGGAAGCCGGTCTCCTCGTCGCCGGACCAGATCACGTCCTCGCCCAAGAGCCGGCGGTCGGGGAATTCGGCGAGCGTCGCCAGCGTGCCGTCGATGGTGCCGCGGTTGCCGTGCACGATGCCGGAGGGAAAGCGCATCGGGATGTCGGGCGCATAATAGTGGTCGAGGCTGCGGAGCCGCCGCTCCTCCCAGATCTCGTGGGTGATCTTCAGGATGTAGTCCGGCAGGTCGGCGAACCTCGGGTCGAAGCCTTTCATCAGAGGTCTCCCGTCCCGAGGAGGATCTGCTTCCAGATCGCGGTTTCGTCGTAGAGCGCCCATTCGCGGCGCAGGCAGGGCCCGCCCGCCGCGCCGAAGGGGCCGAATTCGGCGTGGCAGATGCCTAGGACGTAGACCTCCGCCCCGCTGGGCGTGCCGAAGGTGCCCCATCCCGAGTGCTTGCCGTGGAGCGACCAGCGCAGCGCCGCGCGCGGCGGCATGAGCGGGTCCTCGCGGCCGATGGCATGATCGATGGTGAAGGTGGCGTCGGGGAAGGCGGCACGCAGCCCGAGCCAGAAACGGTCGGCGCCGGACCAGCCGAGCCCGGTGACGCCGCCCGGGTATTCGAGGGTCGCGGCGCGGTCGTATTCGCGGGGGATCACCGCGAGATCCGCGGCCATGATGCGCGAGACGATGTCGGCGTAGCGCGCGCCCCATTCGCTGTCGTTGCCGCGACCGTCATAGGGGCCGGCGACGTCGTTGGCCGGGGTCATCGGCTGAACGCATTTCTCGGGTCCGCCCTCGCGGGCGATCAGGTCGCGGGTCCAGGCGACCGGGTCATGCCCGAGCTGGCGGACGATGGCGCCCTGGTCGCGCACCAGCCATTCGTCGGTGACGCGGTCGTGGCTGATCGCGCAATCGGCGAGGATGCGGTAGGCGAGGCGCCTGCCCGTCGGCGCGCCGTAGATGCCGGGGCGCTCGTGGGTGGCGGTGCAGATGAGCCGGTGCGACGAGAGGAACGCGTCGGTGGTGGCGTCGGTGCGCGCCGGATCCTCGCACCAGATCACGTCCTCGCCCAGGAGCTCGCGGTCGGGGAATTCGGCGAGCGTCGCCATGGTGGCGGCGATGACGCGGGAATTGTCGACCACCACCGAGGCCGGCGAGCGCACGATCAGGCCGGGCGCGTAGCGGTGGGTGAGGCTCGCGATCGCGCGGTCCTCCCAGATCTCCCGCGTTATGCCCATGACGAAATGCGGCACGTCGCGCCATTTCGGGTCGAAACCCATCATTCCCCGGGCTTCCTGCGGGTGGAGCCGCGTTCCACGAGCATGCCGTCGATGCGGATGCGGCGGGCCGCCCGTTCGCCGCCCTCGATGCGGTCGATAAGCGTGGTCACGGTTTCCGCCACCATGCGGTTCACGCGCTGGCGGAAGGTGGTGAGGTCGTAGGCCGGCCAGGAAGCGAGCGGCACGTCGTCGAAGCCGACCACGGCCACGTCGCCCGGCACCGACAGGCCCAGCTCGAAGCGCAGCACGTCCATGGCCGCGAAGGCCATGTGGTCGTTGCAGGCGAAGACCGCGTCCGGGTGGTCGGCGCGGTCGAACATGCGGCGGGTGGCGTCGCGGGTGGCGGCATGCTCGAAATTCCCCACGCCGCGGGCGAAGAGCGCCTGGCCGGCCGCCGCCAGCCCCTCGCGGAAGCCGGCCTCGCGGTCGCGCTGGGTCGAGGCCTCCTCGAAGCCGGCGAGATAGGCGATGCGGGTGCGGCCGATGGATGCGAGATGCTCGGCCAGGGCGCGGCCGCCGGCGAAATTGTTGGTGGTGACGCTCGAGAGCCGGTCGTCGTCCTGGTCGCGGTTGAAGAGCACGACCGGAATGCCGAAGGAATGGCACTGGCTGGCGAGCGAGGAGGACATGGAGACCGAGGCGAGCACGATGCCGTCGACCTGGTAGTCGAGGATCTCCTGCATCACCCCGTCGATGTCCCCCACCGTGGGCGCCGCCATGAAGACGAGCACGTGGTAGCCCTTTTCCTGCAGCGCCACCGAGAGGCGTTCGACCGCCTCGGGGTAGAACTGGTTCTCCAGATAGGCGACCACCAGCCCGATGATGCGGCTGCGCCCGGTGATCAGCGAGCGGGCGAGCACGTTGGGGCGGTAGCCGAGCTCGGCGGCGGCGCGGCGCACCTTCTCGACGGTGCGCTTGGAGGCGGAGGCACCGGGGGTGAAGACGCGGCTGACCGCCGACTGGCTGACCCCCGCCAGCTTCGCCACGTCCTGGGATGTGACCTTCTCGCCGGCCATCACTCCGCCGTCCATCCGCCGTCGACCATGAGCGCCGTTCCCGTCACCAGCGCCGCGGCATCGGAGGCGAGGAAGGCGATCGCGCCCATGATGTCCTCCACCTCGCCCACGCGGCCGAGCTTGATCCTGTCCTCGATCCAGGCGACGCGCTCGGGATCGGCGAAGGTGGCGCTGGTGAGCGGGGTGCGGATGAAAGTCGGGCAGAGCGTGTTGACCCGGATGCCATGGGGGCCCCATTCGATCGCCATGGCCTTGGTGAAGCCCTCGACCGCGTGCTTGGTCGCGCAATAGACCGCCCGGTCGGGGCCGCCGACATGGCCCATCTGCGAGGAGACGTTGATGAGCGAGCCGGGCCTGCCGGCGGCGATCAGGCCCCTGGCGACGGCCTGGGTCAGGAAATAGGCGCCGCGGATGTTCAGCGCGGCGACCGCGTCGAAATCGGCGGGCGCGGTGTCGGTGGCGGCGGAATGGCGGGCGAGGCCGGCGCTGTTGACGAGCACGTCGAAGGGGCCGCGCCCGGCCACCGCCGTCGCGGTGGCGGCCGCGTCGGCCACGTCGAGAACGAGGGCCTCGGCCGGGAATCCGGCGGCGCGCAGCGCCTCGCAGACCTGTCCGAGCCGGCCTTCCGAGCGCGCCGCCAGCACCACCTGCGCACCCTGCTCGGCCAGCGCCACCGCGGCGCCGAGGCCGATGCCCGAGGAGGCGCCGGTGACCAGCGCCCGGCGCCCGTCGAGGCGGAAGGACGGGGTGCGCGGCAGGTCCATGGCTATTCGGCGGCCTCGTGCCGGGGTGCCGCGGCACCATAGGGGATGTTGCGGCCGCCGTAGCGGCGCACGCGGATATTGGCCTGTTCGGCATGGCCGACGAAGCCCTCCAGGATGCAGAGCCGCGAGCAGTATTCGCCGATCATCGCCGCCGCCTCGTCGGTCGTCACCTTCTGGTAGCTGTGGGTCTTGATGAACTTGCCGACCCAGAGCCCGCCAGTATAGCGGCCCGCCTTCCGGGTGGGCAGGGTGTGGTTGGTGCCGATTACCTTGTCGCCGTTGGCGACATTGGTGCGCGGCCCGAGGAAGAGCGCGCCGTAGGAGCGCATGTTCTCGAGATACCAGTCGTCGCGGTCGGTCATCACCTGCACGTGCTCGGAGGCGATGTCGTTGGCGACCTTGAGCATCTCGTCGTGGTCGCTGCAGAGGATGACCTCGCCGTAGTTCTCCCAGGAGACGCGGGCGGTGCCGGCGGTGGGCAGGATCCCGAGCAGGCGGTCGATCTCCTTGAGCGTGCCTTCCGCGAGCCGGCGCGAGTTGGTCACCAGCACCGCGGGGGAGTTGTAGCCGTGCTCGGCCTGTCCGAGCAGGTCGGTGGCCACCAATTCCGCGTCCACCGTCTCGTCGGCGATCACCATGGTCTCGGTCGGGCCGGCGAAGAGGTCGATGCCGACCCGGCCGTAGAGCTGGCGCTTGGCCTCGGCGACAAACGCGTTGCCGGGGCCGACCAGCATGTCCACGGGGGCGATGGTCTCGGTGCCGAGCGCCATGGCGCCGATCGCCTGGATGCCGCCGAGCACGTGGATCTCGTGGGCGCCGCCGAGATGCATGGCGGTGATCACCGCCGGGTTCGGCCTGCCCTGGAAGGGCGAGGTGCAGGCGACGATGCGCGGCACGCCGGCGACGCTCGCGGTGGCGACCGACATATGCGCCGAGGCGACCATCGGGAACTTGCCGGCGGGCACGTAGCAGCCGACGGACTGGACCGGGATGTTGCGGTGGCCGAGAATCACGCCCGGGAGCGTCTCGATCTCGATGTCGAGCATGGAGTCGCGCTGGGCCTTGGCGAAGTTCTTCACCTGGGCCTGGGCGAACATGATGTCCTCCATCTCGCGGGGGCCGACCTCGGCCATCAGCGCCGCGATCTCGTCCGGGCTCAGGCGGAAGGAGGGCGGGCTGTAGCGGTCGAATTTCTCGCTGAATTCGCGGACCGCGGCGTCGCCGCGCGCCTCGATCTCCTTAAGGGCCTCCTCGACCACGGCGCGGACCTTGGCGTCCTCCTCGGCACGGTCCGTCTCGGGCTTGCCGCGCTTGAGATACTCCACGGTCATGATGGGGCTACCTCGCTGGTTTCGGGCGGCTGCGGCGGGGTCCTCTCGCCGCGGTCGAAGGCTTCCCAGCCCTCGCCGTCGAAGGCGTCGCGCCCGAGCTGGGCGAGGACCGCCGGGAAGTCGACCGAGACCCAGTTGTCGGCGATGCGGCCGTCGCGCAGGCGCCAGAAATCCATGTAGGGGATGGTCACGCGCCGGCCGGTGGCCGGGATGCCCATGAAGGTGCCGGAATGGGTCGCCTCGATATGGCCGAAGCAGGAGACCCATTCGCCCTGCGCGATGAAGCGCGCGGTCCTGTAGTCGCGCTCGGTGAAGGCGGCGCGGAACGGCAGCTGCCAGTCGCGGCGGAAGGCGTCGAGCCCGTGCTTGGTGCCGCAGCCGCGGTTGCCCATCCAGCGGAAATCCTCGTGGAAATGCTCGCCCATGGTGTTCGAGTTGGAGCCGAGCGCCGCCTCCATGCGCAGGACGGCATCGAGCGAGGCCCGCGAGGTCTCCGGGTCGTCGTCGGCCGGCTCGGGCATCTTAGGGAAGGACGCCGCGGTCATGGCGTCGCTTCCGTTCCCGGCACCGGCCGGTGCGGGGCGTTGCCGGCCCAGACGAGCCGGCCCGTGGACTTGTCGAAGAGATGGCAGATCTCCGCCGGGACCGCCGCATGCACCCTCTCGCCGATCCTGGTGCGGTAGTCCTTGCCCCCCTTCACCGAGACCAGCCCGTCGCCGAGCCGGTAGCTGATCATCGTGGCCTCGCCGAGAAGCTCGACCGAATAGACCGGGGCGGCGATCTGGCCGCCCGCGTCCACGATGCTGGCGTCCTCGGCGCGGAAGCCGAGGGTGATCGGGCCGGAATGCCGCGTGGGCAGGCCTGCGATGCGGGTATCCGGTGCCTCGAAGACGCCGTCCCTGATCGCGCCTTCCACGAGGTTCATCGCCGGCGAGCCGATGAAGGAGGCGACGAAGGTATTGGCGGGATCGTTGTAGATCTCGGTCGGTGTGCCGACCTGCTGGATCACGCCGTTGTTCATCACCACCACCCGGTCGGCGAGCGTCATCGCCTCGATCTGGTCGTGGGTGACGTAGATCGTGGTAGTCTTGAGCTCGTGCTGGAGATGCTTGATCTGGGCGCGCGTCGAGACCCGGAGCTTGGCGTCGAGGTTGGAGAGCGGCTCGTCCATCAGGAAGAGCTTGGGCTCGCGCACGATGGCGCGGCCGAGCGCGACGCGCTGGCGCTGGCCGCCGGAGAGCTCGGCGGGGCGGCGTTCGAGAAAGTCGAGAAGCTCCACCGTCGCCGCCGCCTTCATCACCCGGTCGTTGTGCTCCTCCTTCGGCACCTTGCGCACCCGCAGGGGGAAGCGGATGTTCTCGAAGACGGTCATGTTGGGATAGAGGCCGTAGGACTGGAACACCATGGAGATGTCCCGGTCCTTGGGCTCGAGGTCGTTGACGACCCGGTCGCCGAGCCAGATCTCGCCGTCGGTGACGTCCTCGAGCCCGGCGATCATCCGCATGGTGGTGGACTTGCCGCAGCCGGAGGGGCCGAGCAGCACGAGGAATTCCTGGTCGGCGATGTCGAGGTTGAAGTTGTCGACGCCCACGTAGGAGCCCCAGCGCTTGGAGACCTTCTTGAGACGGAGTTCGGCCATGTGGGGGCCCCCTAGCCTTTGACCGCGCCGGCGGTCAGGCCGCTGACGATCTGTTTCTGGAAGAAGAGCACCAGCAGGAAGAGCGGTGCGATGGCCGAGACGACGGCGGCGACGGCATACATCACCTTGCCCTCGGCCTGGGTGGAGCCGAGGAAGCTCGCGATCTTCGGCACCATGGTCTGGTTCTCCTGGCTGAGCAGCATCGCCGTCACCGTGAAGTCGTTGTAGGCGAGCAGGAAGGAGAAGAGCCCGGTGGTGATCACCCCCGGCCACATCACCGGAATGACCACGAGTCGGAAGGCCTGGAAGCGCGAGCAGCCGTCGACCATGGCGCTTTCGTCGAGATCCTTGGGGATCGAGAGGAAGAAGGAATGCAGCATCCAGAGGGTGAAGGGCTGGTTGATCGCCACGATCACGATGATGGTGGTGGGAAGGATGCCCCAGATGTTGAGCTGGAAGAACGGCAGCAGGTATCCCGAGACCAGCGTGACATGCGGCATGGCGCGGAACACCAGCGCCGCCATGAGGATCCAGAAGGTGTAGCGGTATCCCGACCGCGCCAGCGCATAGCCGCCGAGCGTGCCGAAGGTCAGCGAGATCAGCGTCACGAAGACGGTCACGATCAGCGTGTTGATCGCCGCGCGCCAGAATTCCTGCTCGACCCAGGCGCCGTGATACCCCGCGCCCGTGAAGGCGCTGCCGGTCCGGGCCTGGGTCACGGGGCCGGTGACGGCGTTCATCCAGTCGGTGCGCGAGAAGAAATCCGCCTCGACCTTGAAGGAGCCCCAGACCGTCCAGAGGAACGGGAAGGCGGCGACGATCAGCCACAGGACGATGAAGGCGGTCGAGAAGACGACCAGGGTGGTGGAGCGGCTCCGGGCCTTGCTGGACATCGGCTCAGACCTTCCGGTTGAAGTCGCGCCAGGTGCGGATCAGCACCGGCATGAGCAGGATCACCACGCCGATGATGGTGAGCATCGAGGTGGCGGCGGCCGAGCCGAAGAGCGGCGTCTCCGATCCGCGCAGGTCGTTGTAGATCAGGTAGCTGAGCGAGGTGGCATTGGCCGCGGCGGAGAAGCCGATGATCGGCTCGAAGACCCGGAAGTTGTCCATGAGCTGCACCAGCGCGATGAAGGTCGCGAGCGGCATCAGATGCGGGATCACCACGAAGCGCACCCGTTCCCATCGGCTCGCGCCGTCGATCATCGCGCTCTCCAGCGTGTCGCCGGGCACGGTCTGGAGGCCGGCGTAGAAGACCACGAAGCTGAAGGGCGCGGCATGCCAGACGCCGTAGAGGAAGAGCGTGACCCAGGTCAGGGTGGGGGAGGCCTTGAGCGAGAGCTGCGGGTCGTTCAGCAGCAGCTGGAGATTGGCCCCGATCACCCCCGAGCTGTCGATCATCCAGAAGAGCACCAGCGAGCCGACCAGCGGCGTCACGATCATCGGCAGGAGCGAGAAGAAGATCACCGGGCCCTTGAGCAGCCGCGGGATCGAATTCACCCCCAGCGCGACGAAGAAGCCCAGCACCATGCCCAGCGGCGTGACGATGAAGGTATAGGCGATGGTGAAGATCAGCGCCTTGTAGAACGGCAGGTTGAGCATGGCGCGGAGCGCCGAGACCGGGCCGTCGCTGTCGCGCCAGATCGCGCCGACCTCGGCGAAGGCAAGGTGGCTGGTATTGGCATAGGTGCCGAGCCAGTTGAACCGGCCCATCGGGCTCTCCTCCATCGCCCGGTCCATGGCCTCGGTGTCGATGCGGAGTTCCTTCTCGCAGCCGAAGGGTCCGCAGTTCTCGACCTCGACGAGGATCTGCTCGTGCTCGATGAAGAGCGATTGATAGGCGACCGAGAGGATGGGCAGCGCGATGAAGAGCAGCATCACGAAGAGCGACGGTGCGATGAACTTGAAGAAGGTGCGGTGCGGCATCGCGCGCTCCCGTCGGCGGTTCGAAGGAATCCGGGCGGCGTGGATGTCCGGGGAGGGGCGGCGGGGCCTCTCCCCGGGACGGCGTCAGTTGAGGAAGCCGGCCTCGCGGGCCGCGGTGTTATAGGCCTGGGTCGCGTCTTCCAGCGCCTGTTCGGCGGATTCCTGGCCCTGCATGAATTCGGCGAGGTTCTCGCCGATCGCGGTGAAGAGCACGCCCATGTAGGGCAGCATCGGGAAGGGCTTGGCGCCGGCCTTGAGCGTCTCGATCACCCCGACCGCCGCCGGGGTCGGCTCGTAGCCCTTGATGAGCCAGACCGCGACCGGGGCGTATTCCTGGGCGACCTCGGGCCGGATGCCGTGCATCATCGCCTGGAAGGACGCCTCGGCATCCTCGTCGGAGATGTTCTTGGCGATCGCGAAGCCGTCCCACCAGAGCGTGGCCGCCGGCGTGGTGCCGCCGCCGACCGTGGGTGCCGCCGCGAGCACGGTATTGGCCGCGACCTCGGGTGCCGGCCCCTCGGTGTCGATCAGGGCCGAGGCGCGCGAGCCCCAGCCGTTGAGGATGGCAACCTCGCTGGCTTCCCACATCGGCTTGATCGCATTGGTGTCGAAGGTCATGAAGTCCGGGCCCATGAAGCCGCTCATGGCCTTCATGGTCTCGAGCGCCGCGACGCCCTTCTCGTTCACGATGCTGGCGTTCGGCGTGCCCGGCTCGAAGAACTCGCCGCCGTAGCCGAGATACATGTTGACGAATTCCTCGGCCAGGTCGAAGCCGGGCTTGAAGTTCGCCGCGAGCGGGGTCGCGAGGATGCCCTTCTCGCGAAGGATCGCGGCTCCCGCCAGGATGTCCTCGTAGCTCGTCGGCGGCTCGAGTCCGGCCTCCTCGAGCAGGTCCTTGCGGTAATGCAGATGCTGGGCATTGGCCATGAAGGCGATCGCCATCACCTTGCCGTCGATCCTGATCAGCTGGGTCGGCTCGAGGCTCTGGCCGTATTTCTCCACGAGATCGTCCAGCGGCCGGATCAGGCCGTCGTTGAGCAGCGGCACGACCGAATTGTTGGCCACCACCGCCACGGTATAGGTCGCCGGATTCGTGGTCAGGGCCGCGACCTGGATGTTCTTGTGCTCGGTGGTCTGGTTCTTGGTGACCTCGACCGTGGCGCTGGCGCATTCCTCGGCGCCGGAGGCGACCACGTGCAGCGCCTCGAAATCGTTCGAGAGGATGCGCACGGAGCCCGACTCGATGCCGCAATCGGCGAAGGCGAAAGAGGGGGCCGCGAGCAAGGCACCGGCAGCGGCGGTCATCCTGAGAAGGCTTTTCATGCGTGACTCCCGTTAAGTGGACTGGCGCGCGGCTTCTGCGCGTCCGCGCGGCTTTCTGGCGGCTGGCCGCGGGATCGGTTTTCCTGGCGAGGGTTGCGGCGACCTGCGGGAATGGTTAACACTGAATGAATACGTTTGCAACAATTTCCTGCATAGGAATGCAAGAGATGTCCGGAGGCGTTTCGGAGAGCCGCCATGCGCGCAACAAGCGGCTCGTGCAGGGGAGGCTTGCGGCGCTGGCCGAAGCGGGGCCGGCGGGTGCCGGGGAGGCCCTGCGCGCCGCGTTCCGCGGTGATATCGAATGGCGGGGCGCGCATCCGCTCAACGAGATGCGCGGCGTCGAGGCGGTGGAGCGCCGGGTCTGGGCACCGCTGCTCCGGTCCTTCTCCGACCTGGAGCGGCGCGACCTGATCCTGGTCGGCGGCGCCTACGAGGGGCGCGACTACGTGGCGGCCGTGGGGCATTACTGCGGCACCTTCCGCGGGGACTGGCTGGGCATTCCGGCCACCGGGCGCGCCGCCTTCATCCGCTTCGGCGAGGTCCACGAGATCCGGGACGGCTGCATCGTCCAGGCCAATTGCCTCTGGGACATCCTCGACCTGATCCGCCAGGCCGGCCTCTGGCCGATCGCCCCGAGCCTGGGCGCCGAGGGCATGTGGCCCGGCCCGATCACCGGGGACGGGCTGCGGTTCGCCGATTCCGACCCGGGGCAATCCGCCGCCAGTCTGGCGCAGACGCTGGCGATGCATGCCACGCTGCACGCCTTCACCGATCGGGATGCGGGGGCGGAGGCGCTCATGGCCATGCCGCAGCGCGAGCACTGGCATCCGCGGATGATGTGGTACGGCCCCGCGGGGATCGGCACGGCGCGCGGCCTGCGCGGCTTCGTCGATCACCACCAGCTGCCGTTCCGCACCGCCTTCCCACGGCCGGCGAGCGCGGCCGAGGCCGAGGAGTTGGCGGCCGCGCGGGCCGCCATGGGCGGTGGGCATTACATCCGCATCGGCGACGGCCCCTATTCGGTCACCGGCGGCTGGCCGAGCCGGGTCGATCGCCACGCAGGCCCGGACTTCCTCGGCCTGCCGGCGACGGGGCGGATCGTCGGCATGCGGGTGATGGATTTCTACCTGCATGACGGGGGGCTGATCCGCGAGAACTGGGTGCCGCTCGACCTGCTCGATCTGCTGCGCCAGCTCGGCGTGGATGTGCTCGGCCGGATGCCGAGCCATGTCCGACGGGGCGCCGCAGGGGCATGAGCGCCCTCAGGGATCACATGGGCCTTGGCACGGTCTCGGCCTTGCCGACGCGGGTTGCGGGCTGGGAGAAGACGGCGAGGCCTCCCGCTTGCGCGAGCAGGGCGCTGCCTTGGGAGTGACGGTGCCCGCCGGAGTTGCGTCCCGTTCGGGTCTCGACGGCAAGTGCGCGGACGAGGCGGCGGCAGCTGCCGGCCTTGGGGAGGATCCGGACGGCATGGATGCGGCACTTGGCCGCCTCGTTGCGGCGCTCGAGCAACCTGGTGCTCTTCTCCCGGCCCGAGGCCCGGGCCAGCGGCCAGAGCGTCGGTCGGACGCAAGGGCCGTTGGTCAAAGGCGCCTCAGCGGCGGGCCATCTGGTCCGCGACGCGGGCGATGTCGGCGCGGATCAGGCCGATGTCGGAGAGCTCGCGGTCGCTGAGCCGCTGGAGCGAGCCGACGGTGGCGCGCGAGATCCGCCAGGCCTGGAACGCCTTGACGGCCTCCTCGACCAGATTGGTCAGGCGGAAGGTGGTGATGGCTCCGAGGGGGACGGCACCCTTGTATTCATAGACGGACATGACACTGATCCCGACAGCAAAAGGGGCCGGCCGATCCGGCCCTCTCGAGGAGCGATATGGCGCGGAATGCCGCGGCCCACAATCCGTGGTTTCTGCATGGCAGACATGCAATTTCCGACTGTATCGTAACCACTTGTAAGGATTTGGTCGCCCTCGGGTCCGGCGCGGGGAAAGCCCCTGCATCCGAGCGTGCTTGGCGGTTGTCGCGGGGTCGTGCTATGGATCGCGCAAAGAGCAGGCACCGGAACGGCAGGTCACATGCGCGTCATCGGAATCGACCCGGGTCTCCGCCGGACCGGATGGGGTGTCGTCGATGTCGCGGCGGGCGGCATCGCCCATGTGGCGAACGGGGTCTGCCTCTCGGAGGGCGCGGATCTCGCCGAGCGGCTCTGCAGCCTGCATGTCCAGCTGACCGCGGTGCTCGCCCGGCATCGCCCCGAGGCGGCGGCGGTCGAGCAGACCTTCGTCAACAAGGACGCGGCCGGCACGCTCAAGCTCGGCCAGGCGCGCGCCATCGCCCTTCTGGTGCCGGCGCAGGCGGGGCTCAGGGTGGCGGAATACGCGCCGAACGCGGTGAAGAAGACCGTGGTCGGGGTCGGCCATGCCGACAAGGCGCAGGTGGCGCATATGGTGAAGCTGCAGCTCGCCGGCGTGGAGCTCGCCGGGCCGGATGCGGCGGATGCGCTGGCGATCGCGCTCTGCCACGCCCATCACGCCCGCTTCGCCGGGCGGATGCAGGCGGCGCTCGACGGGGCGCGGGCATGATCGGCAAGGTCACCGGGCGGCTCGACCACCGCGGCGCCGACCACGTGCTGATCGATGCTGGCGGCGTGGGCTATGTGGTGCATTGCTCCGAGCGCACGCTGGCGGCGATGCCGGGGCCGGGGGAGCGCGTGGCGCTCTATACCGAGCTCCTGGTGCGCGAGGATCTGATGCAGCTCTTCGGCTTCCGCACGCTGGCCGAGCGCGAATGTCACCGGCTGCTGACCTCGGTGCAGGGGGTGGGCGCCAAGGCCTCGCTGGCGATCCTCGGCACGCTCGGGACCGAGGGCGTGGCGCGCGCGCTCTCGCTCGGCGACGCGGCGGCGATCCGGGCGGCGCCCGGCATCGGGCCGAAGATCGCCCAGCGCCTGGTGCTGGAATTGCAGGCCAAGGCGCCCTCGATCCTGGCGATGGGCGCGGCGGGCGCGCAGCCGGCTCTGGCCGGGGCGGGCGGCGCGGGCGAGGCGCCGGCCCCTGCGGTTGCGCCCGCCCCGGCGCCCGCGGGTGCGGAGGGGGCGCAGGCCCAGGCCGATGCGCTCTCGGCGCTGGCCAATCTCGGCTACGGCCAGGGCGAAGCGGCGGCGGCGGTGCTCGAGGCGGCGGAGGCCGATCCCGCGGCCGCGACCCCGGCGCTGATCCGCGCCGCGCTGCGCCGCCTGGCGCCCAAGGCCTGAGCCCATGGCCGATCCCGATCCCGCGCTCCGCCCCGATCCCTTGCCCGAGGATGCCGACCGCGCCCTGCGGCCGCAGACGCTCGGGGAATTCATCGGTCAGCGCGCCGCCCGCGCCAATCTCGCGGTCTTCATTGAGAGCGCGCGGCGGCGCGGCCAGGCGATGGACCATGCGCTCTTCCACGGGCCGCCGGGCCTCGGCAAGACCACGCTGGCGCAGATCGTGGCGCGCGAGCTCGGGGTGAATTTCCGCATGACCTCCGGGCCGGTGCTGGCCAAGGCCGGGGATCTGGCGGCGATCCTGACCAATCTCGACGCCCGCGACGTGCTCTTCATCGACGAGATCCACCGGTTGAACCCGGCGGTGGAGGAGATCCTCTATCCCGCGCTGGAGGATTTCCAGCTCGACCTGGTCATCGGCGAGGGGCCGGCGGCGCGCACTGTGCGCATCGAGCTGCAGCCCTTCACGCTGGTGGGCGCCACCACCCGGCTGGGGCTGCTGACAACGCCGCTGCGGGACCGCTTCGGCATTCCGACGCGGCTCGAATTCTACGAGGTCGGCGAGCTCGTCACCATCGTCACCCGGCTCGCGCGGCTCCTGAAGGCGGATGCCACGCCCGACGGCGCCCAGGAGATCGCGCGGCGCGCCCGCGGCACGCCGCGCATTGCCGGGCGGCTGCTGCGCCGGGTGGTCGATTTCGCCATCGTCGAGGGCGAGGGCCGGGTGACCAAGGCGATCGCCGACCGGGCGCTGACCCGGCTCGGGGTCGACGACCTCGGGCTCGACGGCGCCGACCGGCGCTACCTGACGCTTCTGGCCGAGAACTACGGCGGCGGGCCGGTGGGGGTGGAGACGATCTCCGCCGCGCTCGCCGAGCCGCGCGACGCCATCGAGGAGGTGATCGAGCCCTTCCTTTTGCAGCAGGGCCTGATCCAGCGCACCCCGCGCGGCCGCATTCTGGCCGCGAAGGCCTGGACCCATCTGGGCCTGACGGCGCCGCGCGCGGCGGGGCCGATGGACGATCTCTTTGACGGGTAGGGCGCGGCTGCCGGATTTCGTTCGGCTTCGCCTTCAATATTGTCAGCCGGCCGGTCCGGCGCGGGAGGTGTGGAAGGCGCCATGGTGGTTCGCAGGGTCAGCGATCTGGGTGAGTTGTCCGACGCCGAGCGGAAGATGCTGGACGAACTCGATACCGGCGAAGTCATCGACATCGGCGAGACGGTTCCGGAGCAGGGCGACGAGAAACGCCGGGTGCGGGCCGTACTGATCCGGCTGCTGCTGCTCGGGGACGATCCCGACCCGAAGTACCGGCTGCACGAAAAGGGTCTGCGGATCCGCGGCGCGTGGATTCCGGATCGCCTCGATCTGGAAGGGTGCCGGGAGCTCCGGGACCTCGCGCTGATCGATTGTCGCTTCGAGGAAAGCCCGGTTCTGCTTTCGGCCGAACTGAGCAACCTGTTCCTCAGCGGGAGTCGTTTGCCCGGGCTCTCCGCCGACCGGCTGCACGCCGGGGGCAACGTGTTCCTGGATGGTGTCGAGGCGAGCGGGGAAGTGCGGCTGCTCGGGGCGAAGCTGGGCGGAAGCCTCGACTGCAACGGGGCGACGTTCCGGGCGGAGAAGGACGCGGAGGGCAAGCCGGGGAAATCGTTCTCCGACGACCGGCTGGAGGCCGGGGGGGACGTGTTCCTGCGAGGCGTCGAGGCGATCGGGGAAGTGCGGCTGCTCGGGGCGAAGCTGGGTGGGAACCTCGAATGCGACGGGGCGATGTTCCAGACGAACATTTCCAGTTGCACGGGTGGCAAAGCATTGAATTTGGGAGGCTCGCGGGTCGGCGGGCGCCTGTTTCTGCGAAATAACGCCAGATTCGAAGGAGTCTTGGACCTCTCTGCCGCGAAGTTCGGCGGCATCAATGATCGGCCCGCCTCCTGGCCTGGCAAGGGAAACCTTATTCTCGACCGATGCCAGTATGGTGCATTCAGCGGGCATGCGCCCGTCGATGCTATGGCACGGCTCGATTGGCTCCTGCGGCAGGATCCGGCTCGCTGGGGTTCGGAGTTCTGGCCCCAACCCTATGAGCAACTCGCCAAGGTGCTGCGCGAGATGGGCCATGGCGCGGATGCCCGTACCGTGCTGGTCGAGAAGGAGTGCCTGCAGCGGGCGGCGCGGCGAGAGACGTGGCAGGCGCGGCTGGAGGGCGCGCGTCTGCGATTGCGGGTGGAGCGGGACGGCATTGCGGTCGTCGAGCCGGAGATCGACGCGAGCCTGGACCGGTTTCAGCCGAGCGATCCGAGGCGCGAGTGCATCCTGGAAGAACTACGGAAGTCGCCGGAGGTGCACCGTCGTCTCGACGGGCGGGACGTCGATCCGGAGAGCGTCGCCGGAGGAGCGGACGCCACGGACCGGGTCGACCGGGTCAGCGCGGCCCGGGCGCCGATCTGGGACTACTGGTGGCGGCTCAACCTCCTGAGGGTCTGGGACGTGCTGGTCGGGGTGACGATCGGCTATGGTCGGCGGCCGGAGCGCGCGGCCATGTGGGCGGTCGGGATCTTCCTGCTGGGATGGTTCTTCTTCGCTTTGGCGGGCGGGCACGGGGCGATCAAGCCGAACACGCCGGTGGTCCTGCGCTCGGATGAGTGGGTGAGTTACGCCGATGCGGTGGGGCAGACGCAGGTGCAGTGTTTCCTGGAACAGCCGCGGGCGGCGAGCTATCCGCGGTTCAATGCCTTCATCTATTCGGCGGACACGCTGCTGCCGATCGTGGATCTGGAGATGCAGGGGTTCTGGATACCGGATGACCGGACATGGGGCGGCATGTGGGCGCGGGGCTATCTCTGGGTTCATATCGCGGTGGGCTGGGCGCTCAGCCTGCTGGCGGTGGCGGGGTTCTCGGGGTTGGTGAAGTCGGATTGAGGTGGGTTCCGTTTTGAATGGCGCGCGAAGGGGGCATGGTTCGCGCCTCGGGCTCCGGGTGGGGCGGTGTCACCATCCGGCCCGGGGGGTACCGCCGGGCATCGCCCAACCCGCCCCGTCGCGCCGAAGACGTGCCTTGCGGCACGACGCGGGCGCTTCGCTTCCGCCCGGGTCGGGCGCTGCCCTCATCTTGGGGAGGTGAGGTCGAAGAAGCGAGAATGAGCAGCAGATGTGACGGCTCTGTTGCGGCGGTGAAATCCGGCAGGTGTGTGCGCTGCCTGGAGTTTGCGGCCGGAAGCGGCCTCAGCCGTGGCGTGGTCGCACGCGTCTGGTGCTTTCGAGGGTCGAGACGGCATCGTGCAGGCGTGCGAGCCGGTTTCGCCCGGTGAAGACGGCGTCGTGGTCTCCGAAGAATTCGATGAGCATGTAGAGGTAGAGGTCGAGCGCCGTCAGCCCGCCGCGCAGGAAGTGCGGCGCTCCCGAAGCGGCATCGTCCAGCATGGTGAATTGATCGAGGAGGCGTGACCTGGCGTTTTCGACCAGGGCTGCGTGGGCCTTCGTCTCGCCGATGAAGCGTTCGGGATGATTGAACTGCACGAAGGTCATGTAGGGGCTGGCCGCCATGTAGACGAGCCAGCGCAGGAAGGCGGGGCGATCCTCGGCGCCGGGCGGCGGCACGAGGCCGCAATCGGCATGGATCTCTCCCAGGAGCAGCAGGATCGCGGCGCTTTCGCCGATGACCTGGCCGGAGGGGAGCATGAGCGCCGGGACCTGGCCGGTGGGATTGAGCGAGCGATAGGCCGCGCTCCGGTGCTCGCCCGCCGCCATGTCGATCGGGATGCGGTCGTAGGGGATCGCCGCCTGTTCGAGGAAGAGCTCGACCGCCATGGCGCCGGAAAGCGCCTCCCAGAACAGCTTGTAGCCTGGCTCGCCCGCCATGTTGACACCCGATCTCCGTCGCCGTCGTCGCCCGTGGACCCGAAGCGCCCCTGGCCACGGGATGCCGCTTGCGCATCCTGTCGGCGAGTTTGTGGCATGGGCAGGGAGATTTCCATCTCGGTCTCGTCCGTCGATCGCGGATCCGGGGTCGCGGGGCTGTCTCCAGGTCCGTATCGCGGTCGGTCGGGCGGTCGCCGCCCGTGCCGTGAAGGTGGTGCAGCCGGGTTCGGCAGTCTGCGGCGCCGTCGGCCAAAGACCGCTGGCCCTTGGCGGGCGGTTGTCGAGCGGGGGCGGGGGTGGCAGGTTGGGGAGGGTGCGAGCAATGGACGCATCGTCAAAATGAGGGGAAGAGGCATGAACAGGTTCGGAATCCTGGCGGCGGTGGCGCTGCCCGTGGTCATGGCGGCCTGCGCGCCGAAGGCGCCGCTGCCGGAGCCGGCGCCGGTGCTGAGCGCGGCCGAGCAGGCCTGCGCGGCGCAGGCGGCGGCGGTCGGCGGGGTGGACGTGGCCACGGTGGTGGTGGTGCCGCTGACCACCACCAAGTCCGGGGCGACGGTCCATGAGGTGACGGCGGGCGAGGTGCGCTACAGCTGCGTGGTCGAGCTCGACAATTCCATCTCGAGCTTCGAGGCGCTCTAGGCCGAGGATCCGGCCGCGCCGTCCGGTGGCGGTGCGGCCGGTGCCCTTGGGCCGGCGTCCCGGTTTCGGGGCGCCGGTGCGGAAGAATGTGGCTGCGGGGAACGGCGGCCGCTTGCCCCGGGCCGGCAGAGACGACCATGGCGCAGAACATCTACGACAATCCCGAGTTCTTCGCGGGCTACAGCCGCTTGCCGCGGCAGGTGCAGGGGCTGGACGGGGCGCCGGAATGGCCAGCGATCCGGGCGCTGCTGCCCGATGTGGCGGGCAGGCGGGTGGCCGATCTGGGCTGCGGTTTCGGCTGGGCGGCGCGCTGGTTCCGCGCGGCGGGGGCGGCCTCGGTGCTGGGGGTCGACCTGTCGCGGAACATGATCGCGCGGGCGCGGGCGGATACGGTGGATCCGGGGATCGAATACCGCATCGCCGATCTCGACGAACTTGTGCTGCCGGAGGGGGCGTTCGATCTGGTCTACAGCGCGCTGACTTTCCATTACGTGCGGGATTTCGGGCGGCTGGTGCGCATGATCCGCGCGGCGCTGGTGCCGGGCGGCAGCCTCGTCTTCACCATCGAGCATCCGATCTTCATGGCGGCGGCGCATCCGCATTGGCTGCTGGACGAGGACGGGCGCAAGACCTGGCCGGTCAACGGCTATTCCGTCGAGGGGGAGCGCCGGACGGATTGGTTCGCCGAGGGGGTGGTGAAGCATCACCGGACGCTGGCGAGCACGGTCAATGCGCTGATCGGCGCGGGATTCGCGCTCGACCGGATCGAGGAATTCGCGCCCACGCCGGGGCAGGTCGCGGCGATGCCGGAACTGGCGGAGGAGATGGAGCGGCCGATGATGCTGCTGGTCTCGGCGGTCGTCGCGGGTGATGGCGATTGAGGCTCTTTCTTTCTTCCTCGCGCGTCCCGCCCAAGAAATGAGGGCAGCGCCCGGCCCGGGCGGAAGCGAAGCGCCCGCGTCGTGCCGGAGGC
>CALMSR010000018.1 GCA_937872465.1 uncultured Paracoccaceae bacterium
TGCGGGAAGCCGCGGAAGTTGACGGTGTTCGCGAACTTCGCCCCGCAGGTTTCCATCCGTTTGTCGCAGCCTGCACGGATCGTGAAGGCGTCGCTTTCGGCGATGGACCGCGCCGGCGCCTCGAGCAGGGTCAGGATCGCGATGCCATCGGTGACGTCATGGCCCAGCACCTCGGTGCGCCGTCCCGCGTTTGCGCCGCTCGTCCAGTCCAGCGTGCCGAAGGTGAACCAGCCGGACGTGAATGCGCCCAGCCCCGAGGCGGTGAAGGCCCTGTCGCGCAGGAGATCGATGACGGTGCCCGTGCGCTGGTAGGCGGGAGTCTCCACATCGACCCCGCAGCGCACATCGCCGAGCGCGGCATCACAGGTCGCCTGGAAGGTCCGTCCGACCGTCTGACCGAGGACATGCGCTAGCGAGCGGACCTCTGCGACGAAAGCGAGCCGCCCGCGCCGGATCTGGCCAATGGCCCCGCGGCGCATCAACACGCGCTGTCCGGTGTCGGCCCAGTTCACCCGCCAGACCTCGACCTCCGCGTTGTCCCAGCGGCCATCGAGAATGTCGGTCTCGGTGATCCGGTCGGAGGTCAGCACCCCCTCGGCGTCCTGCGCATCGACCGACAGGTCCGAGCCCGACCGAAACTCGGATGCGGTCAGGCCGCTTTCCGGCTCGAAGTCGGTACCATCGAAGCTCAGCGTCATGTCGTGGTCGGTGAAGCCGAATGTGACGCCATCGGCGCGCGTTATCCGCCAGCACCAGGCGAGCGTCGTCGTGCCGTCGTCGAGATGGGCCTGGAGGGCGGGCGAGAGGGATTTCATCGGCAGGTTCCCGTCATGCGGTCGTCGAGATCGGCGATCCAGTCGGCCCAGTCCGGCGGCACTGCGGCGACCGTCTCGGCGGGTGGTCGGGCGAGCCGCGCCTCGGCGTAGGAGGCGCAGCCGGCATCACCAGCGCCCATCGTTGCGGCGCAGCCGGTCAGCAGGATCGCCAGCACGGCGGCCATCACGAACCGCGTCGCGCCCCCTCTCGACCCGCTTGCTCTTGTCTTCCGTCGCATCGCGTTCCGCCTCCCGTTTGCCCGCGCGTTCCCCTTCCGCACGCCCCCAGACCCGGCCGAGCACGACACCTCCGACGGCGCCCAGAGCAGCGACCAGCCAGATCAGGAACTCAGCCACCGTCCCGCTCCGCGCGCGCGGCGGCGGCGCAGAGGGCTGCGACGAAGACGCCGAGGAAGCCGCCCACAATCAGACCGGCGAGGAACTCAAGCATCGCCGCGGAACCCGCGTTCGATGCGGTCGCGCAGGCCGATCAGGCCGAGCCCGAGGAACATCAGCCCCGCCGGCGAGGCGTCGCCCGAACCTGCGAGCAGTGCGACGAAGCGGGACAATTCAGCGAGCGGCCCAGTCGCGGGCAGCGCGAGCGAGGCAATGCCGGTGAGCATGGCGAGGCACCCCGCCCACCAGGTGAGCGAGGTAGGACGAATGTAGCGCATGGGGATCAGACCCTCCGGATCAGGGTAGAGAAGAAGGCGGCAAGCCGGGCGAGCCAGCCGGTCGGTGCAGTGGGTAAAGGGGCGAGGACCGGAGGCGTCGGCGAGGGCCCGCGAACCAAGGCCAGAGCCTCATCCTCGGTCAGGCGACGGATCGGCCGCGAGAAGTCCACCCGGCCCGTGCGATCCACGGACCAGACCGGGATCGTGCCGCCGGGATAGCGGCCATGGCGGAACAGGTCGCGCTCGGCCTCCCGGCGCGGAATGATCGAGGCCGGTCGCCGCCAGTTCAGAAACGCGTCGGCGGCTGCAACGCGATTGCCGGCATTGAGGTGTCGGGTCAGTGCGGCCTTTGCGATGCCGCCGGTGTTGTAGTGGAACGAAACCAGCGCATCGAACTCGTGAGGCGCCAGCGGCACCTTCACCGCGCGCAGGACGGCAGCTTCGTAGCGCGCGAGGTCGGCCCGAAAGACCCGGAACGCCTCGCGGACGCGCGCGTCGAGATCGGCGGGCATGCCGCGCGGCATTGTTGCCGGATCGGGCGGTCCGGCCGCGGCCGTGTGGCCGATGCCGAAGGTCCAGACCTGTTTCGCATCGAGATAGGGTCCGGGCACGAGTCCTTCGTGCCGGACGAGGGCCAGCAGGCCCCGGTCGGTCATGTGCATGGGATTACCGGAGAAGCGAGAGGATCAGGATCAGTGCCGCGACGGCGAAGCCGATGCGCAGACGGTGGGCAAAGGCCTGTCGGGCATCCGCGGGGTCGCAGCGGAGGGAGCGCGCGAGGCGAAGGATCTCATTCATCGCCGTCGCCCCGCTTGGCGCGGCGCAGGCGGGCCAGCAGCACCTCGATGAAGGCCGGCCCGAAGACGCCGACGAGATAGGCGGCCGACCCGGCAGCGCCGCCCGCGGGGATCGCCTCGGGCGGAAGGCCCAGCCAGGCCGTGATGACTGCCATCGAGAGGCTGCCCATACCGGCCGCGATCAGCCCGCCAAGCAGGATGTGCCGGAGCGCGTCGCGCAGGTGCATCTTCGTGGTCAGCGCGTTGGTCGCGCCGCCGAGCGCGCCCCATGCGGCGAGGATCACAGCCGTCGAGGCAGCGAGCTCGCGCAGCACGGCCGCGACGAAGCTGCCGGTGTCGTTCATCGCCGGATCTCCAGCAGCGGGATGGAGGTGATCGAGCCGAGCCGCTCGAGGTCGAGCGTCACGTCGAGCACATCGGTGTCGAAGCGGACTGGCACGTCGAATTCGAAGCCCGCGGTGATGGCGACGCCAGCGCCCGGCGCGGCGCTGAAGCTGACGACGCCGGTCGTGGTGTCGACCGCCCAGCCGGAAGGCTGCTCGGCCCCGCTGAGCGCGATGCGCACGCTGCCCGCCACCGGCTTGGCGATGGCGCGCGTCCAGGATTGCGCGCCGGAGGCATAGCGCTTGACCAACTGGAAAGCGGTCGTCGCTCCATCGCCAGTGCCGATCTCTTGGTCGGTCGGCGATGGCGTGCCCGAAGGCAGGCAGGACTTGTGGTCGCCCCAATCCTTGAACCGGAAGCCGTGGAGCCTGCCGTTGCGCGCTTCGAAGAAGGCCACCACCGCCGCCAGATCGTCCGCGCGGCGGATGCCGTAGGCGACATCGTAGCGGCGGCGCGAGTTGGCCCAGCTGGCATTGCGCTCCTCGTCGCCCGAGGCGAGCTCGACGATCTGCGTGCGCCGCTCCGGCCCGCCGCGCGCGCCTCGGCTGATGTTGTCCGGGAACCGAACCTCATGGAACGCCATCACATGCCCCTCCGCCCTAGCGAGACGGCCCGGGCGATGTCCGCCGCGACCTGCGTGCGCGACTGCCGGAAGCTCTCGGCGTCGCGGGCCATGATGGTGACGTTGACCCCGCCCGCGCCGTAGCTCTGCGCCTCGCGGCGCGACAGCACCCGCTCGCCGCGCTGCAGGATCGCGGGCACCTCGTCATGGCGCAGCCCTGCCATTCCGCCTGAGTGCATCCGGGGGGCAGCAGCAAAGGCCATGGCCGGGACCATCCGAGAGGGCCCGGCCGATCCGACCATCCCGCCCGCATGCAGGACGTTGGCGAAGATGCCGCCCGCGCTGCCAAGCGCACCAGACAGCGCGTTCGCGATCGGCCCGAGGATGAACCGCCGCGCCGCGAGCTGGGCGAGATCGGCCAGCAGCGAGGTCACCAGATCCCGGAAGTTCAACTTGCCGGTCTTCACGAACTCGCCTACCGCGTTCTCGGCCGACTGGAAGGCGCCGACGAGGCTCTGGCCGATGTCGCCGCCAATCTCGCGCGCCTTGCTGGCGTAATCCGACAGCGCCGCCGTGACCGCCCGCCAACCAGTGACGGCAGCATCGGTCGCGGGCTCTGCCGCCGCAGCAGCAGCCCCGGCCGCCGCGCTTGCATCCGTTGCAGCGCGCTCGGCATCGCCGAGCGCCGTCTCCAGCCGCTCGGCCGCGCCGGTGGCCTCGGTCAGCGCATCCGCGCTCGCCTCGTCGGTGCCGCGCACGGCATCGCGCAGGGCCTGCCAGCTTTCCAGCGGCGCGCGGGCACCTTCCGCCAGATCGCGCGCGGCCCCGCGATAGACGTTCGCGGACTCGAGCGCCCGGTTCGCCGCGTCGGTGAGACCGAGATCGGGTGCGGTGAGCGGGTTGTCCTCGAAGGCCCGGTCGAACGCCGTCTGCGCGGCTGTCGTTGCGGCGGTCGCCGCGCCCTCAAAGCGGTTCTCGATCTCACCGAGGTCGAGGTCAGGCACCAGCGAGATGCGCCGCTCGGACCCGAGGGCTTCGAGGCCGGCGTTGATTCCGCCGATGAAGCCGTTGATGCGCGAGACCACGCCGTTCAGCATCGCCTCGACGCCGTCGACCAGGCTGTTGGCCGCCTGGAACGCCAGATCGCCGATGGCGGCGGGCAGCAGGCCCCAGATCGCCTTGATCGCCTCGTAGGCGCCTTCGAAGGTGTTCGCGGCCGCGTTGCCGAAGCCCACCACGCTCTCGATGGCGCTCTGCATCCCCGTCGCGGCGTCGGCCTTCAGGTCGAAGAACATCGCCGTGGCGGCTGCACCCGCGGCAG
>CALMSR010000019.1 GCA_937872465.1 uncultured Paracoccaceae bacterium
GCGGAGACGGTGGCGGCGGAGACGGTGGCGGCGGAGACGGTGGCGGCGGAGACGGCGGCGGCGGAGACGGTGGCGACGGTGGCGGTGGAGACGGTGGCGACGGTGGCGGTGGAGACGGCGGCGGCGGAGACGGTGGCGGCGGTGGCGGCGGAGACGGTGGAGGCGGTAGCGGCGGCGGCGGTACCGGCGGCGGCGGCGGTGGTGACGGCGGCGGCGGTGACGGCGGCGGCGGTACCGGTGGCGGCGGCGGAAGTGCCGCCGGCCCGAAGACCGACCGCGGCACCGAGCAGGCGGTCACCGGCTCGGGCGCGCTTCCGGTCTTCACCGACCCTTACACGATCACCGAGCGCCTGGTCGGCTGGGGTTTCGGCGCGCCCGGCGGCACCCCGGTCACGCCGACCCCGGACGGCAAGGAGCGCCGGGGCTGGTTCCAGGGGCGCTCCAGCACCTTCGACTTCGACGGCTCGGGACGCGACAGCGGCGGCCATCGAAACGAGGCGATCGTCGGCTTCGACGTGGTGCGGCGTCCGGACCTGGTCTACGGCCTCGCCGCCGGCTGGGAGGACGGGCACGCCGACAGCTTCGGTGGCCAAGTCGACAGCCGGTTCGACGGATATTTCTTCGGCCCCTACGTGGGGTGGAAGCCGGATCCGGATCTGGTGCTCGATCTCTGGGTTGGCTACGCGCGCCGCGACTTCTCGAACTCGATTGCCGGCTTCGACAGCGATTTCGACGTGAACCGGGTCTTCGTCTCCGCCAACGCCACCGGGCGCTACCTGCGCGGAGACTACGAGCTCCGCCCGAAGCTGGAGCTCTTCTACGCCAACGACGACATCCCGGATCACAGCTACAGCAACGGCGGGTCGCGGTTCGGGGTCGTGGGCGGCCACGACGACGAGATGGTTTCCACGCTCTCCGGCGAGGTCCGCCGCGAACACGTCACCTCGGGCGGCACCCGCATCGCCCCCTACTTTCGCGTCGGCATCGACGCATGGCTCGCCCGGCCGAACGACGGGCTCCTGCTCGATGGCGACCTGAACGAGTTCTCGATGTCCGCGATCACCGGGGACCTGCGCGCCGGCGTCAACGCCGCCTTCCTGAACGGCGGCCGCTTCGACGCGCGCGTCGGCTACGGCGGCATCGGCGAGGACGGGCTCGAGATCGTCGAGGGCGAGATAGCGCTGTCGATCCCGTTCTGACCGGCCCGATCCGCTTCCGGTTCCTTGCCGGAACGTCAGAAAATGGCAAGCCGGTTTCCAGCCACTTTCCAGCCGGGTATCAGCCTCCGAAGATGGCGCCTTTTCAGGGCCTTGATCGAGAATAGCCGATCAGGGATCTTTTGTGCCAGGACGGCGCGCCCGAGCAGGACGGCGCCTGACCTCACGCAGCGGATCCCCCCACCGTCAGCCCGCCGATCAGCAGCGTCGGCTGGCCGACGCCCACCGGCACCCACTGGCCGTTCTTGCCGCAATTGCCCATGCCGGGATCGAGCGCCATGTCGTTGCCGATGGCGCGGATCTGCTTCAGCGCCGTGGCGCCGTCGCCGATCAGGGTCGCGCCCTTCACCGGCGCGCCGACGCGCCCGTCCTTCACCCGGTAGGCCTCGGTGCAGGAGAAGACGAACTTGCCGTTGGTGATGTCGACCTGGCCGCCGCCGAAGCCCACCGCATAGATGCCGTTCCGGAGCCCGGCGAGCACGTCCTTCGGGTCGGCCCCGCCGCCGAGCATGATCGTGTTGGTCATGCGCGGCATCGGCGCATGGGCATAGCTCTCGCGCCGGCCGTTGCCGGTCGCCGGCACGCCCATCAGGCGCGCGTTCTGCCGGTCCTGCATGAATCCGACGAGGATCCCGTCCTCGATCAGCACGTTGCGGCCCGAGGGCGTGCCCTCGTCGTCGAAGCTGATCGAGCCGCGGCGATCGGGCAGCGTGCCGTCGTCGACCACCGTCACCCCCGGCGCCGCCACGCGGCTGCCGATGAGCCCGGCGAAGGCGGAGGTCCTCTTGCGGTTGAAATCGCCCTCCAGCCCGTGCCCGACCGCCTCGTGCAGCAGGATCCCGGGCCAGCCGGGGCCGAGCACCACGTCCATGACCCCGGCCGGTGCCGGCTCGGCGCGCAGGTTGACCGCGGCGATTCGCAGCGCCTCGCGGGCGACGCCCTGCCAATGCTCCCGCGCCATGAGCGGCGCGAGCCCGTGCCGGCCGCCACCGCCGGCCGAACCCGATTCCCGCCGGCCGTTCTCCTCGACGATGACAGAGACGGAGAGCCGCACCATCGGGCGGGCCTCGGCGAGGCGCCCGCCCTCGGGCCGCAGGATCTCGACCTCCTGCATCGCCGCCGCCAGGCTCGCGGTGACCTGGACCACGCGGGCATCGAGGCCACGCAGAAAATCGTCGATCTCGCGCAACAAATCCACCTTCACCGCGAATTCCGCGTCGTCGAAGGGATCGTGGTCGGAATAGAGCCGCCGGTTGCTCGGCCTCGGCGCCGGTGCGAGCCGGCCGCCGCCGCTCCCGACCGCGATCCGGGCGGTCTCGGCCGCACGCCGGAGGCTCGCCTCGGAGATCTCGGTCGCATGGGCATAGCCCGTGGCCTCGCCGCGCACCGCCCGCAGCCCGAAGCCCTCGGCCGCGTCGTAGCTCGCGTTCCGGAGCCTCTCGTCGTCGAAGACCAGCGCCTCGCCCCGTCGTCGCTCGAGGAAGAGCTCGCCGTCGTCCGCCCCCTCGGTAGCGCTGCGCAGGATCGCAAGGGCCCGGTCGGCGTCGAGATTGTCGTCGAAAGGCCGGAAGCGCGGGGAGGATGGCATGAATGGTCTCCGGATCGGTTGGGGCGGGCGAACGAACTGGCCGGCACGGCAAAGCCGCATCTTGTTCTTCAGGTCCTAATATGGTTCACCTGCCGATGGCTGCAACACAGCCGCATACCTCGCGTCGGGGGGCCGGCGCCGCAGCGGCGGGATGGGACGATGAAGATGACCACACGGATCGGTGCCGCGCTGGGCTTCGCCACGCTCTGGGCGGCGACGGGCGCCTTCGCCCAGGGAGAGCCGACAGGGCTCCCGATAATCGGGGCGCCCGTGCCCGGCGGAACCGGCTACCAGCCGGCCTCGAGCCCGGTCGCCGAGGACATGCACTGGCTGTCGCACTGGGTGCACGGGATCATGTTCGCCATCGTCGTGCTGGTGATGGTGCTCCTGGTGGTCGTCGCGCTGCGGTTCAACCGCCGGTCGAACCCGACCGCGGCGCGCTTCACCCACAATTCCCGGCTCGAGATCGCCTGGACACTGCTGCCGGTGCTGATCCTGATTCTGATCGGCTCCTTCTCGCTGCCCGTGCTCTTCAAGCAGCTCGAGGTTCCCGAGCCCGACCTGACCATCAAGGTGACGGGCAACCAGTGGTACTGGAGCTACGAATATTCCGACTACGAGATGTCCTTCGACAGCCTGATGCTGCCGCGCGAGGATCTCGAAGCGAACGGCTATTCCGACGAATATTACCTCCTGGCCACGGACACGTCGGTCGTGGTTCCCGTCGGCGCGGTGGTCGAGCTCCTGGTGACCGGCTCCGACGTGATCCATTCCTGGACCATCCCGGCCTTCGGCGTGAAGATGGACGCGGTTCCCGGCCGCCTCGCCGAGACCTGGTTCTCCGCCGACCAGGAGGGCATCTATTTCGGCCAGTGCTCCGAGCTCTGCGGCAAGGACCACGCCTACATGCCGATCACCGTCAAGGTGGTGAGCCAGGAGGCCTATGACGCCTGGCTCGACTGGGCGATCGACGAATACGGCGGAACCCGGCCCGAGGCGGTCGCCGCAGCGCCGGCCGCCGGCGCGGCGGCAGCGGCGGAGTCCGGCGAGGCGGCCACCGAGGTCGAGACCGATGCCGCCGCCGAGGCGACCGCGGAGGAGGAAGCCGCCGCGGACGACGCCAATCTCGACGCCGAGGCCGGCGACGCCGAAAGCGGTGCCGCAGCGGAAGCGCCGGCCGCCGCGGCGACCGAAGCGGAAGCGCCGGCCGAGCCCGCGGTCGAGGAGGAGGCCGGCGCCGCCACCGAGGCGACCGCCGACGAGGAGGCCGCCGCCGACGACGCCAATGCGGACGCCGAGGCCGGTGACGCCGAAAGCGACGCCGCGGCCGGAGAGCCCGCTTCCGAAGACGCTCCGGCCGAGCCGGCCCACTGAGGGCGCGATGAGCGACACCGACTGGACCCTCGCGGCGCGGGCGCACGAGCCCGCCTTCGGGGATTACATCGAGCTCCTGAAGCCGCGGGTGATGCGGCTGGTGGTCTTCACCGCCTTCGTCGGCATGGTCTGCGCGCCGGTCGCGGTGCATCCGGTGATCGGACTGGCCTCGATCCTCTGCATCGCGGTCGGCGCCGGGGCGGCGGGGGCGCTCAACATGTGGCAGGACTGGGACATTGATGCGGTGATGCGGCGCACCGCCGCCCGGCCGATCCCCTCCGGACGGGTCGAGCGCGGCGAGGCGCTGGCGATCGGGCTGACGCTGGCCGCCTTCGCGGTGGTGATGCTCGCGCTCTTCGCCAATCCCTTCGCCGCGGGGCTCTTGGCCTTCACGATCTTCTTCTACGCGGTGGTCTATTCGATCTGGCTCAAGCGCGCGACGCCGCAGAACATCGTCATCGGCGGCGCGGCAGGGGCCTTCCCGCCGATGATCGGCTGGGCGGTGGCGACCGGCGGCATCGCGCCCGAGAGCGTGCTGATGTTCCTGCTGATCTTCGTCTGGACCCCGCCGCATTTCTGGGCGCTGGCGCTCTTCCGCAACGACGATTACCGCCGCGCCGGCGTGCCGATGCTGCCGGTGACCGCGGGCGACCGGGTCACCCGGAACCACATCCTCGCCTATTCCCTGGTCCTCGCGCCCATCGCGATCGCGCCGGCCTTCACCACGATCGGCGGGCCGGTCTATCTCGCAGGGGCGATCGTGCTCGACGCGCTCCTGCTCATCGGCGCCGTGCGGCTCTGGCGGCGCGACCCGGATGCGGCGTCCCGCGACCGCTTCCTGGCCGAGAAGCGGTTCTTCGGCCTCTCGATCGTCTATCTCTTCCTGCTCTTCGCGCTGCTCCTCGCGGAAGCCGCGCTCGGCGCCGCCGGCCTGACCCCGGCCGGCTGGCCGGCCCTGGTCTGAGGAGCGGCGGGATGCGCCCCGACAGCCACGAGATCTTCGGACGCCGCCGCAGCCGCAACCTCGGCCTCGGGCTGGTGCTCGGCGCCTTCGTGCTGCTCGTCTTCGCGGTGACCATGGTCAAGCTCGGCGAAGGCCAGTCCATGCAGGGCTTCGATCACAGCCTGCGGCCCTCGCTGCTGCCGCCGGCGGAGGAGTGAGCGGATGCGGCCGTCCCCCAATGGCAGGATCGCGCTCGGCCTCGGCGGCGTCGTCGCGGTGATGGTCGCGCTGAGCTTCGCGGCAGTGCCCTTCTACGACTGGTTCTGCCGCGTCACCGGCTATGCCGGGACGACCTCGGTCGCCGAGGCGCCTTCGGTCGAGATCCTCGACCGCAAGGTCACCGTGCGCTTCGACGCCAATACCGCGCCCGACATGCCCTGGGTCTTCCGGCCGATGCAACGCACCATGGAAATCCGCATCGGCGAGACGGGGCTCGCGCTCTATGAGGCCTATAATCCCACCGAGAAGACGATCGGGGGCAGGGCAAGCTACAACGTGGCCCCCTATTCCGTCGGCGGCTATTTCGACAAGATCGCCTGCTTCTGCTTCGACGAACAGGTTCTCGGGCCGGGCGAGCGCGTGGAGATGCCGGTGTCGTTCTACGTCGATCCCGCGATGCTGGACGACCGCGAAGCGCGCGACGTGACGGGGATAACGCTGTCCTATACCATGCATCGGGCGGACCTGCCCGAACCGGAGGAAGCGCCGGCGGAACAGGCGGCGCTCGCGACCGGCGGCGACGGCACGACGAAACAATAGAGGGAACGGGTCATGGCCGGACAAAGGCAACACGACTATCACATCCTGCCTCCGAGCATCTGGCCCTTCGTCGGGGCCGCCGGCGGTTTCATCCTGCTCTTCGGACTGGTGCTGCTCTTCCACGGCCAGGGGCCCTGGGTGGCGCTGATCGGCTTCGTGACGGTCCTCTACACCATGTTCTGCTGGTGGGCCGACGTGATCGCCGAAGCCCGGATCGGCGATCACACGCCCGTGGTCCAGATCGGACTGCGCTACGGGATGATCATGTTCATCATCTCGGAGATCATGTTCTTCTCCGCCTGGTTCTGGTCGTTCTTCAAGAACGCGCTCTATCCGATGGCGGCGATCGACAACACCTGGCCGCCGCCGGGCATCGAGACCTTCGACCCCTGGCACCTGCCGCTGATCAACACGCTGATCCTGCTCTGTTCGGGCTGCGCGGCGACCTGGGCGCACCATGCGCTGGTCCACGAGAACGACCGCCAGCAGATGCGCTGGGGCCTCTGGCTCGCGATCGTGCTCGGCCTGCTGTTCACGACCTTCCAGATCTACGAATACAGCCACGCCCAGTTCAGCTTCTCGGGCAATGTCTACGGCGCCAACTTCTTCATGGCGACCGGCTTCCACGGCTTCCACGTCATCATCGGCACCATCTTCCTCGCGGTCTGCCTCTACCGGGTCTATGCGGGCGACTTCACCCCGACCCAGCATGTCGGCTTCGAGGCGGCGGCCTGGTACTGGCACTTCGTCGACGTGGTCTGGCTCTTCCTCTTCGCCGTGGTCTACATCTGGGGCGGCTGACCAGCGGCGCGCCGCATCCGGGGGGGCCGTCCGGCCCCCGGGACAGGGCACGCCCGATCCGGTGTAGCCGCGCCGATCGGAGGTGACATGATCGCGCTCCTCTTCGCGCTCTTCACGCTGGCCATGCTGCTGGCGCTGCGGGAGAACCTGCTGCCGGCCCATGCGGTCTTCGCCCTGGCGCTCGGGCTCGGCCTGTTCTGGTTCAACCACCACATGTCCTCGTCCCTCTCGATCCAGCTTTGAGGGGCGGGCGCGATGCAGCTCACCCCGGAGACCTCGCGCAACCTCAACGCGCTGGGCCTCCTGGCGATCTGCCTCGTGCTGGCGATGGCCTTCTACGACCAACTCGCCCGCGCCGACCTGCCATGCCCGCTCTGCCTGCTCCAGCGCCTCGGCTTCGTCGCGGTCGGCTTCGGTCTGTGCCTCAACGCGATCCACGGACCCCGGCCGCGTCACTACGCCCTGATGCTGATCGCCGCGCTCTTCGGCATCAGCGTCTCCGGCCGCCAGATCCTCCTGCACATCGTACCGGGCACCGGCAGCTACGGCGAGCCGTTCCTGGGGCTGCATTTCTACACCTGGGCCTTCGTCTGCTTCTTCCTCGTGCTCCTCGGGACCGCCATCATGCTCCTCTCCGAAGGCCAGTACCGGACCGAAGGCCGCGTGCCCCCGGCGCGCTTCGGCGGCCGGCTGCTGCCGAAGGCCGCCTTCGCCCTCATGGTGCTGCTCGCCGCTGCCAATGCGGTCTCGGCGCTGCTCGAATGCGGGCCGGGGGTCTGCGACGACGACCCCGCGAACTACAAGCTGCTCGAGGAAGCGGCGCCCCGCTCCTGACGGGATCCCTTGCCTGCCATGCCCGCACCCCCTGACCGCCTGCCCGTCCGCAAGGTGATCGCCGCCCTCGCCTTCGGTCTGGGGGGCGTGGCGATCCTGCTCGCGCTCGGCATCTGGCAGGTCCAGCGTCTCGCCTGGAAGACCGAGATCATCGACCGCATCGAGACGCGCCTCGCCGCGGATCCGGTGCCGCTGCCCGCCGCGCCCTCGCGCGATGTGGACCAGTTCCTGCGGGTGCGCGCCACCGGCCGGATCGGCGGCCCGGAGCTGCATGTCTATACCTCCGCCCCGCCGCGCGGCGTGGGCTACCGCGTCATCGTCGCCCTCGAGCTCGCGGAGGGAAGGCGCATCCTGCTCGACCGGGGCTTCGTGCCGATTGAGGAGAAGGACGCGCCGCGCCTCGAAGGCGAGATCACCGTCGAGGGCGCGCTGCTCTGGCCGCAGGAAACGGATTACTTCACCAGCGAGCCCGACCGCGCCAAGAACGTCTGGTTCGCCCGCGACGTGGATCTCATGGCCGATGCCCTCGGGACGGAGCCGGTGCTGCTGGTCGCCACGGCGAGCGACGACCCGGCGGCGCCGATGCCCCTGCCGGTGACGGTCAACATCCCCAACGACCATCTCGGCTACGCGGTGACCTGGTTCGGGCTGGCACTGGTCTGGGCGGTGATGACAGGCTACCTGCTATGGCGTATCAAGCGCCGCATTGACTGAAGCGAGGCAGGCCACCCCATGCAATATGTCTCCACCCGCGGCGCGGCGCCGAAGCTCGGCTTCGAGGAGGCGATGCTGGCGGGTCTCGCGCGCGATGGCGGGCTCTACGTGCCGGAAAGCTGGCCGCGGCTGAGCCCGGCCGAGATCGCCGCCTTCGCCGGCCTGCCCTACGAGGAGGTCGCGCTGCGGGTGATGTGGCCCTATCTCGGCGGGGCCTTCGCCGAGGCGGAATTCCGCGACATCCTCGCCCGCGCCTATGCCGGCTTCGCCCATCCCGCGCGCTGCCCGCTGCGCCAGACGGGGCCGAACGACTGGCTGCTGGAGCTCTTCCACGGGCCGACGCTCGCTTTCAAGGACGTGGCGATGCAGCTCATCGGCCAGATGTTCGAGGCCAGCCTCGGGCGCAGCGGCCGCCGGCTGACCATCGTCGGCGCCACCAGCGGCGACACCGGCTCGGCGGCGATCGAGGCCTTCCGGGGGCGCGCGGGCGTCGAGGTCTTCATCCTCTTCCCCGAGGGCCGCGTCTCGGAGGTGCAGCGCCGCCAGATGACCACGCCGGCCGAGGCCAATGTCCATGCGCTCGCCATCGACGGCGATTTCGACGACGCCCAGGCGCGCGTGAAGGACATGTTCAACGATCACGCCTTCCGCGACGCGGTGGGGCTCGCGGGCGTGAATTCGATCAACTGGGCGCGGGTCCTCGCGCAGGTGGTCTATTATTTCACCTCCGCCGTCGCGCTCGGCGCCCCGCATCGCCCGGTCAGCTTCACGGTGCCGACCGGCAATTTCGGCGACATCTTCGCCGGCCATGTCGCCCGCTGCATGGGCCTGCCGATTGACCGGCTGGTGATCGCCACCAATCAGAACGACATCCTGCACCGCACGCTCGCGACCGGCGCCCATCGCCGCGCGGCGGTGCGCCCCTCCATGAGCCCCTCCATGGACATCCAGATCAGCTCGAACTTCGAGCGCCTGCTCTTCGAGCTCTACGACCGGGAGGGGTCCGCGGTGGCGGCCTCGATGGAGGATCTGGCCCGCGCGGGGGGCTTCGAGCTGCCGCAGGGCGCGCTCGGGCAGCTGCGCGACGGCTTCGACAGCGCGAGCGCGTCGGAGGCGGAGACCGCCGCGGCGATCGCCGCCGCCTGGCGCGAGACCGGGGAACTCGTCTGCCCGCATACCGCGGTCGGGCTCCATGCCGCGCGGCTGCGTCGCGGCGATCCGGAGGTGCCGATGATCGTGCTCGCCACCGCCCATGCCGCGAAATTCCCCGATGCGGTCGAGGCCGCCACCGCAGAGCGGCCGGCCCTGCCCGAGCGCATGGCCGATCTCCTGGAGCGGCCCGAGCGCCTGACCCGCGTGCCCAACGAGCTCGCGGCGATCGAGGCGGTGGTCGGCGGGGAGCGCGTGGCATGAGCGTCCTGACCGGCCGGCTTCCCAACGGGCTGCGAATCGCGGTCGATCCCATGCCCGGGCTGCATTCGGCGACCGTGGGGATCTTCCTCACCGCCGGCGGCCGCCACGAGCGCGCCGAGCAATGCGGAGTGGCGCATTTCCTCGAGCACATGGCCTTCAAGGGCACGCCGAGCCGCACGGCGCTGCGGATCGCCGAGGAGATCGAGGACGTCGGCGGCTACATCAACGCCTATACCGGCAAGGAGATGACCGCCTATTACGCGCGCGTGCTCGAGGCGGATGTCGAGATGGCGCTGCGCCTCCTGGCCGACATCGTGCTCAACCCGCTCTTCGCCGAGCCCGACATCGAGGTCGAGCGCGGGGTGATCCTCCAGGAGATCGGCCAGGCGCTCGACACGCCCGACGACATCATCTTCGACTGGCTCCAGGAATCGGCCTATCCCGACCAGCCCTTCGGCCGGCCGATCCTCGGGCCGGCCGAGCGCGTCTCGGCCTTCGGGCGCTCGGACCTCGCGGGCTTCGTCGGCGAGCATTACGGGCCCGACCAGATCATCCTCGCCGCGGCCGGAGCGGTGGATGCGGATGCGCTCCATGCGGTGGCGGCGGATCTCTTCGGCGGGCTCGCCTCCCGCCCCAAGGCCGTGGCACCCGCCGCGCGCTTTGCCGCCGGCGAGCGCCGCGCCTTCCGCGACCTCGAGCAGGTCCACCTGACCCTCGGCTTCGAGGGCGCCGCGGCGCGGTCGCAGGAGGTCTATGCCGCGCAGCTCTACGCCATCGCCATGGGCGGCGGCATGTCCTCGCGCCTGTTCCAGGAACTGCGGGAGCGCCGCGGCCTCTGCTACAGCGTCTTCGCCCAGGCCTCCGCCTACGACGACACCGGCCTGATCTCGCTCTATGCCGGCACCGGCCCGGACCAGATCCGCGAGCTCGCGGAACTGACCATGGACGAGCTGCGCCGGGGGGCCGAGGGACTGGCCGAGGCGGAGATCGAGCGCGCGCGCGCCCAGATGAAGGCGGGCCTGCTGATGGGCCTCGAAGGCCCCTCCGGGCGGGCCGAGCACCTGGCGCGCCAGCTCGCGATCTGGGACCGGGTGCCCCCGCTCGAGGAGACGCTGGCGCGCATCGAGGCGGTCACCGCCGCCGATCTCCGGGACTTCGCCGGGCGGCTGATCGGCGGGGCAGGGCCGGCGCTGGCGCTGCTCGGGCCGATCGCGGATGCCCCGGACCGCGAGGCCCTCGTCAGGCGCCTCGCCGCCTGAGGCCGGGCCATGCTGGGCTTCCGCCGTGGCTCCGGGCCGGTCGTCGAGACGCAGAGGCTGGTGCTGCGCCTGCCCGAAGCCGGCGACCACGAGGCCTGGTCGCGGCTCAGGCGCGAGGGCGAGGCCTTCCTGAAGGAATGGGAGCCGACCTGGTCGGTCGATCACTTCAGCCGCAGGGCCTTCCGCAACCGGGTCTACTGGGCCGCGCGCTCCCGCACCGAGGGCCGGGCGCTGGCGCTCTTCCTGCTGCGCCGCGAGGACGAGCGGCTGCTCGGCGCGATCACGCTGGACAACATCCGGCGCGGGCCGGCGCAATCGGCGACCATCGGCTACTGGATCGGGCCGGAGCACGCGCGCCAGGGCTACATGTCCGAGGCGCTGGCGGCGGTGGTGCATCACGCCTTCACCGCGCTCGACCTGAGCCGGGTCGAGGCGGCCTGCCTGCCCGAGAACGCCGCCTCCCGCGGCCTGCTGGAACGCGCCGGCTTCAAATACGAGGGCGTCGCCCAGAGCTATCTCCAGATCAACGGCCGCTGGCGCAACCACGTGCTCTACGCCAATCTGCGCGGCGACCGGCGCGGACGCGCGGCGATCGACGGCGAATGACCGCCCGCGCGCCGCTCGCGGATGCCGATGCCGCGCTGCTCGACCGCCTCAGCGCCGCACTCGGCGCGGAGGCCGTGCGCCCCCCCGAGCCCCGCTATCTCGAAGAGCCGCGCGGCCGCTTCCACGGGCGGGCGGCGGCCGTGCTGCGGCCTTCGGATGCCGGCGCGGTGGCCGCGGCGGTGCGCCTCTGCGCCGAGGCGCGGGTCGGGATCCTGCCGTGGTCCGGCGGCACCGGCCTCGTCGGCGGCCAGGTCCACGAGCGGGGGCCGCTGCCGGTCCTGATGTCCTTCGAGCGCATGGCGCGCATCCGCGACCTCGACCTGACCGACAACGTGCTCGTGGCGGAGGCCGGCGCGGTGCTGGCCGACGTGCGCGAGGCGGCCCGCGCGGCCGGCCGCCAGTTCCCGCTCTCCCTCGCCTCGGAAGGCTCGGCGCGCATCGGCGGGCTCCTGGCGACCAATGCCGGCGGCGTGAACGTGCTGCGCTACGGCAACGCCCGCGACCTCTGCCTCGGGGTCGAGGCGGTGCTGGCCGACGGCACGGTGCTGAACGGGCTGAGCGCGCTCTTGAAGGACAACATGGGCTACGATCTGCGCCACCTGCTGATCGGCTCGGAAGGCACGCTCGGGCTCATCACCGCCGCGAGCCTCCGGCTGCACCCGATCCCGCAGGCGACCTCGACCGCCTGGATCGCCCTGCGCTCGCCCGCGGCGGCGCTCGAGCTGCTCGGCGAGGCGCGCGCGACGCTCGGCAACACGATCTCGGCCTTCGAGCTCATCCACGCCCAGGGCATCGCCTTCCTCGCCGAGGTCCTGCCGCAGGTTCCCCGCCCCCCGGCGATGGGCTCGGACTGGTTCGTGCTGATCGAGGCCGCCGATGCCGCCGCCGCCCGGGTGCCCGCCCGGCTGGAGGGGGTGCTCGAATCCGCGCTCGAAACCGGGCTCGCCACGGACGCGCTCGTGGCCCAGAACGAGGGCCAGCGCGCCGTCTTCTGGGGCCTGCGCGAATCCATTCCGGCAGCGAATCGCCTGATCGGCGCCATCTCGAGCCACGACATCTCGCTGCCGCCCTCGCGCCTCGTGGAATTCGTCGAGCGCGGCCGCGCGGCCGTGGCGGGGATCGACCCGGCGCTGCGGATCAACTGCTTCGGCCATCTCGGCGACGGAAACCTGCATTACAACGTCTTCCCGCCCCCGGGCCGGCCGAAGGGCGCCTTCGACCCGATCCGCGAGGCGGTCAAGACGACGGTCCACGACCTCGCGGCTTCGCTCGGCGGCTCGGTCGGCGCCGAGCACGGCGTCGGGCGGCTGAAGACCGGGGATCTGCTGCGCTACGGCGATCCGGGCAGCATCCTCGCGATGCAGAGGATCAAGAACGCCCTCGACCCGCAGGGGATCCTCAACCCCGGCGCCGTTCTCGCGGAGCCTTGAGCGAAATGCGCCCCCATCTCCGGGGGGGGGAGAGATGGGGGCGCTCTATCCAGACTGGAGGGTCTGAGGGTTAGCAAGCAGCTGTTCCGGTTCCGGAACACCTCCTTTCTGGCGGCAAATGGTTACCAAAAGTTTAACGGATCATGGTTCACTCTCTCTTAACGTGTATTTTTTCACTTTTTGCCGGGTCGGGCCGCCCCATCGCTACCGCGGGCACGCGGATAGCGGGTGAACCGACCGTACCGACGATGCATGGACCCGACTTCGGACCCATGCGGCGCGCTCCTCCCGATTTCGCCTTGGACCGCAACCGGAGGCCATGCTAGGCGGGGTCGAGCGGGCGGCACGCCCCGCGCCCGCCGGTCCCCGCCCATGTTCCGGATCCACAAGGAAGAGCCCCGCGACGGCCCTGAGGTCGAATATCTCTTCGACCTCGCCTTCGCACCGGGACGCACCGCCCTTTCGTCCTACCGCCTGCGCGATTGCGTCGATGCGGTGGCGGAGCTATGCCTCGTCGCCCGCGACGATTACGACGCGCTGGGCGCCGCGATCCGCTACTGGCCGGTCCGGGTCGGCCCCGGCGGCCCGCCGGCGCTCCTGCTCGGCCCGGTGGCGGTGCATCCCACCCGGCAGGGCGAGGGCCTCGGCGCCTATCTGATCGGGGAAAGCCTCGAACGGGCGCGCGAGCTCGGCTGGACGCGGGTGATCCTGGTGGGCGACGAGCCCTATTACCGCCGCTTCGGCTTCACCCATGCCCGCGCCGCCGGCCTGGACTTCCCGCCCCCGACCAACCCCGACCGCCTGCTGGCGCGCCCGCTGGTCCCCGGCGCCTTCGACGGCATCACCGGATTGGTCTCGCATTGGCTGAGCCTCGCCGAACCCTGAGACCGCCGCCCGGACGAGGGACGCCCCCGGCTCAGACCAGGATGCCCCTGTCGCGCAGATATTCCTCCAGCATCGGCCGGACCGTCGCCAGCCCCCGCGAACGGCCCGCCTCGATGATCGCCCGGACGGCTTCGAGATCGACCTGCCGCAGGAGCGCCTTGACCGGCCCGATCGAGGCGGGCCGCATGGAGAGGCTGCGCAGCCCCATGGCCGCGAGCCCGACCGCATCCACCGGCCGCCCGGCATCCTCGCCGCAATAGGAAAGCGGCGTGCCATGGCTGGCGCAGCGGGCGACGATCTGCTCGATGAAGGCGAGGAAGCTCGCGCTGAGCATGTCGTAGCGCCGCCGCACCAGCTCGTTCTCGCGGTCGGCGGCGAAGAAGAACTGCTTGAGATCGTTGCCACCGATCGAGAGGAAATCGACCTCCTCGAAGAAACGGTCGGGCGCGAAGGCGAGGCTCGGCGTCTCGAGCATGGCGCCGATCTTCAGGCCCGCCGGCACGCGATGGCCGAGCGCCTGCTCGCGGGCCAGCTCGCGCAGGGTCAGTTCCCGCGCCTCCTCGAATTCCTCCGCCTCCGCGACGAAGGGATACATGATCTGCAGCGGCCGCCCGCGCGCGCCGCGCAGGAGCGCCTGGACCTGCATGCGCATGATGCCGGGCCGGTCGAGCCCGACGCGGATCGCGCGCCAGCCGAGCGCCGGATTCGGCTCGTCGTTGCGCCGCATGTAGGGCAGCACCTTGTCGGAGCCGATGTCGAGCGTGCGGAACACCACCGGCTTCTCGCCCGCCGAATCGAGGATGCGCGCATAGAGCGCGGCGAGATCGGCGCGCCGCGGCACCGTGGAGCGAACGAGGAACTGCAGTTCCGTGCGGAAGAGCCCCACGCCGATCGCGCCGCATTTCGGCAGGCTCGGCAGGTCGGCGATCAGCCCGGCGTTCATGTGCAGGGCGAGCGTGACCCCGTCGCGGGTCCGCGCCGGCTTGTCGCGCAGCGCCACATAGGCCGCCTGGGCCTCGTGCAGCATGTCCACCTTCTCGCGGAAGGCCTTGGCCACGGTCTCCTCGGGGCGCAGATGCACCACGCCCTGGTCGCCGTCGACGAGGATATGGTCGCCCCCCTGGGCCTCGCGGGTGATGCGCCGGGCATGGATCACCAGCGGAATCGCCAGCGCCCGCGCCACGATCGCCGCATGGCTGCCCACCGAGCCCTCCTCGAGCACCACCCCGCTGAGCTTGCGGCCGTAGTCGAGCAGCTCCGCCGGGCCGATGTTGCGCGCCACGAGGATCGCATCGTCCGGCAGGTCGCGCCCCTGCGGCGCCGCGCTGCCCGCGAGCAGCCGCAGCAGCCGGTTGGCGAGGTCGTCGAAATCGTGCAGCCGCTCGCGCAGATAGGGATCGGCGATGCGCGACATGCGGGCGCGGGTCGCGGATTGCTCCTTCTCGACCGCGACCTCGGCGGCGAGGCCGCTCACGATCGAGGCCTCCATCCGCGTCACCCAGCCCTTGTCGTTGGCGAACATCCGATAGGCGTTGAGCACGTCGCGATGCTCGCCGGCGGTGGCGAGATATTCCGCCCCGAGCATCTCGTCGACTTCGGCCCGCAGCGCCTCCAGCGCCGTGCGGAGCCTCGCGCATTCCAGCGCCGGATCGTCGCTGATCGGCTGGCTGATGACGATCTGGGGCTCGTGCAGCACCACGCGGCCCTCTGCGACGCCCTCCTGGCCGACGAGGCCGCGCACGAAGAACGGGCGGCGGTGCGGCCGGGCGATCTCCATCGGCCCCGGTCCGACGAAGGCGCCGAGCTCCGCCATCTCGGCGATGACCATGGCCACGACCTCGAGCGCATAGATCTCGTCGTCGCTGTATTCCCGCTCCGTGCGGTTCTGCACCACGAGCACGCCCAGCACCTCGCCGAGCCGCTGGATCGGCACCCCGAGGAAGGAGGAATAGATCTCCTCGCCGGTCTCGGGCAGGAAGCGGAAGCCGTGGGTATGGGCGGCATCGCGGGTCCGGATCGGCTCCGCGCTCTCGGCGATGCGCCCCACGAGGCCCTGGCCCGGCGCCAGCCGCGTGGTATGCACCGCCTCCGGGTTCAGGCCCTCGGTGGCGCAGAGCTCGAGCGAAAGGTCCTCGCGGCGCAGATAGACCGAGCAGACCTCGGCCACGAGCCCGCGCGCGATCAGCTTGACGATGCGGTCGAGCCGTTCCTGGCCCTCGCCCGGCTCGGCCATCGCCTCGCGCAGCCGCGTGAGGATCACGCGGGAATCAACCGCTTCCGAAAAGGGCATCGGCCGTCCGGTCCCCGGTCTCAGCTGGCCTTGTCCAGGCCGAAAGCATCATGCAGCGCCTGAACCGCCAGTTCCAGATATTTGCGGTCGATCAGCACCGAGACCTTGATCTCCGAGGTGGTGATGACCTTGATATTGACCCCGTCGGCGGCCAGCGCCTCGAACATGCGATGGGCCACGCCCGCCTGGCTCCGCATGCCGATGCCGACGATGGAGACCTTCGAGACGTTCTCGTCGATGTCGAGGCGGAGGTAGTTCACCTCGCCCGCGTCGCGCGTCTCCTCCAGCGCCTTGACCGCGCGCGGCACCTCGTCGACCGGACAGGAGAAGGTCATGTCGGTGCGTCCGTCCGCGCCGATGTTCTGCACGATCATGTCCACATTGACCCCGCCCGAGGCCAGCGGCCCGAAGATCGCCGCGGCGATCCCCGGCCGGTCCGGCACGCCGAGCACCGTCAGCTTCGCCTCGTCGCGCGAATGCGCGATGCCGCTCACGACCCTGCTTTCCAAGACTTCCTCCTCGTCGCAGACCAGCGTTCCGGGCAGGTCGTCGAAGCTCGACAGCACCTGCAGCCGCACCTTGTAGCGCATGGCGAGCTCCACCGAGCGCGTCTGCAGCACCTTCGCGCCGAGGCTCGCCAGCTCCAGCATCTCCTCGTAGGAGATCTTGGCGAGCTTGCGCGCCTTCTTGGTGATGCGCGGGTCGGTGGTATAGACCCCGTCGACATCGGTGTAGATGTCGCAGCGCTCCGCCCCGAGCGCCGCGGCGAAGGCGACCGCGGAGGTGTCCGAGCCGCCGCGCCCGAGCGTGGTGATGCGCCCCTCGGGGCTCACGCCCTGGAAGCCCGCGATCACCGCATGCAGCCCCTCGCCGAACTTCTGCACCAGCCGCGTGGTGTCGATCTCCATGATCCGCGCGGCGCCATGGGAGGAATTGGTGAGCATCGGCACCTGCCAGCCCTGCCAACTGCGCGCCGGCACCCCCATCTCCTGCAGGGTCAGCGCCATGAGGCCCGCGGTCACGTTCTCGCCCGAGGCGACCACCGCATCGTATTCGCGCGCGTCGTAGAACTGCGCCGTGCGGTCGACCCAGCCGACCAGCTCGTTGGTCTTGCCGGCCATCGCCGAGACCACCACCGCCACGTCGAAGCCGCGCTCGACCTCGCGCCTGACCTTCATGGCCGCGTTGCGGATGCGGTCGAGGTCGGCCACCGAGGTGCCGCCGAATTTCATCACGAGGCGCGGCATGGGCGCAGGCTCTCAGTTCGGAATGCGATCGCGCCCTCTTATGGATTTGCCGCGGCGCCAGCAAGCCGAAGCGGCAATCCGCCTTAGTTCGCCTTGCGCGAACTCCAGGGCAGGGGGGCGACGGGGATGCCGTCCTCGATCAGGGCGCGCGCCTCGGAGGGCCTCGCCTCGCCGATGATCGGTCGGTCGGGGGAACTGCCCTCGTGGATGCGCCGCGCCTCGGCGGCGAAGTCGCGGCCGACATCCTCGGAGCGGGCCTCGATCCGGCGGCGAAGCTCGGCCATGGCCTGCTCGGCAGGCGAGAGCGGCGCCGAAAGCCTCGGCGCCGTGTCGGGCGCTTCGGTGCCGGAACCCGCCAGGCTCGGCGCCATCAGATCCTTCTGCACCTCAGGGCTGCCGCAGACCGCGCAGGAGACCAGCCCGGCCGAGACCAGCCGGTCGAAATCCGCACTCGAGCCGAACCAGGACTCGAAGCGGTGGTCGTCGGCACAGCGCAGCGCGTATCGGATCACCCGGGCGTCCTCGCGAAATCCAGTCGTCCCTTACATATATGTCGATCCGGTGAAGACAATCTTTCTTCTCGCCGCCGGCCGCGCCTGCTATAGGGGCCGGCGGCGCGGGGGAAACGAGGCGGCATGGCGGAATGGTTCCATCCCCTGCTGGCGCTGGCGGTGGCCGTCTTCGCCGCGCTCTCGGCGGCGCTGGGCCTTCCGCCGCTGGCCGCCTTCCTGGCGGGAGGGCTCGTCGTCCTTCTCGCCGTGCCGGTCGCCAGGCGCCTCGCCGCCAGCGCGGCGGTGCTGCCTTCCGAACCCCCGCGGGACCCGGCGCATCCCCCGCGGCCCGCGCCCGATCCGGGCCGGGCGCTCCTCGAGAAGCTCCCGGCGCCGCTCCTCGTCATCGCCCGGAACGGATGCATCGCCTACGCCAATCCGGCGGCGCATGCGGCCCTGCCGCATGTGGAGCCGGGCGCGCATTTCGCGCATCTCATCCGCGCGCCGGATTTCGTCGCCGCCGTCACCGCGACGCTGGCCGACGGCGAGGAGCGCGCCTGCCGCTTCACCACCTTCAACGGCAGCGAGCGGCATTTCGAGGCGCGGGTCGGGCTGCTGCCCGCCGATCCCGCCTTCAGCACCGACCGGCGCGCGATCGTGCAGCTCGAGGACCGCACCGAGCCGCACAAGGCCGAGCAGCTCCGCTCGGACTTCATCGCCAATGCGAGCCACGAGCTGCGCACGCCGCTCGCCTCGGTCATCGGCTATATCGAGACGCTCCAGCACCACGCCCGCGACGACGCGGAGGCGCGCGAGCGCTTCCTCGGCATCATGGCGCGGGAGGCCGGCCGCATGCAGCGGCTCGTGGACGACCTGATGTCGCTCAGCCGCATCGAGATGAGCGAGCACCTCCGGCCGGTCGAGATCTGGTCGCTGAACGGGATCGTCACCGAATGCGTCTCGGCGCTGCAGCCGATCGCGAGCCAGCAGGGCGTCGGCCTCCTCCTCGAGCTCGACCCGCAGGACTGCCGGGTGACGGGCGACCGCGACCAGCTCTCGCAGGTCTTCACCAACCTGATCGACAACGCGATGAAATACGGCGGCCCCGGCGGCGGCGTGCGCGTGCTCACCGCCCCCCCGAGCCGGGCGTATCCCAACCGCTGCGGCATCACCATCGCCGATACCGGCCCCGGCATCGCGCGCGAGCATATCCCCCGGCTGACCGAGCGCTTCTACCGGGTCAATGTCAGCCACAGCCGCAACAAGGGCGGGACCGGGCTCGGCCTGGCCATCGTCAAGCATATCCTCAACCGCCACAAGGGCCGCCTGGAGATCACCTCGAAGCCCGGCGAGGGAAGCCGCTTCACGGTCTGGCTGCCCAGGGCCGCTTCGGCAGACGCCGCCCGCCAGCCGCCGCCTCCAGACCCCGGCGAGGCGAAACCTCTCGGAATGTGAACGGCTTGCACTGTCACGGTTTCGTCTTGGAACTGTCATGGCCCTGTTGCGATCCGCCCTATAATGCTGTCGACTGACGTTCACCGCAGGACGCGGCCCCGATCGCCCGGCGCCGCCGAGGAACGCGCGCCCGCGGCGGGCGCGCGGGAAGCCGAGGAGAGACCCGACCGCCATGGCCCATATCGTTGCGTCGTTCGACGAGGATCTCGTCCAGGTTCAGGCCAGGATCTCGGAAATGGGCGGCCTTTGCGAGGAACTGCTCTCCAAGGCGCTGCAATCGGTCCAGGAGCGCGACGCGGTGCTCGCGCGCCAGGTCATCGACCGCGACAGCGCGCTCGACGCGATGGAGATGGCGCTCGAGGAAAGCGTGGTCAAGATCATCGCCCTGCGCCAGCCGGTCGCGGCGGATCTTCGGGTCCTGATCGCGGCGATGAAGATCGCCTCGACCCTCGAGCGCATCGGCGATCTCGCCAAGAACATCTCCAAGCGGGCGATCCCGCTCTCCTCGGCGCGGCCCATCCGGCTGACCACCTCGATCGCGCGCATGGGCAAGACCACGCTCGCTCAGCTCTCGGACGTGCTCAACGCCCATGCCTCGCGCGACGTGGATCTCGCGGTTCAGATCTGGAACCAGGATTACGAGATCGACGAGATGTACAACGCCATCTTCCGCGAGGTGGTGACCTACATGGTCGAGGACAGCCGTCTGATCGGGATCGGCGCGCAGCTGATGTTCATCGCCAAGAACCTCGAGCGCATCGGCGACCACACCACGCATATCTCCGAGATGGTCTATTACATCGTCAAGGGCGAGCCGCTCGGCGACGACCGCCCCAAGGGCGAGCCGACGGGCGTCGGTTTCATTCACGAGTGAGCCCAGACGAGAGGATCCCCCGATGTGCGCCAAGATCCTGGTGATCGAGGACGAGGAGCCGATCAGCCAGCTCCTCGCCTATAATCTCTCCAAGGAGGGCTTCACCGTCGCGACCTCCTCGGACGGCGACGAGGCGATGATCGCGGTCGATGAATCGCGCCCCGACCTGGTGCTGATGGACTGGATGCTGCCCAATGTCTCGGGCATCGAGCTCTGCCGGCAATTGCGCAGCCGCAGCGAAACCCGCGACATCCCCGTCATCATGCTGACCGCCCGCGGCGAGGAGGAGGACCGCGTCCGCGGCCTCGACGTCGGCGCCGACGATTACGTGACCAAGCCCTTCTCCATGTCCGAGCTCGTGGCGCGGATGCGCGCGGTCCTGCGCCGCACCGCGCCGATGCTGGCCGGGGACGTGGCGACCTTCGCCGACATCGTGCTCGACCGCCAGCTCTGCCGCGTGCGCCGCGGCCAGCGCGACGTGCATCTCGGCCCCACCGAGTTCCGCCTGCTCGACGTGCTGATGCAGCGCCCCGGCCGGGTCTTCTCCCGCGAGCAGCTGCTCGACAGGGTCTGGGGCGAGGACGTCTATGTGGAGATCCGCACCGTCGACGTGCATATCGGCCGGCTGCGCAAGGCGCTGAACCGCCGCGGCGACCGCGACCCGATCCGCACCGTGCGCTCCTCGGGCTATGCGCTCGACGATACCTATTCGGTCTGATGCCGCGACCGCCTGATCGCTTCTGACCGGCGTCCGTCGCCCGCGGCGTCGCCGCATTCCCTTCGCGGCTTGCCAGCCGCCGGTGGAACCCGGGCCCCCCCCCCCGCTCGCCGCGCTCGCGCGCGTCCCGCCGACGAACCGGCGCGAGGCAGTGCCTCGCCCTAGCCGGTTCGGGGTGTCCCCGGCCGATCGGGGCATCCGGAGACCCGATTGCACGGCCCCGGGGGCGTGACCCAAAAGACTCGGTTTTCCCGGAGCGGCATCGCAGAGGCGGCGCCGAGATTGCCGCTCCGCCAGCATCGGGCTAGAATCGGCCCCGGAATTCGTGACGTTGACTATGCGTGAGCGGGAGGGCGCACCATGGATCTTATCGGACGCCCGCTCGACTATTACGACTATCTCACGTTTCTCGCCCTGGTGCTGCTCCTGCTCGCCGCGATGGCGATCCTGATCTTCCTCATGGGGCTGCCCGGCCGCATCGCCATCAAGCGCAACCACCCGCATGCGGAATCGGTCCGGATCATGGGCTACATGGGCTTTCTGGTGGTCGTGCCCTGGGTGCATGCCTTCCTCTGGGCCTTCCACGATTCCGCCACCGTCGACATCCGCCGCTTTCCCGACGAGGAGAAGGACGTGATACGCCGCGAGATCGCCCGACTGCGCGGTGAGCCCGAGGAGCCCCCGAGCAGCCCCGCCGCCGGCGAGGCCCCCCCGCCGCAGGCCTCCGCGTGACGGGCCGGCGATGACCCGCTCCGCCCGCAACCAGATGCCGGGAGAATTGCCGCGATGCTGATGGCCGTCGGGATCACGGTCTTCTACATCATCTTCGTCTGGATGGTGTTCTTCCGCTTCCGGTGGCTGAAGTTCAACATCGTCTGGGGCATCGTCTCGGGCTGGGTCGGGCTGCATCTCCTGCTGATCTTCCTGGTCGCCCTGCGCTTCTACCAGCCCTATACGGTCGACAGCCACGTGATCCGCAGCACGATCCAGATCCTGCCGCGGCTGACCCAGCCGACGGTCCTGACCGAGGTGCTGGTGGAGCCCAACACGCCGGTCAGGAAGGGCGATCCGCTCTACCGCTTCGACACCACCATCTTCCAGCACCAGGTCGACGCCGCGCAGGCGCAGCTGGTGGCGGCCGAGCAGAACGCGAAGATCCTGCAGCAGGACGTGGCGGCCGCGAGCAACGCGGTCATCCGGGCCGAGGCGCAGCTCGAATATTCCACCCAGCAGCAGAAGCGCTTCACCGACCTCGTGCCCCAGGGCGGGGCGCGGCAGGACGAGCTCGACCGCTGGAACGCCCAGGTCGAGGAGGACACCGCCGCGGTGGCCGAGGCCAAGGCCAATCTCGAGAAGGCGCAGCTCGCGCTCGGCTCCACCATCGACGGCGTCAATACCGGGGTCGCCCAGGCGCGCGCGCAGCTGGCGGAGGCCGAGTATTTCCTCGGCAATACCACGCTGGTCGCGCCCGAGGACGGGATGATCGTCTCGCAGCAGGCCCGGCCGGGCCTCGTGGTGGGCGACGTGCGGCTCGGCGCCATCGCGAGCTTCGTCACCGCGGCCGATCCCTATATCCTCGCGACCTTCCGCCAGCAGAACCTGAAGTTCGTCGCCCCCGGGCAGGAGGTGGAGATCGCGCTCGACCTCTATCCGGGCGAGATCTTCAAGGGCCGGGTCGAGGCGGTCTGGTGGGCGACCTCCCAGGGCCAGTACCTGCCCTCGGGCCGGCTGCCCGAATTCGTGCTGCCGAAGCTGCCGGGGCGGATCGCGGTGGAGATCACCTTCGACGACCCGCCCGCCGACCGCATCCTCGCCGCCGGCGCCCATGCGGCGGTGGCGATCTACACCGGCGGCGGCGAGAGCTTCGCGTTCCTGCGCCGGATCAACATCCGGCTCTATTCTTTCGGCAACTTCATACGACCGCTGGACGTCTAACCGGCGGCGGCCATTCTGGTTGAGGACAGAGAGAGAGAGCGATGGCAAAGATCCTGCCGGGCGGGCTCCGGCGCTGCATGACCGCGATGGCGCTGCCCGCGCTTCTTGGCGGCTGCGCGATGATCGGTCCCGATTTCGTCCAGCCCAAGACGCCCGAGGTCAGCGCCTGGCTCGAGGCCAATGCGCCGAGCCGCGACGCCTCGAGCGGCCTGACCTCGCGCAGCGCCCCGGTGGTCGCCTGGTGGCAGACCTTCGACGATGCGACGCTGAGCGCGCTCATCGCCCAGGCCTATGCCCAGAACCTCACGCTGCAGATGGCCGGGGCGCGGGTGCTCCAGGCGCGCGCGCAGCTCGGCATCGCCTATGGCGAGCTCTTCCCGCAGTCGCAGACGCTGGCGGGCAGCACCACGAGGCGGCGCCTGAGCGACAATCTCAGCTACATCAGCGAGGTGGAGCGGGTCACGAACCTCGATCTCGACTTCGCCTCAAGCCAGGTCGGGTTCGATGCGGCCTGGGAGCTCGACGTCTGGGGCGGGCTGCGGCGCAACGTGCAGTCGGCGCGGGCCGATCTCGCCGCGCAGGTGGCGAATTACGACGACGCGCTGGTGACGCTGACCGGCGACGTCGCCGCGACCTACATCAACATCCGCGCGATCCAGGAGACGCTGGGCATCGCCCGGCGCAACATCGACCTGCAGCAGCAATCGCTCGACCTCGCGAAGGTTCGATTCAACGGCGGGGTGACGACCGAGCTCGACGTCGAGGAGGCGACGGTGCTCCTGACCAATACCAAGGCGCTGATCCCGCCGCTGGAGAGCGAGCTCCAGCAGGCCAAGAACGCGCTGGCGGTGCTGCTGGCGCAGCCGCCGTCGCGCATGGACGGGCTCGTCGGCTCGGGAAGCATTCCGCGGGCGCGCTCCGAGGTCGCCGTGGGCGTGCCGGCGGAGCTCCTGCGCCGCCGGCCGGACATACGCGCCGCGGAGCTGGAGGCGGCGGCGCAGGCCTCCCAGATCGGCGTCGCGATGAACGCGCTCTATCCGCAGTTCATCCTCTCCGGCGGCATCGGCTTCCAGGCCAGTTCCACGAGCGATCTCTTCGAGGCGGGCAGCCGGACCGGCGTGTTCACGCCGGGGGTCAGCTGGAACATCCTCAACTACGGCCGGCTCAAGAACAACGTCCGGGCGCAGGACGCCGCCTATCAGGGCCTGATCGCCAATTACCAGAACACCGTGCTCATGGCCTATGGCGAGGTCGACAACGCCATGGCCGCCTACAAGGGGGCCCGCGCGCAGACCGCCCTTCTGGCCGAGAGCGTCGAGGCGGCCCGGCGCGCCGCCGAGATCGCGGCCAAGCAATACGGCGACGGCGTGACAGACTATACGCGCGTGCTCAACACCCAGCAGGCGCTGCTCGCGGCGGAGGCCAATCTGGTCACCGCGCGGGCGCTGGTCGCGGAAAACCTCGTCGCCATCTACAAGGCGCTGGGCGGCGGATGGCAGGTCCGCGAGGGCCAGGAGTTCCTGCCCGAGACGGTGCTGGCGGAAATGGCCTACCGCACCGATTGGGGCGATCTGCTGCAGACGCGGAACGACGCGACGAACTGAACCGCCGGGGCCACCGCGCGCGAACCGGCAAGAAAGCGAGGCTCTGCCCCGCGCCGGTCAGCGCCCGCCGGCGCGCCGGTCGCGCCGTGCCGACATCGGCTGGAAGGCCACCGCCACATGCGCCTCGCAATAGGGCTTGCCGGGCGAGGCGGGCAGGCCGCAGAACCAGAATTCCTCGGTCGCGGGATCGCCCACCGGCCATTTGCAGGTGCGCTCGGTCAGCTGCATCAACGTGAGCCTGCGCGACTTCTTCGCGACCTCGGCCAGGTTGGCCAGCGCCTCCGCGCTGATCTCCGAGCCCGAAGGCTGCGGCGGCATGGGCTGCCCCGGCACGCGCGGGCGGTTGGCCTGCGGCTGCTCGCGCACGACCCGGGGCGGTTCCGCCGCCGCGGCCTCCTCTTCCTCGTCCTCGGGGTCCGCCGCGGCGACCGGCTCGGCCACCGGCGCCGCCACCGCGGGCTCGGCCGGCGCGCCGGAGCCCTCCTCCTGGTCGCCGTTGCCGCCGCGGTTCGAGAGGCCGAGGCGATGCACCTTGCCGATCACGGCGTTGCGCGTCACCCCGCCCAGCTCCTTGGCGATCTGGCTGGCGCTCTTGCCCTCGGTCCACATCGACCGCAGGGCCTCCACGCGTTCATCGGTCCAGGACATCTCGTTCGTCTCCGTCGGCCTTGTCGGGCGGGATTGCGCGCGGGGTCCGACAATCGGCCGGCACGCTCGCGGCCATTGTAACCAGCCACGCTTCGGTTACAAGCGCGACCCATGGAAAACCGCGCGATCGACACGGCCGGGGACCCGGGCCGGGGCAGGCCGGGCAAGGGCGTCAAGCGCTTCGGCCGGGTCAACTGGCTCGGGCTCGCGACCCTGACCGGGCGCGAGATCCGCCGCTTCACCAATGTCTGGACCCAGACCCTCGCCGCGCCGGTGGCGACGGCGCTGCTCTTCATGGCGGTCTTCACCCTGGCGCTGGGCGGCCAGCGGCCCGCCGTGATGGGGCTGCCCTTCGCGCATTTCCTCGCGCCCGGGATCCTGATGATGACGGTGATCCAGAACGCCTTCGCCAATACCTCGAGCTCGATCCTCGTCTCCAAGGTCCAGGGCAGCATCGTGGACACGCTCATGCCGCCGCTGAGCCCGTCGGAGCTGCTGACCGGCTTCGTGCTGGGCGGCGTCTTCCGCGGCCTCTTCGTCGCGGCCGGCGTGGCGGCGGTGCTCTTCCCGCTCTTCGGCATCCTGCCGGCGCATCCGCTCTGGGCGCTCGCCTTCATTCTGGTGGGCAGCGCGCTCTTGGCGCTCATGGGCATGATCACCGCGATTCTCGCGGAGAAGTTCGACCACATGGCCGCGATCACCAATTTCGTCGTCACCCCGCTCAGCTTCCTGTCGGGCACCTTCTATTCCGCGGCCGCGGTGCCGGAGGCGTTCCGGATCCTGCTCCACGTCAACCCGATCTTCTATCTCATCGACGGCATGCGCTTCGGCGCGCTGGGGGTGAGCGATTCCCCGCCCGCCCTCGGTCTCGCCTATGCGACCCTCGCCGTGGTCGCGCTCGGGGCGCTCACCTTCCGCTGGCTGCGGACCGGCTACCGGCTCAAGAGCTGATCCCCGCAGCAGGCCCCGCCCGCCCCCGACACGGGGATCGGAATCGGGGCGTTAACACTTTTATCGTTTAATTTCATATGGCTGGCGAGTGTCCCCATGGGGACGGCGCCGGATCGCGGCGCCGGAAGGCGCGATTGACTCGCCTGCGGGCTTGCGGCAAGAGGTCCGCTTGGCCCCGCGCATCGCCCCCGGGGCCCCGCCCGACATCCTGTCGCCGTGGAGGTTTACCCGTGATCACTCCGGTCCTGCCGACCTATGCGCGCGCGCCGCTCGCCTTCGTGGAAGGGCAGGGCGCCTGGCTGATCGAGGAAGGCGGCGAGCGCTATCTCGATTTCGGCGCCGGCATCGCCGTCGCCGTGCTCGGCCACGCCCATCCCGCCCTGGTCGAGGCGCTGGAGACCCAGGGCCGGCGCCTCTGGCACACCTCGAACCTCTACCGGATCCCGAACCAGGAGCGGCTCGCGGAAAAGCTCGTCGCCCGGACCTTCGCCGACACCGTCTTCGTGACCAATTCAGGGGCCGAGGCGGTCGAATGCGCGATCAAGATGGCGCGCAAGCATTTCTCGGCCAAGGGCCAGCCGGAGCGGCACCGCATCGTGACCTTCGAGGGCGCCTTCCACGGCCGCACCATGGCGGCGATCTCCGCCGCCGGCGGCGAGAAGCTCGTCAAGGGCTTCGACCCGCTGCTGCCGGGCTTCGACATCCTGCCATTCGGCGACATCGAGGCGGTGCGCGCGGCGGTCGGGCCGCAGACCGCGGCGATCATGGCCGAGCCGATCCTCGGCGAGGGCGGCATCCGCCAGCTTCCCGACGCGGCCCTGCGCGACCTGCGCGCCATCGCCGACGCGGAAGGCATCCTGCTGATCCTCGACGAGATCCAGACCGGCATGGGCCGCACCGGCAGGCTCTTCGCCCACGAATGGGCGGGGATCACCCCGGACATCATGCCGATCGCCAAGGGCATCGGCGGCGGCTTCCCGCTCGGGGCCTGCCTCGCCACCGAGCACGCCGCCTCCGGCATGACCCTCGGCACCCACGGCTCGACCTACGGCGGCAACCCGCTCGCCTGCGCCATCGGCTGCGCGGTGCTCGACATCGTGGCGACGCCCGAGTTCCTCGCCGGCGTCAGCCGCACCGCCGGGCGGTTGCGCCAGGGGCTCGAGGGGCTGGTCGCGGCGCATCCGAAGCTGTTCTCGGAGGTGCGCGGCCAGGGGCTGATGCTCGGGATCGGCTGCCTCGTGCCGAACGGCGAGGTGGTGGCGGCGGGCTATGACGCGAAGATCCTGACGGTGGTCGCCGCCGGCAACGTGGTGCGCATCCTGCCGCCCCTCAATCTCAGCGACGCGGAGGTCGACGAGGGGCTGCGCCGCCTCGACGCTGCGGCATCGGCCCTGGAGGCGCGGCAATGAAGCACTTTCTCGACATCCATGTCACCGCGTCCGCCGACCTGCGGGCGATCCTCGATCAGGCGGCGGCGATGAAGGCCGCGCGCGGCAACGCCCCGCGCGCCACCCCCGACGCGACGACGCCGCTCGCCGGCCGCATGGTCGCCCTGATCTTCGAGAAGCCCTCGACCCGGACGCGGGTCAGCTTCGACGTCGGCGTGCGGCAGCTGGGCGGCGAGACGCTGGTGCTCTCGGGCGGCGAGATGCAGCTCGGCCACGGCGAGACCATCGCCGACACCGCCCGCGTGCTGTCGCGCTTCGTCGATCTGATCATGATCCGGACCTTCGAGGAGACGACGCTGACCGAACTGGCCGAGAACGCCACGGTGCCGGTGATCAACGGCCTGACCGACGCGAGCCACCCCTGCCAGATCCTCGCGGACGTGATGACCTACGAGGAGCATCGCGGCCCGATCCGCGGCCGCAAGGTGGTCTGGTCGGGCGACGGCAACAATGTCTGCGCCTCCTTCCTGCACGCCGCCGGCCGCTTCGGCTTCGACTTCACCTTCACCGGGCCCCCGACGCTCGACCCCGCCCGCGAGGCGGTGGAATTCGCGCGGGCGAACGGCGCGACCGTCGCGATCGAACGCGATCCCGAGCGCGCCGCTGCCGGGGCCGACCTGATCGTGACCGACACCTGGGTCTCGATGCACGACGCCCAGAGTGCGCGCGAGCGCCGCCACAACCTGCTTCGCCCCTATCAGGTGAACGGGCGGCTGATGGCGGCCGCCAGGCCCGACGCGCTCTTCATGCACTGCCTGCCGGCGCACCGCGAGGAAGAGGTCACCAACGAAGTCATGGACGGCCCGCAATCGGTGGTCTTCGACGAGGCGGAGAACCGCCTGCACGTGCAGAAGGCGATCATGCGCTGGTGCCTCGGGGTCTGATCCCCGGCGGCGCCAATCGCCGGCCCTCGACGTCTGTCACGCTGCGGTGGCGAACTCCCGCCCCCGCCTCCCCTGGGTGGAAGGTCCAGCCGAGGCGTCGATCCGGAGAGCCACCGGAATGCTTTCCCGCTCAGCGGCGGCGCCGGACCGTTGGTATGTCGGTGATCCGCCCGGCCCGGAACATTGCGGGATGCGGCGGCGCGCCGTGGTTGCGCCGCCAGAATGCCGGGCCTCCCTTGCGCAGCCAGTAGGGCAGCGCCAGCAGCAGACCGGCCGCGAAACCGCCCGAATGCGCGAGATGCGCCACGCCGCCGCTGTCGAGTCCGAAGCTCGTGTAGCTGCCCGCGAGCTGGATGGCGAACCAGACGCCTAGCATGATCCATGCCGGCATGGCGATGGTCCGGATGATGATGATCAGGATGATCAGCACGTCCACCCGGGCCTTTGGAAAGAGCAACAGATAGGCCCCCATCACTCCTGCGATCGCCCCGGACGCGCCGACCATCGGCGTGGTCGAACCCGGCGCCGACCAGACCTGCGCCAGCCCGGCCAGCGCGCCGCAGGCGAGATAGAAGGCGAGGAATCCCAGATGCCCGAAGGCATCCTCGAGGTTGTCGCCGAAAATCCACAGGAACAGCATGTTGCCGCCCAGATGCAGCAGCCCGGCGTGCAGGAACATCGAGGTGACGAGCGTGGCATAGCCCTCTCCGTTGGTCAGCCGGGCCGGGATCAGCGCCCATTGGTCGAAGAAGGCGACCAATCGCGCCTCGTCGGTGAAACTTCCCGCGTAGCTGAGGAAGACGAGGACATTGAGCGCGATCAGCGCATAGGTGACGAAGGGCGTGCCATCGGACGGGTTGTGATCCCGGATCGGGAACATGCGGCACCTCCTTCGGTCGGCTCCGCAAACCTAGGCCTTGGCGCAGCGGGTGTCACGCCGGCCGTTGGGATCCGAAGCAACCGATGCTGTGCCGGGCCGCGTTTCAGGCCGAAGGCACTGGCTCGGCGAGGGTTGCAAATTCGTTAAGACTGGAGAAATAATGTAACGATTATAATGATCTAATCAACTGAGCGCGCGTGCCCACCGCCTACCCCGCGCCCGAGAACCGGGCTTCCAGCTCGATGCGCCGGGCATCGTCGATCTTGGCGAAGAGCACCTCGGGCACCTCGAAGCGATGGCCGGGGCCGAGGGTCGCGAGCGCTTCGGCGACATCGGTCGGCCAGGTGTCCTCCGGATGCCCGAGGGCCGCCAGCATCCGCGCGGCGGCCTCGGGCAGGAAGGGGCGGCTCAGGATCGCGTAGAGCCGGATCAGGTTGAAGGCGAAGCGGACGGTCGCCGCGGCGCGGTCGGGATCCGACTTGAAGGCGGCCCAGGGCGCGGCGGATTGCAGATATTCGTTGCCCAGGACCCAGATCTGTCTCAAGTCCTGGGACGCGCGCCGGAAGGCCATGCCGTCCATCATCGCCTGATAGCTGTCGAGCCCCCGCTGCAATTCCCCGATCAGCGCCAGTTCCTGCGGCCCGTGGGCCCCGCCCTCCGGAAGCGTGTCGCCGAAGCGGGCGCGGGCGAATTTGGTGACGCGGCTGACGAAATTGCCGAGCACATCGGCGAGATCCTTGTTCACTCCGGCCTGGAAGCTCTCCCAGGTGAAGTTCGAATCCGAGCCCTCCGGCACGTTCGACATCAGCCACCAGCGCCAGTAGTCCGCCGGCAGGATCTCCAGCGCCTGGTCCATGAAGACGCCGCGCCCCTCGGAGGTCGAGAACTTGCCCCCCTCGTAATTGAGGTAGTTGAAGGACTTGATGTAATCGACGAGCTTCCAGGTCTCGGCTCCGTCGGCATTGGCGCCGAGCAGCGTCGCGGGGAAGGAGAGCGTGTGGAAGGGCACGTTGTCCTTGCCCATGAACTGGACGTAGCGCACGTCCGCCGCGCCCCCGTCCTCCCGCCACCAGCGTTCCCATCCGCCGGCGTCCGGATGCGCGTCGGCCCATTCGGCTGTGGCGCCGATGTATTCGATGGGGGCGTCGAACCAGACGTAGAAGACCTTGCCTTCCATGCCCGGCCAGGGTTCGGTGCCGCGCCGGACCGGGATGCCCCAGTCGAGGTCGCGGGTGATGCCGCGGTCCTGCAGCCCCTCGCCGTCGTCGAGCCATTTCCGGGCGATCGAGGTGGTCAGCACCGGCCAGTCGGTCTTGGAATCGATCCAGTCCCGGAGCTTGTTGCGCATCAGGCTCTGGCGCAGGTAGAGGTGCTTGGTCTCGCGGATCTCGAGGTCGGTGGAGCCGGAGATCGCCGAGCGCGGGTTGATGAGATCGGTGGGGTCGAGCTGCTTGGTGCAGTTCTCGCACTGGTCGCCGCGGGCGCGCTCGTAGCCGCAGTTGGGGCAGGTGCCGGTGATGTAGCGGTCGGGCAGGAAGCGGCCGTCGGCGCGGGAATAGACCTGCTTTTCGGCGACCTCGGCGATCAGGCCGGCGTCGGCGAGCCGGCCGGCGAAATGCTGGGTCAGCCGATGGTTCTGCGGGCTCGAGGAACGGCCGAAATGGTCGAAGCTGAGGCCGAATCCGTCGGCGATCTCCTTCTGCACCGTCCAGAGCCGGGCGCAGTATTCGGCGACCGGTTCGCCGGTAGCGGCGGCGGCGAGTTCGGCCGGGGTGCCGTGCTCGTCGGTGGCGCAGATGAAGAGGACCTCATGGCCGCGGGCGCGCATGTAGCGGGCGTAGACGTCCGCAGGCAGCTGGGAGCCGACCAGGTTCCCGAGATGCTTGATTCCGTTGATATAGGGCAGCGCGGAGGTGATCAGAATGCGGGCCATGGGCCTCCCCGGACTACTAACCGTTCCCGAATAGGCGATCCGGCAGGTGCTGGCCAGAGGCCTGAAAGGGCATGCACGCGCCATGCACAACCCATGGACAATCCATCCACGCGGCATGCACGCGGCACAGGCACGATTTCAGCTTGGACGGCTTCCCCGGTGCGTCGGCAGCCGCGAAGCCTGCCGACGGGCGGAAGGACCTAGTCACGGAGCGGCGCGACAGTCCGCGTAGCGCTGGCAGATGAAAGTCAGTCCGCGGCCCCGTCCGGGCGCAGAAGGTCCGTGTCCGGTGCCGCGCGGCGGTCGGCCTCGACCTTGCGCTCGATGGTGGCGTCGCGCGCGGCGACGGCGGTGTCGATGCGCGAAGCCGGCGGCGCCGGGGTGGCCGGGGTAGGGGCAGGGGTCTGTCCACCGCGGTCGATGCGCAGCCGGTAGACCGGCTCGGGCAGCGCGAAACCGGCGGATTCGAGGGCGAGCTTGGCGGCGTGGATCGCCTCGCCGCGCGCGGTCTCGAAGTCAGTGCGCCGCTGGTCGATCCAGCCGGTGAAGCGCAGCACGACGTTGGAATCGCCGACATTCTCGATCCAGGCCTTGGGCCGGGGTTCGTCCAGCACGAAGGGCAGGCGAACGAGGGCGGCACTGCCGGTGTCGCGGGCGGCGGTGAGGTCGCGGTCGGGATCGACACCGAGGTCGAACACGAAGCGGCGCTGCGGCTCGCGGGTATAGTTGACGATCCTGCCCTTGAAGACCATGGCGTTGGGCAGCCGGACGTGGTTGCCATCGGGCGAGAGCAGGACCGTCGCCCGCGAGGTGAGCCGGATAACATGGCCGATCGTGCCCTCGATCTCGACCAGGTCGTTCGGTGCGAAGGGCTGGCGCACGCTCAGCATGACGCTGGCGACGAAATTCTCGATGGTGTCGCGCACCCCGAACCCGACCGCGAGGCCGACGATTCCGGCGGCGCCGAGAATGGTGCCGAGCATCGCGGTGGCGCCGAGCAGGTCGAGGGCGACGACGAAGCCCGCGAAGACGAAGACCACCATCACCACCTGGCGATAGATGTCGGCGATGAAGGGATTTGGCGCGATCCGGTCGTAGAGCCGCCAGCCGCGGGTGAGCGCGAAGCCGATCCCGGCAATCGCGGCGAAGGCGACGAGGCCGACGAGGGCGAGCGGCAGGGCGGCGACGATCTCGCGCAGGCGCAGGCGAAGCCGCGAGAAGGCGGGGGTGAGGCGCTCGCCCACGTCGCTGGTCGCCGCCACGTCGCTCTGGACGGTGACGACCCCCTGGAGCCGTTCCGCCAGATCGGCGAGGCGCGTCGCGTCGGCGGCCTCGGCGACGCTGCCCGTCAGGGAGACGACACCGGAGCGGACCTCCGCACGGATGTCCGCGAAGGCAGGGACGGCGGCGATGATGCCGTCGAGGCGCGCCTGGATCGCGGAATCGGGCACCGCATCCTCGCCGACGGCGATGGGGGCCGGCGCCGTGCCGGTGCCCGGTGGCGCCTCCTGGGCCGCGGTTGCCGGCACGTGTCCCAGCGCGAGGAGACCGGCGGCGAGGCCGGCGAACAGGCAGGTCCGGCAGTTGGCGCGGGCAAGCGGCTCAGGCATGGGGATGGTCTCCGGGAGCCCGCAATCAGAGACGGAGCCGGGGTCGCCGTCAACCGGCGTGGTGCGAAAACGAACGGGGCGCCGGTCAGGGCGCCCCGTCTGAGTTTCGTTCAGGCCAGCGGATAAGTCAGTCCGCTTCGAAGGGCGCCGTCTCGGCCGCGGCCGCTTCGGCGGCCTGCTGTTCCGCCTCCTCGACCGCGAGCGCCGCGGCGGCTTCCTCGCGGCGCTGGGCGATGATCGCGGCATCGCGGTTGGTGGCGATCGACTTGATCGCGGCGGTGGCACCGCCGGTGCCCGCCGGGATCAGCCGTCCGACGATGACGTTCTCCTTCAGCCCCACAAGCCGGTCGCGCTTGCCTTGCGTCGCCGCCTCGGTCAGCACCCGTGTCGTCTCCTGGAAGGAGGCGGCGGAGATGAAGGAGCGGGTCTGCAGGCTCGCCTTGGTGATGCCCAAGAGGATCGGCGCGCCCCTGGCCGGGGCGCGGCCCTTGGCGATGGCCTTCTCGTTCTCCTCGTCGAACTCGATCTTGTCGACCTGCTCGCCCTTCAGCAGCGTGGTGCCGCCGCTGTCGGAGATCTCCCACTTCTGCAGCATCTGGCGCACGATCACCTCGATGTGCTTGTCGTTGATCTTCACGCCCTGCAGCCGGTAGACCTCCTGCACCTCGTCGATCAGGTAATCGGCCAGCGCCTCGACGCCGAGAATGGCGAGGATGTCATGGGGGGCGGGATTGCCGTCCATGATGTATTCGCCCTTCTGGATGAAGTCGCCTTCCTGAACCGGGATGTGCTTGCCCTTGGGCACCAGATATTCGATCGGCTCGAGCCCCTCGTCGACGGGCTCGATGGTGATGCGGCGCTTGTTCTTGAAATCCTTGCCGAAGCGCACATGCCCCGAAATCTCGGCGATGATCGCGTGGTCCTTGGGACGGCGCGCCTCGAAGAGCTCGGCCACCCGCGGCAGGCCGCCGGTGATGTCCTTGGTCTTCGCGCCCTCGCGCGGGATGCGCGCGATGACGTCGCCGGGGCGGATCTCCTGGCCGTCCTCGACCGAGAGGATCGCATCCACCGACATGGCGTGCACCTCCGGGTTGCCGTTCTCCAGCCGGACGGGCTCGCCGGTGGCCGGATCCATCACGATGATCTCGGGCTTGAGATCGTTGCCCCTGGGGGCGGCGCGCCAGTCGGTGACGATCTTCTGGCTGATGCCGGTGGCATCGTCGGTCTCGTCGCGGACCGAGAAGCCCGCCACGAGGTCGACGAACTTCGCCACGCCCGCCTTCTCGGCGATGATCGGGAGCGTGTAGGGGTCCCACTCGGCGAGCTTGTCGCCGCGCCGGACATCCGCGCCCTCGCGCGCCAGCAGCTTGGAGCCGTGGGTGAGCTTGTGCACCGCCCGGTCGACGCCGTTCTCGTCGACGATGGCGAGTTCCATGTTGCGCGCCATCACGATCAGCTCGCCGTCGGCGTTGCTGATGACGTTGCCGTTGCGCAGGACCAGCTTGCCCTCCTGGCTCGCTTCCAGGAACGACTGGGAGCCGCCCTGGGCGATGCCGCCGATGTGGAAGGTGCGCATGGTCAGCTGCGTGCCGGGCTCGCCGATCGACTGCGCGGCGATGATGCCCACCGCCTCGCCGGGGTTGACCCTCGTGCCGCGAGCGAGGTCGCGCCCGTAGCACTGGGCGCAGATGCCGTCCTCGGCCTCGCAGGTGAGCGGCGAGCGGATCTGCATCTCGAGCACCGCGGCCGCCTCGATCATGTCGGCGTCACGCTCCTCGATCAGGTCGCCGCGCCGGAAGATCACCTCGCCGGTCTTGGGGTCGAGCACGTCCTCCGCCGCCACGCGGCCGAGGATGCGCTCGGCGAGCGAGGCGACGATCTCGCCGTCGGCCACCGCCGCGCGGGCGGTGATGGAGCGCTCGGTGCCGCAATCGTCGATCTTGACGATGCAGTCCTGGGCGACGTCCACCAGCCGGCGGGTCAGATAGCCCGAGTTGGCGGTCTTGAGCGCGGTGTCGGCGAGGCCCTTGCGGGCGCCGTGGGTCGAGTTGAAATACTCGAGCACGGTCAGGCCTTCCTTGAAGTTCGACACGATCGGCGTCTCGATGATCTCGCCGGAGGGCTTGGCCATCAGGCCGCGCATGCCGCCGAGCTGCTTCATCTGGGCGGGCGAGCCGCGGGCGCCGGAATGGGACATCATGTAGACCGAGTTGGGCTCGGTCTCGGCGCCGGTGTCGTCGGTGCGCTGGGCCGAGATCTCGCCCATCATCGCGCCGGCGACCTCGTCGGAGCATTTCGACCAGGCGTCGACGACCTTGTTGTACTTCTCGCCCTGGGTGATGAGCCCGTCCATGTATTGCTGCTCGAATTCCTTCACCTGGTCGCGGGTGCGGTTCACGATGGCCCATTTGGCCTCGGGGATCACCATGTCGTCCTTGCCGAAGGAGATGCCGGCCTTGAAGGCCTCGGTGAAGCCGAGCCCCATGATCTGGTCGCAGAAGATCACCGATTCCTTCTGGCCGCAGTGGCGGTAGACGGTGTCGATGACCTCGCCGACCTCCTTCTTGCGAAGCAGGCGGTTGACGATGTCGAAGGGGGTCTTGAAGTTCTTCGGCAGGAGCGCGCCGAGCTTGAGCCGTCCGGGCGTGGTCTCGAAGCGCCGCATCACCGAATTGCCTTCCTCGTCGATCTGCTCGACGCGGGCGGTGATCCTGGAATGCAGGTTCACAATGCTTGCGTGCAGCGCGTGGTCGACCTCCTCGATCGAGCCGAAGACCATGCCCTCGCCGGGCTGGCCCTCGCGGGCGATCGAGAGGTAGTAGAGCCCGAGGATCATGTCCTGGCTGGGCACGATAATCGGCTTGCCGTTGGCGGGCGAGAGCACGTTGTTCGTCGACATCATCAGCACGCGCGCTTCCAGCTGCGCCTCGAGGCTCAGCGGCACGTGCACGGCCATCTGGTCGCCGTCGAAGTCGGCGTTGAAGGCGGCGCAGACCAGCGGGTGCAGCTGGATCGCCTTGCCCTCGATCAAGACCGGCTCGAAGGCCTGGATGCCGAGGCGGTGCAGGGTCGGCGCGCGGTTGAGAAGCACCGGGTGCTCGCGGATCACCTCGTCGAGGATGTCCCAGACCTCCGGGCGCTCTTTCTCGACCAGCTTCTTCGCCTGTTTGACCGTCGAGCTCAGCCCCTTGGCGTCGAGCCGCGAATAGATGAACGGCTTGAAGAGTTCGAGCGCCATCTTCTTCGGCAGGCCGCACTGGTGCAGTTTTAGCTCCGGGCCGGTCACGATCACCGAGCGGCCGGAGAAGTCGACGCGCTTGCCGAGCAGGTTCTGCCGGAACCGGCCCTGCTTGCCCTTGAGCATGTCCGAGAGCGACTTCAGCGGCCGCTTGTTGGTGCCGGTGATGACCCGGCCGCGGCGGCCGTTGTCGAAGAGCGCGTCGACCGATTCCTGCAGCATCCGCTTCTCGTTGCGGATGATGATGTCGGGCGCCCGCAGCTCAATCAGCCGCTTCAGCCGGTTGTTGCGGTTGATGACGCGACGGTAGAGGTCGTTGAGGTCGGAGGTGGCGAAGCGGCCGCCGTCGAGCGGCACCAGCGGGCGCAGCTCGGGCGGGATCACCGGGACGACGGTCAGCACCATCCATTCGGGGCGGTTGCCGCTCTCGCGGAAGGACTCGACCAGCTTCAGCCGCTTGATGATCTTCTTGGGCTTGAGCTCGCCGGTGGCCTCGGCGAGATCGGCGCGCAGCTGCTCGGCCTCGGCGTCGAGGTCGATGGCGGCGAGCATCTCGCGGATGGCCTCGGCACCGATGCCGGCGCGGAAGGCGTCCTCGCCGAACTGGTCCTGGGCGTCGAGGAATTCCTCCTCGCCGAGCAGCTGGCCGGCCTTGAGGTCGGTCAGGCCCGGCTCGATGACCACATACTGCTCGAAGTAGAGGATGCGCTCGAGGTCGCGCAGGGTCATGTCGAGCATCAGGCCGATGCGGCTCGGCAGCGATTTCAGGAACCAGATATGCGCCACCGGCGAGGCCAGCTCGATATGGCCCATGCGCTCGCGCCGCACCTTCTGCAGCGTCACCTCTACGCCGCATTTCTCGCAGACGACGCCGCGGTACTTCATGCGCTTGTACTTGCCGCAAAGGCACTCGTAGTCCTTGATCGGCCCGAAAATGCGTGCGCAGAAGAGCCCGTCGCGCTCGGGCTTGAAGGTGCGGTAATTGATCGTCTCGGGCTTCTTGATCTCGCCATAGGACCACGAGAGGATCCGCTCGGGGCTGGCGAGCGAGATCTTGATCTCGTCGAAGGCGCGCATCGGGGCGACCGGGGCGAACGGGTTGATGAGTTCCTGGTTCATGTCTCTATCCTCAATCTCGTTTCAGGGGAGGGGGCAGGGATGGCCCGCCCTCACTCCGCTTCCGAGTCCAAGAGCTCGATGTTGAGGCCGAGCGAGCGGATCTCCTTGACGAGGACGTTGAACGATTCCGGCACGCCGGCCTCGAAATTGTCCTCGCCCTTGACGATCGACTCGTAGACCTTGGTCCGGCCGGCGACGTCGTCCGATTTCACGGTGAGCATCTCCTGCAAGGTATAGGCTGCGCCGTAGGCTTCAAGGGCCCAGACCTCCATCTCGCCGAAGCGCTGGCCGCCGAACTGCGCCTTGCCGCCCAGCGGCTGCTGGGTGACGAGCGAGTAGGGGCCGGTGCTCCGCGCGTGGATCTTGTCGTCCACCAGATGGTGCAGCTTGAGCAGGTACTTCACGCCGACCGTGACGGGCCGGGTGAACTGCTCGCCCGAGCGGCCGTCGAAGACGATCGACTGGCCGGAGGTGTCGAAGCCCGCGCGCTGCAGCGCGTCGTTCACGTCCGCCTCCTTGGCGCCGTCGAAGACCGGGGTCGCGATGGGCACGCCCGCGGTGACGTTCTCGGCGGCTTCGAGGAAGACCGGCTCGTCCATCTCGGCGATGACCTCGTTGTAGACCTGCTCGCCGTAGGCGACCTTCATCGCCTCCTTGAGCGGGGTCATGTCGCCGGTGTGGCGGTACTCCTGTAGCCCCTGGTCGATCGCCCGGCCGAGGCCGCGCGCGGCATAGCCCATGTGGGTCTCGAGGATCTGCCCGACGTTCATGCGTGACGGCACGCCGAGCGGGTTCAGGACCAGATCGACCGGGGTGCCGTCGGCGAGGAAGGGCATGTCCTCCTCGGGCACCACCTTGGAGATGACGCCCTTGTTGCCGTGGCGGCCGGCCATCTTGTCGCCGGGCTGCAGCTTGCGCTTTACCGCGATGAAGACCTTGACCATCTTCATCACGCCCGGGGGCAGGTCGTCGCCGCGGCGGACCTTCTCGACCTTGTCCTCGAAGCGCCGCTCCAGCGTCTTCTTCTGCAGCTCGAACTGGGCGTGCAGCGCCTCCTGGGCCTGGGCGTCGGCATCCTCGCCGAGGGCGAGCTGCCACCACTGGCCGCGCGAGAGCGTGCCGAGCAGCTCCTCGGAGATCTCCGAGCCGGCCTTGACGCCCTTCGGACCCTTCACGGCGGTCTTGCCGAGGATCAGGTCCTTGAGACGCGCGTAGATGTTGCGCTCGAGGATGGCGAGCTCGTCGTCGCGGTCGCGGCTTAGGCGCTCGACCTCCTCGCGCTCGATCTGCAGCGCGCGCTCGTCCTTATCCACGCCGTGGCGGTTGAAGACCCGCACCTCGACCACCGTGCCGAAATCGCCCGGCGGCAGCCGGAGCGAAGTGTCGCGCACGTCCGAGGCCTTCTCGCCGAAGATGGCGCGCAGAAGCTTCTCCTCCGGGGTCATCGGGCTCTCGCCCTTGGGCGTGATCTTGCCCACGAGGATGTCGCCGGGGCCCACCTCGGCGCCGATATAGACGATGCCCGCCTCGTCGAGATTGCGCAAAGCCTCCTCGCCGACGTTCGGGATGTCGCGGGTGATCTCCTCCGGCCCGAGCTTGGTGTCGCGGGCCGCGACCTCGAACTCCTCGATGTGGATCGAGGTGAAGACGTCGTCTTTCACGATCCGCTCGGAGATCAGGATCGAGTCCTCGTAGTTGTAGCCGTTCCAGGGCATGAAGGCGACGAGCACGTTCTTGCCCAGCGCCAGCTCGCCCAGGTCGGTCGACGGGCCGTCGGCGATGAACTCGCCGCGCGCCACCGTGTCGCCCACCTTGACCAGCGGGCGCTGGTTGATGCAGGTGTTCTGGTTGGAGCGCTGGAACTTGCGCAGCCGGTAGATGTCGACGCCCGGGTCGCCCGGCGCCACGTCCTCGGTGGCGCGGATCACGATGCGCATGGCATCGACCTGGTCGACGATGCCGGCGCGGCGCGCGGTATGCGCGGCACCTGAATCGCGCGCCACGATCTCCTCGATGCCGGTGCCCACGAAGGGCGCCTCGGCGCGCAGGAGCGGCACCGCCTGGCGCTGCATGTTCGAGCCCATCAGCGCGCGGTTGGCGTCGTCGTTCTCGAGGAACGGGATCAGCGAGGCCGCGACCGAGACGAGCTGCTTGGGGCTCACGTCGATGAGATCCACGTTGCCCGGCGGGTTCAGCATGAAGTCCCCGGCCTTGCGGGTCGAGACGAGGTCGTTCCTGAAGCGACCCTCCTCGTCGAGCTGGGCGTTGGCCTGGGCGACGGTGTGGCGCATTTCCTCGGTGGCGGACATGTAGACGACCTCGTCGGTCACCTGGCTGTCCTTCACGCGGCGGTAGGGGGTCTCGATGAAGCCGTATTTGTTCACTCGCGCGAAGCTGGCGAGCGAGTTGATCAGGCCGATGTTCGGGCCTTCCGGCGTCTCGATCGGGCACATGCGGCCGTAATGGGTCGGGTGCACGTCGCGGACTTCGAAGCCGGCGCGCTCGCGGGTCAGGCCGCCCGGCCCGAGCGCGGAAAGGCGCCGCTTGTGGGTGACCTCGGAGAGCGGGTTCGTCTGGTCCATGAATTGCGAGAGCTGGGACGAGCCGAAGAACTCGCGCACCGCGGCCGCCGCGGGCTTGGCGTTGATGAGATCCTGCGGCATCACCGTGTCGATCTCGACCGAGGACATGCGCTCGCGGATCGCGCGCTCCATGCGCAGCAGCCCGACGCGGTACTGGTTCTCCATCAGCTCGCCCACCGAGCGCACCCGGCGGTTGCCGAGGTGGTCGATGTCGTCGATCTCGCCCTTGCCGTCGCGCAGGTCCACCAGCGCCTTGATGCAGGCGATGATGTCCTCGTTGCGGAGCGTGCGCATGGTGTCGGGCGCGTCGAGGTCGAGGCGCATGTTCATCTTCACCCGGCCCACGGCCGAGAGGTCGTAGCGCTCGGGATCGAAGAAGAGCGAATGGAACATGGTCGAGGCCGCCTCGGGCGTCGGCGGCTCGCCGGGGCGCATGACGCGGTAGATGTCCATGAGCGCCTGATCGCGGTTCATGTTCTTGTCGACCGCCATCGTGTTGCGGATGTAGGCGCCCACGGTGATGTTGTCGACGTCGAGCGTCGGGATCTCGGTGATGCCGTTGTCGAGCAGCACCTTGAGCGTGCCGCCGGTGACGTCGCCGGTCTTGGCGTCCACATCCCAGGTCAGCTCGTCGCCGGCCTCGACCCAGATCGCGCCGTTGGTCTCGTCGATGATGTCCTTGGCCGAGAAGCGGCCGACGATGGCGTCGAAGGGCACGACGATGTCGCTGACCGCGCCCTTGTCCTGCCATTCCTTGACCATGCGCGGCGTGACCTTCTTGCCCGCGGGCGCGATGACTTCGCCGGTGGCCGCGTCGACGATGTCGAAGCTCGGCTTGGAGCCGCGGAACCGCTCGGGGAAGAAGGTCGTCGCCCAGCCGCGGCCTTCCTTGCGGAAGCTCACGGTGTCGTAATAGGCGTCCATGATCGCCTCCTGGTCCATGCCGAGGGCATAGAGCAGGGTGGTCACCGGCAGCTTGCGGCGGCGGTCGATGCGGGCATAGACGATGTCCTTGGCGTCGAACTCGAAATCGAGCCAGGAGCCGCGATAGGGGATCACGCGGCTGGTGAAGAGCAGCTTTCCGCTCGAATGGGTCTTGCCGCGGTCGTGGTCGAAGAAGACGCCGGGCGAGCGGTGCATCTGGGAGACGATCACCCGCTCGGTGCCGTTGACCACGAAGGTGCCGGTCGGCGTCATGAGCGGCATGTCGCCCATGTAGACGTCCTGCTCCTTGATGTCCTTGACCGAGCGTGCGCCGGTTTCCTCGTCCACTTCGAAGACGATGAGGCGCAGCGTGACCTTGAGCGGCGCGGCATAGGTCATGTCGCGCTGCATGCATTCCTCGACGTCGTATTTCGGCGCCTCGAGATCGTATTTCACGAATTCCAGCACCGCGGATTCGTTGAAGTCCCGGATCGGGAAGACCGACTGGAAGGTGCCCTTCAGGCCCTCCCCGTCCGCGGGCTCCGCACCCTCGCCGGAATTCAGGAAGAGGTCATAGCTCGACTTCTGCACCTCGATCAGATTGGGCATCTCCGCGACTTCGCGGATCTTGCCGTAGAACTTCCGAATGCGCTTGTGACCGGAATGCGTCTGAGCCATGCTCGTACCTCTTCGCTTGCACGCACGCCGCCCGGCGGGGAACGGGTGGCGGGGCCTTGCCGGACGTGTCTGATCCAATGCCTGTGCGATTTCCCAGATCGCACACCCGGATCGGACGCGTCTTTCGCGAGGCCCGCGCGCGGGCATCCCGAGAGACGCATCGAACCGGACCCGCGTCGCCGCGGATCCGGTCGGGGTCGTTAGCGCAACCGGCGGTTGCGCACAATCGTCACTTCAGCTCGACCTCGGCACCGGCCGCGACGAGCTTCTTCTGGATCTCCTCGGCTTCCGCCTTGGAGACGCCTTCCTTCACCGCCTTGCCGCCGGCCTCGACGAGGTCCTTGGCTTCCTTGAGCCCGAGGCCGGTGATGGCGCGGACTTCCTTGATGACGTTGATCTTCTGGGCGCCGGCGGCCTTGAGGATCACGTCGAATTCGGTCTGCTCCTCGGCGGCCTCGGCGGGCGCGCCGCCCGCGGCGGGACCCGCGGCCATCATCACCGCGCCGCCGGCGGCGGGTTCGATGCCGTATTCGTCCTTGAGGATATTCTTCAGCTCGGACGCCTCGAGCAGGGTCAGCCCCACGATCTCTTCGGCGAGTTTCTTCAGATCAGCCATTTTCTCAGGTTCCAATCAGGTAGGTTTGCGTCGACCGGTGCGCAAGGCGCGCGCTCTCCGGCCCCGGGTTGCGAAGTCGTCAAGCCGCCTCACGCTCTTCGAGCGTGCTGAGGATTCCCGCGATATTCGCGGCAGGCGCGCCAATGGCAGAGACCAGCTCGCCTGCCGGGGCCCCGATGCACGCCACGATCGAAGCGATAAGCTCCTCGCGCGACGGCATGGCGGCCACGGCTTTCACGCCGGCCTCGTCCAGCGGTGTCGCTCCCATCGCACCCCCGAGGACAACGAGCTTCTTGTTGTCCCTGGCGAAGGCATCCACGGTCTTGGCCGCGGCTACCGGGTCCTCGGAATAGGCGAGCACCGTCATGCCCGTCAGCAGCGATCCCATGCTTTCGCCGGGGGTGCCTTTGAGGGCGATCTTGGCGAGCTTGTTCTTGGCGACACGGACCGATCCGCCGGCGGTCTTCATCCGCAGGCGGAAATCGGTCATCTCGGCAACCGAGAGGCCTTCGTAGTGCGCGACCACGACGACACCAGAGTCCGTGAAGATCTGGCCGAGTTCAGCGACCACAGCTTCCTTTTGGGCTCTATCCACGTTGTTGCTCCAAGTAACTGGCGGTCCGGGGCGTCCGCCCCTCGCCGCCGCTCAGTTTCGCCGGTTGCCCGGCGTCTCGGGTCCTTCTACGGGTTCCCGCCAAAACCGCCCGGATCAGCCCGGTCGATCCCGATCGTTCCCCGTCTCGGGCAGGATTTCCGGGCGAAGGATCGCTCCTTTCGCCCAACCCGCCGTCTCGGACAGTCGGACCGGGAAGGCTCCCGATCCGGAACATCCCCCGGTCGCCCGGGGGAATCCGGTCAGTCGGCCACCGCGCTGGCGATGTCGACCGTCACGCCCGGCCCCATGGTCGAGGAGAGCGCGATCTTCTTGAGATAGGTGCCCTTCGCCCCCGAGGGCTTGGCGCGGTTGACCGCCTGCACGAAGGCACGCACGTTCTCCACGAGCTTGCCCTCGTCGAAGGAGGCCTTGCCGATGCCGCCATGCACCACGCCGGCCTTCTCGGCCTTGAACTGCACCTCGCCGCCCTTGGCGTTCTGGATCGCCTGGGCGACGTCCATGGTCACCGTGCCGACCTTGGGGTTCGGCATCAGGTTGCGCGGCCCGAGGATCTTGCCGAGCCGCCCGACGATCGGCATCATGTCGGGCGTGGCGATGCAGCGGTCGAACTCGATCTTGCCGCCCTGGATCGTCTCCATCAGATCCTCGGCGCCGACGATGTCGGCACCCGCCGCCGTGGCCTCGTCCGCCTTGGCGCCGCGGGCGAAGACCGCCACGCGCACGGTCTTGCCGGTGCCGTTCGGCAGGCTGACCACGCCGCGCACCATCTGGTCGGCATGGCGGGGATCGACGCCGAGATTCATCGCGATCTCGAGCGTCTCGTCGAATTTCGCCGTGGCATTGGCCTTGATGAGCCGGACCGCCTCGTCGACCGCCAGGTTGGACTTGCCCTCGACGGCCTTGCGGGCGGCTGCGGTGCGTTTTGCGAGCTTCGCCATGATCCTACCCCTTGACCTCGATGCCCATGGACCGGGCGGAGCCCGCCACGATCAGCATCGCCGCCTCGATGTCGTTGGCGTTGAGATCCTTCATCTTGGTCTCGGCGATCTCGCGCACCTGGGCGAGCGTCACCGTGCCGGCGGTCTCCTTGCCGGGGAGCTTGGCGCCCGACTTGAGCTTGGCCGCCTTCTTGATGAGGTAGGACGCCGGCGGCGTCTTGATCTCCATCTGGAAGGACTTGTCGGAGAAATAGGTGATGATGACCGGGGTCGGCTGGCCGGCCTCGATCTCCTGGGTGCGGGCGTTGAACGCCTTGCAGAATTCCATGATGTTGATGCCGCGCTGACCGAGCGCGGGACCGACGGGCGGCGAGGGATTAGCCTTGCCGGCGGGCACCTGCAGCTTCAGCTGCCCCATGACTTTCTTGGCCATAGACGGCCTCCTTCTTCTGTCCTGCCACGGGGACGCGTCCCGCGCGGCGTTGCATGGGCGCGGTACGGTCCGGACGGCGCGCCGTCCTCGCCTCCCGCGCGAAGTCCGAAATCCTCGGATTCCGGCCAACTCTTGGCAGGGCACGATCGAAACGCGCAGCCGGCTCGCGCCTGCGCCGACCGTGCCCCCGGTCACGAGGCCTTGGCGACCTGCGCGAATTCCAGCTCCACCGGCGTGGCCCGGCCGAAGATCGAGACCGAGACCTTGAGCCGGCTCGCGCCCTGGTCCACTTCCTCGACCATGCCGCTGAAGCCCTCGAAGGGTCCGTCCGTGACCGAGACCTGCTCGCCGGTCTGGAAGGTGATGATCGAGCGCGGCCGCTCCTGCCCCTCGACCACCTGGTTGAGGATGCGGGCGACCTCGGCGTCGCGCATCGGCAGCGGCTTGCCCTTGGGGCCGAGGAAGCCGGTGACGCGGTTGAGCGAGCTGATCAGGTGATAGGCCCGGTCGGTCATCTCCATCTTGACCAGCACATAGCCCGGCATGAAGCGCTTCTCGGTCTGCACCTTCTTGCCGCGGCGGATTTCGATGACGTCCTCGGTCGGCACCATGACCTCGGCGATCTCGTCCTCGAGATGCTGTTGGGCCACGGCCTCGCGGATCGCCTCGGCGACCTTCTTCTCGAAGTTCGAGAGAACGCTCACCGAATACCAGCGCATCGCCATGCTGTCCGTTACCTCAATCTCTCGGCGGCGCCTCGCCGCCCGACTTCTCTTCTGCCCGCGCCACGCGGGGGCAAACGCAAAGGGCGCGCTACCGAATCGACGCGCGCCTTCCGTGTTGCGAGAGGCGTCCGATTACCCCCGCGCGCGGCGGGGTTCAAGAGGCGAAGTTAAGGATCTGCTCCAGGGCGAAGCGCACGATCAGGTCCACCGTGAAGAAGAAGGTGGCGAAAAGCGTCGCCATGATCATCACCATGACCGTGGTGAGCCCCGTCTCGCGCCGCGTCGGCCAGACGATGCGCGCGGCCTCCGCGCGGACCTGCTGGATGAACTGGAAGGGATTGGTACGGGCCATGGGAACCTGTCCGGACGCTTGAGCGCCGAGCACTTACCCACGCCCCGGGCGGTTTGCAAGGCCGGATGCCATCTCCGCAGGCCGCGGGCGGTTCGGCCGGCCGTCTCCGGGGCGGCAGGCGCCGCATTGCGGATCCTACCGCATGTTGCCGTGATTTCGACGGATTCCACCACTTGTTGGGGCGATGTCACCAATTCTTCGCGAAATGGCAATATCCGGTTAACCATCGCCGCCTAGCCTCCGCACCAGCAGATTGCAGCGGAGGTCCCCGATGCCGCGCCGGTTTCCCCTCTCGCGCCGCCGCTTCCTCGCCTCCGGCGCCGCGGCGCTCGCCCTGCCGGGCTTCAGCCGGGCGCCCGACCGCCCGGTCTTCACCCACGGGGTGCAATCCGGCGACGTGGGAGCCGCCTCCGGCATGGTCTGGGGCCGGGTCGACCGCCCGGCGCGGGTCATGGTCGAATACGCCACCACCGAGAGCTTCCGCGATGCGGTCCGGCTTCCGCCGGTCGATGCGCTGGCGGGCAGCGATTTCGCCGTCAAACGCCGGCTGGAAGGCCTGCCCGCCGGCCAGGACATCTTCTACCGGCTGGTCGCCGCCGATCTCGCGGAGCCCGCGCTGATCTCGGAGCCGGCGACCGGCCGCTTCCGCACCGCGCCCGCGGACCGCCGCGCCGTGCGCTTCGCCTGGTCGGGCGACACCGGCGGGCAGGGCTGGGGCATCGACGACGAAGGCATGCGCAGCTATGCCGCCGTCGCCGGCCACGCGCCGGATTTCTTCATCCATTGCGGCGACACCGTCTATGCCGACGGCCCCATGGCGGAAGAGGCGTCGCTGCTCGACGGCGGAACCTGGCGCAACGTCGTGCTGACCGACGAGAAGCGGAAGGTGGCGGAGACACTCGACGAGTTCCGCGGCCAGTGGCGCTACAACCTCATGGACCGGCATGTGCGGGCCTTCAACGCGGCGGTACCGAGCTTCGTGCAATGGGACGACCACGAGGTGCTCAACAACTGGTCGCCGGGCACCGACCTGCGCGACGATTCCCGCTATTCCGAGACCTCGGTCGCCCGGCTCGCGGCGCGCGCGGCCCGCGCCTTCCACGAGATGACGCCGATAAGGACCGATCCCGCCGACCCGCGCCGGATCTACCGCCGGATCGCCTACGGGCCGCTGCTCGAGGTGTTCTTCCTCGATTTCCGGTCGTATCGCGGAGCGAACTACCTCGCCTCCGACCAGGACCTGCCCCATGCGCGCACCGGCCTCGGCGCGGCCCAGCTCGCCTGGCTGAAGCGCTCGCTCTCGGCCAGCCGCGCCACCTGGAAGGTGATCGCCTGCGACATGCCCATCGGGCTCGTCTCCTGGGGGCGCTCCCCCGGCGGGCTGGCCGCGGAGGCCTTCGCCAACGGCGAAGGCGGCGCGCCGCGCGGCCGCGAACAGGAGATCGCGGATCTGCTGCGCCACATCCACGCCGAAGGCATCGCCAATACGCTCTGGCTGACCGCCGACGTGCATTATACCGCCGCCCATCACTACGATCCGTCGCGGGCGGCCTTCCAGGATTTCACGCCGTTCTGGGAGTTTGTGTCGGGGCCCCTGCATGCGGGGAGCTTCGCCCAGAAGGCGCTCGACCCCACCTTCGGCCCCGAGGTCCGGTTCGTGAAGGCGCCGCCGCCGGGGCTCGGTGCCGCGGTGTCGCCGCGCGACGGCTACCAGTTCTTCGGGCTGGTCGACATCGACGGCGCGACCGCCCAGCTCACCGTGCGGCTCATGGATCGCGACGACAACGAGCTCTGGCGCATCACCCTCGATCCGGCCGTTGCGGTCTAGGTTGCGGCGGCATGGCGCCGCCGTTGCGGCGCGTCCGGCATCCTGGCAGGGGCGATAGGACTCGAACCTACGACCCTCGGTTTTGGAGACCGATGCTCTACCAACTGAGCTACACCCCTAGAGTGCCGGCATGCGCGGCGTGAGATACGACCGATCCCCCCCGGGCGCAAGGGGCGTCAGCGCCCCGACCAGAGGCGGCGGAGCCCGAAGCGCAGGCCGCCGCCGGGGGCGGGCTCGCCCAGGCCAGAGCCTTCCGGCCAGGGCACGGGGCCGGAGGCCTCCAGCAGCGCGACCTCCGCGCCCTCGAGCAGCAGGCAGGAGAGCTTGCCGCTGCGCACCGCGCCGGTGTCGACGGCGATGCGGTTGGGGTGATGCTCGACCCGCGGCACGATGGTATGGCCATGCACGACCTTGAAGCCGAAGTCGCGCCGCGACGACAGGAAGGGCTCGCGGATCCAGATCAGATCGTCGCGGTTCTGCGCCTCCATCGGCACGCCGGGCCGAATGCCGGCATGGACGAAGACGTAGCCGCCGATGCGGTGCCAGAGCCGGCAGCGGTCGAGGAAGGCCGCATGCTCCGCGGGAAAGGCCGCGGCGAAAGCGTCGTGGGTCGCCCGCGGGTCGCGCTCGTGGGCGTCCCGCACGCCGTAGGAGGCGAGCGTCGCGCCGCCGCCCATGGCCGAATGCAGCCAGTGATAGGTGCGGTCGTACCATTCGGGATCGCGGAGATAGGCCTCGATATAGCTGTCGTGATTGCCGAGCAGGAAGACGCTCGGCAGATCCGAGGCCTCGATGCCGATGAGCCGGTCGAGAACGCCGCGACTGGAGGGCCCGCGGTCGACATAATCGCCCAGCATGACCAGCAGCGGCCGGGGATGAGGCCGGGCGGCGAGGTCGGCGCGCAGGCGCGCGTGCATGGCGTCGAGCAGGTCGAGCCGGCCGTGCACGTCGCCGATGGCATAGATCCGCTGCCCCTCGGTGGCATCGCTCATGCGGGGCGCTCCCGGCGCGGGGCGTGACGATTCACCATTCGGTCCCGTGATCCATCCTGCATCCGGCCCGCCCGCGCTGCTTTTCCGGCCTTCTAGCATGCCGATTCCGGGGGATCACGCGCGATATGCCCGGCGCCCTCTGGCGCCCCGTTCCGCCGTCCCCGCCAGTTAACCATAGAAAATCTTTACATAATCGGAGGCGATATGCAGACTCCTCCAAGAAGCATGATCGTATCGAGTTATAAAGCTCAACCCAGGAATGAACAAATTACGTTCCAACCGGCAACGGGATGTCATTGTCGTCGGCGCCGGGCTCGGCGGCGCGAGTGCCGCATGGCAGCTCGCCGAGCGCGGGCTCGACGTGCTGGTCGTCGAGGCGGGACCCGACGTCACCGCCCCCCTCGCCGCGAAATCCGCCTATTCGCGGCTGGCGGCGCGGCTCCAGGAGCCCGCCTTCCCCGAGCAGGAGGACTGGAACGCCGGCGTCCTCTCCTATTACGAGCGCGGCCGCGGCGGGGCCGCGCCGCGCAGGGTCGCCACGCGACTCGGCCAGGGGCTGGGCGGCACCTCCGTGCGCTATGCCGCGGCGCTCGGCCGGTTCCGGCGCAGCGACTTCGCCGGCAGCGTGGCCGAGGGCCACGCATCGCTGCTGCCCAATGCCTGGCCGATCGGTTACGACGGTTTCCGCGGCCATTACGCCCGGGCGGAATCGCTCTTGCGGGTCTGCGGCGAGCGCGATCCGCTCGACCCCGACGACGATGCCGACCTCCTGCCGCCGCCGCGGCTCTCCGCGGCCGCCGAGGCGCTCCGCACCAGCCTCGCGGCGAAGGGCCACGCGCCTTTCCGCCTGCATGTCGGCCTCGATTATCTTCCGGGATGCATCGAATGCTTCGGCGCGCGCTGCGCCCGCGCCTGCAAGGCCGACGGCTACAACCGCGCGCTGCAGCCGGCGCTCGCCACGGGCCGGGTGGCGCTGGAGACCGGTCTGCGCGTCGAGGCGATCCTGCCCGAGGATGGCGGCGTCGCCGTGCTCCTGCGCGACCGGGAAGGCGTCGCCACGATGCGCCGTGCCGGGCGCATCGTCCTCGCGGCCGGCGCGCTCAACTCCCCGCTCATCCTCGCGCGGTCCACCGCGCTCTGGGGGGATGCCGGGCCGCCGGCGATGCTCGGCCGCGGATTGATGTTCCATGTCTCCGATTTCTTCCTGGTGATGTCCCGGCGCGAGGCGGATGGCCAGGGTCCGCGCAAATGGCTGGCGCTGCGCGATTTCTATGCTGACGGCGAGGCCGGTATCGGCGAGATCCAGTCGACCGGCTACAGCCTGGAGACCGGGGCGCTGATGCAGGCGATGCGCGGCCTGATCGCGGGGCTGCCGTTGCGCCCCGCGCCCTGGATGGTCGAGGCGCTGCGCCCGCTCGCCTGGAGCATGGCAGCGCTCATCGGGCCGAGGCCCATCTTCACCACGATCACCGAGGACCTGCCCGACGCCCGCAACCACGTGCGCAGCGAGGGCGGCAGGATCGTGGTGGAATATTCCGTCGACCCCGCCCTCAAGCGCCGCGCCGCGGCCAACCGCGCCCGCATCCGCGCGGTCTTCGCCCCCTTCGGAGTGCATTTCCTGGGCCGGCACGCGCAGCCCAACTGGGGGCATCCCATGGGCACCTGCCGGATGGGGCTCGATCCCCGGACCTCCGTGACCGATCCCGAGGGCAGGGTGCATGGCCAGCCACGGATCCATGTCGCCGACGCCTCGGTCTTCCCCTCCTCGGGCGGCGCCGGCCCGGCGCTGACCGTGGTCGCCAATGCGCTGCGTGTCGCCGACGCGCTTGCCGACGCGAGTCTGGCCGACCGGCAGGCCATGCAGGATCCGGCCCCAATCCGGGCCATGCAGTCGGTTCCCTGACCGGCGGGAAGGCTGCCCCCCTCACCCCGTGCCGCAGGCCGGGGGCGCCCCGGCAAGGAAAAGGGCGCCGTGGGGGCGCCCTTCCGGTTCCTCGGCCCTTCGGCGTTATTCGATGATCTTGGAGACGACGCCTGCGCCGACGGTGCGTCCG
>CALMSR010000020.1 GCA_937872465.1 uncultured Paracoccaceae bacterium
GCCCGTCCGCGACCGCGAGCGGCTGGTCTGGACCGTCGATCTGAGGCCCGCGTGACGGCCATGAAGCTGAAGCTCGACATCGATCCCGACCTCGTCGCGATGATGGCGGCCGAGGTCGCGGCGGGCGAACGCGCCGTGACGGCCGCCATGCGCGAGGCCGGGACCGGGCTGAAGAGCGCATGGCGGTTGCAGATCACCGGCGCCGGGCTCGGTACACGGCTCGCCAATTCGATCCGGAGCCAGAATTTCCCGAGGTCGGGCGAGAGCCTCGACGCCGCCGCGCTGGTCTGGTCCAAAGCCCCCGTCATCGTGGGCGCGCATGACACCGGGCCGCTGATCCGCTCGAAGAACGGGTTCTGGCTGGCGATCCCGCTGCCCGCCGCAGGCAAGTCCCTGCGCGGCGGCCGGATCACGCCCGGCGAATGGGAACGGCGACGCGGGTTGCGCCTGCGCTTCGTCTATCGCCGCACCGGTCCGAGCCTGCTGGTGGCGGAGGGGCGGCTGAACACGAAGGGCCAGGCGGTCGTGTCGCGCTCCAAGACTGGGCGCGGCAAGGTCACCGCGCCGATCTTCCTGCTGGTGCCGCAGGTCAAGCTGCCGAAGAGGCTGGATCTGGCGCGGGATGCGGACCGGGCGCTGGACAGTGTACCGGGGCTGATCGCGGCGAACTGGTTAGAATCGAGGTGATAGCCAGCTTGTTGCAGCCGAACTTCCAACGCCCATGATCGCATCTCCAAAACGGTCAGGCTTCCTCGATGACTTCATTCGGATAGACAATGCGATTGAGCCTGTTGACGAGATTCTGGACGAAGCTCGCAACCTTGTCAGCATACTGTGGCTGGATGTGGCGCACGGTGCCGTTTGCCTCTCGGTCTCCCTCATGCGCGATCTGGTTTCTCCGCTTCACGTAATTCGCGAGAATGCGTTTTAGATCATCTTCGGTACTGTTGGGTCCGGGCCACAGCGCCGAGACAGATGCGAATACACTATCGTGTCCGATCATTTCATAGGCCCCCTGGATTTTTTCGGGTGCCTGATAGGATAAAAATTCCAGCGTCTTTGTCCGGAGCCTTGTGGCGAGTTCACCTTGGGGTGCTGCAGAAGTTATGATCGGCAGTGCTTCGCGGAAAGTATTCGCGTCCTTGATCGGTATAATGGAGGACAGCGCTTTAGCCAATGAATCAGGCAGGGTTCCCGTACTGATCACGGTTGGGATGCGTTCATACAGAACCGCATGCACATAAGCATCTAGAGCTGAGATCGAAATAACTATCGCGGACCGAGGCAGCCAAAGCAGATCCTCATTCTCTGCCGTCAGACGGCCGCGCTGCCCAAGACCGCGACTTCTGCGAAGCTCCTTGTACATCTCCGTGAGGCTATTCGCCGAAGCAATGGAATTTCTGAAGTCAGTGTAGGCCGTCATCTGCGACCTCGACTACAAAATCTGGCTACGGCATTGCACATGCCGTGACCGTATCGCCACTTTTTGCCCGGCGCTAGAACGGAACCGCGTGCGCAATGACTGCCGAGGACGGATCGGGATGCCCACCCCACGCGAAACCATCCTTGCCGCGCTGCACGCGCGGCTCTCGGCGCTGCCCGCCACTGCCCTGCGCGGCGAGGTGCTGCCCGAGCGCGTGCCGGCCGAGGGCCTGCTGATCCTGCGCGACGGCGAGCCGGGCGAGCCTGATGTCACGCTGTCGCCAATGCGCTACCACTACGAGCATCGGGCCGAGATCGAGGCGGTCGTGCAGGGCGCGGACCGTGACGCCACCTTCGACACGCTGATCGCCAGCATCGGCACGGCGCTCGCCGCCGACCGCACGCTGGGCGGCCTCTGCGACTGGGTCGAGGCCGAAGCGCCGCGCCCTGTGGACCTGCCGGTCGAGGGCGTGGCCAGCCTGAAGGCCGCCGTGATCCCGGTGATCCTGCACTATTCCACGGCCGATCAGCTGGCCTGACCCCGACAACCCGAGGAGAACACCATGGCACGAGCCCAGGGGGCGCGGGCGCTGATGGCGCTTGCGTTCGAGACGACCTATGGAACGCCGCCCGCCAGCGGCTTCACCCGCATGCCCTTCGCCAGTACCTGGCTGGGGGCGGAGCAACCGCTGCTGAACTCGGAGCTGCTCGGCTACGGCCGCGACCCGCTGGCGCCGATAAAGGACGCGGTGACGGCCGATGGCGATGTCGTCGTGCCGCTCGACGCCGAGGCCTTCGGCTTCTGGCTGAAGGCGGCCTTCGGAATACCGACGACCACCGGTGCGGAGGCCCCGTACAGCCACGAGTTCCAATCGGGCTCCTGGACGCTGCCCAGCATGTCCATCGAGACCGGGATGCCCGAGGTGCCGCGCTACGCGATGTATTCCGGCTGCGTCCTCGACCAGATCACCTGGCAGATGCAGCGCTCGGGGCTGCTGACGGCGACCGCGCGGCTGGTGGCGCAGGGCGAGACGGTCGGCACGACCACGAGCGCAGGAACGCCCGCCGCGCTGGAGCTGAAGCGGTTCGGACATTTCAACGGGGCGATCACCCGCAACGGCACCGCCCTCGGCAACGTGGTCTCGGCTGATATCACCTATGCCAACAACCTCGACCGCATCGAGACCATCCGCTCTGACGGCCGCATCGACGGTGCGGACCCATCCATCGCCGCGCTCACGGGCCGGATCGAGGTGCGCTTCGCCGACCAGACGCTCGTGACGCAGGCGATCAACGGCGATCCCTGCGAGATGGAATTCGCCTACGTCCTGCCCTCGGGCGAGAGTTTTACCTTCACCGTGCACGCCGTCTACCTGCCGCGCCCTCGCATCGAGATCTCCGGACCGCAGGGCGTGCAGGCCACCTTCGACTGGCAGGCGGCGCGCGACAGCGTGGTCGGCCGGATGTGCACGGCAATCCTCGTGAACGATGTGGAGACATACTGACAATGCTGACGCTCGACCTGACCAACGCGCCGCGCTGGCACGACCTCGCCCCCGGCGTCCGGGTGCAGCTGCGACCGCTGACCACCGCGCTGATGGTGGCGACGCGCAGTGACCCGGCTGTCGAAGCGGTTCCGGCGGACGCACTGGACGAGGAGCGCGCCGTCGCCTTCGCCAAGGCGCTGGCGCGGCGGGCGGTGCTTGCCTGGGAGGGCATCGGAGATGCGGACGGCAAGCCGATCGATCCCAGACCCGAGGCCATCGACGCGCTGCTCGACGTCTGGCCAATCTTCGAGGCTTTCCAGCTGACCTATGTCTCGAAGGGTCTGCTGCTGGAGCAGGAAAAAAACGCCTCCGCGCCTTCGCCGAATGGTCCTTCGGCGGGGGCGAGCGATACTGCCAAGCCTGCGCGCAAGCCTGCCCGGACTGCCCGGCGCGGCTGAACCGGCCACTCACCCATGAGGGCTGGCAGGTCTGGGACCTTGTCGGCCGCCTCGGCGGCCAGCTGCGCGTCCTGCCCGGTGCGGTGATCGGCTGGGACATGTCGGCAGCGCTGGCGCTCGGTGACGCGCTCGGTGTGCCGCCGCTCGCCATGGCTGAACTGTTGCCCGTCATCGAAGCGGTGATGGTGGCCAAGCTCAACGAACAGATGGATCACTCCCATGGCTGAGAAGAGGGTCAGCGTCCGCCTCGCGGCCGTGGGCGGACGGCAGGTGCGCGCCGAGCTGGAAGGCGTCGGCGAAGCCGGGTCACGCGGGTTCGGACGGCTGAGCCGCGAGATGGAGGTGGCCAACGCCCGTCTCGCCGGCTTCGCGCGCCGGGTGCGTGTTGCCGCCGCTGCCGCAGTTGCCGCTGCGACCGCCGCGGGCGTAGCGATGATCCGCTCCGGCCTCCAGACGGTCGATGCGCAGGCGAAGCTCGCGCAGTCGCTCGGCACCACCGTCGCCTCTATCCAGACGCTGGAGCGCGCGGGCGAGCTGGCGGGTGTCTCGATGTCCGGCATCGAGCAGGCCACCAAGGATCTGACGCGCCGTCTGAGCCAGGCGGCCGCCGGGACCGGCCCCGCCGCCGATGCGCTGGACCGGCTCGGGCTTTCGGCCAACGAGCTGATCGCGCTGCCGCTGGACCAGCGCGTCGGCGCCATCAACGCGGCCATCGAGAGCTTCGTGCCCGCCGCAGAACGCGCGGCCGTCGCGGGCCAGCTTTTCGGCGAGGAAGGCTCCATCGCGATGTCGCGGATCGACACCGCGACGTTGCGCCAGGCGACCGAGGATGTGCGCGCCTTCGGCGTCGTCGTCTCCGAGCAGGATGCCGACCAGATCGAGCGGACGAACGACGCGATCTCCCGGCTCGGGCTGGTCTGGCGCGGGCTGTCGAACCAGCTGGCGGTCGCCGCAGCGCCTGCACTGGAAGCCGTCGCCGACGCGATGGCCGCGGTCGCCAGCCGCACCGGTCCGCTCGGTATCGCGATCCGCGGGCTCTTCGACAACATCGGCCGCCTGACCACCTATGCCGCCACTTTCGCGGCCTTCCTCGCGGGACGCTGGGTCGCGGGCATGGCCGCTGCAGCGCTCTCCGTTCGGGGCCTCGCCACGGCGCTGGTCGTCCTGCGCGGCGCACTGATCCGCACCGGCATCGGGGCGCTGATCGTCGGCGCTGGCGAGCTCGTCTATCAGTTCACGCGCCTCGTCTCCGGTGCGGGCGGCTTCGGCGAGGCGATGTCCCTCCTGAAGGACCTCGCGGTCGAGGTCTGGGAACGCATCAGGATGGGTGCGGCGGCGGCGGGCGCAGCCGCCACGGCGATGTTCTTCGACCTGAAGGCCGACGCCGCGACGGGGATGCAGAGCGCCATCGAGAGCGTGGTGGGCTTCGGCAACACGGCGGCGAATACATTCGAGGGCGCTTACGAGGCGATCAAGGCGATCTGGGGCCTGCTGCCCGCCGCCATCGGCGATCTGGCGTTCCAGGCGGCCAACAGCCTGGTCGACGGCGTCGAGGCGATGCTGAACGGCGTGGTCTCGCGCATCAACGGCTTCATCGGCGGCATCAACCAGGGGCTGGAAGCGCTCGGGTCGGAGCGGCGCATCTCGCTGGTGCCGGACCTCGACCTCGGCGAGATCGAGAACCGCTTCGAAGGGGCGGCGACAGCCGCAACCACGGCAGCGCAGACAGCGTTCGACCGGGCCTTCGAGGACAATCCGCTGACCGCGCCCGATCTTGGCCTGACCGAGGCGGCGAACCGGGCGCTCGAGTCCGCGAACCTCTATCGCGGCGCGGCGCGCGACCTGGCCGAAGGGGCCCGCGCGCCGCTCGAAAGCTGGCAGGCGCTGCGCGACGCAGTCCGAGGCACAGACGGGGACGGCGCCGACGCTTTGGCCGAGACGACCGCTGCGGCGGAGCGGCTGGAGACGGCGCTCGGCGACGCCGGACGCGCCGCGACAGGTGCAGGCGCGGCGGCCGGGGCTGCCGCCGCTGCGGCGGCGCCCGACACCGAGGCCGCCGTCACCGGTTGGCGGGCGGTCACAACGGCGCTGTCGGACTACGCCAGCAAGGCGCGCGAGATCGGCGGCGATATCGGCCAGAGTCTGGTCGGCGCTTTCCAGTCGGCCGAGAACGCAGTCGGCCAGTTCGTGCGGACCGGCAAGTTGAACTTCCGCGATCTGGTGACGTCGCTGCTGGCCGATCTCGCCCAGCTGGCGGCGCGGCGGTTCATCCTCGGGCCGATCGCCAATGCACTCTCGGGTGTCTTCGCTGGTGCTGGCGGCATCTTCGCCAACGTCCTGCATGCGGGCGGGATGGTCGGATCGGCCGGGCCCTCACGCTTGGTCTCGGCCATGGCTTTCGCCGCCGCCCCGCGAATGCATTCAGGCGGCATGGCGGGGCTACGCCACGACGAGGTGCCCGCGATCCTGCAGCGCGGTGAGCGGGTGCTGTCGCGGCGAGAGGCGCAAAGCTACGGCGCAGGCGGCGTCAACGTCACGATCACGGCGCGCGACGCCGAAAGCTTCCGGCAGTCCCGCACACAGGTCGCTGCCGACATCGCCCGCGCCGTGTCGCTCGGGCGGAGGGGCATGTGATGGCGTTTCACGAGGTCCGGTTTCCCGACAATATCAGCCGCGGCGCGCGCGGCGGGCCCGAGCGGCGCACGCAGATCGTCGAGCTCGCCTCGGGCGACGAGGAGCGCAACGCCAGCTGGGCCAACTCGCGACGCCGCTACGATGTCGCCTACGGCATCCGCCGCGCGGACGATCTGGCGACGGTGGTCGCCTTCTTCGAGGCGCGGAACGGCCGCCTGCATGGCTTCCGGTTCAAGGACTGGGGCGATTACAAATCGTGCCTGCCGTCCCAGACGCCAGCGTCCACCGACCAGGCGATCGGCACCGGCGACGGCACGATGACCGCCTTCCAGCTGGTGAAGCGCTACGCCTCGGGTAGCCAGACATGGGTGCGGACGATCACCAAGCCCGTCGCGGGCACGGTGCGCGTCGCCCTCGACGGCGCGGAGCAGCTCGGCGGCTGGACCGCTGACACGACGACCGGCGTCGTGACCTTCACCGCGGCGCCGGGCTCCGGCGTCGCGATCACTGCGGGCTTCGAGTTCGACGTGCCGGTCCGCTTCGACACCGATGCGCTCGACGTGACGCTCGACCACGAGCGGCTCGGCTCGATCACTTCAATTCCGCTGCTGGAACTGCGCCGATGAAGACACTCGATCCCGCCCTGCAGGCCCATCTCGACGAGGGTACGACGACGCTTGCCTGGTGCTGGCGGATCGCGCGCGCCGATGGCGCGAGTTTCGGCTTCACCGATCACGACCGGACGCTCAGATTCGACGGGACTGACTTCGAGCCGGAAAGCGGGCTCACGGCATCCGAGGTGCGCTCGGGATCGGACCTCTCCGTCGACGCTCAGGACGCCGAGGGCGTGCTGACCTCCGACCGCATCACCGAGACCGACATTCTCG
>CALMSR010000021.1 GCA_937872465.1 uncultured Paracoccaceae bacterium
CGCCCATCTTGATCCGCTCCCCGACCTCGACGGCGAGATCCTTCAGAAGCGACATTGCTTCACCGAAGCCGCCCGCACCAGAGACGAGACGGGTGAACTGATAGACCAACTCGCCCGCGCCGACGATCAGCGCGCCGATACCGGTGCGGATCAACGCGCCGCGCAGGACGACGAGCGCCGTGGCGAGGCCGCGCACGGACAGCGCTGCAGCGGCCATGCCAGCCACCCAGCGTCCCGCGAGGAAGGCGGCGAAGGTCGCGGCATAGGTGGTCAGGCGGCCGATATTGTCGAAGAGGCCGCGGATCGCGATGCCGAGCGGCCCGGTACGGCTGGCGACCGCCGCCATGGCGTTGGCGACGGCTTCGAGCGAAGGGGCCGCGGCGACCGCCAGCTGGTTGGACAGCCCGCGCCAGATCAGCCCGAGGCGGGAGATTGCATCGTTGGTCCGCTCGATCTGGTCGGCATCCTGTTCGGAAACGACGACCCCGAAGGCGAGGACATCCTCGGTCGCCTGCCTCAGCGTCGCGGTGTCGATCCGCGACATGGCGATGGAGCCTTCCTCGCCGAAGAGCTGGCCCGCGACCGCCGCGCGCTCGGCGGCAGGCACGAAGCTCTCGATGGCCGCGTTGATCGCGCCCACGCGCTGGTCCAGCGGCAGCGCGATCAGGTCGGTTGCGGAAAGGCCAAGCCGATCGAGCGCGTCGGCAGCGGGGCCGGTCCCGGCGGCCGCCTGGCTGAGACGGCGCGTCAGATCCTTGGTGGCCTGCTCGATGCCGGACATCGACACGCCCGCCAGTTCGCCCGCGCGTTCCAGCGTCTGGATCGACGCGACCGTGGTGCCGAGCGACTGCGCCAGCTTCGCCTGCGCATCGACCGTCTGGAGCCCGGACCGGACCATGGCAACGCCGGCAGCCGTGGCGGCAGCGACCGCAGCTGCAGCCGCCACGCGCACTCGGCGCGCGAAGCCGGCGAGCCGGGCGTTCGCCGCTTCCATCTCGCGGCTGAGCCGTCCGAACCCGCGTGCGCCAGCCTCGCCCACGCCTTCCAGTTCGGCGCGGACCTGTCGCCCGCCGACCGCGGCGAGGCGGACGGACACACGCTTCTCAGCCATCGGGGCGTTCCATCTGTTCGTTGAGCTTCGCCACCATCACCGCTTCGATGACGGGCAGCAGTTCGGCGGCGGCGGCGGGCGGCACGCCAAGGGCATCGCCAAGCGCAAGGGCTGCACTCAGATCCCAGCCAACGACGGCGCCGGGCAGCACGCGGAGTTGACCGCCGAGACGGCCGACGAGATCCCAGACCTGCCAACCCTCCGGAGTTTCCGGACGGTTCAGCCGCGCCGGGCAGTCCGGGCAGGCTTGCGCGCAGGCTTCGCAGTACCGCTCGCCCCCGCCGAAGGACCATTCAGCGAGAGCGCGGAGACGTTTTTTTCCTGCTCCAGCAGCAGGCCCTTCGAGACGTAGGTCAGCTGGAAGACTTCGAAGATCGGCCAGACATCGAGCAGCGCGTCGACGGCCTCTGGGCTGGGATCAATCGGCTTGCCGTCGGCATCGCCGATACCCTCCCAAGCGAGCACGGCGCGGCGCGCGAGCGCCTTAGCGAAGGCGACCGCACGTTCCTCGTCGGAAGCCTCCTCGGGGACCGCCTCCACTACGGGGTCGCTGCGCGTCGCCACCATCAGCGCGGTGGTGAGCGGACGCAGCTGCACCCGGATGCCGGGCGCGAGGTCATGCCAGCGCGGGGTGTTGGTCAGGTCGAGAGTCAGCATCAATACGTCTCCACATCGTTCACGAGGGTTGCGGTGCACATACGGCCGACGACGCTGTCGCGCGCGGCCTGCCAGTCGAAGGTCGCCTGCACGCCCTGCGGCCCGGAGATCTCGATGCGCGGGCGCGGCAGGTAGACGGCGTGCACGGTGAAGGTGAAGCTCTCGCCGGACGGCAGGACGTAGGCGAACTCCATCTCGCAGGCCTCGCCGTTGATCGCCTGCGTCACCAGCGTCTGGTCGGCGAAGCGCACCTCGATCCGACCCGTGAGCGCCGCGATGGACGGGTCCGCACCGTCGATGCGGCCGTCGGAGCGGATGGTCTCGATCCGGTCGAGGTTGTTGGCATAGGTGATCTCGGCCGAGACCACGTTGCCGAGCGCCGTGCCGTTGCGGGTGATCGCGCCATTGAAATGCCCGAAGCGCTTCAGCTCGAGCGAGGCCGGCGTTCCGGCGCTCGTCGTCGTGCCCACCGTCTCGCCCTGCGCCACCAGCCGCGCGGTTGCCGTCAGGAGGCCCGAGCGCTGCATCTGCCAAGTGATCTGGTCGAGGACGCAGCCGGAATACATCGCGTAGCGCGGCACCTCCGGCATGCCGGTCTCGATCGACATGCTGGGCAGCGTCCAGGACCCCGACTGGAACTCGTGGCTGTAGGGCGCTTCCACACCCGTGGTCGTGGGCGCGCCGAACGCCGCCTTCAGCCAGAAGCCGAACGCCTCGGCGTCGAGCGGCACGACGACATCGCCGTCGGCCGTGACCGCGTCCTTGATTGGCGCCAGCGGATCGCGGCCGTAGCCGAGCAGTTCCGAGTTCAGCTGCGGCTGCTCGGCGCCGAGCGACGTGCTGGCGAAGGGCATGCGGGTGAAGCCGCTGGCGGGCGGCGTTCCATAGGTCGTTTCGAACGCAAGCGCCATCAGCGCCCGCGCCCCCTGGGCTCGTGCCATGGTGTTCTCCTCGGGTTGTCGGGATCAGCCGAGCGGATCGGCCGTGGAATAATGCAGCACCACCGGGATCACGGCGGCCTTCAGGCTGGCCGCGCCCTCGACGGGCAGTTCGACGGGCCGTGGCGCTTCCGCCTCGACCCAGTCGCAAAGCCCGCCCAGCGTCCGGTCGGCGGCGAGCGCCGTGCCGATGCTGGCAGTCAGCGTGTCGAATAGGACGTCACGGTCGGCGCCTTGCACGACCGCCTCGATCTCGGCGCGGTGCTGATAGTGATAGGCCAATGGCGACAGCGTCACCTCCGGCTCACCGGGTTCCCCGTCGCGCAGGATCAGCAGACCCTCGGCTGGCACGCGCTCGGGCAGCACCTCGCCGCGCAGCGCGGTGGCGGCCAGCGCCGAAAGCCGCGCGTGCAGCGCGGCGAGGATGGTTTCGCGGGTGGTGGGCATGATTTCCTACCAGGCCGCGAGTACAGAGACGGTTATTTCGACCAGTTCCGGCTCGCCGCATCGCCAAATGGATCATGTCCGAAACGGTGGCGACCGGTCAGACGACCGCCTGAACGATTGGCCTCTCAGGCCTCAGACGGCATCGAGAAGCGGACGCAAGGTCAACTCGACCCTTTGCCGGTTTGGTTCCTCCAGCGGGAGGACCGGACGCGGCGGAGTGAGACGCCCATAACCGAGAACCTCAGCGATGGCGAACATCACCCGGAAGCTCCCGAACTCACGGAAGAGCGCCCAAAGGGGGCCAAAGACGCAGTCGATGCGATCGGCCTCGGCCGCATCTCCGGACTGCGCAGCGCGGGTGAGCGCCACGGCGGGCTCCGGCAGGAGACCGGCCACGACGCTGTACCAGCAGGCGCCACCGGCGAGCAGCGCGTCCTTTGCGCCCCAGTCGCCGCTGTAGCCGATGGCGAAACCCTCCGGAGTCCTCTCCTGCAAGCGACGCAGCTCGGTGGCATAGTCTCCGTCCGCCGGTAGCGGCATCTTCACGGCGGCCACGTTCGGGATCCTGGCGACGCGCGCGATAAGGTCCGGGCTGAAGGTGAATTTCGTGGTGCCCGGGTTGTTGTAGATGCACAGCGGCAGCTCGCCGGCCGCGGCGACGGCCTCGAAATGCCGGAAGACCTCGTCGTCGGTCAGCGGTTGGTAGGACATGGGCGCGAGAAGCAGGCCGTCTGCGCCGGCTTTCCGGGCGTCTCGCGCGAGGTCCTCGGCGACATCGGTCGTAAGGGCGCCGACACCGATGATGAGCGGCGTCCGGCCCGCCACGCACTCCACGGCGGCCCGCAGCGTGCGCTTGCGCGCCTCCGGCGTCAGGTAGGCGTATCCGCCGGTGCTGCCGAGGAGCCCGATGGAATCCGCACCTGCTGCCACGATGGGCTCGAGGAAGCGTTGCAGAAGCTTGGGCTCCAGCTGCCCTTCTTCGTCGGTGGGCGTGAGAGGAAAGGCTGAGAGGCCTGTAAACAAGTTCATCCGAGCATCTCCCTCAAACGCGTGAAGATAGCAGGCGCAGGCCGGCCAACCCGAAGAAGACGGCCAGGACGCCTTCGATCCCGCGCCGGGCGCGGCGGTAGAGGCTGATCATCGGCGCCGTCGAGAACACGAGCGCGTAGCCGCCGAAGATCGTCACACTCAGGACCGCGCAGCCTGCCAGAATGGTGGCCACGTCATGCCAGGACGCCTCGGCGCCCAGGCCGAGCGTGACGAGGGCGATCCAGGCCAGCACGGCCTTCGGGTTGGCCAGATGCATGATCAATCCATGGCGATAGAGGGCGGCAGGGGACGGAGGAGTGTCAGCTCGTGCGGGGCCGGTTGAGGGCGCGGTGTCGGGCGTCATCGCGTTTCGGGCCGCACGCACCGCGAGGTAGAGCAGGTATATGCCGCCGAAGATCTTCAGGACGATCAGGGCCTCGGCATAGCGCGCGAGCAACGCGGAAACACCAGTGGCCGCAGACAGCCCCCAGAACAGCGATCCGGAGATGACGCCCGCGGCCAGCGCCAGCCCGGCCTGCCGACCATGGTTCATCGCCACACCCATGATCCGAAGGGTGCTCGGACCGGGGCTTCCGGCCGCAATCACGTAGGCGATGAAGACGACGAGCAGATGGTTGATGTTCTCCATCGAGGATACTCTCAGGTTCCGGCCAGCAACTTGAAGGCGATAAGCCACATCACCAGCGCGATGAGCGTTTCGAGAATGCGCCAGGCCGCCGGTCGCTCGAACACCGGGCGCAGTTTGATGGCACCGTAGCCGAGGGCGAAGAAGAAGACGAACGATCCGAGGATCGCGCCGATCGCGAAGGACCCTTGGCTGTCCGTGAACTGGGTGGAGATGGTGCCCAGCAGGACGACCGTGTCGAGATACACATGCGGGTTCAGCCAGGTGATGGCGAGGCAAGCGACCAGCGTGCGGAAAAGATCGGTCGTCGCCAGCGAGACATCAGCCGCCAGCGCCTCGTTCGAGCGTAGCGCCGAGCGAAGGCTCTTCAGGCCATACCAGACCAGGAAGGCGGCGCCGCCGTAGCGCATCACAGGCTCGAGCCAGGGCAACCACTCCGAGACGCTACGGAAGCTGGTCACGCCCACGGTGATGAGGATCGCGTCCGAGATCGCGCAGGCCAGACAGACGGGGAGGACATGTTCGCCGCGCAAACCTTGCCGCAGCACGAAGGCGTTCTGCGCTCCGATGGCCACGATGAGGCTGAGGCTCATCATCATTCCGGTGAAGAAAACGGCGAGGTCCATTGGCGGGCGTCCCATTCGAAGGGTTTCGCCTTGAGCTACGATGATATGACGGATTAGACAAATTAAGGATGCTGAGCCTGATGAAGGAAAACTGAATCATGATCGACTACGCGGCCCTCCGCGCCGTTGCCGCGGTCGTCAGGACCGGGAGTTTCGAACGGGCTGCGGCATCACTCCATGTGACGCCGTCCGCCATCTCGCAGCGCGTCAAGCATCTCGAAGAGCGCCTCGGCGCGGTGCTCATCGAACGAGGCACGCCCTGCACGGCCACGGACAAGGGCCTCGCGCTTTGCCGGCACATGGACCGCGTTGGCATGCTCGAGAAGGACCTCATGGAGCAGTTGCCCGAGTTCTCCGGCTCCGAAGGAGCCGCTCAGCGGGTAACCGTTAACGTGGCCACGAACGCCGACAGTCTCGGGACCTGGTTTCTCGAGGCCATCGCCTCCTTCACGAGGACCACCGACTACCTCGTGAACGTCGCGATCGACGACGAGGACCATACAGCGGACTGGCTGCGACGCGGCCGGGTACTTGCCGCCGTTACCTCGCTGGAAAGACCCGTGCAGGGATGTCGGGTCACGCCCCTCGGATCGCTCAGCTACCTGGCTACGGCTAGTCCTGACTTCGTGGCGCGATACTTCCCGCAAGGTCTCACGGAGGAGGCTTTCCAGCGTGCGCCTGCTCTCACCTTCAACCAGAAGGACCGGCTTCAGAATGTCTGGGCTCGAGAGGTCTTCGGGCACGATCTCGCCTTCCCCACCCACTGGCTCCCCTCGACGCAGAGCTTCCTTGAAGGAAGCCTCGCCGGCATGGGATGGGCGCTCAATCCGTTCCAGCTCGCGAGGCACCATCTGGACCGCGGTGAGCTTGTCGAGCTTGTGCCCGGCAAGGTCCTGGAGCGACGCCTGTTCTGGCAGATCAACCGATTGGCTGCCGACCAACTTCACGAGCTGTCCCGATCAATACTCGCCGTGGCGCGGCGCGATCTCGAGTCGCGCGAAAGAGACCCGCAAGGCGCTGCGGAATAGCCCGGACAGCAGACATCACAATCTATCCTCAATCCAATTTGCCACGATCAGCCCCGGCACGCTGTCCAACGCCCGGTCTGCATCCCGCGCCAAGTCCAGCCGCTTCGGCAGCTTGACCTGCGGCACGAGCAGGAAGATCGGCGCGGTGACCTTTCCGCGCCCGGTCTTGGAGCGCGACACTACCGCCTGACCCTTCGTGTTCAGCCGTCCCTCCGCTACCAGCAGGCTGGGGCCCATCTGGCGATAGACGAAGCGCAGGCGCAGGCCGCGTCGCCGTTCCCATTCGCCGGGCGTGATCCTGCCCCCACGCAGGGATTTGCCTGCAGCGGGCAGCGGGATCGCCAGCCAGAACCCGTTCTTCGAGCGGATCAGCGGGCCGGTGTCATGCGCGCCGACGATCACTGGCGCCTTGGACCAGACGAGAGCTGCCGCGTCCAGGCTTTCGCCCGACCTCGGGAAGTTCTGGCTTCGGATCGAGTTGGCGAGCCGTGTGCCGAGTCCCGCGCCGGTGATCTGGAAGCGCCAGGCCGTCTTCAGCCCGGTCCCGGACTCGCGCATGGCGGACGTCACCGCGCGTTCGCCCGCCGCCACTTCGGCCGCCATCATCGCGACGATGTCGGGATCGATGTCGAGCTTCAGTTTCATGGCCATCACGCGGGCCTCAGATCGACGGTCCAGACCAGCCGCTCGCGGTCGCCGACGGGCTCGCCCTGAATGAGGAAGGCGTCGCCTTCGATCTCGATGCGGTCGCCGGGGCGTGGGTTTGCCACCTCGGCGACACGCAGGTCGATCCGGGTGGTCTCGGACCAGAGCCGCGCATCGCCGAAGTCGCTGATCGCGTCCGCACGCCGGGCGACGGCACGCACCAACACGGGCGCGCCGCCGTCGGCGATATAGACCGCCTCCCGTCCGATGTTCGAATCGGCGAAGAGCGCGCCCACGGCGGCGGCGAAGGCGCTCATCAGAACGTCGGGTTCAGGCGCACCCGGCCGATGGTGTCGCCCGCGCCGCTCGCCACCGCCTCGATGGCCACGCCGATGAGCGTGTTGTCGGTCGCGACGGTCGTGGTGCGCTTGTTCGTGTCGTCCCAATAGACCTTGGCGCCGACGGTCCATGCCTGGGAGCCGACCTTGGTGATGTCGAATACGCCGACGAGTGCGGTCTCGACGGGCTCGCCGAGGGCGGACGCTCCGGCGGCGATGCCGAAGATGGAGCCAACGAGTAGGCCATCGCCGGAAGCGACGGCGTAGGGCGCGGTCAGGGTGATGGTGTTGCCGGGCTGGACGTAGGTTTTCATGATGGGGATCCTCGTGGAAAGACGAAGGGCGGCCCGTCAGGACCGCCCGTGTGTCAGGTTCAGCATGGGGTGCGGGTTACGCGCCCGGGTTCTTGTAGAGGCCGCGCCAGTCGATCGCCTTGGCGCCGAAATCAAGGCGGCACTTGATCTCGACGCCGTCGACGTCGAAGCCGTTGCGAGTCTCGATGTAGGCGCCCTGCTGGCCCTCGAGATAGGCGTACTCGATGGTGTCGATCTGGTTCGGGCTGGCCGCCAGATACCAGGCGGTCTCGCTGGCGGCGTCGAGGCGCGGCTCGCTGATCGGCGCGAGGGTGCGGATCGACTGCGGCACGACGCTGGACGTCGCGGCGGGCACGAGGTTCTGGGCGACCAGCTGCTCGGCCTTCAGCTCCAGCGAGGCGGGCACGATCAGGAAGGCGGGGCGGACGTTCAGCACCGTTTTCTTGTCGAGGCCGGTCTGCTTGGCCATCGCGGCGCGCGCCGCCCCCACCGCATCCACCGCCAGCGCCGTCCCGGTGCCCGCGAGGTTCTTGTGCGTGGTGTGGAACAGCGCGTTGGGAGGGGGCCTTCGCGGTGGCTGGCCCCGATGATCATGGGCGGGTCGGCTCGCACCGCTACCTGACATGCGTTCCCACTCAGGGGCTCGCGACGGCCGATTTCATCTGGTTCTACCTCCAGACCTCTGAAGGTCTGGGCAAGGTCCAATCCGCATCGCCCGGAAGTGCCGACAGGAACCGCACTCTGGGGCAAGGAGCACTGGAGGCAATCACAGTTCCGACGCCACCGATCGACCGCCAGGAATGGTTCGACCGTCTGCATGCGAAGTCCCGCGAAGCCCGCGCCATCCGCGCCAGCACTGCTCTGGATGTAGAGGCCCTGATCCCAGCCATGCTTCACGAGATCTTCAATGGAGTCCCGGTGGCCGCGTGATCGGCTACAAGTTCACTCTCTGGAACCAGGATAAATCACTGTGCCGGGAAGGGGCGTGCGCTTGCCAGATGGGACGTCGAACTGCAGCAACCCGGCCTTCCGCTGGTCCATTACGATCCTGTTCAGATGAGTGGTCCGGACGGGGACTTGTCCCATCACGTCCGGTGCGAGCCTCTCAAAGGCGATGCCTGGCCGAGCGGACACGGCTCTGAGGACTGTTTCACTGGCCCAGCCGACCATGGCAGGGCAACCGACGCCCTCTCGGCTCGCGTCTAACTCGAGGAAAAGATCGTCCGACAACGATAACTGTCCTGTCTCGGCCGTCCGGATGTTTTGACGAACCCTGAACCCTTCCTTCTCAACCTTCTGCTGCACAGTTCGGAAGACCTCGACCCCATGGGCGCTGTGCGTTCCGAGAATAAGGCGCATCTTGATGCGGTTCTCGCGCGGCTTGCGGATCGCGAAGTCGGGCAGCCATGTCGCAGCTCCGGCAGCTTCCATCCTTTTCTTGAGCAGCTTCAGGATCTTCGACTCGTTCGAGTCGTCGGGCAGTGCCTCGAAAGCCGATCTCCAGTCTGGATCGGCAAGGAAGCGCCCAACTGAGGCGGCTACACCATCCCAGCCGGCGTGCCTGTTTACGTGTTCCGACATGAAGTTGAACAGGACTTCACCACGCAGGGCTTTCAGGAATGTAAATATCGGGCGCGAGTCGACGTCCCATCCTGTCGGATCGACGAAGGTGAAGGTGAAACTGCCGCTGATGTCCCGACAAGCCGCTTCAATGGCGCCGAGGTTGTCTTCGAATGCCCCCGGAAAAACCTTGATGTCGAACTTCGAGTTTTCGGAAGCAAAGGCTTGGAGCCTTGCGAAAGAATCGGTATCGCGTTCGCAGAAACGAAAGCGAACCTTTAGGCCACGAAGCCCGATCCCTTCGAGAATGCTGCGAACATTTTCGAGAGTTGCGAGGGCAAGTGCGAAGGAGGTGTCCGTTTGCCTCGCCGTATCTGTATTGCGCCACGGACCTGCGAAGGCATCCACAAAATTGAAAACAGGTGATCTGCCCTGAAACAGTTTGTAAGCAGCACTTTCAAGGTACTTCTGAAGAAACAGGTGCTTGATGTAAGATTGTTCGCGACCCTGATAATATTCAACATTTGGCTGCATCAGGCGTGCTCAGGCTGCAAGGCATCGAGTATTGGCTTCGGGACGATCTTCCACGGAAAGCCGTTCCACTCTTCACCATCGAGCAGACGCCCGCCCGACTTCGGACGCGCACCGCCCCATTGCTTGAAGAAGAACGCCACATCATCACGGTCGCAGATGTCACGAAGCTGGCGGGCCCAGCTCTCGTCCATGGGTCGTGCCCGAGGCCCGCTCTCCCCCCCGACGATGGCCCACGCGACGCCCAGCAGATCAACATCCCCGATCGGTCCGAGCAGCGGCTCGAACGAGATAAAGCATGCGTCGGAATTGATCTGCTTCAGGTGCTCGATCCGGCTCGTGTGTGCGGCGTCCTCGACCGAAACGCCGAGCCAGATGTGCCGAGGGACCGGCCCTCCATCATACCGCTTCCGAACGTAGTTGCGCATGAGCGAGCTGCGCTTGGTCAGCACTTGGTAGACGTGCCAGTCCGCCAGCTCCATGGCGTCGAACACCGCGTCGATAAATGTACGGTCGATGTCCTTGTGGAAGAGGTCGCTCATCGAGTTCACGAAGATCATCCGCGGCTTTTTCCAGAGCACGGGCTGCTTCAGCCTCGACGGCCAGAGTGTCAGGTCAAAGCCCTGCTCGTAGGGGTGTCCCGGGATTCCACGCCAGCGCTCTGCGAACCGCTCGGCGTAGCAGTTGTCACAACCGGGACCGACCTTCGTGCAGCCCGTCACCGGGTTCCACGTCGCGTCCGTCCATTCGATGTCTGACTTCTGGGCCACCTGCCACCTCAATGATTTTGTTCGAAAAGCTAACACGGCATCAGCTTGGGACAAAGCCGGAACATGGCGTGCGCGGATCAGACACCCGACCAACGTCTGTGCCAGGTTCGATTTCTGTTCCTTCCCGCAGATGCGACTACGGCCGAAGTGTTCAGACCAGAGCGATATTTTATGGCCGCTTTTCAGACCCTTGCGGGCTCTACACCAAACCTGTGCAGTCGAGAGCTCCGGAGAATAGCAGCCCAGAGAGACCGCTTCCGGGCCACCTGGCGCAAGGGCCAGTGTTCAGCCCATCCCGCATAACCCTCGAAAACAACGAGAAAATCCGGCCGCAGCCGGATCGGGAGAACGCTTTCGCGAGTGCAAGTGGCGGAGGGGATGGGTCTGACGTCCAACCTTCTTTTGTGGATGCCGCTCGGTTTGCAAGGAGTTTCTGATCGTCGGG
>CALMSR010000022.1 GCA_937872465.1 uncultured Paracoccaceae bacterium
GCCTAAATTCGTTCCTAAAGAGGAGCCTAAAGAGCACTAAAATGCAGGTTCTCTCGAAGGGCGACTTCGCGCGTGAAGTTGGCGTCTCGCCCGGCCGCGTGAGCCAATGGATCGCCGAAGGCAAGATCGGGCCGGATGCGCTGGAAGGCGAAGGGCGCTCGGCGAAGATCATCGTCGACCGCGCGCTTGAGCAGATCAAGGTGCGGCGCGACGTCGGGCAAAGCCTCGGCAACGGGATCGGCACGCGCCTCCTCGGCGCGACCCCGGCGACCGAGCAGCCGACGAGCACCGCCCCGCCGCTGCGCACCGACGACGTCGCCTACCAGATCCAGCTTGAGCGGCTGAAGAGCGAGCGGCGGAAGAACGAGCGCGATGCCGTCGAAGAGGCGACCCGCCGAGGGAAACTGGTCCCGGCCGACGACGTGCGCGCGCAGATGGCGCGGCTCGCGCGGCAGGTGGACGAGGTGAACGCGGCCATGCTCGTCGACTTCGCCTCTGCCATCGCCGGGAAGTTCAGCCTTCCCCAGCGCGACGTCCTGCATCTGTTGCGGGAGGTGCGGAACGAGAAGAAGGGTGTGGCCGCCCAGGTCGTCAAAGAGCAGTCCGAGGATGTGCCGGCCACCGTGGAATACGTGATCGAGGAAGGCGGCGAAGCATGACCTCCATGACGGTCGTCGTCGCCAATGCCGAGCGCATCGCGAACGACGTGCTGGCCGAGGTTCTGACGCCCCCGCCGCCGGTCAACTATCTGGCATGGGCCGAGCGCAACATCGTCTTTTCGGAGCGCGAAAGCCCGCTGCCGGGTCCGTATAACCGCGATCTGTTTTTCTACTTCGACGAAATCCTGCGGGCGCTGTCTCCGAGCGACCCTTGCAGGACCGTCACGCTGGCGAAGTCGGCGCAGCTTGGCGGCACTGTCCTCGCCAATATCTTCTGCGGCGGGTCCATGGACATGGACCCCGGCGACTTTCTTTACGTTCATCCGACCGACTCGAACGCGCAGCGTTGGTCGAAGATGAAGCTGGCGCCGATGCTGAAAGGCACGACGGCGCTCGCTCGTCTCTTCCCGATGCGCTCGCGCGACGGTCTGGATAGCGTTCTCTACAAGGAACGGGTCGACGGTCGCGGCGCGATCCAGATCTCGGGGGCCAATTCGCCGGCCTCCCTGTCGCAAGTCACCATGCGCCGGCAGGTGCAGGACGACCTCGCGAAATGGGAGATGAACGCCGCCGGCGACCCGGAGACGCAAGCCGACAGCCGATCCCGCGCGCACGAGTTCGCGAAGGTCTTCAAAATCTCGACGCCTCTCGTCGAGCCGGGATGCAGGATCACCCGGAACTTTGAGGACGGAAGTCAGGAACGTCTCTTCCTGCCGTGCCCGCACTGTGGCGAAATGCAGACGCTGGAATGGGAGAACTTCCAGCAGTCGATCGACGAAAAGCATCCGGAGCGCGCGCATTTCACATGCGTCGCCGAGGGGTGCGGCGGCGTTATCGAAGAGTTTCATCGGCCGCAGATGTTCCGCGAGGCCAAGCGGCGGGAAGCGGAAGGCGAGGAAGTCTGGCGCGCCGGCAACCCGGCAGCGAAGCGGGTCCATCGTTCCTTTCATCTGTGGTCGGCGTATTCGCTCCTGCAGAGCTTCGAGCGGATCGCACGCGAATGGTTGAGCGCCAAGGGCGACCCGGCGTCCGAGCAGACGTTCTTCAACGACACGGTCGGCCGCGCCTACCGGACGCTCGGCGAGGCGCCGGGATGGGAGAGCCTGCGGGACAGAGGGGCCTTGTCCTTCTATTCGCGCGGTTCGATTCCTGTCGGCTATCCGCTGCTTACGATCGGCATCGACTGCCAGAAGGATCGTGTCGAGGCGCAGATCGTGGCATGGGGCCGCGACTTCCGCCGTGCCGTCATCGAATATGTGGTCTTCCCCGGCCACATCAGCGAGGACGGTTGCCGCGCCATGCTCGACGGATTGATGGTGCAGACGTGGCGCAATGCGCATGGCCGCCCGATTCATGCCGACATGGTTGCGATCGACGGCAACGCATGGACCGAGGACGTCTGGGGCTGGGTGAAGAAGCACCCCACGTCCCGCCTGATCATGGTCCGCGGCGTGCCATCCGAGTCGGCCCCGTTGATCGCCGCGGTGAAGAAGGAGCGGAACACGAAGACCGGCAAGGTCAAGCGGTATTCCCGCCGGTTCTTCAACTTCGCGACGTCGGTCTTGAAAATGGGCCTCTATCGCAATCTCGCGAAGGACGATCCCTTGCAGCGCGGCTTCGTGGCCCTGCCGCGCGGCCTCGAGGACGAGTTCTATCGCCAGCTTACGGCCGAAAGCCGCAAGGCGGTGCGCACGAAGTCCGGCTTCGTCAAATACGAGTGGGTGAAGGATCCGGCGCAGGCGAACGAGGGCCTCGACACGCATCTTCAAGCCGAGGCGGCCGCCATCAAGTTCGGCATCCGGTCGATGCCCGACCAGGTCTGGGACCGATACGACGCCGAACGGGAGTGTCCGCCCGAGGCTGTGCAGGGCGACATAGAGGATTTGCTCACGCGGATCGTCCCAGCCAATCAAGCCCCGCCGCCGGCGGACGACGAAGAAGAGAAACGACGCCAGCGGCGGCAGAGGTGGAAGAACCGTAAATGACCGAGAAGCCGAGGGTCCGAGTGAAGGCCGGCAGCGCCGCGCGCTCGTCGTCGGTGCCGCGCAGCGGATACCTGCGCGACACGCGGTCGGCCGTCCTCTCGTCGCGCCCGGCGGTCCTGCGGGAGCACCGGGACGACGTGCGGGCGGTATGGCGACGCACCGCCGCCCTCGCGCTCGACCTGATCCAGAATTCCGGCCAGCTTCGCGGCGCGGCGGACCAGGTGATCGCCGACACGGTCGGCGTCGAGCTGGTCCTCAACCCGCAGCCCGATCTTCGCGATCTCGGCTATAGCGAAGCGGAAACCGCGGCGCTGGTCAAAACGATCAAGCAGCGGTGGAAGCGATACTTCTGGGAGCCGCGCGAGTGCGACTTCCGGGGCAAGTTCTCCGGTCCGCAGCAAATCGACATCATGCTGCGCTGGGATATGGCCTATGGCGAAGGTCTCGGTCTGATCGAATACATGCCGCGCGCCCAGCGCCGGCAATATGGAATCACGAGCGGAACCAAGCTCTGCCTCGTCAACCCCACGAAGCTCGTGCAGGACACGAACGAGATGGAGGGGCTTTTTCAGGGCGTCGTCCACGATCCGAACGGACGCCCCGTCGCCTACCGGATTCAGGAGAAGGAAACGGGAATCATCGTGAAGCGCGATCACCGCGCTTACGACAGGGACGGCCGGCAGCGCGTCGTGCATGTCTTCGATCCGATGGACGCCGGCGACGTTCGCGGCATCAGCCGCCTCGCGGCGGCTTTCCGCCAGCATATCCTTCGCGAAACCTTGGTCGACACGACGATCCAGACGGCGATCCTGCAGACCGTGTTCGCCGCGGCGCTGACCAGCGCCTCCCCCTCGGCCGACGCCTTCGAGGCGATCGAGGCGATCGAGGACAAGGAGTTCAAGGACAGCTATCGCGATTTCTTCATGGCCGCGCTCGACCGCGCCGCCGAGGGCGAGATTTCGATCAGCGGCAATCCGCGGGTGTCCCATCTCGCCCCCGGCGAGAAGCTGGAACTGCTTTCGACGCGGACGCCCAGCCCGGAGTTCCTGTCGGTCAACAGGGAGTTGTCGCGCGACATCGCGCGGGCGATCGGCATCTCGTTCGGCGGCCTGACGATGAACCACGAGAACGCGACCTATTCGTCGGTGCGGATGGAGAATTCGTCGATCTGGCCAGTCGTCGTCCGTCGCCGCGAGCGCATTGCCGCGCCGCCTTGCCAGTCTCTTTACGAAAACTGGCTGGACGAGGAAGTCGGCGAGAGCAGGATCGAGGTGAAGGGCGGATACGAAGCATTCGCCGCGAACCGGGAACGCTTCGCGTGGGCGCTTTGGCAGGGTCCGGCGAAGCCGTCCGCCGACGACGGAAAGAGCGCGAAGGCGTCGAGCGAGCGCATCTTCAACGGCACCTCGACGCTGGCCGACGAGTGCGCCGAGCTCGGGAAGGATCCGGACGAAGTCTTCGAGCAGCGGCAGCGCGAGCACGATCGCTATGTCGCCGCCGGCATGCCGTCGCCCTTCGTTCGCAACCCGGCCTCGAACAAGGACGGGGATCGGGAAGAAGACGAAACCCGGAAGAAAGAGAGGGCATGATGACGACGGTGCTGATCAATGGCGTTTCCGTCGACATCAACAATCCGTGTGAGGTCGCCTCGGAACTCAAGAAGGCCGAACTGATCATCGCGACCGGCGGCGGCGTGGCCATGACGCGCTTCGGCGAGGATGAGGTCCGATGGAGCGCGGCCAATGCCGCCCGGCTGCGGGAGCTTATCGAACGGTACGAAAACGAGTGCGCCGCCTCGCAGGGCCGCCGCCGGCGCTATGCCAAGAGCATGCGCTTTGTTTGAGAGGGCATCTTATGCCAGCCTTTGACCGCATCTGCTCGATCTTGTTCGAGCAGCCGCACCTTTATCATCCGAGGAAGGCCGAGACGGTCATTCGGATGCTCGGCCCGCGCCTGACCGGGTTCCCGGTCAGCGTCGTCAACGGCGAAGGCCCGGTCGACCATGTCGCCTTTTCGGCAGGGCGCCCATCTGCCGGCGTGCTCGGGGATCGGCTGGGTCGTGCCTATGATCGCGCCGGCGCGCGTCCCTTCGACATGATCGGCCGCGTCGCGGTGATTCCGATCGAGGGGACGCTCGTCCACAAGGGAGCATGGGTGGGGGCCTCGTCGGGGGAGACGTCCTATCAGGGCCTGCAGGTGCAGATCGCCCGCGCCGCCCGCGACGAAGACGTCGGCGGCGTGGTGTTCGAAATCGACTCCTTCGGGGGCATGGTCAACGGCGCTTTCGAGACGGCGACCGCCATCCGGAAACTGTCGGCCGCGAAGCCGACGATCGCGATCCTGACCGACTACGCCTATTCGGCCGGATACCTGCTCGCCAGCCAGGCGCGGCAGATCGTCATGCCGGACTTCGGCGGCGCCGGTTCCATCGGCGTCGTGATGATGCACGCCGATTTCAGCGGCAACCTCGAACAGG
>CALMSR010000023.1 GCA_937872465.1 uncultured Paracoccaceae bacterium
GGCGCGGCTGGAGGGGGCGAACCTCAGCGAGGCGCGGCTGGAGGGGGCGAACCTCAGCGAGGCGCGGCTGGAGGGGGCGAACCTCTGGCAGGCGCGGCTGGAGGGGGCGAACCTCTGGCAGGCGCGGCTGGAGGGGGCGAACCTCTGGCAGGCGCGGCTGGAGGGGGCGAACCTCACGTGGGCGCGGCTGGAGAGGGCGGACCTTCGGTTATCCGACTTCAGGAAAACAAACTGGGCCGGCGCATCGAACCGGGCGTCGCCGGCCCAGTTTGCGGATCTGCGCAGCGCGCAAGGCCTGACGCAAGCCCAGCTCGATAATCTGATCGGCAACGCCGGGACGCTCCTGCCCGAGGGCGTGTCCGATACCGGCGAGCCATGGCATGTCTGGAGTTGCTGGGAGACCCCGCCCGAGGGCTTCGACGCCCTCGTCGCCCGCATCGCCGCGCAGGAGTTCGCCGACCCCGAAGCCATCCGCGCCGAGTTCCTTTGCTCGCCCGACAATCCCCGCCGCAAGACCGGCACCCCGCTTCCCCTCGGCGCTCGCTACCCCCCGGGCCATCCGCTCGCCGACCGTTAACCCCCCAGCCGGCAAGCCAAAATGGCAAGCCGGATTCCAGCCGCGTTCCGGCCGGGTTCCGGCCCCGCCAAATCCCCGTTAACGCTGGCGAAATCCGTCCTCCCGCGCGTCAGCCCGGAATCGCGACTTTTCCTGACCCCGCGCCCGTGCTACCTCGCCGCCATGGCCGAGCCCCTGACCCTCTACCTCGCCGCCCCGCGCGGCTTCTGCGCCGGCGTCGACCGGGCGATCCGCATCGTCGAGATGGCGCTGGAGAAATGGGGCGCCCCGGTCTACGTGCGCCACGAGATCGTGCACAACCGCTTCGTCGTGGACGGCCTGCGCGCCAAGGGCGCGGTCTTCGTCGAGGACCTCGACGAATGCCCCACCGACCGGCCGGTGATCTTCTCGGCGCATGGCGTGCCGAAGGCGGTTCCGGCCGAGGCCGAACGGCGCCACATGCTCTATGTCGATGCCACCTGCCCGCTCGTCTCCAAGGTGCATCTCGAGGCCGAGCGCCACCACGCGGAAGGCCTGCAGATGGTCATGATCGGCCACGCCGGCCATCCGGAGGTGATCGGCACCATGGGCCAGCTGCCCGAGGGCGAGGTGCTGCTGGTCGAGACCGTCGCCGACGTGGCGCATCTCCGCCCGCGCGACCCCGACCGGCTCGCCTTCATCACCCAGACCACGCTGTCGGTCGACGACACCGCCGAGATCGTGCGCGCGCTGGTCGCGCGGTTTCCCTCCATCCGGGTGCCGCGCCGCGAGGACATCTGCTACGCCACGACCAACCGGCAGGAGGCGGTCAAGGCGATGGCGCCGCTGGTCGAGGCTATCCTGGTGATCGGCGCCCCGAATTCCTCGAATTCCCAGCGGCTTGTCGAGGTCGGCCGCAAGGCGGGCTGCGCGAAGTCGCAACTGGTCCAGCGTGCCGCCGACATCGACTGGGCCGGGCTCGCGGGGCTCGCGACGATCGGCATAACCGCCGGCGCCTCCGCGCCGGACGTGCTGGTCGAGGAGGTGGTCGCGGCCTTCCGCAGCCGCTACGACGTGACCGAGCGCACCATCGAGACGGCGCGGGAGAACGTCGAGTTCAAGGTTCCGCGCATCCTGCGGGAGACCGTGGCATGACCCGCGTGCCCCTCGCCGCCGCGCTGGTCGGCGCCGCGGGCCTCGTCCCCTTCGCCTGGGGCGTGGCGATGCTCTTCCTCGAGGCCGGGACGCTGCCTACCTTCGGGTTCTTTCCCCCCGATCCCTCCGGCGGCGTGGTGATCCTCGAGAGCTTCGGGGCGGTGATCCTCGGCTTCATGGGCGGATGCCTCTGGGGATTCGCCTCGGCGCCCGATCGCCGGCCCACGCTGATCCTGCTGGCGGCCTCCGCGGTTCCGGCCTTGCTGGCGTTTCTCGCCATCCGTCCCGAACCCGCCATCGGCTGCCTTCGCCTCGCCTTCGGCTTCGTCGCGCTGCAGGCGATCGACGTGGTCTTCCAGCGGGTGGGGGTGACGCCCGACTACTGGCTGACACTCCGGCTGCCGCTGACGGCGGGCGTCATCGCGGCGCTGCTGACCGGCGCGCTCTATGGCTGAGCTCTTCGCCTATACCGATGGCGCCTGTTCGGGAAATCCCGGCCCCGGCGGCTGGGGCGCCGTCTTGGTCGCCCGGGACGGGACCGAGATCCTGAAGGAGCGCGAGCTCTCGGGGGGCGAGCCGGCGACGACGAACAACCGCATGGAGCTGATGGCGGCGATCGCGGCGCTCGAAGCCCTGGAGCGGCCCTCGCGGCTGACCGTCGTCACCGACAGCGCCTATCTGCGCGACGGCGTCACGCGCTGGATCCACGGCTGGAAGCGCAACGGCTGGCGGACCGCCGACCGCAAGCCGGTCAGGAACGAGGATCTGTGGCGCCGCCTCGATGCGGTGGCCGGCCGACACGAAGTGGCCTGGGAATGGGTGAAGGGCCACGCCGGCCACCCGGAGAACGAACGCGCCGATGCCCTCGCCCGCGAGGGCATGGCCCCTTTCCGACCCGAGCGCGCGGCCGGGTGACGCGGGCGTGACCGCCGCGCAGGCGCTCGATTTCGGCTCGGTCTTCGTCTTCGCGCTGACCGGGGCGCTGGTCGCCTCGCGGGCGCAGCTCGACATCGTCGGATTTCTCTTCATCGGCTGCCTCACGGCGGTCGGCGGCGGCACCCTGCGCGACGTGATCCTCGACCGCACGCCGGTGTTCTGGGTCGGCAACGCGGCCTATGTCGGCGTGGCCTGCCTCGCGGCGATCCTGGTGTTCTTCGCCGCGCCCCATATCGAATCGCGCTACCGGGCGATCCTCTGGCTCGACGCGCTGGCGCTGGCGGTGGCGGTGCCCGCGGGGGTGCTGGTGGCCTGGAACGAGGGCGCGACGCCGCCGATCGCGGTGATCATGGGTGTCGCCACCGGCTGCTTCGGCGGGCTGATGCGCGACGTGGTCTGCAACGAGCTGCCGCTGGTACTCCGGCAGGGCGAGCTCTACGTGACCGCCGCCTTTGCCGGTGCGCTCTCGGCGGTCGCGGTCTTCGCGACCCTCGGCACCGTCTCCGCCGCGCTGCTAGCCTGCGGTGGCGTCACCCTGGCGCTCAGGGCCGGAAGCATCGCCTTCGGCTGGCGCCTGCCGAACTACCGGAGCCGCCCGCCGCGGCGCTGATCGGGTCCCCGGTGATCGACCCATCCGAATCCGCGCTCCCGGGAACGAACGGGGAAGGGGCCCGCAGGCCCCTTCCGTTATTGCCCCCCGGTCTTGACTGCGCCAGCTATTCTGCTCGTTAGGCTCCGCTTGCAGTCAAAGCGCCGATCTAGCTGCAGCCGCTCGTGCCGCCGCAGGTGTTGCACTTCATGCAGGTGCCGTTGCGCACCAGCGTGAAATTGCCGCATTCGCCGCAGGGATCGCCCTCGTAGCCCTGCATCCTGGCCTTGGTCCGCGCATCGAGCGCCGTGACCGAGGTCATCTGCACGTCGCCGCGCACCGCCAGGCCGCTCAGCGATCCGTCGAGCCCGAGCGCCCCGGAAACCGAGGCCCCGCCCTGCAGCACCACCAGCTCCTGGGGCAGGCGCTTGCGCAGGTATCCCGTCGAGGAGAGCTGCCGGATCACGTCGATGGAGCTCTGCGCCGCCTCGCCCTCGATCCGCCGGACATTGCTGCCGCCCTCCGGCTCGCCGCGCCCGAGATCGTCGAAGCTCTCGCCGGTGGGCTTCACATGGGCGAGGTCGGTGCGGTCGAGATAGCTCACCGCCAGCTCGCGGAAGATGTAGTCGAGGATCGAGGTGGCGTTCTTGATCGAATCGTTGCCCTGCACCATGCCCGCCGGCTCGAAGCGGGTGAAGGTGAAGGCCTCGACGAATTCCTCGAGCGGCACGCCGTACTGGAGCCCGACCGAGATGGCGATGGCGAAGTTGTTCATCATCGCCCGGAAGGCCGCGCCCTCCTTGTGCATGTCGATGAAGATCTCGCCCAAGCTGCCGTCCGCGTATTCGCCGGTGCGCAGGTAGACCTTGTGACCGCCGACGATGGCCTTCTGGGTATAACCCTTGCGCCGTTCCGGCAACCGCTGGCGGTTGGCGCGCTCGACCTCCTTGAGGATGATCTTCTCGACGACCTTCTCCGCGAGCACCGTCACCCGCTCGGCCAGCGGCGCCTCGGTCAGCACCTCCTCGAGATCCTCGTCGTCCTCGATCAGCGCCGAGGAGAGCGGCTGCGAGAGCTTCGAGCCGTCGCGGTAGAGCGCGTTGGCCTTCACCCCGAGCGACCAGGAAAGCTCGTAGGCTGCCTTGCAATCGCCGATCGTGGCGTCGTTGGGCATGTTGATGGTCTTGGAGATCGCCCCCGAGACGAAGCTCTGCGCCGCGGCCATCATGCGGATGTGGCTCTCGACCGAGAGATAGCGCGTGCCGATCTTGCCGCAGAGATTGGCGCAGTCGAAGACCGCGTAGTGTTCGGGCTTCAGATGCGGCGCGCCTTCCAGGGTCATCGTTCCGCAGACGTGGTGGTTCGCCGCCTCGACCTGCGCCTTGCTGAAGCCGAGATGGCGCAGCAGGTCGAAGGCCGGGTCGAGCAGCTTCTCGGAAGGGATGCCGAGCACCTCGGTGCAGAAGGCCTCGCCGAGCGTCCACTGGTTGAAGACGAAGCGGATGTCGAAGGCGGTCGGCAGCGCCGCCTCGATCTTGGCGATCTCGTCGGCGCCGAAGCCGTGGCCGATCAGCGCCGTGGGGTTGATTTCCGGCGCATTGCCGATCGTGCCGTGGCCGACCGCATGGGCGACGATCTCCGCGACCTCCGCTTCCCGGTAGCCGAGGTTGCGCAGGGCCTGGGGAACGCCGCGGTTGATGATCTTGAAATAGCCGCCGCCCGCGAGCTTCTTGAACTTCACCAGCGCAAAATCCGGCTCGATCCCGGTCGTGTCACAATCCATCACCAGCCCGATGGTGCCGGTCGGCGCGATCACCGAGACCTGGGCGTTGCGGAAGCCGTGCTTCTCGCCGAGCGCCAGCGCCTCCTCCCAGACCGAATGCGCGAGATTGAGCAGCGCGCTGTCAGGGCAGTTGGCGTGGTCGAGCGCCACCGGCGGCACCGCCAGATCCTCGTAGCCCGTCAGCAGGCCCTGGGCTGCCCGGCGATGGTTGCGGATCACCCGCAGCATCGCCCCGGCGTTCCTCTCGTAGCCGGGGAAGGCCCCGAGCTCGCCGGCCATCTCCGCCGAGGCCGCGTAGGAAGCCCCGGTCATCACCGCGGTCAGCGCGCCGCAGAGCGCCCGGCCTTCGGGCGAATCGTAGCCATGCCCGAGGTTCATCAGAAGCCCGCCGATATTGGCGTAACCGAGGCCGAGCGTGCGGAAACGGTAGCTGAGCTCGGCGATGCGGGGGCTCGGGAACTGCGCCATGGTGACGGAGACCTCGAGCGTCAGCGTCCAGAGCCGCGTCGCATGCACATAGGCCTTCGCGTCGAACCTGCCCTCGCGCAGGAAGGTCAGCAGGTTCATCGAGGCGAGGTTGCAGGCGGTATCGTCGAGGAACATGTACTCCGAGCACGGATTGGATGCGCGGATCGGCCCGTCCTCGGGGCAGGTGTGCCAGGCGTTGATGGTGTCGTGGAACTGCACGCCCGGGTCGGCACAGGCCCAGGCCGCGCGGCCGACCTGGTCCCAGAGTTCGCGGGCCTTGACGGTCCTCGCGACCTTGCCGTCGGTCCGGCGGGTGAGCGTCCAGTCGGCGTCGTCGCGCACCGCCCGCAGGAAGGCGTCGGTGACCCGGACCGAATTGTTGGAGTTCTGCCCCGAGACGGTCAGATAGGCGTCCGAATCCCAGTCGGTATTGTAGGTGCGGAAGTCGATCTCGGTCTCGCCCTGCTCGGCCTGCTGCAGCACGCGCTTCACATAGGCCTCGGGGAGATGGGTCTTCTTGGCGGCGCGGATCGCGGCCTTGAGCCCGGGGTTGGTTTTGGGATCGAAGGCGTCGGCCTCGGCGCCGTCCCAGCTGCGGATCGCGGCGAGGATGGCCTCGAGCCGCTCGCGATGGACCTTGGAGCCGGCGACGAGCGAGGCGACCTTCTGCTCCTCGACGACCTTCCAGTTGATGAAATCCTCGATGTCGGGGTGATCCATGTCGCAGATCACCATCTTCGCCGCGCGCCGCGTGGTGCCGCCCGACTTGATCGCGCCGGCCGCCCGGTCGCCGATCTTGAGGAAGGACATGAGGCCGGAGGACTTGCCGCCGCCGGCGAGCTTCTCGTTCTCGGCCCGGAGCGAGGAGAAGTTGCTGCCGGTGCCGGAGCCGTATTTGAAGAGCCGCGCCTCGCGGGTCCAGAGGTCCATGATGCCGCCGTCGTTGACCAGGTCGTCCTGGACCGACTGGATGAAGCAGGCATGGGGCTGGGGATGCTCGTAGGCGGAGGTCGATTTCACCAGCTCGCCCGACTTGAAATCCACGTAGTAGTGGCCCTGCCCGGGTCCGTCGATGCCATAGGCCCAGTGCAGGCCGGTGTTGAACCATTGCGGCGAGTTCGGCGCGCCCATCTGGGCGGCGAGCATGTAGCGCATCTCGTCGTAATAGGCCTGGGCATCCGCCTCGGAGGAGAAATAGCCGCCCTTCCAGCCCCAGTAGGTCCAGGCCCCGGCGAGCCGGTCGAAGACCTGGCGCGCGGAGGTCTCGCCGACGTAGCGGGCATCCTCGGGCAGCTCCGCCAGCTTCGCCTCGTCGGCCACCGAGCGCCAGAGGAAGGCCGGCACGCCCTTCTCCTTGACCCGCTTCAGCACCGCCGGCACGCCGGCCTTGCGGAAGTACTTCTGCGCCAGTACGTCCGAGGCCACCTGGCTCCAGCTCTCCGGCACTTCCAGGCCTTCGAGCGCGAAGACCACCGACCCGTCGGGATTGCGGATCTCCGAGGCGGTGGTGCGGAAGGCCAGCGCTCCGTAGGCCCCGGTCTCTTCGGTGGTGAAGCGGCGCTCGATCTTCATGTCACTGTCCCTGGTTTCTGCCTGTGCCCGCACCCCGCATCTCGGAGCCGCCTACCAGATGTTGTGTATCGCTCTGGCCGGACCACCACAAAATGACGATATCGGCCTTGGGTCAACATATTTATCTGCATGAAACCGCAGATTTTGTGGTTGACAGGTTTCTGCCCACAACGGGTTGTTAACAAACGATTCCAACGTAAATGAAAGGTTAACGGGCGGCACCCGGCCCGCCGCCGCCGCAAGGCGCTGGAATCACGCGGGAACCGAAGCGGATCCGGCGATCGGGCCCCTCGCGGGAGCGACCGCTGGTCGGTCCGCAGCCTCTAGGAGCCAACTCCGGGCGGGATCTTGAACGCCGGCCGGGCTCGTGCTTACTCTCCGCCGATCATCAGGAGCGGCCCCATGAAGATCGGCATTCTCGAGACCGGCGAGGTGCATCCCGACCTCAAGGCGCGGCACGGCGACTATCCCGCGATGTTCGAGGCGATGCTGCGCTCGGTCGATTCGGGGCTCGAATTCACCACCGTCCGCGTGGTCGCGGGCGAGATGCCGGCGACGCCGACCCAGGCCGATGCCTGGATCGTCACCGGCTCGCGCCACGGCGTCTACGACGACCTGCCCTGGATCGCACCGCTCAAGGACTTCCTGCGCGACTGCATCGCGGCGCGGGTGCCTGTCGTCGGCATCTGCTTCGGGCATCAGATCCTCGCCGAGGCCCTCGGCGGGCGGGCGGTGAAATCCGACCGGGGCTGGGGCCTCGGGGTGCAGGATTACGAGGTCGTGACCCGTCCGGGCTGGATGGCGGATCTGCCCGACCGTTTCGCCGTTCGCGCCCTGCACCAGGACCAGGTGGTGGAGCTGCCGCAGGGGGTGACGGTGCTGGCACAATCGCCCCATTGCCCCTATGCCGCGCTCGCCTATGGCGACCCCGAGGCGCCGCAGGCGCTGACCATCCAGCCGCATCCCGAATACGGCGCGGATTTCATGGACGATCTGATCGCGCTGCGCGCCGGGACGGCGTTCCCGGCGGACATGGCGGCGGCCGCGCGGGTGGACATCCGCCGGGAGGTGCACAACGAGAACTGGGCGCGCATGATCGTCGACTATCTGCATCGCGTCGCAGGGACCCGCGCCGCCGCGTGAGCCCCCGGCGTGCCACGGCGATCGGCTTCGGCGCGGTCCTGCTCTGGGCCTTGCTGGCGCTCTTCACCGTCAATGCCGCCGGGGTGCCGCCCTTCCAGCTCTCGGCCATGTGCTTCGCCATCGGCGGCACGCTCGGGATCGCCTGGATCGCGCTCTCGGGCCGGGGCTTCGGCGCGACCGCGGGATTGCCGCCGATGGTCTGGGTCGTCGGGGTCGGCGGCCTCTTCGGCTACCATTTCTTCTATTTCACTGCGCTCGGGCTCGCCCCTCCCGCCCAGGCGAGCCTGATCGCCTATCTCTGGCCGCTGCTGATCGTGCTCTTCTCCGGCCTGCTGCCCGGCGAGCGGCTGACGGCCCGGCACGTGGCCGGCGCGGTGATCGCCTTCGACGGCGCGGCGCTCGTCGTGGCGGGTCCGCGGACCGGCATCTCCCCGGAATTCCTGCCCGGCTATGCCGCGGCCGGCGCCTGCGCCCTGATCTGGTCGGGCTATTCGGTGCTGAGCCGGCGCCTCGGCACGGCGTCGACGGATTCGGTGGCCTTCTTCTGCCTCGCGACCGCGACGCTCTCGGCCATCGCGCATCTGGCGCTCGAGACGACGGTCTGGCCTGAAGGCGCGGGCGGCTGGGCCGCGGTCCTCGCGCTCGGGCTCGGCCCGGTCGGGCTGGCCTTCTACCTCTGGGACATCGGCTGCAAGCGCGGCGACATCCAGCTCCTCGGCACGCTCTCCTATGCCGCGCCGCTGATCTCGACGATCGTGCTCGTCGCGGCCGGCGAGGCGGATGCATCGTGGTCGCTGCTTCTTTCCGCCCTGCTGATCACCGGCGGAGCGCTGATGGCCGCGCGTGCCGGGCGGCCCGGGCCCCGGACCCGCCCATGAGCCCCGCCCGGCGCTGGCTCCTGCTCGGCGGCGCGGCGGCCCTCTTCGGGATCCTCGCGCTGGGGCGCGCGCGAGCGCCTTCCCTCGCCGACCCGCCCGCGCCCGACCTGCCGGAGGATCTCGACGCCTACCTCGCGAGCGCCGAGGCGAGGGTGCCGGATCTGCGCGCGGGGGCGCAGAAGGAAATCCTCTGGGCCGATCCCGCGACCCGCGACAGGACGGCGGTCGCCATCGTCTATCTGCACGGCTTTTCTGCCAGCCGGCTGGAAATCAGCCCCGTGGCCGAGCGCGTCGCGCGGGATCTCGGCGCGAACCTCTTCCTGGCGCGGCTCGCCGGCCACGGACGGGACGGCGCCGCCATGGCCGAGCCGCGCCTCGGGGACTGGCTCGCCGATCTGGCCGAAGCCATGGCGATCGGCCGGCGCATCGGCGAGCGTGTCGTGCTGATCGGCACCTCGACCGGAGGCACGCTGGCCTATGTCGCGGCGGCGATGCCGGGGCTGCGCCGGGATCTGCTTGGAATCGCGCTCCTTTCGCCGAACTTCGCGCTGCGCGCTTCCGGCGAATGGCTGCTGCGGCTTCCGGGCGCGCGCTGGATCCTGCCGCTGGTCGGCGGGCGCGAGCGCGGCTTCGAGCCCCGGAACGCCGCGCATGCCGCCGGCTGGACGACGCGCTATCCGACCACATCGCTCGCCACGCTCGGCGATCTGCTGGCCCTCGCGCGACGCATCCCGCCCGAGGACCTGCACCTGCCCGCCTTCTTCGCCTTTTCCCAGGAGGACAGCGTGGTCGATCCGGCCGCGATCGCACGGATCGCCGCACGATGGGGCGGCCCGACCGAGCTGCACGAGGTCACGCTCGGGCCGGGCGACGACCCGAGCCGGCACGTGATCGCCGGCGACATCCTGAGCCCGGGCATCACCGACGCCATGGTCCGCTGGCTGACGGGCTGGATCGGGCGGCTAGAGCAGCAGCCCGACGACGATGAGCGCGAGGCCGAGGGCGGCGGTGCCGAGTGACGCGAGATTGATCGCGATGAGCCTATGCAGGCTGGCGCGGATCTCCTCGGCCGGCAGTCCCGCGCCCCGGATCGCATAGCCGCGCCGGATGCAATAGCCGAGGCCCCCGAGTCCTGCGAGGACGAGAACGGCACCGGCGACAGCGATCGAAATCAATGAACTCCCCGGAAGATCCCGATCCTGCCTAGCCCAGCCCGTCCGGGCTTGCAAGCGAGGCGCCGGCGCGGGTAGGAGAAGCCCGCCACAACCCGGAGAGGCACAAGCACATGGACGACATCGTCGAGGACGAGGCCACGAGCCAGTACAAGGTGACGGCAGGGGAACTCCGGCAGTTCGTGGAGCGCTACGAGCGGCTGGACCAGGAGAAGAAGGACATCGCGGAGCAGCAGAAGGAAGTCATGGCCGAGGCGCGGGCGCGCGGCTACGACGTGCGGGTGCTGAAGAAGCTGATCGCCCTGCGCAAGCGCGATTCCTCGGAGGTGAGCGAGGAGGAGGCGATCCTGGAACTCTACCGGCAGGCGCTCGGCATGTGACGCCGGTTCCGGCCGGCCGCGCCGCCGGAACCCGATGCGGCATCGCTCGGAATGCCGCCGAGACGACCAGGCCGATCATTCGATTTCAAGGCATTGGCGTGCCCGTGCGCCTCGCGCCGGTCAGAGCAGGACGTCACCCGCCCCGGGCTCGGCCGCATTGGTGAACGCGATCTGGAAATCGGCCCCGCCGTCGTGGTCGGCATCCACGGAGAGAACCCCGTCGGCATAGCGCACATCCGCGGCCTCGACCCCGAGCCCGCGCAGGTCGAGCCGGTCGAGGCCGGGAATGAAATCGACGATACGGTCCCGCGCCGGGCCGGCCTCGCTGTCGGCGATGCCTTCGAAGCGGAACACGTCGCGCCCCGACCCGCCGCGGAGCGCATCAATGCCGGCGCCGCCCGTCAGGATGTCATTGCCGGAACCGCCTTCGATGCGGTCGTTTCCAGGGCCGCCATAGAGGCGGTCGTTGCCGCTACCGCCGTCGAGCCGGTCCTTGCCGCCCCGTCCGAATAGATGATCGTTGCCACCGCTGCCGCGCAACGCATTGGCGTCGGCGTTGCCGGTCAGGGTATTGTCGAGGGCGTTTCCGGTGCCGTTGATCGCGGCCGCGCCGGTCAGAAGCAGGTTCTCGACATTCTCCGGCAGCGCCAGCGAAAATCCGCATTCGATCCGGTCGGCTCCCTCGCCGGCGCGCTCCACGACGCGGTCGGAGGGTCGGTCCAGAAGGTAGCGGTCATTGCCCGCGCCGCCGGCGAGAAGGTCCGTACCCGGTCCGCCGTCGAGATGGTCGTTTCCGTCGAGGCCGTTGAGCCGGTCGTCGTCGACGCCGCCCTCGAGGCGGTCGTTTCCGGCCCCTCCCGAGACCCGATCGGCGCCGGCTCCGGCAGCGATGAAATCGTTCCCGGCCCCGCCGCGCAGGACGTCCGCGCCGGCGCCGGCCTTGATCCGGTCGCCGAAGGCGGTGCCGTCGATGCGATCGGCGGCCGAGGTGCCCCTGATCCAGGGCGCGCCGCCCGGGTCGCGCTCGGTCCCGAACCAGACATGGTAGATCCGGCCCCCGTAGGGCCCCGCCCCCGGCGCCGTCTCCACGCCGATCCCGATCGCCGCGTAGCGCACATCCTCCCAGATGCCGGTATTGGCGATGACGGCATTGTGCCCGGGCGAGGCTTTCCAGCCTTCGAGCGCGGCCGCGACCGTGGGGGTGCCCGCCGCGGAGATCTCGTAGCCGGTGCCCTCGTAACCCGTCCCGAGCCGGGCCGGAGCCTCCCACATCGCCTGCGGCCGGCTGTGATCGGCGTAATAGGGCGCGTCGCTCCAGCTGTGGAGATTGGCGCCCGGCGGCGGGGACTTTCCCTCGGCCCAGAAATTCTCCCGCGTGTCGCGCACATGCCGTGCGGCGGTGGCCGTCAGGCCCCGCGACAGGGGTATCGCCTCGAGCCCGAGCTCGGCCCGATAGGCCATGATCAGATGGTAGAGCGCGAGCTCCTCCGCGGACAGGGCATCGTCCGCCGTCGCGCGATAGATGTCGGTCGCCATGCTGCCTCGTTTTCCGCGACTCTGGCCCAAGCGGCGCGTGCGATCAATTGCCGCGGACCCGGATGGCGAAGGAAAGCCTAATGCTGTCTCCGGGTGATCACTTCGGACCGGCGTCCTCTACCGTGGTGGCGCCGCCTCCCCCTGCGGACTTGGCACGTGAAGAATCCGCGCCCAGGACGCCCCGGCTCATGTGGCGCTTCGCGCCATGGCCGGCTCGACGCTCCACGGCGAAACCGGCCGTGGCAAGCGCCCGGCGCACCCGTCCTGCCGCGCTGTAGGTGGCGAATGTGCCGCCGGCTGCGGTGTGCCGCGCCACCTCGGCGAGCAGCGCGTCCTCCCAGAGCTCGGGATTGCAGGCCGGGCTGAAGCCGTCGAGGAACCAGGCATCCGCCAGCCCCTGCCAGGCGGGAAGCTCCCGCCGCGCATCGCCGATGCGAACCGAGAGATCCATTCCGGGAAGCGCGATGCGGCGCTGCCCGGCCGCCCAGGCGTCGACCAGCAGGGCGCTCCAGCCCTCTAGCTCCGGCCAGCGTCCGAGCGCCCGCGCCATGTCCTCGGGTGCGATCGGAAAGGCCTCGAAGCCGGTATAGAGGATGCGTCCCGCCGCACCCGTCGCGGACCAGAGCCTCGCCAGCGCCAGGGCGTTCAGGCCGGTGCCGAAGCCGAGCTCGGCGACCCGGAACCCGTCGCGCAGGCGCTGCGGCAGGGCATTGCCCGCGAAGAAGACATGCGCGCATTCCGCCAACCCGTCGTCGCCGGAGAAATACCGGTCGCCGAACCGCGCGGAGACCGGCGAATCCTCGCCGCGCCAGATCACGTCGGCGCTTTGCGCATTCGGGCCATCCATGCTCTGCTCGTGCAGCAAAGCTCGAGGTGAGGCAAGCCGGCAGGATGCAGGGACAGGGGCGCCCGGACGTGCTCGTCGTCGGGGCGGGGGGTTTCGGGCTGAGCTGCGCCTGGGCCTGCGCCGGGCGGGGCCTGCGCGTGACGGTGCTGGAGCGGAACACGCCCGGCTCGGGCGCGAGCGGCGGGCCGGTCGGCGCGATGTCGCCGCATCAGCCCGCGAACTGGTCGCCGAAGAAGGCCTTTCAGCTCGAGGCGCTGCTTTCCGCCGAGGCCCATTGGCGCGCGGTGGCGGCGACGGGCGGCCGCGATCCGGGATATGCGCGCGTCGGGCGGCTGATCCCCCTGGGCGACGCCGCCGCGCGGCGGCGCGCCGAGGCCCAGGCGCGGGCGGCCTCCGCGCATTGGCACGGCTGGGACTGGAGCTTCCATGCACGAAGCGCGGACGAAGCCTGGATCGCACCGGAAGCCGCGACGCATGGCGTCGCATTCGAGCCGCTCTCCGCGCGCATCCACCCCCGCCGCGCCGTCGAGGCGCTCGCCGCCGCGCTCGCCGCGCGCGGGGTCGCGCTCCTGTCCCAGACCGAGGTGCGCAGTCTCGAGGACGGCGCGGTCGATACGGTTGATGGTCGGATCGCGGCCGGCCGCATCGTGCTCGCCGCCGGCATGGGCGGCTTCGATCTCGTGAAGGCCGCGACCGGCATTCCCGCCGGCTGCGGCGTCAAGGGACAGGCGGCGGTCCTGGCACCGCGCGTCCCGGTCTCCGGCCCGGCGATCTTCGCGGAGGGCCTCTATGTGGTGCCCCATGCGGACGGGTCCGTGGCGGTCGGCTCGACCAGCGAGAACACCTGGCGATGCGCGACCGGCACGGACGGCCTGCTCGACGACCTGCTCGAACGCGCCCGCGCGCTCTGCCCCTGCCTCGCGGGGGCCCGCGTCGTCGAGCGCTGGTCCGGGCTGCGCCCGCGCGCGCCGCGCCCCGATCCGCTGATCGGACCGCTGCCGGGGCTGGCCCGCGTCCTCCTCGCCACCGGCGCCTTCAAGATCGGCTTCGGCATCGCCCATGCGGTGGGCGAGGCGATCGCGGATATCGTCACCGGACGCGATCCTAGGCTGCCCCAAGGCTTCTCGCCGGCGGCCCACGGGCTCGGACATCGGAAGGCGGGTTCGCCAATATTTGGCGGCGGCGGCCTCGGCTGAACCCATATCATGTGGATATCTGTTGACAGGGCGATCCGGGAACGGGATCCTGCCGCGGCAAACACGTTGGACATTCCGGTGCATTTCACCCGCCTGCGGCTGCTCGGTTTCAAGAGCTTCGTCGACCCGACCGAGCTGGTCATCGCCCCGGGGCTGACCGGGGTGGTCGGGCCGAACGGCTGCGGCAAGTCGAACCTGCTCGAGGCGCTGCGCTGGGTCATGGGCGAGAACCGGCCCTCGGCGATGCGCGGCGACGGCATGGAGGACGTCATCTTCGCGGGCTCGGGCTCGCGGCCGGCGCGCAACCATGCGGAAGTGACCCTGACCATCGACAACCGCGAGCGCCTCGCGCCCAGCGCCTTCAACGATGCCGACCAGGTCGAGATCGTGCGCCGCATCACCCGCGACGCCGGCTCGGCCTTCCGCGCCAACGGGCGCGAGGCGCGGGCCCGCGACATCCAGATCCTCTTTGCGGATGCCTCGACCGGGTCGCATTCGCCGGCGCTGGTGCGGCAGGGCCAGATCTCGGAGCTGATCAACGCGCGCCCCAAGGCGCGGCGGCGCATCCTGGAGGAGGCCGCCGGCATCTCCGGCCTCTACCAGCGCCGCCACGAGGCGGAGCTGAAGCTGCGGGCGACGGAGACCAATCTCGGCCGCGTCGGCGACGTGATCGAGGCGCTCGACGGCCAGCTCGGCGCGCTCGCCCGCCAGGCACGCCAGGCCGCGCGCTATCGCGAGATCGCCGAGGCGCTGCGGAGGGCCGAGAGCCTGCTCCTCTGGCGGATCTGGCAAGACGCCGACAGGGAGCGGCGCGCCGCCGCCGAGGCGCTGACCGCCGCGCTGCGGGCGGCCGGGGCGGGGCAGAGCGCCGCATCGGAGGCGGCGCGGCTGCGCGCCGAGGCCGAGGAGCGTCTCCCCGCACTCCGCGACGAGGACGCCATCGCCGCCGCGGTGTTGCAGCGCCTGACGCTGGAGCGCGACCGGATCGACGGCGAGGCCGAGTCGCTCGCCCGCCAGATCGCCGGGCTCGAGGCGCAGATCGCGCAGATGGCCGCCGACCACGAGCGCGAAACCACGCTGGACGGCGACGCCAAGGAAGTGGTGCAGCGCCTGACCGCGGAGAAGGCCAGGGTCGAGGCGGAGGCGGAGGGGCACGACGACCTGCTCGCCGAAGCCAGGGCTGCGGCCGAGACCTCGGCCGCAGCCCTTCGGGAGGCCGAGGCCGCTTTCGAGGGCGCGGCCGAGGCGGCGGCGCAGCTGGTGGCCGAGCATCAATCGGCGAGCCGGGCCGTGGCGGAGACGCGGCGCCGGTTCGAGGAGTCGACGCGCGGCGGCGCCCAGGCCGAATCGGCCGCCGCCGCGGTGGGCGCCGATCTGGAAAAGGCCCGGCCGGCCGTGGCCATGGCGCGCATCGCGGCCCAGGACGCGGCGGAACGGGCGGACTCCCTCGAGGCGGCACTGGTCGAGGCCGAGGCCGGCGCCAGCGCGGCGCGAATTGCGGCATCCGGCCTGAAGATGGTGCTCGCCGAGGCCGACGGCGCCGCCCGGGCGCTCGCCGCGGAGGTGGCCGGGCTCGACAAGCTGCTGGCCCGGGACCGCGGCTCGGACGGCCAGATCCTCGATGCGATCCGCGTCGAGCCTGGCTTCGAGGCGGCGCTGGGCGCGGCACTCGCCGAGGACCTGCGCCTGCCGCTCGCGGACCACGATGCGCAGGCGAGCGGCTGGCGCGCGCTGCCGCCGGTCGAAGACGCGCCGGACCTGCCGGAGGGCGCGACCCCGCTTGCGCCCAGGGTCGCGGCGCCGCCGGCGCTGGCGCGGCGCCTTGCGGCGATCGGCATGGTCGCGCGCGCCGACGGGCCGCGCCTGCAGCGGTCGCTCGGGCGGGGTCAGCGGCTGGTCAGTGCCGAGGGCGATCTCTGGCGCTGGGACGGGCTGGCGGTGGCGGCCGGGGACGCGCCATCCGCCGCGGCGCTGCGCCTGCAGCAGCGCAACCGGTCGGAGGCGGCCAAGGCAGCGCTCGCCGAGGCCGAGACGGCCGCGGCGGCCGCGCGCTCCGAATTGCAGCAGGCGGAGGCGGCCGCCGAAGCCGCGACCCGGCGCGAATCCGAGGCGAGGCTGGCGCGGAAATCGGCCGACCAGGCCGCGACCGTGGCGGCCCGCGACCTGACCCGCGCGGAGACGGCGCTCGAAGCGCTGGAAGGCAAGGCCTCGGCCCTCCAGGCGGCCTGCCGGCGGCGCCGGGAGGAGACCGCCGCGGCGCGGGCCGCCTTCGAGGCCGCCGAGAAATCCGCGGCGGCGCTGGCGGATGCCTCCGAGGCGAAGGCGGCGGTCGAGGCGGAGCGGGTCCGGCTCGAAGCCGCGCGGATCTCGGCGATGACCCGGCGCGGGGAAGCCGAGGAGATCGCGCGGTCAGGCGCCGCACGGGCGCGGCGGCTCGACGAGATCGCGGCCGAGATCGGCAATTGGACGGCGCGGCAGGCGACCGCGGCGCAGCGGCTGCAGGATCTCGCCCGGCGCGAGGCCGAGGCGCAGCAGGAGCTCGCCGCCCTGCGGTCCCGGCCGTCGGAGCTCGCGGAGAGGCGCAGCGAGCTCGCAAAATCGCTCGAAGCGGCCGAGACGCGCCGCCGTTCGGCCTCCGATGTGCTGGCCGCGGCGGAAACCGAGCTGCGCGCCCGCGACGCCGCCGCACGCGCGGCGGAACGGGCCGCGAGCGAGGCCCGCGAGGCGCGCGCCCGCTCCGAGGCGCTCGCCGAGGCCGCGGAGGCCCGCGCTGCATCGGCGGCCGACCGGCTCCGGGCGGAGCTCGAACGCGAGCCCGGCGACGTGCCGGCGGATTTCGGGACCGCGGCGGAGGCCGTGCCCGGCGCCTCGGATCTCGAGGCGGAGGTGGATCGCCTGCGCCGCCAGCGCGACGGCCTCGGCGCGGTGAACCTGCGGGCCGAGGAGGACGCGCGCGAGATCGCCGCCGAGCGCGAGGGGCTCGCGCGCGAGCGCGCCGATCTCGAGGAGGCCATCGCCAAGCTGCGCCAGGGCATCGCCAGTCTCAACCGCGAGGGCCGCGGGCGGCTGCTCGCCGCCTTCGACGAGGTCAACCGCAATTTCGCGGTGCTCTTCAAGCATCTCTTCGGCGGCGGCGAGGCGAGCCTGGTGATGGTCGAGAGCGACGACCCGCTCGAAGCCGGGCTCGAGATCATGTGCCAGCCGCCGGGCAAGAAGCTCTCGACCCTCTCGCTGCTCTCGGGCGGCGAGCAGACCCTGACGGCGCTTTCCCTCATCTTCGGGGTCTTCCTCGCCAATCCCTCGCCGATCTGCGTGCTCGACGAGGTCGACGCGCCGCTCGACGACGCCAATGTGACGCGCTTCTGCGACCTGCTCGACGAGATGACCGAGCGCACCTCGACGCGCTTCCTGATCATCACCCATCACGCCATCACCATGTCGCGCATGGGCCGGCTCTTCGGTGTGACAATGGCGGAGAAGGGCGTGAGCCAGCTGGTTTCCGTCGACCTCGCCGCAGCAGAGCGCATCGTCGAATCGGCATGACCGGCGGCTCTTGGCGGGACGTACCGACGGGTCCGGCACGGCATTCCGGTTGATCGAAAGTCGCGCGCATGCGACGCTCATCGCTCCGCAATGCGGGGGGAAAGGATCATGCCCAAGATCGTTGCCACGCACGAGGTCGAGGACGTGGCGCATTGGCTGGCGTCACCGAAGCGCGCCGAGGTATTCGACGGAGTCGCGACCGACATCCGCACCTTTGTCCATCCGACCGAGAAGAACAGGGTCGCGGTGGCCTTCGACATCGCCGACATGGAAAAGTTCGAGGCGGTGATGAAGAGCGAGGCGGGCGCGGCGGCGATGAAATACGACGGCGTCCGGCCGGAGACGCTCGTCGTCTACATCGAGGGGTGAGACGCGCCGCTCCGGGGGGGGGCGCTGCAGCACGCGTTGACGTCCGAGAGCGGGCGGACGAAGGGGCAAGGCCTGCACGCTCTGCCGGGCCCGGGAGTGTCGGGGGGTCAGGGGTCGCCTTCGGGTTCGACATCGCCGGGCGCCTCGCCGAGCGCCAGTTCCACGTAGCGCTGCAGCGCGTCGAAATCCTCGGTCGCGAAGGCGCCGAAGCCCTGCATCCAGACGAAGGCGGCCGCGAGCGCGTCCGGCTCCAGGCGGCAAGTCTTCTCGCGCCCCGCCCGCAGCTGGCTCACGAGACCGGCACGGGTGAGGATCCTGAGATGCTTGGAGACCGCGGCCAGGGACATCGGCAGCGGTGCCGCCAGTTCGCCGACATTGCGCTCGCCCTCGAGCAGCCGACCGAGGATCGCCCGCCGGGTCGGGTCCGCCAGGGCGGCGAAGACGAGGTCGAGATCGGGGGCCGGGGTCTCGGTCATCGGGCGATCTGCCGCTAGCCCGGGGGAAAAGTCAACCGATCGGTTGAGGATCGCGGCGGCGCCCGACGCAGGCCGATCGCGGCTGCGCTCCGGCGCCGGACTCGGGCGATTTTCGAGATTGTCGTTTGATAACAATACAGTATGGAGTCGACGCCTGGGTGGATGTGCCTTGACAGGGCGGCGCGGTTTGCCTAAGACCCTGACGAAGTCAGACCCTTGGCGGGGGATGTCCGGGCGAAAGGGCAGGGCGGGGCGGCGATGGAAAAGGATCCCTTTTCCGAACGTCTCAAGCGCCTGGAAGACCGGATCGAAGCCGCCAGATCCGCGCAGTCCACCCCGCCGTCGGGGACGGGTGCGAAATACACGCAGGGTTCGCTCGCCTGGCGCATGGTGATCGAACTCGTGGTGGGGATGTTGCTGGGGCTGGCGATCGGGATGGGGCTGGACAGCCTCTTCGGAACACGGCCCGTGTTCCTCGTGCTGTTCGCGCTCCTGGGATTCGCGGCCGGGGTCCGCACCATGATGCGAACGGCATCGGAGGTGCGCGACAAGCGGGCCGAGGGCGCGCTGCTCGACGGCGGCGCGGCGGAAGCGGACCGGAACGGTTCGCAGGGGGAGTGAGGGGCGGCCATGGCAGGCGAGGCGGAGCACGGCGGCAGCGGCTTCAACATCCATCCGATGGACCAGTTCAAGGTCACGCCGCTCTTCGGCGGCGATTCCGTACACTGGTACACGCCCACCAACGCAACGCTCTGGATGCTGCTCACCGTGCTCGCGATCACGCTGGTGATGGTGGTCGGCGCCAGGGGCCGCGCGCTGATCCCCTCGCGGGCGCAATCGGCGGCCGAGGTGATCTACGGCTTCACGCGCAAGATGGTCGAGGACGTGGCCGGCAAGGAGGGGATGAAGTACTTCCCCTATATCCTGACGGTGTTCCTCTTCATCCTCTTCGCCAATCTGCTGGCGCTCCTGCCCGCGAGCTTCGCGCCCACCTCGCATATCGCGGTGACCGGGGTCCTGGCACTGGCGGTCTTCGTCACGGTCACGGCGATCGGCTTCGTCAAGCACGGCGCGGGCTTCCTCAAGCTCTTCTGGGTGACCAGCGCGCCCACGGTGGCGCTCAGGATCGTGCTCGCGGTGATCGAGCTCATCTCCTATTTCGTGCGGCCGCTCAGCCACTCCGTCCGGTTGGGCGGCAACATGATGGCCGGCCATGCGGTGCTGAAGGTCTTCGCGGGCTTCGCCGGCGCGCTCGGGCTCGGGGCGATCTTCCCGATCGTCGCCATCGTGGCGGTCTACGGGCTCGAGCTGATGGTGGCCTGCATCCAGGCCTATGTCTTCGCGATCCTCACCTGCGTCTATCTCAACGACGCGCTGCATCCCGGTCACTGACCGGCCAGCGCGGGACATCTCGCCATTCCAATCCAAAGGAGCACGTCATGGAAGGCAATATCGGCGAAATGGGGCAGTTCATCGGCGCGGGCCTGGCCTGTATCGGCATGGGCGGCGCCGGCATCGGTGTGGGGCATGTGGCCGGGAACTTCCTCTCCGGCGCGCTGCGCAACCCCGCCGCGGCGGGCGAGCAGACCGCGACGCTCTTCATCGGCATCGCCTTCGCCGAGGCGCTCGGGATCTTCTCGTTCCTCGTCGCGCTGCTGCTGATGTTCGCCGTCTGATCGCTGGGCATGTGACCTTCACCGCACGGGCAGCCGCCCGTGGGGCCGACCAGCGACGGAGTGGACGATGGCAGACGAAACGGAAACCGGGGAAGGCGCCGAGCACGCCGCCGGGGCAGCGCATGAAGCGGGTGCCGCCGCGACCGACGGCCATGTCGCCGAAACCCTGGGCGAGATCAATCTCGAGCATGCCGAGGTCGGCATGCCGCAGCTCGATTTCGGCGTCTTTCCCAACCTGATCTTCTGGCTGATCGTCTCGATCGTCATCCTCTTCATGGTCCTGAACAGGGTGGCGCTGCCACGGATCCGGTCGGTGCTCTCCGAGCGCAACGACGCGATCTCCAACGACCTCGAACAGGCGGCCCTGCTCAAGCGCCGCTCGGAAGAGGCGGAGGCCTCCTACAATGCCGCGCTCGCGCGGGCCCGCGACGAGGCGCATCGCATCGCGGCCGACACCAAGGCGCAGATCAACAAGGAACTGGCCTCGCTGATGGCCAAGGCCGATGCCGAGATCGCCGCGAAATCGGCGGAATCGGAGGCGCGCATCCGCGAGATCCGCGACAGCGCCGCCAGGAGCGTGGAGGAGGTGGCGCGGGCCACGACGGCCGATATTGTCGCGGCCTTCCTGCCGGGCGCGGCCGATGCGGAGGCCGTCGACCAGGCGATCGCCCGGCGGCTGAAGGGTTAGGTCATGGATTTCCTGAACAATACCAACGTCGTCGTCGGAATCGGCTTCGTCATTTTCGTCGGCATCCTGCTCTATTTCGGGGTGCCGGGCATGCTGATGAAGATGCTGGATGCCCGCGCGTTCAAGATCCGGACCGATCTCGACGAGGCCCGCGCGCTCCGCGAGGAGGCCCAGACGCTGCTGGCGAGCTTCGAGCGCCGCCAGAAGGAAGTGGCGGTCCAGGCCGAGGAGATCGTCGCCGCCGCCCGGCACGAGGCCGAAGCCGCCGCGGAGGTCGCCAAGGAGGACATCCGCAAATCCGTCGCCCGCCGGTTGCAGACCGCGACCGAGCAGATCGAGGCGGCCGAGCAGGCGGCGGTGCGCCAGATCAAGGACCGCGCCGTCGGGGTCGCCATCGCCGCGGCCGGCGACGTGATGAAGGGCAAGATGAAGGCCGAGAGCGCCAATGCCCTGATCGACGCCGCGATCAAGGACGTCGGCGCCAAGCTGCACTGAGCGGCCGCCGGCCCCGCCCGCGGCGCGGTCCCCGGGACCGGCCGCCGGGTCCACGGGTGCGATTGACCAGGATCAAGGACTCCGGCCTCGCGCCGTGACCTTTGGTGCTGAGGATTGCGGAGGACAGCATGATCGCGATCGAGACGCGCAAGTCCCAGCTGGAGACGCGGCTCCGGGAGCTCCAGACCCGGCTCAGGCGCATCGAGCACGACCTCGACCAGCCGGTCAGCGAGGATTTCTCCGAGCAGGCCGTGGAGCGCGAGGGCGAGGAGGTCCTCGAGGATCTGGGCACGGCCGGACTGCAGGAGATCCGCATGATCGAGGCGGCGCTCGACCGCATCGCCCGCGGGACCTACGGCATCTGCGTGACCTGCGGCGACCCGATCGGCGAGGCGCGGCTCGACGTGCTTCCGCAGACCCCGAAATGCCGCACCTGCGCCCGCTGAGCGGAGTGGGCGCGTCCGAGGGCAAGATCGATCGGACCGGCGGCGTTTCCATCTGACCCCATTGGGAAGCACGGGCAGGAGCTGTGGCTGCTGCGTCATGCACTGTTCAGGCTGAATGCGTCTCAGAGAGGCGCCGTGCGGAAACCCCGTCGCGCCGGCAGTTGCCGGCGCGGTCAGCGCACGCGGCGGGCTTCGATCGCTTCCCAGATCTTCGCGGTCACGTTCACGCCGTCGAAGCGCTCGAGCTCCTGGAGCCCGGTCGGCGAGGTCACGTTGATCTCGGTCAGCCAGCCGCCGATCACGTCGATGCCGACGAAGATCTGCCCCTTCTCGCGCAGGAGCGGGCCGATGGCGGCGCAGATCTCGCGGTCGCGCTCGGTCAGTGCCACCTTGGTCGGCGTGCCGCCGGCATGCATGTTCGACCGCGTCTCGCCCTCCTGCGGCACGCGGTTGATCGCGCCCACCGCCTCGCCGTCCACGAGGATCACCCGCTTGTCGCCCTTCGCCACGTCCGGCAGGAACTTCTGCGCGATCAGCGGCTCGCGGTTGATGCCGGTGAAGACCTCCCAGAGCGCGGTGAAGTTGCGGTCGTTGGGGTCGAGCCGGAAGACCCCGGCGCCGCCGTTGCCATAGAGCGGCTTGAGGATGATGTCCCCATGCCGCGCCTTGAAGGCGCGCAAGGTCGCGAGGTCGCGCGCCACCGTGGTCGGCGGCGTAAGCTCGGGGAACTGCAGCACAAGGAGCTTCTCGGGGAAGTTCCGCACCCAGAAAGGATCGTTGACCACCAGCGTTCCGGGCGCGAGCCGGTCGAGCACATGCGTCGTCGTGATGTAGCCCATGTCGAAGGGCGGATCCTGGCGCAGCCAGACCACGTCCATCGTGCCCAGATCGGCGACCGTCTCCGGCCCGAGCGTGAAATGATCGCCCTTCACCCGGCGCACCTCGACCGGCCAGCCGCGCGCGGTCACCCGCCCCTCGTCGAGCGAAAGCTGGTCGGGGGTGTAATAGAACAGCCGGTGCCCGCGCGCCTGCGCCTCCTCCATGATGCGGAAGGTGGAATCCGCCGCAATGTTGATGTTCTGGATCGGGTCCATCTGGACGGCGACTTGCAGGGCCATGCCAATCTCCCAAGGGCGGCGTCGGCCGCTTCATGGACGAGGCCGCGGAAGGGCGCAAGGCCGTCAGGCGTCGAAGCTCGCGGCGTTCTCGATGCGCTCGGCGACGCCGCTGCGGTCCACCAGCACCACGTCGAAGCGGCAGGGCACCGAGCCGTCGGTGGCCTCGGCGAGAAAGCGGCTCGCCGCGGCGCCGATCCGGCGCCATTGCGCCGGCGAGATCGCGGCAGCGGCCTCGCCGTGACCGCGCCGCGCCTTGACCTCGACGAAGATCAGCCAGCCGCCGCTGCGCAGGATCAGGTCGATCTCGCCCTCGGGGCATCTCCACCGCCGCGCGACGAGCTCGGCACCCTCGGCGCGATAGAGCCGCTCGGCGATCTCCTCGGCCGCGATCCCGCTGAAATGCGCGCCCCTTCCCCGCGTCATCGCGCGCGCGTCAGCGCCAGGGCGCGCCCGTAGACTTCGCGGCGCGGCAGGCCCAGCGCATCCGCCACCTCGGCCACGGCATCCTTGAGCGAGGCGCGCCCGAGCGCGGCAAGGAGCGCGGCATCGACCGCCGCCTCTTCCGGCGCCTCCGCCACCGGCGGGCCGACCACGACGACGATCTCGCCCTTGGGCGGCCCCGATTCCCCATAGGCCGCCGCGAGGTCCCCGAGGCGGCCGCGCCGGGTCTCCTCGAAGCGCTTGGTCAGTTCCCGGCTCACGGAGGCCTGCCGCCCCGCGCCGAGCGTCTCAGCCATGGCCGCGAGCGCCTCGGCCAGCCGGCGCGGCGATTCGTAGAAGACGAGCGTCGAGGGCACCTCCGCGAGCTCGCCCAGCGCCCGGCGCCGCGCAGCGGCGCGGGGCGGCAGGAATCCCGCGAAGAGGAAGCGGTCAGTCGGCAGCCCCGCCACCGCCAGCCCCGCGAGCAGCGCCGAGGCGCCGGGCACCGCCCTCACCGCATGGCCCGCCGCGATCGCCTCGGCGGCGAGCCGGTAGCCCGGATCGGCCAGGAGCGGCGTGCCCGCATCGGAGACGAGCGCCACGGACCGGCCTTCGGCCAGCGCCGCGAGCAGGCGCGGCCGCTGCGCCGCGCCGTTGTGATCGTGATAGGGCAGGATGCTGCGCGGATCTCGGCGCAGCCCGTGGATCTCGAGCAGCCGGCGCGTGGTGCGCGTGTCCTCCGCCGCGAGCAGGTCGGCGCCGCCGAGCAGGTCGAGGGCGCGCAGGGTGATGTCGCGCGCATGGCCGATCGGCGTGGCGACGAGATAGAGCCCCGGCGCCGGAGGCTCACGCGCCGGGGCGGCATCGCCGGCCGGGATCGGGGCTTCGCTCCGCTCGCTTTTCATTCTTCGTTTACTTTTTTCGGGCCACCGCTTAGCGTGCGGCCCGGAACTCGCCGCAAAATCCGCATCCGAACGTCGGGGTGACGACCCATGCTGTCAACACGTTTCTCCCGCCTCCGTCCGCTTCGATCGGTGTTCGCCGCGGCGGCCCTGGCGATGCTCGCCGCCTGCGCGACTAGCCCCGGCGCGGGGCGGGTCTCGAGCGACGGCGTCGAGGTCGACCCCAACCAGCCGGTGCGCGTGGCGCTGCTGGTCCCGCTCGGATCCGCCGATCCCAGCCGCGAGGTGCTCGGCCGCAGCCTGGTCAACGCGGCCCAGCTCGCCCAGGCGGATCTGCGCAACGCGACCATCGACCTCGCGGTCTATCCCACGGCCGGCACGGCCGAGGGCGGCGCCGCCGCCGCCAGCCAGGCGGTCGCGGAAGGCGCAAAGATCATCGTCGGCCCGCTCTTCAGCACGGCGACGGCGGGCGTGGAGCCGGTCGCGGCCGGGGCGCAGCTCAAGGTCATCAGCCTCAGCAACAACCCCGAGGTGGCCGGGCAGGGCGTTTATATCCTCGGCAACACCTTCCTCAATACCGCCGACCGGCTGGTCAGCTACGGCATGTCGCGCGGCCTGCGGAACTTCGCGGTGGTCTATCCCGAGGGCCTCGAGGGCGACACGGCGCGCAACGCGGTCTCGGCGGCGGTGCGAGGGCGCGGTGCGCAGCTGGTGGCGACCGAATCCTACAGCCTCTCGGTCACCGGCATCCAGGCCGCCGCGGGCCCGGCAGCCTCGAACCTCATGGCGAACGGCGCCAATGCGATCGTGCTGACCGACGGCCCCACCGGCGGCCTCGCCTTCATCTCGGAGGCCATGCGCAACAACGGCCTTTCCTCGGCCCAGGCGCAGTTCCTCGGCCTGCAGCGCTGGGACGTATCGGCCGAGGCCCTGTCGCAGCCGAGCCTGCAGGGCGGCGCCTTCGCCGCGCCGGACCCCGGCCTGATGGCCGCCTTCGAGGGCCGCTACCGCAATGCCTATGGCGAGTTGCCGCAGGACGTGGCCGCGCTCGCCTATGACGCCATCGCCGCGGTCGGCGCGCTGATCTCCGAGGCGCGCGCGGGCGGTGGCAGCCCCTTCTCGGATGCGCGGATCACACAAGCTGCGGGCTTCGCCGGCGTCGGCGGTGCCTTCCGCTTCGCGCCCAATGGGCTGAACCAGCGCAATCTCGCGGTGCTCGAGGTCCGGGACGGACAGGCCGTGGTGGTCGAACGGGCGGCGCGAGGGTTCGAGTCCTTTGCCAACTGACCAGAGTCCACGGCGTGCCGCCGCGGACTGGCAGGGTCTGACGCCATCGCGCTCTCGGATCCTCGACGTGCCCGCGGTGGGCGCGGCGCTCGACGAGGCGCTCGGCGCGACCACCGGAACGGCCGAGCGGCGCGCAGCGGCGGTGCGCGTGCTGGGGGTCGCCAATGGCGAGGCCCGCGCCGCGATCGCCGCGGAAGTGGCGGCACGGCCGCGCGAAGCCTATCGCGCCATCCACGACTATGCCTGGCTGACCGACCAGATCGTCACGCTGACGCTCGATGCCGCGGCGCGCTGGATGCATCCGCTCGCCAATCCGACGCGCTCGGAGCGCATCGCCGCACTGGCGGTCGGGGGCTACGGCCGGGCGGAGATGGCGCCCTTCTCGGACGTCGACCTGCTCTTCGTCACCCCCTACAAGCAGACGCCCTGGGGCGAGAGCCTGATCGAGACCGTGCTCTACTGCCTCTGGGATCTCCGGCTCAAGGTCGGGCATTCCGCGCGCACGGTCGAGGATTGCCTGCGGCTCGCGCGCGGCGACACCTCGATCCGCACGAGCCTGCTTGAGCATCGCTTCGTCTGGGGCGCCGAGCCCCTGGCCGAGCGGCTGGACGAGCGGCTCTGGACGGAGCTCTTCGAGGGCACGGGACCGGAATTCGTCGAGCTGAAGCTCGCTGAACGCGCCACCCGGCACGAGCGTCAGGGCAGCACGCGCTACCTGCTCGAGCCCAACGTCAAGGACGGCAAGGGTGGCCTGCGCGACCTCCAGACCCTCTTTTGGATCGGCAAGTACCTCACCCGGGCGCACGGGCCGGAAGACCTGATGCGCAAGGGTTTCTTCACCGCGGACGAATTCACCATCTTCTCGGAAGCGGCGGCCTTCCTCTGGACCACGCGCGTGCACCTGCATCTGCTCTGCGGGCGCGCCATCGAGCAGCTGACCTTCGACATGCAGGTCGAGATCTCGGCCGCGCTCGGCTATCGCTCGACGCGCGGGCAGCGGGCGGTCGAGCGCTTCATGCAGGATTACTTCACCCATGCGAAGGCCGTGGGCGACCTCACGCGCATCTTCCTCTCCGCGCTCGAGGCGCAGCACGTCAAGCCGCGGCCGGGGCTCGGCCGGACGCTGCGCAACGTGCTGACCCTGCGCCGGGACCGCACCGCGGCAGGCTACCGGCTCAAGCACGGGCGCCTAGACGTGGCCGATCCCGAGGCCTTCCTCGCCGATCCGGTCAATATCCTGCGGCTCTTTCAGGAAGGCCTCTCGACCGGGACGCTGATCCATCCCGACGCGCTGCGGCTGGTGGCCGCCAATCTCGCCCTGATCGACGACCGCCTGCGCAACGATCCGGAGGCGAACCGGATCTTTCTCGAACTGCTGCTCGGCCACGGCAACCCCGAACGGGCGCTGCGCCTGATGAACGAGGTCGGGGTGCTCGGCGCCTTCATCCCCGAATTCGGGCGCATCGTGGCGATGATGCAGTTCAACATGTACCACCACTACACGGTGGACGAGCACATCATCCGCACGATCTCGACGCTCAGCCAGATCGAGCAGGGCGAGCTCATCGGGGATCTGCCGGTCTCCACCGAGATCCTCGCGCGCGGGGTCAATCGCCGGGTGCTCTATGTGGCGCTGCTCCTGCACGACATCGCCAAGGGCTCCGGCCGCGACCATTCCGAGCTCGGCGGCGAGATCGCGCTGCGGCTGGCGCCGCGCTTCGGGCTCGATGCCGACGAGACGGAAATGGTCGCCTGGCTGGTGCGAAACCACCTGCTGATGTCCGACACCGCCCAGAAGCGCGACCTGGCCGAGCCGCGCACCGTGCGCGACTTCGCCCAGATCGTGAAGAGCCCGAACCGGCTGAAGCTCCTGACCGTGCTGACGGTCTGCGACATCCGCGGCGTCGGGCCAAACGTCTGGAACAACTGGAAGGCGATGCTGCTGCGCACGCTCTATGCCGAGACCCTCGAATATCTCACCGGCGGCAGCCAGTCCCAAAGCCGGCCCGAGCGCGAGGCGGCGGCCAAGGCGGCGCTCGCGGAGGCGCTCGAGGGCTGGGGGGAAGACGAGATCCACGCGGAATGCGCCCGGCATTACGCCCCCTACTGGCTCGGCTTCGACACGCGCACCCATGCGATCTTCGCCGATCTCGTGCGGAGGCTACCCGAGGGCGAGCCCGCGATCGACATCGAGCTCGATTTCGGCCGCGACGCCACCCAGGCCTGTTTCGCCATGTCGGACCACCCTGGCATCTTCGCCCGCCTGGCCGGCGCGCTGGCGCTGGCCGGGGCCAACGTGGTCGACGCGCGCACCTATACCTCGACCGATGGCATCGCCACGGCCGCCTTCTGGATCCAGGACGCCCAGGGCGCGCCCTACGAGCGGGCGCGGCTGGCGCGGCTGCGCCATTCCGTCGGCCGCACGCTCCGGGGCGAGGTGGTCGCCCGCGAGGCGCTGAAATCGCGGGACCGCATCAAGAAGCGCGAGAAGGATTTCGTGGTGCCGACGCGCGTGCATTTCGACAACACCGCCTCCGACATCTATACCCTGATCGAGGTCGAGACCCGTGACCGGCCCGGCCTGCTCTACGACCTCGCGCGCACCCTGACCGCCAACAGCATCTCGATCGCCTCGGCGATCATCGCGACCTATGGGAAGCAGGCTGTGGACGTCTTCTACGTCAAGGATCTCTTCGGGCTGAAGCTGCATGCCGAGGGCAAGCGCGAGACCCTCGAGGCGCGGCTGCGCGCGGTCATCGACCAGGCGGACGGAAAGCCCGATTGATCCGTCCGATCCGCCTCCTGCCGGCCTTCCTGACCGTGGGCGGCTGGACCATGTTCAGCCGGGTCCTCGGCCTCGCCCGCGACGTGCTGATGGCCGCCCTGCTCGGTGCCGGGCCGGTGGCACAGGCCTTCCTGATCGCCTTCACCCTGCCGAACATGTTCCGCCGCTTCTTCGCCGAGGGCGCCTTCAACATCGCCTTCGTGCCGATTTTCGCCAAGCGCCTGGAAGGCGGGGAGGACGCCGAGGGCTTCGCGCGTGACGCGCTGTCGAACCTCGGCGCCTTCCTGATCGTCTTCACCCTCGTGGGCATCATGGCCATGCCCTGGCTGGTGCTGGCCATGGCGAGCGGCTTTCACGGCGACATCCGCTTCGACCTCAGCATCACCCATGGCCGCATCGCCTTTCCCTACATCATCTTCATCTCGCTCACAGCGCTCCTGAGCGGCGTGCTGAACGCGCTCGGCCGCTTCGCGCTGGCCGCCGCCGCGCCGATCCTGATGAACCTGGTGATGATCGCCTTCCTGCTGATCGGCTACTGGACCGGCGGCAACATCGGCCTCTGGCAGATCTGGTCGGTGCCGGTGGCCGGCGTCGCCCAGCTCGCCCTGGTCTGGTGGGGGGTGGGCCGCGCCGGCTTCCGCATCCTGCCGGGCCGGCCGCGGCTGACCCCGGAGATGCGCCGGCTCGCCGTCATCGCGGCGCCGGCGATGCTCGCGGGCGGCGTGGTCCAGATCAACCTGCTGGTCGGCCGCCAGGTGGGATCCTTCTTCGACGGGGCCGTGGCCTGGCTCTCCTATGCCGACCGGCTCTACCAGCTGCCGCTCGGCGTGGTGGGGCTCGCGATCGGCGTCGTGCTCCTGCCCGACCTCGCGCGCCGCCTGCGCGCCGGCGACACCGAGGGCGGCCGGAGCGCCGTGAACCGGGCCAGTGAATTCACCCTTGCCCTGACCCTGCCCGCAGCCCTCGCGCTGATGGTGATCCCGGTGCCGATCGTGGCCGTCCTCTTCCAGCGCGGCGCCTTCGGCCCCGAAGACACCCAGGCCACCGCACTCGCGGTGGCGATCTACGGCGCCGGCCTGCCGGCCTTCGTGCTGCAGAAGGTGATCTCGCCGGTCTATTACGCCCGCGAGGACACCCGTACGCCGTTCCGCTACGCCGTGCATGCGATGCTGGTCAATGCCGGCGTCGCCCTCGGCCTCGCGCCCTTCGTCGGCTTCGCCGCGGCGGCGCTGGGCACCACGGTGGCGGGATGGGTCATGCTGGTCCAACTCTGGCGCGGCACCCGGTCCTTTGACGGCGCCGCGGCGATCGACGCGCGGCTGAAGCGCGCGCTGCCCCGGATCGCGCTCTCCTGCCTGGTCATGGGCGCGGTGCTCCTCGGGGCCGCTGCCTGGCTCGACGAGGCCCTCGCCACCGACTATCTCCGCTACGGCGCGCTCGCGCTCCTGGTGGGCCTGGGCGCCGCGAGCTACGGTGCCGCCGTGCTCGCCACCGGTGCGATCCGCGGCGCGGATATCCGCGCCGCCCTGCGGAGACGGGCCTGACACGCTCTCTGGGTGCTTGCTTCGGGTAGGCGTTCGCCCCCGCAGCGGCCGCGCACTGTCGTCGCGGACCTCGCACCAGACAAAGTAGCGCGTTTCAGCCAATCACCCACGCTACGTTTGGACGGCCCTCAACGGCGCCGTAGATCCTGCCCGTGCTTCCCGAAGGCCGACACCCGCAACGGGAAACGAATCCTCTGCGCGGACCGGGGGGTAGTTGTCGCTTAACGAGTGACCCGCGATGTGATACACTCCGCCCATTCAACTGACTCTGCGGCATGCCGACCTTCTTTCGAGCGATTTTATCACTGCATATGGAGAATTCGCATGAAACCGGCACTAATCGTGACGTTCGGGCTTTTGCTCGCTGCTGGCAGCTGCAGCACCGTCCCCAAGGATCCGGAGGCCCCCGTGCTGACCCAGGCCGAAGCCCAGGCCTGCATCTCGCTTACGGCCGATCCCGACAGCCCGATGGGCAGCTATGACGTCAAGCGGCTGACCAATACCTGCCAGCCCGAGATCAACATCGCCTTCTACTCGTCCGACGGGCGACCCACCCGGGATGCGCCCGAGAGGCCGGCGCTCTCGCATGACGAATGGACGCGCGCCTATATCACCCAGGGTTCCGGCGGTTATGTCAGCTATTTCGCCTGCCCTGTCCCGCAGACGATCCAGGGCTTCCCCTCGGACGAGGGCGACATCTTCTGCGAAGACCCGCAGTGACGCCGATGCCGGGCTAGCGCCTCTGCCGCAGCCGGCGGCGTCCCTTGGCCACGAGACCCGACAAGCGGCCGGGCAGGAGCGCAATGGCCTGGCCGCGCCAGCCCAGCCGATAGGCGAGCCCGCGGCTGACAGCATCGCGGCAGGGCACGCAGAGGCCGCAGGCATAGCGCCCGAGCAGCGGGTCATGGCAGAACCACGAGCGCTCGAGCAGGTCGCGGAAGCCGCGCTCCGCGGCGATCTCGCCCATGCGCGCCTTGCTGGTCGCCAGCAGCGGAAAGGTCATGCGCTCGAAGAGCACGGCACCCGGTTCCCCCTCGCGGCCAAAGACCGTCACCTCGCGCCCCACCTCCATTCGCCGGACCACGCGGGGCCGCAGAAAGGTTTCGGTCTTGCTCCCGCCCGCGACGACCCCGAGTTCCAGGCCGCGCAGGTCACGATCGCGCGCGAAGCAGGCGAGCCATTCGTACTGCGACCCGAGGCCGATCTCGTCGTGGAGCGTCGTCCAGGCCGCGCGGATGTCGGGATGTCGGCCGGTGTCCGGCATCTCCACCACATCCGGCGGTTCCAGCCGACCGGGCCAGCCCCGCGACGCCACTGCCGCGACGATCTCGGCCATGCGCGACAGTTCCATTCGATGCGACCGCCGCCCGGAGTCGACAACGTAGTAGGGTTGCACGATGGCATCGGAACCGGAGATCAGGTCGAGCACACGGAACGTCGAATCCCAGCCGCCGGTCCATAGCACCACGTGTCGCTCGCGCCCCGGGGTGGCGGCCGCAGCGCCGCGGTCAGCCACGAAGCACCCACCGCCGGCCGCGCCGGAACTCCCGCCTGGCGACCCTCGCGAACGCACGCGGCAGGCTCGGCAACCGGTCGGGCAGCGCGACCTCGCGCTCAAGTTCTGCGCGCCGGCCAGGCCCGAGATAGGCGCCGTTGACCAGCTGCGTCGCGATCGACCAGTCGGAATTGCCCTCGACGATCACCGGGCCCGCGGGTGTCATCGCCACGTCCCAGCCGACCCAGCGCACTCCTGAGAAGACCCGCGCCGCCTTGCGGCAGGCTTCCAGGGCGCGCGGCCAGTCCGGCAGCACGAAGCCCTCGAAGGCCACGCCGCTGTCGGGATGCGTGGCGACCCGTCGCGGCGCTTCATGCTTAAGCGATCCGAACGCCCTGGTGACAGCGCCGGTCGCAAGATCCACATCCGCGACCAGGCCGCCCTGCGACCAGTTGTCCATCTGCGCGCCGGCGCGACCGGTGCGAAGGAATGCGGCGTCGATCGTCACCTCGCCCGTCAGCCCGCGAAACGTGATGATCCGCACCGTGTTGACCGACCCGGGGTTGAAGGCTGCGACCGCCGGATGCTGATCGATGAACCCTTGCACCAGGTAGCCCTCGCAGGACCTGTCCTGACCGTCGGCAGCCTCCATCGGCAGCGCGTCGAGAAATGCCGCGAGGGTCTGCGTTCCTGCGGCGGTCTTGGCGCACGGTATGCCGTCGGCGTCAGGGGCGGCATCCACAGCCCGCACCTCGTGCCCCTGCCGGCCGCCGCGCGGCTTGAGAAACAGCCGGCAGGGCAGCTCGCCGCGGATCAGTTCGGCGAATTCTTCCGGCGTCGTCAGCGGCTCACCGGCAGCGGTCATCCCGACCTGTGGATGATAGAGGCCATAGAGCTTCGGAACCGGCACTCCGATCGAGGCGAGAAGCGCCTGCGTGGCCCATTTGTCAGCCAGCACGTGACGCTGAGACCCGTTCAGGTGGGGTCGCAGCACCCGCGTGATGAGCTCCTGGGAAATGAAGTCCATCACCCTCTCGTCCGGGCAGTCCTCGAGTCCGAAGATAAGGATCTCCTCGTCGGAGAAGCCAGCCATTCGCAGCCGAAACCGCCTCGTGTGATCCATCCGCTCCGACCCCGCTCCCGCCCGGCCGCGTTCTTATACGCAAGCCCTCGATTGTGGGAAACGGCCCGACGCGCGCCGGCCGCAAATCGCCTACCTAGCGCTGCCGGGCCCGGTCGCGCCAGCGGCGCAGCCGCGCGCCGCCATCCGGGGCGAGCAGCGGGGCGAGCGCGAAGCCGGTGGCGAAACCCGCCAGATGCGCCACCCATTCGTCGCCACCGCCGACGAGCAGCCGGAAGAGCAGCTGCAGCCCGGCCAGCACCCCGATCAGCCGGAAGGCCGCGATCCGGCCGCGCGCCGCACTGTCGGACGCGGTGAAGAGCCACCAGCTGAAGGCGCCGATCAGCCCGTAGACGCCTGGATAGATCCCGACGAGCAGCACGCGGCTGTCGAGCAGAAACCCGTATGCCAGCGCCCCGGCGATGGTCCCCGCCAGCAGGATCCCGGCCATCGCCGCCTGGGAGAATCGCTCCGCGACCGCCTTGCCCAGCGCCAGAAGCAGCACGGCGCCGAAGATCGCGTGCATCGCGCCCGAATGCACCGTCGGATAGGTGATGAAGCGCATCAGCCCGTCGGCCGTCGGCCGCCGCGTCTCGACCATATAGTCGAAAAGGGGCGCGGAGAAGCCGAAGCGCGTCATCGCCTCGAGACGCCAGCCGGCCGCCTGCGGCCCGCCGATCAGCCCTTGGGCCCCGAGCTGCAGCACCGCCTCGATCGCGACGAGGCCGATCACCAGCCCGACGACCAGGGGAGGCAGGCGCTGGAAGGGTCCGGACGACGGCATCGGGGCTCCTGTTGACGGGGCGCAGCGCAACGGCAATAAGCGCGCGCATCCATAGCCCAGACGAGACGACGAGGCCATGTCCGAGCCGAAATTCGAGCCCCGCGTCTTCTCCGGCGCCCAGCCCTCGGGCAACCTGACGCTCGGCAATTACCTCGGGGCGCTGCGCCGCTGGGTGGCGATGCAGGACGAGGGGCTCGAGACGATCTATTGCGTCGTCGACCTGCATGCGATCACCGTCTGGCAGGATCCGGCGAAGCTCGCCCATGCCACGCGGGAGCTCGCGGCCGCCTATCTTGCCTGCGGCCTCGACCCCGCACGCTCGATCCTCTTCAACCAGTCCCAGGTACCGGCCCATGCCGAGCTCGCCTGGGTCTTCAACTGCGTGGCGCGGCTCGGCTGGTTGAACCGCATGACCCAGTTCAAGGACAAGGCCGGCAAGGACCGCGAGGCGGCGAGCGCCGGGCTCTATGTCTATCCCAACCTGATGGCGGCCGACATCCTCGTCTACCACGCCACCCATGTGCCGGTGGGCGAGGACCAGAAGCAGCATGTGGAGCTGACCCGCGACATCGCGGCCAAGTTCAACCACGATTTCGGCACGCCGTTCTTCCCGCTGGCCGAGCCGATCATCGAGGGCGCGGCGACGCGGGTCATGTCCCTGCGCGACGGCTCGAAGAAGATGTCGAAATCCGATCCCTCGGACATGAGCCGCATCAACCTCAGCGACGATGCCGATGCCATCGCCCAGAAGATCCGCAGGGCGCGCACCGATTCCGCGCCGCTGCCCGACAGCCTGACCCTGCTCGCCGACCGCCCCGAGGCACGCAATCTGCTCACCATCTATTCCGCGCTCGCGGAACGGCCGCCCGAGACCGTGCTGGAGGAATTCGCCGGGGCGCCGTTCTCGGTCTTCAAGCCGGCGCTGGCCGAGCTCGCGGTCGCCCGCCTCGGGCCGATCACCGCGCGCATGACCGAGCTCATGGCCGACCCCGCCGAGATCGACCGCATCCTCGGCGACGGCGCCGACCGCGCCGCCGCGATCGCCGAGCCGATCCTGGCGCGCACCTACGAGATCGTCGGCCTGGTCCGCAGCCGCCCGATCTGAACCGCCCCGAAGGCGGCGTCAGGTCTGCTGGTTCATCGTGATGTTGTCCAGCCGGTAGGTCTCGGCACCGGGGGCCTGAAGCTCGATCACGGCACCGAAACTGTCGCCCGGAAAATCGCCAGGATGCGGCAGCGGGCCGCCGACGTTGTCGGGCACATTGGCGTCGCCGGTCATGGTAAAGCGCCAGAAGTCGCCGGTCGGGAACATGTTGATGAAGACCTCGTGGGTCCCGCCCTCGACATAGGTGCCGACGTTCACGCCGTTCGCGGTCACAGTACCGCCCGAGAGCTCGATCTGGAGCGCCCAGAACGGCCCGCCCGAGCTCATGTTGATCTCCGCGCTCGCGCCCGGGGAGAGCTGCCCCCTGAACCGCGTCAGGATCGGCTTGCCGTTGTCGGGATGCGAGGCCGCGGTCAGGATCACGCGCGGCCGGCTGCCGGCGCTCGGACCCTGCAGCACCAGCGAATGGGCGCCGTCGAGCGGCGCGGCATTGCTTACGGTGGCCGAATTTCCGGCGCTGGTCTGGGTGGCGACACTGTCGCCCGCCGGCGGCCCCGAGGGCGCGGCGAGCGGGCTGCCGCCGACGGGATCGGCCTCGAAATCGTCGGAAAAGATCGTGGTGCAGGCGGTCAGGGCCGAGACCGACAGCATGAGGGTCGCGAGGCGGGGGAAGGATGTCATGGCTATGCTCTTTCGTTGAATCGGCATCCGGGCGATCTTCAATCGGTCATGGGGACCGGTCGCCCCGAGCGCGGTCCCGAAATTGAACCGCGGGCGCCCGATCGTATTAAGTGTATACCACGCCTGTGCCGGCCAGGCAAACCTCCGCGGCTGGGCGCGCAGATCCGGTTTCACCCGGCTTGCGAAGCCGGCGGGCATCGAAGATGATCGCGCAGGCCAAGGGGGAGACGCATGCGCAAGTTCCTGATCATCCTCGACGACACGCCCGAGATGCTGAACGCCATGCGCTACGCCGCGATCCGGGCCGCCAAGACCGGCGGCGGAGTCGAGATCCTCGCCATCGTCTCGCCCGAGGAGTTCCAGCATTTCATGGGCGTGGCCGACGTGATGCGGGCCGAGGCGCACGAGAAGATCGAGGCGCATTTCCAGGTTTTTAAGGACCGCATGGAGAAACGCGAAGGCGTGACGCCCTCGCTCGCTATCCGCGAGGGCGACAAGGTCGACGCGGTGCTCAAGCATCTCAAGGAGAACCCCGAGATCGGCGTCGTGGTCCTCGGCGCCGGCACCGAGAACGGCGGCCCCGGCCTGCTCGTCACCGCGCTGACCGGCCGCCGCATCGGCGAGCTGCGCGTGCCGATCACCATCGTCCCCGGCTCCATGACCAAGGAAGACATCATCGCCGTCACCTGAGGCCCGGCACCCCGGGGGCATTCGCAGATCGCTCTCCCTGTTCCGTGCGCGACCGTCACAAGAACAGGTCGAAGGCGGCGCCCTGCCCGGTGCGAATCGCTGCATTCTGCGGGAACGGCACGCGGGGCGCGCCTGGAAGCTGGTGGCGACCAACCGCGCCGATCTGGCAGCGCCCGAACCTCCGGTGGAGGAGGCCGTGCCGGACTGGACGCCGCCACCGCACTCCCTTAGTCCCGGGACCCGAGTTCCATGAGGTGAAGCGATGGAGGATCCCGAGTCCGGCGAGACGCTGAAGGCCCGTGCCGCGGCATGGTTCGAGACGTTGCGCGACGAGATCTGCGCCGCCTTCGAGGCGCTGGAGGACGCCCAGGACGCGGGCCCTTTCGCCGGGCTGCCGGCGGGGCGCTTCGAGCGCGAGGCGACCCGCCGCGCCGGCGAGGACGGCGAGGACGCCGGCGGTGGGGTGATGGCGGTGATGCGCGGGGGCCGGGTCTTCGAGAAGGTGGGCGTCAATGTCTCGACCGTCTACGGCAGGCTCGGCGCGCAGGCACAGCGCAGCCTGACGGCGCGGCGCGAGGTGCCCGGCCTCGACGCCGATCCCCGCTTCTGGGCCTCCGGAATCAGCCTCGTGGCGCATATGCGCTCGCCGCTCAGCCCGGCGGTGCACTTGAACACGCGGATGTTCTGGACACCGAGCGCGCAATGGTTCGGCGGCGGCGCCGACCTCAACCCGATGATCGAGGATGCGGCCGACACTGCCGCCTTCCACGCCGCGCTAAAGGCCACCTGCGACGCGCATGATCCGGGCTACTACCCCCGCTTCAAAGCCTGGGCGGACGAGTATTTCCTGATCCGCCACCGGAACGAGCCGCGCGGGGTCGGCGGCATCTTCTTCGACGATCTCGCCAGCGGCGACGCGGAGGCGGATTTCGCCTTCGTGCGCGATGTGGGCCGCGCCTTCCTCACCGTCTTCCTGCCGATCACCCGGCGCCACCTCGCCGAGACCTGGACGGAGGCTCAGCGCGAGATCCAGCTCATCCGGCGCGGGCGCTATGCCGAGTTCAACCTGGTCTACGACCGTGGCACCCGCTTCGGGCTCGAGACCGGCCACAACCCCGAGGCGGTGCTGATGTCCCTGCCGCCGGTGGCGAAATGGCCGTGACATGACCGGCGGCGCGCTCGACGCCGCGGCGCTGGTCCTGCCGCTCGCCATGGGCGTCGCACTCAGCCCCTTCCCCGTTGTCGGCGCGATCCTGGTCCTCAGCGGCCCGAGGGCCACGACCGCGGGGCCGGCCTTCGCCGCGGGCTTCGTCGCCGGCCTCGCGGCGCTGACCACCCTGGTGGTGGCGCTTCTCGACGGCGCGGGCCTGAGTGCCGGACCCCTCGCCAACCTGATCCGGCTCGGCGCCGGCCTCGGGCTCCTGGCCGCCGCAGCGGCCAAGTGGTGCGGCCGGCCCCGGGGCGGCGCGGCGGCGCCGGTGCCCGGCTGGATGGCGGCGCTCGGCGACGCCCGGCCGCTGCGCGCCTTCGGCATCGGCGCGGCGCTCGGCGGGGTCAATCCCAAGAACATCGCCTTCGCCGCAGGCGCGGCAGGCTCCATCGCCGGGTTTGGGCTTATCGGCCGCGACGCGGCCGGTCCCGCCCTCGCCTTCGTGCTGCTCGGCTCTGCCTCGGTGCTGGCGGCGACGGCCGCCAGGCTGGTCGCCGGGAAGGCGGCCACGCGCGGGCTCGATGCCGCGAGGGCCTTCATGATCGACAACGGGCCGGTGATCCTCGCCGTCGTCTTCTCGATCCTCGGCGTCAAGCTGGCCGGCGAGGGGCTGACGGGCCTGCTGCAATGACTTGGGATCGCATCGCCATCCTCGCCTAGAGTCTGTACCCAATAGGGATTGAACGAACCCGCTGACGCGGGAAGGAAGCGAAGCGATTAGGGGGAAGTC
>CALMSR010000024.1 GCA_937872465.1 uncultured Paracoccaceae bacterium
TGACCAGCAGCGCCAGGGTTTCTCCGCGGCTCTTGCTCAGCTCCAGACGCGGGCTCAGGGTCCGGTGGCGAGCCAGGTGGCGATCAAGCAGCTCGGCACCAACGGCGGCGGCTTCTTCGGGATCAATTCGGCGCATCCACTGGAGAACCCGACGATCGTCTCGAACCTGCTGCAGTGCGTCTCGATCCTGCTGATCCCGGTCGCCTTCGTCTTCCTCTTTGGGCGGATGGTCGGCGATCGCCGCCAGGGGCTTGCGCTCTTCGCCGCCATGGGCGTTCTGTTCCTGGCGGGGCTTGCGGTGATCTACGCCGGCGAGGCCGTGGGCAACCCGCTGCTCTCGGCCCTGCCGATCGACCAGGCCGCCGGCAACATGGAGGGCAAGGAGGTCCGCTTCGGCGCCGGGTTGTCGGCACTCTGGGCCGAGGCGACCACCGCCGCCTCGAACGGCTCGGTCAACGCCATGCACGACAGCTTCATGCCGCTGCCGGGTCTAGCGCTGCTTCTTAACATGCAGAGCGGCGAGGTGATCTTCGGCGGCGTCGGCGCCGGGCTCTACGGCATGCTGCTGTTCGTCGTGCTCGCGGTATTCCTGGCCGGGCTGATGGTCGGGCGCACGCCCGAGTACCTCGGCAAGAAGATCGAGGCGCGCGAGGTCAAGCTCGCGGTCCTCGCCTTCCTGTCGATGCCGCTCGGGATCCTCGTCTTCGGTGCGCTGGCGGCGACTGTTCCGGCGGCGCTCGCCGCGGTGCAGGACCCCGGCCCGCACGGCCTCTCCGAGATCCTCTACGCTTACAGCTCGGCGACCGGCAACAACGGCTCGGCCTTTGCCGGTTTCGGCGCGGCGCTGCCCTTCCACACCACGCTACAGGGGATCGCCATGCAACTCGGCCGCTTCGCCTTCATCGTGCCGATGCTGGCGATCGCCGGCAGCCTCGCGGCCAAGACGCCGGCGCAGCCGACGGCGGGAACCTTCCCGACCCACGGGCCGCTCTTCGTGGTGCTGCTGATTGCGACCGTCGTGATCCTCGGCGCGCTGACCTTCTTCCCCGTGCTGGCGCTCGGCCCGATCGCGGAAGCGGTCTCGCTCGCCGCCGGCCAGACCTTCTGACCCGGAAGCACGTCCCATGGCCCGCAAGCACGCGCAGCCGCGCTACACGCCGGCGCTCTCTACCGAGGCGCTCGCCACCTCGGTCGCCAAGCTCGATCCCCGCCGCCTCGCCCGGAACCCGGTGATCTTCGTCACCGCAGTGGTCGCGGCGCTTACCACGGTCATCCTCCTCCTGCGCCTCCTGCCTGGCGGCGGCGCAAGCGACACCGGCCTCATCCTGCAGATCGTCGTCTGGCTCTGGCTGACGGTGCTTTTTGCGAATTTCGCCGAGGCCGTCGCCGAGGGCCGCGGCAAGGCGCAGGCCGCCTCGCTGCGCGCCACAAAGGCGGAGACCAACTGCAAGAAGCTGCCGGCCGCCGATGCGCCGCGCGACGCCTGGAGCGAGGTAACGTCGTCGAGCCTCCGGCGCGGCGACGTCGTTCTGGTCGAGGCCGGCGACATCATCCCGGCCGACGGCGAGATCGTCGAGGGCGTCGCCTCGGTCGACGAGAGCGCGATCACCGGCGTGTCCGCGCCGGTGATCCGCGAGTCGGGCGGCGACCGCTCGGCGGTCACCGGCGGCACGCGGGTCGTTTCGGACTGGCTGGTGGTCAAGGTGACCGCCGAGCCGGGCAAGAGCTTCCTCGACCGCATGATCGCCCTCGTCGAGGGCGCCGAGCGGCAGAAGACGCCCAACGAGATCGCGCTCGACATCCTGCTGGTCGGCTTCACGCTGATCTTCCTGTTCGTCGTGATGACGCTCGAGCCCTTCGCCCGTTTCTCGGGCGCGACGATCCCCGTCGTATTCCTGGTGGCGCTCTTCGTCACGCTGATCCCCACCACGATCGGCGGCCTGCTCTCGGCCATCGGTATCGCCGGCATGGACCGGCTGGTGCGGGCGAACGTGATCGCCAAGTCCGGGCGGGCCGTCGAGCCCGAAGCTCTCGGCGCGGACGACCATCACCGGCATGGCGCCGTCGATCAGCGAGACGGGCACGTCGTCGATGACCTCCAGGGCCGCTCCGGTCGGAAGGAGCCGGCCGGTCTTGGCGCCGACCGCCTCGGTAAAGGCCAGGTAGACCGGCGCCGCAGTTCCAGGCACGCCGTCGATCGCGACGTCGCCTTGGTAGCGAACCCTGCCGCCCGGCGTCTGGACCATGGTCTCGATGATCTTGCCGGTATTGACGTTGTGAACCCGAACCTTGGTTTCCGGCCCGTTCGCCGGCACGAGCCCCGCCTCGATCGCGAACGGCCCTACCGCCGACAGCATGTTGCCGCAGTTCGGAGAGGTGTCGACGAACCGCTCCTCGACCTTCACCTGAGCGAAAAGATAGTCGACGTCGGCACCTTCCCGCGTCGCGGGTCCGACGATTCTCGCGCACCTTCGCGGGCGGTATCGAGGCTGCGGCCTCGTCCGGCGGCACGGTCATGCCGCCGGTGATGGGCGTGGCGGCCTTCATCCTCGCCTCGATGACGGCAGTGCCCTATGGCGACGTGATCGTCGCCGCTCTGATCCCCGCCATCGCCTATTTCTTCTGCCTATTCCTTTCGGTTGTCTTCCAGGCACGCCGGCAGAACATCCAGGCGGTCGGCGAGTTCACCCAGGACATGCACATGAGCCGTCAGGACATCCTGAACCTGGTCATGATCTTCGCGCCGATCTTCCTGATCACCGCCCTGCTGCTGACCTCGAAGGAAGCGGTCGGCTGCGGCCCGTTCGGCGCGCTTCTGGGCGCCGAGCAGACGATCACCGATAACGGCTGCTCCGCGCGGAACCTGCCCTGGGTGCTGCAACTCGTTCAGAACGCGGCCGGTGACGTGGGCGGGGCCGGATGGTGGGCGGTGCTGCTGCTGATGGGGCTCTTGTTCCTCGATCCGGCCATGCGGGCCGCACCGTGCAAGCTGATCGACGCGCTGTCCGATGCCGGTACGCTGATCGCTACCCTTTATCTGATGTTCCTCGTCGTGACGATCATCGACTTCAGCCTGAAGATGACCGGCATGCCCTTCTACATCTCTCTCGACGTGCTGCAATGGCTCAACAGCCTGAATCTCGGCGAAGGCGGTGCGGGCATCTTCCAGTTCCTGGCGCTGGCCGTGACGATGCTGCTGGCCATCCTCCTGGGCATGGGCATGCCCGCGGCGCCGGCCTTCATCAACGTGTCGCTGCTGATGGGGCCGGTGTTGGCCGGGCTGGGACTGTCGATATTCACCGCAAACATGTTCATCTTTTACTTCGCGGCGGCCTCGGCCATCACGCCGCCGGTGGCGCTGGCGGCCTATGCCGCCGCCTCGATCACCAAGGCCGATGCGATCATGACCGGCTTTTCGGCGGTCCGCTCGGGGATCGTGATGTTCGTCATCCCGTTCATCTTCGCAGCCTATCCGGAGCTCCTGCTGATCCCGCAGGCAGTCCTGGATCCGCAGGAAACCGGCATCGTCTACTTGCCGGGCTACGATGGCGAGGTCCACGTCCTGCACCTTCTGCTGCTGATCCTGCGGCTCACTGTCGCGCTCTATCTGTTGGCCAGTGCGCTCGCCGCGTTCGACTTCGCCCGGCTGCGGACCTGGCAGGTGGTGCTGCGTCTGGCGCTCGCTGTCGGGATCATCCTGCACGATCCGTTGATCCACGGCATCGCCACAGCTGCCGGCGTGGTTCTGGTGGTGGCCCACTACCTGATCGCCAGGAATTCGGGCTCTGCCCCGGTCAGGACTGCGGCCGAAGGTTAGGCCGGACGACCCGAGAAACGCTGATGGCAGGCTGGGCCCGGAACGCGACCACGCGTCTTTCGCCGCGTCGCCCCTGGCACAAGGACGTGACGCGGGAGACCCTGCGAAAGGACGCTTTCGCGGGCCTCACCGGGGCGGCCATCGTCCTTCCTCAAGGCGTCGCTTTCGCTCTGATTGCAGGTCTGCCGCCTGAATACGGTCTGTTCTCGGCCATCGTCGTCGCCGTGATCGCCGCGCTTTGGGGCTCGTCCCGGGTGATGGTGTCGGGCCCCACAACGGCGATTTCGGCTCTGGTCTTCGTGACCCTGTCTGCCTTCGCAACAGCGGGCACGCCCGCCTTCACCGCGCTGGCGATCACGCTGACGCTGATGGTCGGAGTGATGCAGCTGATCGCGGGCCTTGCCGGGCTCGGCGCGCTCATCGCCTTCGTTTCCCATTCGGTCATCGTCGGTTTCACCGCAGCGGCCGCCGTGTTGATCGCGGTATCGCAGTTGCCGGCGATCTTCGGCGTGGATGTCGGACGTGGCGGCGAGGTGGTCGAGCGGATTTCCCGCCTGTTGCCGGAGTTGGGCGCCGTGCATTGGAGCACGTTCATTGTCGGCTGCGTCACTCTCGCCAGCGTCGTCGTCATGCAGAAGATCGACCGGCGGCTCCCGGCCTTCGTACTCGCGCTCGTCCTCGGCGGCCTCGTGGCACAGCTTCCAGTCTGGCCCGAAGGCCAGATCGCGTTCTTCTCGCCGCTGGAGTCGGTCGTCCCGGCGCTGACGACACCGTCCCTCGATCTCGACCTCTGGGGTCAGCTTCTGCCGGGGGCCGCCGCGATTGCGTTCGTCGGCCTGCTCGAAGCGATCTCGATCGGCAAATCCTTCGCCGCGCGCCGAGGTGACAAGTACGACAGCAATCAGGAGCTGATCGGTCAGGGCCTGTCCAACGTCGTGGGCAGCGTCACGCAATGCTATGCAGGCTCCGGTTCCTTCACGCGCTCCGGCGTAAATCTGGATAGCGGGGCTCAAACACCCCTGTCTGCCGTCTTCGCGTCCGCATTCCTCCTGCTTGCCCTGCTCGTCGTCGGCCCGCTTGTGCCGCTCGTTCCCGCACCTGCGATGGCTGCGGTCATTCTCTACGTCGCGTGGCGGCTCCTGAACGTTCGCGAGGTCCGGCACATCGTGAAAAGCGGAGGCAGCGAAACCCTCATCCTGCTGTCGACCTTCTTCACCGGCGTCTTCTCCGAACTCGACTTCGCGATCATGGTCGGCGTCGTCGTGTCACTCGTCGTCTTCCTGAAAGACAGCGCACAGCCGCTTGTCGCGGTCGGCGCGCCAACCACGGCCCATGGCCGCAGAGTTTTCAGGAATGCCGAGACGCTGGGACTGCCGGTATGTCCGCAGATCCGCATGACGCGGGTCGAGGGGCCCATCTTCTTTGCCTCGGTCGAACACATCGAGCGCGAGTTCGACCGGATCGAGGCGCGCGCAGAGGGCCCGCAGACCCGCATTCTCGGACTGAAAGGCGTTAGCAAGATCGACCTCACAGGTGCGGACTTCCTGATCGAACGCGCGAAGAAGGCGCGCGAGCAAGGCGGCGACATGCATCTCATCGCGGCGGCGGCTCCTACATTGCGGACGCTGGAGCGGCTTGGGGTCTTGCGCTTCGTCGGGCAGGAAAACGTTCACACCCACAAGACCGAAGCCATCGCCGAAGCCGTGCGGCGCGCGGACGATCGCATCTGCCGGCAATGCACCCTGCGCGTCTTCAAGGAATGTGCGGGCAAGCCCGGACCGGACGACAAGGAGTGACCATGACCGACCGACCGGACTTTCTCGTCATTATGACCGACCAGCACCGCTGGGACTGGCTCGGGTGCAATGGCCATCCGGTCGTCAGGACGCCGAACATCGATCGCATCGCGGCGCACGGCACATCGTTCGACCAGTATTTCGTGGCCTCTCCGGTGTGCATGCCGAACCGCGCGAGCTTCATGACGGGGCGGTTCCCGACGGTTCACGGGCTCCGCTACAACGGCTGCCATCTACCGATCGAAGCCAATACCGTCGTCGATGTCCTGCGCGCGGGCGGCTACCGGACCGGGGCCATCGGCAAGTCTCATCTTCAGCCGATGATCGGGCGAAGGGTCCCGGCCAGGAGTGATGCCGGTCCGATCCCGGAAGCGTGGAAGGTCGATGAAAGCCTATACGAGGAAGAGCAGCCGAGCCGGTATCGCGGCGAGGATGGCTATCGCATTCCGTTGCCCTATTATGGCTACGATCACATCGATATGGTGACGGATCACGGCACCGAAGCCGGCGGACATTACCGCCAGTGGCTGCGTCGCAATTACCCGCAGGTGGCCGAAGATCCGATGCGCGGGCTGCCGCACAATTACACGGTGCCGCAGGCATTGCGCCCCGACATGCCGGAAGAGGCCTACACGACGTCCTACATCCGGGACCAAGCGATCGAGTATCTCGTGGATCAGGCGGGGTCGGAGCAGCCGCTCTTCACCTTCGTGTCGTTCCCGGACCCCCACCACCCGTTCAACCCGCCGGGCCGTTACTGGGACATGTACAGCCCCGACCAATTCGATCTGGGCACGCGCTATGTCGATCACAAGGCGCCACCCGTGCCGCTGGCAAAGCTGCGCGAAGACTACGAAGCCGGCACGCCGCCGGCCGCGCGCACGTTCTCGTTTATGGCGCCTGAACGGCATCTGCGCGAAGCGATGGCTCTAACGGCCGGAATGATCACGATGATCGACGAGGCGGTGGGCGGGATTCTCGCTGCCCTGGAGGCCTCGGGGCGTGCCGACAGGACCGTGGTGATATTCACCTCGGATCATGGCGACTACCTCGGGGACAGCGATCTTCTCCTGAAGGGGCCCTGGATGCGGGAGTCGATCAACAAGGTGCCCCTGATCTGGAGCGATCCGTCCGATCCGGAACAACCGGCCCGATGTGCCGCGTTGACATCGACGGTCGATATCGCGCCCTCGATCCTCCAGCGGGCCGGCCTCGTGCCTTACAATGGTATGCAGGGAAGATCATTCCTGCCCGTCCTCGGCGACGAAACGGCGGAACGGCGCTCCGATGTCCTGGTGGAATATAACGACGCCAACGAGCGGCAAGGCTACCGTTCTCCGGCCCGGATCAGAACCCTCGTTACCGAGGATTGGACATTGATCGTGCCCGCAGGCGAAGGGTGGGGCGAGCTCTATGATCGGAAGGCGGACCCGGAAAACATCGACAACAAATGGGTGGACCGGGATTTCGCGGACGTCCGGGCCAGATTGACCGATCGTCTTCTGGATCGCGTGATCGCGCAAATGGACGAGAGCCCGAAAGCAGTTCATCCCGCATAAGGTCGGCGCATGACGTGACTCGCGCGGATGCGTTGATGAGGACAAACCACTCCCTGAGCGAAGATCGTGCCGGGACCGTTCGAGATGAGCAGGCCGATCGGGATCTGGAGCGGGAGCGCCTGCTCTTCGGTGGTTTTGACCTTTCCCTTGACGTTGTCCCCGCGGGCCGGGCCATTGCGAGCTGGATTTTCCACCTTTGAATGAGCGAAGGAGGACGATCCATGAAGCGCGGCAGGTTCACTGACGAGCAGATCATCACCGTGCTGAAGGAGAACGAGGTGTCCGCCGTCAGCGCCCATGGGACGGTGTGAGGTGATTGAGCAACGGAGGGTTTCTGGCTCATCGTAACCGCCAAGGAGTGGAGATGAGCCAGAAACCCGGGACGCAGAGAGCGGCTGCCGAGAAGGCGGTGAAGGAGATCCGTCGGGCGACGCGGAAGCAGCATTCGGCGGAAGAGAAGATCCGGATCGTGCTGGCCGGGCTGCGCGGCGAGGACAGCATCGCCGAGCACTGCCGGCGCGAGGGGTCTATGTCATCGGCTTCTCGTTTCCGGTAGTGCCGCGCGGGCAGGCGCGCATCCGCACCCAGATGTCCGCCGCCCATTCCCCCGAGGACGTGGCGGCGGCGATCGAGGCCTTCGCCGCCGTCGGGCGCGAACTGGGAGTGATCGCATGAAGAACGAGATGCTGGCACTCGTGAAGGCGCGGCCGGAGCCGGGGCTCTGGATGCAGGAGGTCCCGATCCCCGAACCGGGGCCGAACGACGTGCTGATCAAAGTTACGAAGAGCGCCATCTGCGGCACCGACGTGCACATCTGGAACTGGGATGCTTGGGCGGCGGCGACGGTGCCGGTGCCGATGGTGGTCGGGCACGAATTCGTTGGGCGCGTCGCCGACACCGGCGCCGCGGTGACGCGGTTCAAGCATGGCGAGCGGGTGTCCGGGGAGGGGCATATCGTCTGCGGCTTCTGCCGCAACTGCCGCGCCGGGCGAGGGCATCTCTGCCGCAACACGCTCGGCGTGGGAGTGCACCGGCCGGGGAGCTTCGGAAGCTCGAGGCAATGCTCCCAAAGGCCGCCGCCAGAACCCTCGACATCCTCGGAGCTACCACAGCCGCGGCCCTTCGCGCCAGACGAATGTGCGAGCTACTTCAACACCTCGGGCGCCGAACCGGAATGATCGGAATCTGCTCAAATGGCGCCGGATGGGGTATGATCCGGTGCATGGCGACTCGCGGGGAGCTTCGCCGATCGGGATGACGCATCGGGGTATGCAGCAAACCTCACAGGAGCGCCCGCTGGGCTTCCTGAGGACGGCCGATCGGGCGGACAGGGCGCAGCGAGAAATGCCGATTCCGGCCTTCGCTTAAAAAGTTCCTGCCGCCCGTGTGCTGCATTTCGGAGATTCTGCTGGGACAGAATAGCCAAACTCATTGGCACAACGGAGCGATCCGAAGACGCAATCCGCGGCAGGAGTACCGGCGCGGTCGAAAAGGGGAGGATCTTTGTGGTTGCAAGCATCCAGGCTGTACCCCCCCACGAGGCGGCGCTTTCGGTGCGTGGGCTGACCGTAAGCTTGCCGAAAGGGATGGAACGGACCAACGCCGTCCAGGACATCTCGTTCGATCTCGAGCGCGGGCAGATCCTGTGCGTCATCGGCGAGTCCGGGTCGGGCAAGTCTGTCACCGCAAATGCGATCATGGGGCTTCTGTCCAAGGTGATCCGCGTCGCGTCGGGTGCAATCCACCTGGACGGGACGAACATCGTGGGCATGCCGACCGAGAAACTGCGCGACCTGCGCGGCCGGGTCGTGTCGATGATCTTCCAGGACCCGCTCTCGGCGCTCAATCCGCTGATGACGGTCGGCGCGCAGATCACCGAGGTGATGGCGGCGCATGGCGTCGGCACGCCGGAATCGCGTCGCGCCCGCGCCATCGAGCTTTTGGCCGAGGTGGGTCTGCCCGATCCCGAGCTCATGTATCACCAGTATCCGTTCCGGCTTTCCGGCGGGCAGCGGCAGCGGGTGATGATCGCCATGGCGCTTACGCTCGAGCCGACGATCCTGATCGCGGACGAGCCGACGACCGCGCTCGACGTGACCACCCAGGCGCAGATCCTGAAGCTGATCCGCGACATCCAGCGCCGCAAGGGTATGAGCGTGATGTTCATCACCCACGACTTCGGGGTGGTGGCCGAGATCGCCGACAGCGTCGTGGTGATGGAGAAGGGGCGCCTCGTCGAGCAGGGCAGCGCCGAGCAGGTCCTGAAGTCGCCCCGCCATCCCTATACCCGGCGCCTGATCGCGGCCGTCCCGCATCTGACCGGCAAGGACCGCCCTCCCCTGAAGACTGCCAGCGAGGCGCCGATCCTGAAGGTCGAGGGCCTGGTGAAGACCTATCGCAGCGGCAGCGCGCTGTTCGGCTCGCAGCGGATCGTGCCGGCGGTGAGGGAGGTGTCCTTCGACCTGGCGCCCGGCCGCACGCTGGGCGTCGTCGGCGAGAGCGGTTCCGGCAAATCGTCGCTGGGTCGGCTGCTGATCAAGCTCATGGACAGCGACGGCGGGCGGATCGTGTTCGAAGGCCGCGACATCGCCCAGCTCTCCGAGCCCAAGTTCCGAACGCTGCGGCCGCAGATCCAGATGATCTTCCAGGATCCATTCGCCTCGCTCAACCCGCGCTCGACGATCGGCCAGATCCTGACCGTCGGCCCGGTCGCGCACGGCATGCCCTATGCCAAGGCGCGCGAGGAGGCGCGGGCGCTTCTCGCCCACGTCGGGCTCGATGCCGGCGCCTTCGGCCGATATCCGCACGAGTTCTCCGGCGGGCAGCGCCAGCGAATCGGCATCGCGCGGGCATTGATGTTCAAGCCGAAGCTCCTGGTCGCCGACGAGGCGGTCTCGGCGCTCGACGTGTCGATCCAGGCCCAGATCCTGAAGCTCCTGGATCAGGTCCAGCGGGAGACCGGCGTGTCGATGATCTTCATCACCCACGACCTGCGGGTCGCCAGCCAGATCAGCGACGAGATCGCGGTGATGCAGAAGGGGCGGATCGTCGAGCACGGGCCGCCGTCGCAGATCTTCCTGAATCCGCAGTCGGCCTACACGCGCGAACTGGTGGCGGCGATCCCGGGAGAGCAGCCCGGGGCCGCCCGCTCGGTCGCGGCAAACGGCTGAGAACCAAGGCGAGCATCACCCTAATACGGAGGAGAAATCATGAACCAACGTCCTGAGACTATGGCCAACTTCCCGCGGCGCGCGGCGCTGCGACTGTTGGCGGTGACGGGGGCTGTCGGCCTCATCGCGCTCAATCTGCTGGGCGAGCCGGCCTTCGGGCAGACCCCCCCGGCGGCCCCCAGCGGCCGCGTCGTCGTTGGGCTTTCGCAGGAGCCCACGGTCTTCAATCCGCTGATGGCGAAGATCGAGACCGATGACGGCGTGCACTTCTCGATTTTCGACGCGCTCTTCCGCATCGATCCGCAGGGCGTCATCCAGCCGAACCTCGCGGTCGAGGTGCCGACCCAGGAGAACGGCGGCATCTCGCAGGACGGCCTCGAATGGCGCATCCGCCTGCGCGACGACGTCCGCTGGCACGACGGCGAGCCCTTCACCGCCGAGGACGTGAAGTTTACCCTCGAGCTCATCACCAACCCGGACTTCCGCGCCTGGCGCACGACCGGCCACTCGCTGCTGCGCGACATCACCGTGGTCTCGCCCACCGAGATCACCTGGCGGATGGAGGAGGCCTTCGCGCCCTATCTGTCGTTCCTGACCGAGACCTTCATCGTGCCCAAGCACGTCCTGGAGAAGGAGGCCGATCCCAATGCCGCCGCCTTCAACCAGGCGCCGATCGGCACCGGCGCGTTCAAGTGGGGGCAGCGGGTCGCGGGTGACCACATCGAGCTCGTCGCCAACCCCGACTACTTCGGCGAAGGCCCCTATATCGAGCGGCTGGTCTTCAAGTACATCCCGGATGTCACCGTCCTCTACACCCAATTCAAGAGCGGTGACATCGACCTGGTCGGCAATGCGTTCATCACCGCGGACAATTACGCGGAAGCCAGCAATCTGCCGGGGCGGGTCGTGACGCTGGTGCCGTCGCCCGCGGTCGAGTCGATCTACCTGAACCTCGAGCGCCCGCAGTTCAAGGACCCGGCGGTCCGCGAGGCGCTCTACGCGGCCATCGACAGGCAGGGGGTCATCGACGCGCTCTACTACGGCGTGCCGACGACGACCGAAACTTTCCTGCCGCCGCAGTCCCCCTACCGTAATCCGGACCTTCCGGCGCAGAGATACAACCTGGAGCGCGCGGCCCAGATCCTCGACGAGGCCGGCTGGCTACCCGGGCCGGACGGAATCCGCGCCAAGGACGGCGTGCGGCTGTCCTTCGCCAACTCGACCACCGCGGGCCACCACCTGCGGGAGCAGACCCAGCAGTTCCTGCAGCAGACGTTGGCCGAGATCGGCGTCGAGATGACCATCTCGAACCTGCCGGCGGCGGTGATGTGGGGCGAGTTCTGGTCGCAGTCGCAGTTCGACACGGCCATGGTGGGGATCACCTATCAGATCGGCGGCGACCCGGACGTCACCAACCGCTTCCACACGCGGGCGATCGCCGCGCAGGGCGGCAGCGGCTCGAACAACGCGCAATACTCGAACCCGGAGGTCGATGCCCTGCTTGAGGAAGGCGTTCGCACCTTCGATCCGGAAAGGCGGCGCGAGATCTATTATCGCGTGCAGGAGCTGGTCCGTGGCGACCTGCCTTTCCTGCCCCTTTTCCAGAACACGCAGGTGCGGGGGCACAAGGAAGGGCTGCACGGGGTCGAGGCCAACCCCAACACCCGCACGGAATCCTGGAACGCCGCGGCCTGGTACTGGGCGAGCTCGTGAAGGCGGCCGCCGCCCGGGCCCAGCCCCGGGCGGCGGCAACTCACCGACATCATCCTCGCACCCATGGAGGGCTGAATGCGCGCGTTCCTGCTTAGCCGCCTCTCGCAGAGCCTGGTGCTCCTGGTGATCGTCTCGATCATCGGCTTCACCATCCTGAACCTCATCCCCGGCGGCCCAATGGCGCAGTACGGGCTCGATCCGGGCATGACCGCGGACGATCTCGAGCGACTGAAGGAGCAACTGGGCCTGAACCGGCCGATCTGGGCGCAGTATCTCGACTGGGCCTGGCGGCTCGTGCAGGGCGACTGGGGCCACTCGTTCCGCGACGGCGCGCCGGTCGTGTCGGTGATCGGCCGGCATGTCTTCGCCACGCTGCTGCTGATGGGGTCCTCCACGGTGATCGCGATCGCGCTCGGCACCTGGATCGGCATTCGCGGCGCCACCCACCGCTACTCGGGCTTCGACTACGTGGCGACGATCGGCGCCATGGTCGCGCTGTCGATCCCGACCTTCTGGTTCGGCCTCGTCGGCATCTACGTCTTCTCGCTGCAGCTCGGGTGGCTGCCTGCGGGCAACATGTACACGATCGGCGACGGCTCGGTGCTCAATTACCTGCACCACCTGATCCTGCCGAGCATCGTATTGGCGCTCGTGCATGTCGCGATCTGGAGCCGCTACATGCGGACCGCGACGCTCGACGTCATCAGCCAGGAGTTCGTCAAGACCGCCCGCGCCAAGGGCCTGAGCGAGCGCCGGATCCTGATGAAGCACGTCGTGGGCAACGCGCTCCTGCCGATGATCACCCTGGCCGGCATGCAGCTGCCGAGCCTGCTGACCGGCGCGCTCGTCACCGAGACGGTCTTCACCTGGCCGGGGATGGGGCGGCTGTTCCTCGACAGCCTCGGCTACAGCGACTACCCGGTGGTGATGGGCCTTTTGATGTTCTCGGCCATCCTCGTGATCGCCGGCAACCTGATCGCCGACATCGTCATCGCCATCGTCGACCCGCGCATCCGTCTCGCCTGAGCGCGCAACCCCACGCCCGAACAGGAGTCAGCCGACATGACCGCTCTCGCCGACTACGTAGGTCCGAGCCGCTGGTGGCACAACCGCTCGGTGCGCCGCTTCATGAGTCACCGCCTGGCGCTGCTCGGGCTGGCGATGATCACCGCGCTGACGCTGGCGTGCGTCATCGGCCCCTGGCTGCTGCCCTACGACATGCTCCAGATCGACATCCGCGCCCGCTTCGCCCCGCCGCTGACCGGCGACCATTATCTCGGCACCGACCCCCTCGGGCGTGACCAGGCGGCGCGGCTGCTGATGGCAGGACGGGTGTCGCTGCTGGTGGGCTTCTTCGCCATGGTGCTATCGACGATTGTCGGAACGATTGTCGGCGTCATCGCCGGCTATCGCGGCGGCTGGGTCGGGGCGGCGCTGATGCGCACCGTCGACGGCTTCCTGGCCTTTCCCTCGATCTTCCTGGTGCTGGCGATCGCCGCGGCGCTGAAGCCGAGCCCCGCGATGATCACCGTCGTCATCGCGATCACCAGCTGGATGCAGGTCGCCCGCATCGTCGAGGCCGAGGTCCGCTCGCTCAAGGAGCGCGAGTTCGTCCAGGCCGGGCGGATGCTGGGCCTGAGCGGAACCCACATCATGTTCCGCGAGATCCTGCCGAACGCCACCGGCCCGATCATCGTGGCGGCCACCCTGACCGTCGCCCACGCGATCCTGCTCGAGGCCTACATCAGCTTCCTCGGCTACGGCATCCAGCCGCCGCTGCCGAGCTGGGGCAACATGCTGAACGGCGCCCAGCAGTATCTGGCCACCGCGCCGTGGCTCGCCATCATCCCCGGGGCCGCCATCACCATCGCGGTGACGAGCTTCAACTTCATCGGCGACGGCCTGCGCGACGCGCTCGACGTCCGCGACGACCACATCTGACCCAGGAAGGCCGGCCATGACGCTCGCGTTCGACAGTGGGGCCGCGCGCGGCGAGGAGCTGCGCGCGCCGGCCGCGGACAAGAACACGCCGTTCTGGTGGGAAGCGGCACCGGTCAGGCCGCTGCCGCGGCAGCCGCTGGCCAAGAAGGTCGACGTGGCGATCGTCGGCGCGGGCTATGCCGGACTTTCGGCCGGGCTGGTGCTGGCCCGCGCGGGGCGGTCGGTCGCGGCCTTCGATGCGATGAGGCCAGGCGAGGGTGCCTCGTCGCGCAACGGCGGAATCACCAGCGGAAGCATCCGGCCCGATTACGCAACGATCGCCCGGCGCTTCGGCGAGGAGAAGGCGATAGCCATCGAGGCCGAGGGCAAGGTCGCCCGAGAGTTCCTCTACGACTTCATCAGGACCGAAGGGCTCGAGTGCGACTTCCGACGGACTGGCCTGTTCAAGGGCGCGCTCGGATACGATCAGTACGGGACGATGGCCCGCGGCGCCGAGGCGCTGGCCAAGCGCCTCGGGATCGAGTCCTACGCCGTCCCGCATGCCGAGCAGCGCAACTACATCGGCACCGACTTCTACCGCGGCGGCACCGTCCGGATGGACATCGGCGGGCTGCACCCGGCCAAGTTCCACGCCGAGCTCCTGCGGGTGGCGCTGGCTTCGGGTCTGATCGTGCATGCGAGCACGCCCGTCACTGCGATCGAGCGGGACGTCGACGGATTCCGGGTCGCGACCTCGGCCGGGACGGTGCAGGCGCGGCAGGTCCTGGTCTGCACCAACGGCTACACCGACGGCGCGGTCCCCTTCCTGCGCCGCCGGCTGGTGCCGGTGCGCAGCCGGATCATCGTCACCGAGGAGCTCGCGCCCGAGATGATGGCGCGGCTGATGCCGAAGCTGATGATGACGGGCGAGAACCGCCAGCTCGGCTTCTACTACCGCCCCACGCCCGACGGCCGACGCATCCTGCTCGGCGGCCGCGACAGCTCGCGCGTGGGCGACCCGGCGGCGCCGACGCTGCGTCTGCGCAAGGGACTGATGGAGCTCTTCCCGGAACTGGCGAAGGTTCGGCTTTCGCACTGCTGGTTCGGCAACGTCGCGATGCACCGCGACATGCTGCCCCGCATCTTCGAGAAGGACGGCGTGGTCTATGCCACCGGCTTCTGCGGCTCCGGCGTGGTCTGGGCGCCGTGGGTCGGCACGCGGGCTGCCCACAAGCTGATGGGGGACGGCGAGCGCGCGCGCACCGCCTTCGACTTCCGGCCGCCTGCAGCGATCCCGCTCTATCGCGGCAATCCCTGGTTCATGCCGGCCGTCATCCAGGGCTATGGCCTGCTGGACCGCATCGCCTGGTGGCGCGCCAAACGTTGAGAGCCGGAAGTCACCAAGGCATTCCCGAGCTGAGAACGACGGGGCTTGGATCAAGCCGGCCCTTCAGCGGCCAGAGAGAAGAGCGTCATGCACTACATATCCACGCGCGGTGATCAACGCCCACGATCTCGGCCACTTCGAGCGCATGTCGCGCGTGCTCCAGGGCGAGACCGCACGGGCCGAGCGGCTGATCGCAAGTGTACTTTGAGCAACGAGGGCCCCAGTCGCGGCGTTCGCTTATTGGACCTCCTTGATGATCGGTGCATGCGACATGGCGAGGCTTTTCGCCATCGCCCAGCTGCTGTCCATCGCGCCGGTCGTGACCAGCACGACGTGAAGCAGCGCGAGGACGCGGATCATGGCGGCTACTCCTCCTGGGTGGAGCCGCGGCATCCGCCGATCCACTTGCCGCGGATGCGACGCTCGAAGGTAATCGCCAGCGCGTTGGGATCGAAGTCGAGCACCACAACTTTCCAGTCTCAAGGATACTGAGGAGCGTCAGCGGAAAGTGCGGGTCTGGGCGTCGCGATCGGCCGGAAGTATCGTTGTTGCGGACCGATCGAAAGAAATTGCCGCGAGAGAGGTCCGAGGCCCCGACTCGAGGGGCAGTCCGAAGACGGAAGTCCCGAAAAGCAACCGCCTGGCGACTGCTCGAGATTGCGGCGGTGCCGCGGCCGAGGGTGCAAATCCTCGGCCGTCAGGCGGGCTGACGGTCCTTAAGAACCAAGCAGCACCACTTCGCAGGTTGCGCCGCCGCCCCCGAACTGGAACTCGGTCGGGCTTAAGCAGATCGTATCTATCAAGCGATCAAAAGGCCCGCACATCTGGCGAAGTCCCAGGTGATTTCGGCACATTCTTTCGAGCGCACGATGCGATGAAGGGCTGATCGGAACTTTGCTTCCGCATTCTTGGCAGCCGAGGTTGGTGGAAACATGTCGCCCCGAGTCGAAAGCATTCACAGCGATGAGCGTCTTCCGGCCGAGGCCGATGTCGTCATCGTCGGCGGCGGCATCCTCGGCTCTACGGCCGCCTACTTCCTGGCGAAGCGTGGCCTCTCTGTGGCTCTGCTCGAGAAGGGCCACGTCGCCTGTGAACAATCGAGCCGAAACTGGGGCTGGTGCCGCCAGCAGAACCGCGATCGCCGCGAACTGCCGCTCTCGGTGCTCTCCATGCGACTGTGGGACGAGCTGACGCGCGATATCAATCGGGACCTTGGATTTCGACGCTGCGGTCTCGTCTATGCCACTCACGACGAGGCTGTGCTGGCCGGCTGGGAAAGGTGGCGCGAGGTCGCCAGGGAGTACGAGGTCGGCACCCGCATCCTGAGCCGGGCGGAGGTGGCTGAGCGCGTCCCCGAAGCGCGCGACAAATGGGTCGGCGGGTCCTATTCGGAGCGGGACGGTAAGGCCGAACCTGCGCTCGCCGCGCCGGCTATCGCCGATGGGGCCAGAGCTCTGGGCGCCACGATTCACCAGGAATGCGCCGCGCGGGCGCTGGACTTGGCCAATGGCAAGATTGCGGGCGTGCACACGGAGAAGGGCTACATCAGAACCAGCGCGGTGCTGTGCGCCGCTGGCGCCTGGTCCTCGCGCTTCCTTAGGCCGCTCGGGATCCGTTTCCCCCACCCGATGAACAGAAGCAGCTGATGCGCGACCTTGCGCAGGAGGATCGGCATCCGCCGCCTCGCCGATCATGCCGAGGACACCGCCGGCGCGATCATGACCGCCGACTATGCGACTCTTGGAGCGGACATAACCGCGCGCGAGGCGATTGCCGCGCTGCGCCTGGAGGCTCCCGACAAGGAGACGATCTACCGCTCCTACATCCTCGATGACAGCCGTCGCCTGATCGGCTCGATCCAGCTGCACGAACTGGTCCTGGCCGCCGACGACACGCTGGTCAGCGCGATCATGGATCCGCGGCCGATCTCGGTCACGGTCGATACGGATCGCGAAGATGTCGCAAAGACGATAGAGCGCTACGACATTCTGGCCGTGCCGGTCGTCGATGCGGAAGGCAGGCCGGTGGGCATCGTCACCCATGACGACGCCGCCGATGCGATACAGGCCGAAGCGACCGAGGACTTCCAGCGGATCTCGACCGTGTTGCCGTTCACGCAGAGCTTGCGCGAGGCGGGGATCGGCGTGCTCTATTCGAAACGCATCGTCTGGCTGACGCTTCTGGTGTTCGGCAATCTCTTTTCCGATGCCGGCGTCGCGCATTTCGGGGAGAAGATTCTCGCCTCTGGTGTTCTTCCTGCCGCTGCTGATCGACAGCAGCGGCAATGCCGGCTCGCAATCGGCCACGCTGATGGTCCGGGCCCTTGCGACCGGGGATGTGGCGCTGAGGGACTGGCGCGACCTAATCCTGCGCGAACTGGTCATCGCGGCGGCGCTCGGCGCGTCCATGGCGCTGGTGGTCCTTCCGCTCGGGCGCTGCGCGGCGGGCCCCAGATCGCGCTGGTCGTCGGGCTGACGATGTTTCTCGTGGTGATCGTAGGCAGCCTCGTCGGCATGTCGCTGCCGTTCCTGCTCAGCCGCCTGCGGCTCGATCCGGCGACGGCGAGCGGGCCGCTGGTCACGACGATCTCGGACGGCGTTGGCGTGGTGGTCTATTCTCGATCGCGACGCTGGTACTGGCCGCCTGACCAGGCCGTCCACCGGTCGGAGCAGGGTGGCAGATCAGGACGTCGCAGGCGGCATCGCGCAGCACCCGCCGGGTCACGCTGCCGATGAATGCGCGCCGGATCAGGCTGGCGCGGCCCGGGCCGAGCGCGATGAGGTTCACGTTTCGGGCGGCGCGTCGCGCGGACCAGCGTCCTTGCCGGCGGGCCGTGCAGCACGCGCGTCGTGGCGCGCGGCGCAACCGTGGCGGCAAGCGCGCGCAAACCGTCCCGGGCGCTCCGGGTCAGCGCGTCCCGGTGGGTAAGCGCCGCCCGATCGGTGTCGATACGCAACATCGCCTCTTCGAGTTGCGGTGCGATCTGGACGGCCTGGACCAGGTGCAGCCGGGCGTCCGGCAGCAAGGCGGCCACGAAGGCGAAGCCTCCGGATGCGTCGTCCGCGCCACCCGTCGCGAAAAGGACGCGGTCGTAGCTTCCGGTGTGGAGGCGCTTCACGACCAGGACCGGCGCGCGGCCCGCTGCGATCACCCTGTCGGTTGTCGATCCGACAAACCCGCGCGACCAGCCGGCCATCATGATGCACGCACATTACAGCGATATCCGGCCGGAGATCCGCGCAGATTTCGATGAGGCGCAGAGCAGGCGATCCGGCTTCGATACATATCACCGCATCAGACGCGTTCGCGCGATGCCGGGTCAGGGCCGCTTCGATCCTGACCTGCACGGCCCGCGCCGCCTCCCGATGCAGGTTGTCATGCCAGAGCGAGGCCTGCTTGTGCTCCCAAAGGTCGATGATGTGAACGATGGTCAGAGCGGCACGATGTGTTGCGCGGCGGAACAGGCCGTCATCACCGGTGTCATGGCAAACGCGACGCCATTTCGCACCAGGCCCGGCACTGCGTCGTCATCACACACGGACGGAACGATGTGGTGGGCCGGGAAACCGCGGAATGTCCGGCCCCCGTCATCCTCCCACCGGGCGATGCAGGCCTCGCCTGGCGATCTCGGTTCGGTGCCCGGTGCATGATGGCGCCGCGGTCGGGACATGGAAGGGAAGAGTTCGTCGAAGTCAGCTGCGGAGATCATGATCGGTCCTTTCCGTCCGTTCAAACCGTCCGGTGGGTGCCCGTGCGTCCGACGATCGCACGCACGGGCGCCGTTCACGCCGCCAGCTGAAACGCGTCAGATTCCTCATCTGCTTCGGTCTTGGGACCGGCCAAAGGGCTCATGCGGAGTTCCCGATCGGTGAGTTCTTCCGCAAAGCGCGGAATATCGGCGCGGTGAATTCCGATGTCGGCAAGCATCCAGTCATCCAAGTCATTCAGTACCTGGATCATCTTGCTCCGCTGCCAGCGCCGTACCGCCGCGGTCATCCACTGGCGGAGACGGTGGGCGCCGTCATTCGCGATGTGCCCGCGCCACGCAGGGTCGAGCATTTGGCTTGTCAGGTATCCGGACATGTCATCCTCCGATTCCGAGATTGCTGAAACCCAAAGCTTCAACGCGGCGCGGCCGGGAGCACGAGACACAAGCTCCGCGTGCAAGGAACCCGGCGGCGCAGGCGCCTCCGCTTCTTCATTCGATCAGTGGGAGATCACGAAAACCCCGGACGAGGTCAGGCCATACCGGCCAACCCCACCGGGGTTACCGGCGGTTCAGCAGCTTTCCCGCGAAAAGCAGGAACCTCGCATGAAGGCTGAACTTGGTCATGATGCATATGTAGGACTTGCGACTGAGCCTTTCAACACCCGCCGCGGCGGGGTGCAACCTTTCAGTACGAAAGCGCCCATGTCTGAACCACGCGTTGAAGATGCCGCCCGCGGGCGGCAACGGCGGCAACACTGACGTCCGCGGGCGATTGACTAATGCTGGGCGCGTGCCTAACTCAAAGGCCATGTCGGCATATGCAGATCATTTCCGGTTGCTCCTGCTGAACCGCCCGCTTCCCCGGGCGGTCTAGGCGCGTTCGCGCCTGTCGTACCGACCGGGGCCTCCTCACATTCCTTGAATGAGCCCATGACGCCAGTCGTCCGAAGAGAAGCCATGTTCAGCATTCGCCGTTTGCGGCTTTCGAGCCCGCGAAGACTCGTCGGCCAGGGGACGCCGCGTCGCAGGTGGCCATGTTGCCTGACGCCGACCACCGGAATCTCCCGCTGCATCCTGAGACATGCGAAACGGAAGACGATCAGACCCCGCCCGTTCTCGCCCATGTCCTGCTGCACAAGCTCACCTCATCCGGACCGCCCAGACGTACGGTGCCCGACGATGTCGTGGCCCGGGGGATGCCATGTCAGCTGTTCGATCGATGGCACCCAGTTGCGGACTGGCTTTCCGTTGCACAGGGCCAGGAAGGCGTTGGGCAGCGGAGTGATGCCGGCTTCCTCGCTTCTAGGTGCGACCTGATTGGGACGCGGGTCGGAGAACGCGCGCCGCTTCTGTGCGACGACGGCACGATCAGCGCGGTAGCCGTTCTGAAGGTCACTCGTCCCTCCTGAGCCGAAGACCGCTCCCCTCCGGATCCGTGCCGGGTTCGTGTTGCAATACCCGTTAAAGGAAGAATACCAATGGAACCTCATGTGACCCAGGCAGCCAGGAAACGCCGCACACGCGCTCCCGGTATCGTCATCAGTTCAGCCGACCTCGCCCATATCGAAGCGCTGGCGGACGGCGCCATGAAGCGCAATCCAGCGCTGGCGGACCGGCTTCTGGATGAGATCGGACGCGCGCGCATCGTCGCGCCCGCTAAGATGCCGAAGACTGTCGTTTCGATCGGCAGCACCGTGACCTACCGGGACGAGACCACCGGGCTCGAAAAGTCCGTGACGCTGGTGTTTCCGGAGAATGCGGATATCGCCCATCAGCGGGTATCCGTGATGACGCCGATCGGCGTGGCGCTCCTAGGGCTGGCCGAAGGCGCCGTCTTTTTCTGGGACACGAACGACAACCAGCGCCGGACACTGACGGTGATCCGCGTCGAGCAGCCCTCGGCCGCCAACGTCGATGCGGGCGGATCGTGACGCGATCCGCGACGCTGCACTGGCTGCGAGCGACTCCCCGCGGATCGGGTCGGCCGCGCTTGCTCGCCGATCAGTCTGGCAGGGTATAGCGCGCGTTTATCAGTTCGCAGATGATCTCCCGCGCTTGCCATGAGTCGATGTCGGAGCGGCGTTCGATCCGCTCGGCTTCGGCAGCAAGGTATTCGTCCCTGATTGCATGGCGAAACCAGCTGGAATAGTCGCCGCGGCGGAGATGGTATGTCCACGTCTGCTCGTCGATTCCCTCGGCGATCTGACAGAATACGACGAGATTCTGTGCCCGCAGGTTGTGGCTGCCAGTGGGACCGCGAAAATAGAAGCTGTGCCATCGCAGGTTGCCTTCCGCGTACTTGCGATGATGGCGAAGCCGCTCCGACCGGTTCGGCAGTGTCCGAATTGCGAACGGTGGCCGGTTGTCGGCCAGGGTCCAGGTGACGACATGACCCGGCTGGTGAACGAGATCAACAGGCCACGCGAGTTCCTGATCAGTCGCTTGGGCAAATCGCGTGAGTGTCTCCTCCGGCCTCGGGCCTACCGCGACCACGACATCGACCGGCCTGAGGATGTCGCGTGCCACATGCTTGGGATGGACGGTGACGAGGATCGTTTCGTGGAGCCGCAGCGGCAGCACGGACGCGGTATGCCCCCATGTGCTCGGCAGTAAGTGATGCGCTTCGTCCACGATGATCCAATGTGGTCTGCCGGTGCGGGCCCGCATGGCCTGGAGACTTGGAACCAGCTGTGCAAAGAATCCCGGCCGATCTTCCAGCGTGGTTCCGAGCAGATTCACACTGACGTTGACAGCCGGATCTTCCAGAATCGCCAGGACTTCGTCGATGCTTGGCGTGCGCCGCTGATTTCCGATGGCAACGACATTCCGGATGGTGCCGTAGTCGCCCTCGGGATCGAGTATGCACACCTGGTAGTCCTTGGCGATCAGGCGCTCAATGATCCCGGCGGTGAAAGTGGACTTGCCGCACCCTGAAGGACCCGCCACCAGGACATTGTGGCCGTATGGCGCAAGAGAAACGGCAGCTCCGTCCACGCCTTTGCCAAGGGTGATCCAATGCTGCGGAAGCTTGCCGCCCATTCTCTCCAGATCGCTCGCGATCAGTTCGTCGATGAGTTCGACCACTCCGCCGCCGTTAGGTGCGCTCGTCGCGAAGGCGGTGATTTCCTTGATGGACAATGCGGCGTTGGACACAGCCACGGGGCACTCACACTGCACGAGGAAGGAATGATCGTTCTCCGCGTCACCGACCCCCACGACCTCGTGGCGCGAGAGGCCTAGTTCGCGGAGCGCGTGCTGCAGGCCGGTTCCTTTGTTCGTGCCCGCCGGCAACAGCATTACCGATCCGCGATTCCCGATGACCTGCACTTCGAGACCCAGGTTCCAAACGACATCCTGGACCGCTCTGCGGTGCGGTTCGTGCGTTGCGATCAGGACCTCGCCGATCTCCAGGGGTTCGACACCAAGCGCCTTCAGGTCCTTCACCAATGCGTCAGGCGGCGGGTCGGCAAGTAGCCTGACCTCCCGACTCGCGGGAATGTAGAGCAAAGCGCCGTTCTCAGCGACGATCATTTCGAAGAGCTGCGGTCTGGGGCAGACGGTGAGAAGGTCGTCGAGCCGACGGCCAGTTACCAGAATGACGCGCCGTCCGGAAACCCGCAGGCGTTGCAATGCGGATTCGGTGGTCGCCGACAAGGTGTCGTTTTCGGCGAGAGTGCCATCGAAATCGGTGACGAGTGCAAGATATCGCATGTGCGGCGGGCGTTCCAGGGCAAGATGAAGCGCGTAGCCCGCCAGGAGCTTATGCGACCTGTCTTCGCTGTCGCAAGCGCCGCCGCTCCAACTCCGCTTGCGCGTCCAGCTTCAGGTAGCTGAACGCCTCGCTCCGCCGTGACTATAAGACCGCGCGCCGCGACGCCGATGCTGCCGCAACTTGGTTCGGGGAATTCAAGCCCGTTCTTCCACCTACCTGGCGCGCCCATGGCGGCGCGCCGGCCAAGGCTCGCCCGGAATGTGACCTATCTGAAGCTTCTCAGGCCCTCCTGACCAAAATTTCGGCGCGCGACGTGAGCCTTAGGCGGCTGCGTCCCGCTCCATCTTGACCTCGGCCTCGAGGCTTTCGATATCCCGGCGGATCGTGGCGACGGCGAGCGTCCGGTCGCGGCGCTTGAAGAGCAGCGAGCAGTCCCTGGCAGCAATTTCGCCATCGATCTCAAGCGTGTCCCATGCCTCGGCGTGGCCGACGTAGTTGATGCGGAGGTCGTAGTGGCGGCTCCAGAAGAAGGGGATGGCGGTGTGCTTCTCGCGGTAGCCGAGCATGTTGAGAGCCGCCGTCTGCCCCTGGCGCTCGGCAACCACCCAATGCTCGACGCGGATCGCATCACCGCCGCGCGGATCGGGCCACCGTGCGATGTCGCCGGCGGCGAAAATCCCCGGGACGCTCGTTTCGAGATAGGCGTCGACGACGACGCCGCGGTCAACGGTAAGCGCCGCCGCCTCGGCCAGCCGGATCCGGGGACGCACCCCGACGCCAAGGACCACGAGATCGGCCTCGAGCGTGTCACCGCCCTTGAGCTTCACCTGCTTGCCGTCGATGGCGATAGCGGTGTCCTCGAGGTGGAAGACGACGCCGTGTTCCTCGTGCAGGGAGCGGATGAAATCGCCCAGCTGCGGACCGAGGACTCTCTCCATCGGCCGTGCCTCGGGCGCCACGACGTCGACCTCGATGCCGCGGGCGCGCAGTGAGGCCGCGACCTCGAGGCCAATGAAGCTCGCGCCCATGACCACCGCGCGGCGCGCCGTCCCGGCAAGGTCGATGATCGCCCTGCAGTCGGCAAGCGAGCGCAGCGTGCGGACGTGCGGCAGATCGGCTCCCGGGATCGACAGCCGGACCGGCTCGGCGCCGGTGGCGAGCAGGAGCCGGTCGTAGGGAACGCTGCTCCCGTTGGCGAGCCGGACCTCGCGCGAGCGCAGGTCGACGCCGGTGGCGTCCGCACCTAGCCACACATCGATGCCGTTCTTGGCATAGAACCCGCCGGAGCGCAGGGGCATCCACGCCTCGGGCGCGGTGCCGGCGAGGTAGTCCTTGGAGAGGTTGGGCCGGTCGACGGGCAATGCCTCGTCGTTGCTCAGCATCACGATGCTGCCCTGGTAGTCCGCGCGCCGAAGCTGTTGGGCAGCGGCGAACCCGGCAGCCCCGCCACCAACAATTACGATTTTCCCCGGGGCATTCTCGATGACGCCGCGGGGCGGGCGCGTGGGTGCCGCCTTCTTCTCGCCGACGAAGACCTTGCCATCGCGCTGTGTCACCGACCAGCACGCGACCGGGCTCAGCGCCGGGGCGCGCAGGGCCTCGCCGGTCCGCAGATCGAAACAGGCGTGATGCCAGGGGCAGCGGATGGTGTCCTCCACCACAAGCCCGTCGACGAGAGGACCACTGTAATGCGTGCACTCGGCCGCGATCGCGTAGATCTCGGCCCCGTGCCGCACAAGCAGGACCCGGGAATCGCCCACATGGCCGACGAGCTTCGCACCGTCCGGAAGCGCGGCGAGCGCGACGCCCTCTGCCAGGTCAGGTCCGGTTCGCTTGGAATGCTCTTGAGCCATCGACTCCTCCCCGGCGTTGCAAGGATCGGGTTGCCGCGTGCGAAGGGCCGCACCGGACGTGGCCCCACCCGTAGCCGGCAGGGACCGAAAGTGTGACGGAGACTCGTTGCCTCCGTCGCCGTTTGTCGTAGCATGCCATCCCCACGCGCGGGTCCGGTCAGAATCGCTCCGCGAACTGCTGGGCGAGCGCGTCCGCCGTTGCATCGGCGATGACGTACATGTGCTGCGTCATCTCAGTCCACGTCCGCGCCTCTTCCAAGTATTCCTTGCCGAGCAACTGCTGGATCTGGGCGATGTGGTGGCCGCCATGCGCCTGCAAGAGCCCCTCGACGGCGTCCTTCGGCAGGTACGGGTTTGCAGTGCTCAGGAAATCGGCGATCCCCGTCGCATTGCCGAGCAGCATCGCCGTCGCGTCGGATTGCTCGCCGGTGTCCCCAGCGACGGAGGCATCGAGATAGGCCTTGACCGCGCCGTAGTGTCCGGCGAGCAGTTCGAAGAACTGCGCCCTGGCATCGGCCCCGTAGAACGGTTCAATCGAGGCAGCAATCGCCTGCGCATTGGCGACGACCTGAACTTCGGCCGCGTCCTGCGCGGCTGCATCGCCGGCGAGTTGGGCGACCACGACGTTGCGGACCCAGAAGACGTGACCGATCCAGAGATCGCGAAGCACCGCCTTGGTCGCGTCGACCTCGCTCTGGTCCGCCGTCGCCGCGGCGAGCACGACGGGCGCGTGGTCGTGCGCCTGCGTCTCCAGTGGGCTCTGCGCGTTCGCGGGCTGCGTCAGCAGTATTCCGAACGTCACGGATGCTGCGATCGTCACCAATCTTACTATTTGCATGGGGAGAGCTCCTGTTTGTGAGAAATTGCCAGCCTTTGCTCGAAGCCACGAACCTGCGCTGCCTATCCCTTATGTAACCGACCCATGCATCATGCAAACGAATATTATTACCAGTTAAGTGCATAATTTTTGCATCGTTCATGTGTCGCGAGAGGCCTGCGCCGCGAAGACCGCGGCCAAGCGCAGCACGCAGCGTCATCAGGACGTCTCGGAGGACCCGGCATCGTTGTCCAACTCATCCCGGGCGGCGTAAACGAGGGTTATCGTGTCACCGCGCTCCAGGTCTCGTAGTCGGTCAAGGTCACTGGATTCCGGCGCAGTTCCGTTGCAAAGCGTTGGTGAAACTCCTCCCATCAGGCGGGATCGTGTCCGAACCATTTCCGCAACTCGTGCTGGGCGACAGGTCTTTGACCCAATGATCGATTGCCGCATCCGCCCTTTTGACCCCACGCGGCCAAAGCCGGTCGACCAGGACCCGTGTCCCATCCTCGGCTGACGGGCTTGCATAGGCGCGCTTCAGCCTGACGTTCTTGGCCGCCACCCCGATACCCATTTCAACGCTCCTGTGCTTGCGCTCCATTTCTATCCGTCGAGCCATCCTGAGGCTCAGGCGGCGTCAGGCGGCCCTCGGCGTCAAACGTCCCCAGGTAGGCGATGACGTCGGCGATATCCTGGTCATTCGGGAGACCGGGAAAGCTCATCCTCGTCCCTGGGGCCAGCTTTCGCGGCGCCCGGAGATACGTGGTCAGGGTCGCTTCATCCCAGACCAGCCCTGAGTCCCCGATCGCCGAGGAATACCTGTAGGTGGGATTCGTTCCCGCGGGCCGTCCGACAACTCCGTTCAGTGCAGGGCCTACACCGTTTCTGGCGTCGGGGCCGACCTTGTGACAGGCAAGGCATTTCTTGAAGACGGCGGCGCCGACCTCGGCATCGCCGGCAGGCGGTTTCTCCTGCGCCTGGGCCGGCCCGATGAGGCCAAGAAAAACAGTCGCGACTGCAAAGAGGACAGACTTCATTCCTCTTCCCTCCGAATATTCGCGGCAAGTCGCCATGAGCCGACCTCCGAGCCCCTTCGGTGTGCAGGCGTAACCTCGGACGGGCCTGGAGGCTGCCGGGCCGAGGTTTCATTGGGCCGGTGGGCTTTCCATTAGGCCTGAACCAGCGGACCGGGGTTCTTCAGATACCGGTTCTTGATCGCGTCGGCGGCCCAGTAGGCCAGCGCCCCGACCGGGCCGGTCGGGTTCTTCCCGGCGTTCTGCGGGAACACGCAGGCACCGGTGACGAACACGTTCGGGACGTCCCAGGCCTGCAGGTACCTGTTCAGGACGCTGGTGCCGGGATCGGCGCCGAAGACCGCGCCTCCGGTGTTGTGCGTGCTCTGGTACGGCACGATCGAGTAGGGCACCGGCGAGATGTTTCGATCGACCCTGGCGGCTCCCATCTCCGTGGCGATGGCGACACAGATATCGGCCTGGCCGTTCATCAGCTTCACCTCGTTGTCCTGGAAGTCGAACGTCATGCGCAGCAACGGGCGGCCGAAGGCGTCCGTGTAGGTCGGATCGAGGCTGAGGTAGTTCTGCCGGTAGGCCATCACTGCGCCCTGGTTGCCGACGCTGGTGGTATGATCGTAGTGATCGACAACCGCCTTCTTCCACCCGCTGCCCCAGCGCGGCGTGCCGCGCGGCGTGGGGTGATACTGGATCGGCCGGGCGCCGGAATTGCTGCAACTGATGCCGCCGCCGCCGATGTAGCCAGCCTTCTCGAAGTCGTAGCTGTCGCCGTTGAAGTCATCTATGCAGGTGCCGAGCGCGCCGGCGCCCATGAAGTGGTTCATGATGGTCTTCTCGTCGAAGAACGCCGTCGCGCCGCCGCCGCACTGATAGGCATAGTTGCGACCCACGACGCCCTTTCCCGTGGCCGGATCGTAAGGCACGCCGATGCCCGAGTTCAGGAGAAGGTGGACGTTGCCAAGCGCATAGGCCGACAGAATGATCAGATCGGCAGGCTGTTCATATTCGCGCCCGCGTGCGTCGAGGTACGTGACGCTCACCGCCCTCTTGCCGGTCGCGTCGAGATTGACCTTCAGCACAATGGCGTTGGTTCGCAGCTCGAAGTCCGGGTTCTGCATCGCCAGCGGAATGACCGTGAAATGCGGGCTTGCCTTGGCATTCGCCTCGCAGCCGAAGCGCTCGCAGAAGCCGCAATAGTGACACGCGCCGAAGGCCACGCCGTCGGGATTAACGTAGTCCTGCGAAGCGTTGGATGCAGGATTGGGGAAAGGATGATAGCCGAGATTGCGCGCCGCCGTCTCGAACATGACCATGCCCTGGGCCGCGATCAGCGGCGGGTTGGGATACTCCGCCGCGCGAGGTCCTTCGAATATGTTGCCCCCGTCGACCCTCTCGCCGTTGAGATTGCCGGCCTTTCCCGACGTCCCGCAGGTCTTCTCGAACCGGTCGTAGTAGGGTTCGAGATCGTCGTAGGTGATCGGCCAGTCCTGCAGGTTCATGTCCGCCGGGATGATCCTCTCGCCGTACCTGTCGACCGTCCTGGAACGGGCCTGATGGTCCCATTCGAGCCAGCGCCACGTGACGCCGTTCCAGTGGACCCCGGCCCCGCCGACGCCGCTGCCCGGGAGGAACGAGCCGAGCTGACGCATCGGCAATGCGGTCTGAGAGTCGTTGTTGCGGAAGGTGATGGTCTCGCGTCGGACGTTTTGCATGAGGTCGTGACGGGCCGCGTAGCGCAGCTCGTCGTGGATCTGCGGGTCGAGAAAGTCAGGATTGGTGTCTCGTGGCCCGCCGCGTTCGAGCGCCACGATCTTCAGGCCGGTGGAGGTAAGCTCCTTGGCGATGATGCCGCCCGTCCATCCGAGGCCAACGATGAGAATGTCGACGGAGTTCAGTTTGGTGGTCATTTTGCGTTCTCCTTGCCCGCCGATCAACTGAGATCCGCGATGCCCATCGGTTCGACCGTATAGGGCCTGTTCCGGAAGGGCTCGATCTTGTCCATGTACATCGCGCTGGCGCCGGGAAAGCCGATCATCTTCCAGGCGGCCTTGTCCTTGTTGCCGCCATACATCGGATCGGCGAAATAACCTTCGACCGTCAGCTGAAGCAGCAGCCCGAAGAACGTCGCCAAGGGCACCGTCGTAAGCTCGATCTTCTCGTCTTCCAAGTCGGTCAGGACTGCGATCCGATCCTGCTCCGAAAGCGCGCTGAAGGGCCGCCGGTAGGTTTTCTGCGCATGGGCATTGATGTCGGCGATGCCGGCCCTGATCAGTTCCGCAGGTGTCATGAGCAGCTGATAGCCCTGCTGCGGCGTTCCCTCGCCGAACGGACCTTCTAGATACAGTCGATCGCCTTTGCCGTAGGCACCGGCCATCTGCCGGTCGATGTATGTCGCGACGCCGAGTTCCATGGCGCCCGGCCCGACTGTATCGCTGGGGATGAGCGTGTCGATTGCCGCTTCGATGAAGGCGGACTCGTCTACATTGAAGAACTGGTAGGCGGCGGTCGCCGGGTCCGGCCGGGAGAGCGCCGCGGCCTCGGCATGCATCGCGTGACTGGAGTTGACCGCGGGCTCCGCGGCGGACGCGGCCTCCGTAGGCGGCAGGGCGCCCGCTGTGGCCCCCGCAGCCGCGGCCAACGCGAGGAAATTGCGACGATCTACGTTGCTTCCGCCTTGAGCTTGCTTCGGCATCGTTTCCTCCGTGGCCGCTGGCCCGCAACGCAACCGGGGCTTACCGCCCTGCCAGGGTCCGTCGCATCGATCTACCGCTTAGTTGCACCGACAAACCCATCAAGCAAACGAATTTTAGTGGCACTTCAGTGCAACATTTATGCTAGGTATGATTCATGGACACCGAAATCGTCAGAACATTCTTAGAAATCGTCTCGACCGGCAGCTTCATCCGCACCGCAGAACGGCTCAATGTCGCTCAGACGACCGTGAGTGCGCGAATCCGCACGCTCGAGGAGCGTCTAGGACGATCTATGTTCGTGCGACACAAGGGTGGCGCTTCCCTCACGCCCGCCGGCGAGCAGTTCCTTCGCTACGCCCCGACGTTCGTGCAGCTGTGGCAGCGCATGCGTCATCAGGTGGCGGTGCCGCCGGGCCATAGCTCGTTGCTGATAATCGGCGGCGAAGTGAGCCTTTGGCAGCCGCTTGTGCTCGACTGGATGTCGTGGATGCGACGTTCGCGGCCGGACATCGCCCTGCGCATTCACATCGACGTGCCGCAGGACTTGATCAATCAGGTGGCGGCCGGATTGGTCGACGCCGCTGTGATGTACGCGCCGCCGCATCGTCACGGCGTGAGAGTCGACCTGCTCCTGGACGAAAAGCTCGTGCTTGTGACGACTGATCCCGAGGCCGGTCGCGTTGACTCTCCGGGCTTTGTTTCCGTGGATTGGGGCCCGGAATTCGCGCGTGAGTTCGGCTCGAGCTTTCCCGACGCCACAGGCCCCGGACTGTCCGTCAATCTCGGCCCGCTCGCGCTCCGCTACATTCTTGCAGCCGGCGGGTCCGGCTATTTCAGGATGCACGCGGTGAAGCCCTACTTGGCGTCCGGACGACTGCACCTCGTGCCTGGCATGCCTCAGTTCTCGTACCCAATTTACGCAGTGAGTTCTGTCGATGCGGACGATTCCTTGCTTGGTCCGGCCTTGGCAGGCCTGCGTGAGGTCACATCGGCTGGGACGCCCGCCTGATCAGATGTACCGGTGGAACTGGCGGCGCGGGATCATTCGGTGAGTTGGATCGTGTCACAGGCAACAACCGGCAGCGTCACGTTCCCCGGCACATCCGGCAGCGACTGCACCGAAGCCGGCACTCGATCCCTTCCGGAACGCCGTGAATGATTACGACGCTACCCATGCGCTCTGCAGTCATCTCTTCGGACACCACCCCGACCGAATTCCACGTCGGGTCATCGCCGCGGAGAACGGTCGCCCCTATCTATGCCTTCAGCACTGCCGAAACGGGTGGTACTGAGGATTGTCGCCGCCGTCGGGTTCGGGATGAGCTTGACCTTCTTCCTGCGGCTGGTGATCTGAGCCCCGGCGCACGCGCCCGGTCCGCCTGGTCTGCCTAGCGATTGCAGTGTTTGCCTCGGAAGAAAAAAAAGCGCTTGCCACCTCCAGATCGGCAAGAAAATGCCAAGCCTTCCGAAGAACTCACGAGGGCTTGAAAATACCCGAAGCCGGGGCTATCTCTCCATTTATGTTGCAGGGTAGACGTAATATTTGGACTCCGCGGTTCGCGGGCCCGCTCCTGAACCGCTCGCTTCCCCGAGCGGGGTAAGGCGTCCGCGCCCATCCCCGTTCGGGGCTCCTCCACCTTCAAACGTCAAATTTGGAACGGACGACTCAAGCGTCGCTCGGGGGATGTCATGCGCGCACTCGACAACTTCAACTCTCACATCACTGTATCACGGCCGCTCATGCTCGATGCTGCCCATGTGTCACGGCTGAACATGCTCGCGTCCGAGCCGCTCTACGGTGCGGCTCGGCTCGCCAGCTTCTTGCGCAAGGAAGCGGCACGGTTGGTAGTCGTACCTTCGCACGAGATGCCCGACGACGTGGTCAACATCGGCTCCGACGTGATCTTTCGGGACGAGGCCACCGGCCACGTCTACTCGGTGACGCTGGCAATGCCGCAGGACGCCGACATCGGCGCGCGCTGCGTCTCGGTGCTTACGCCGGTGGGTACGGCTCTGATCGGACGGGCGGAAGGAGCGGTCATCGACTACGAGTTCCCGGTAGGTACGAGCCGGTGTCTGACCATTCTGCGCGTCACCAGGCATGTGCCTGAGCAGTACGATGTCGCGATCTCTCCGCGCGAGCCAAGCGGCCGGACGAGCGGTGCGGCACGCGATACGGGGCGTTCCGCAGCCCGCCGCGGAGATACCGGTAGAGCAACCTTCATCCGGCGCGCCATCGCCGCGGCCTTGCGACGCTACCAGCGCGCCAAGGCAATCGCCCAGTTCGAAGGCATGAGCGACCATCTGCTCGCGGACATCGGTGTTTCGCGCCGCGACATCCCGCAGGTGGTTGACGCTATGATCGAAGGGGGCGCCCGCGGCCCCTCGGCGCCAACGCCGCTCCAGTCGACCGAAGCACCCGGCGATCAGCTGCGGCGGGCTGCCTAACTGGTCTGTTCCCAACTCGGGGTCCGGGCATTGCCGCCGATGGCCAGACCCAGACCAAGATCCGGGTTGCGATCCCGCAACCCGGATCCGAGCAGAACTTCTTCAAGAGGAGCCGACCAATGCTTTCAGCAGCAGACTTTTCGGAGATCTTTCCCTGGATCTCCGGACGACCCGAGCACGTGCGGGGATCTTCAACCAGGCCATCCATGGCGAATTGCGTCGCAAGGTGGGAGGACGACGGCGGGCGAACCTTGCGTTCGTCCGATGTGAGGCGGCCAGCCGATGAACCGACGGTGCCGCACTTGGAACCTGATCCGTGGGTCCTGCCTCTCGCGGCTTGTGCGATACCTGCACTCGCCATTGCAACCATGGCTATTGTGATTGCAGCCTGTATCGCGCAATTGCGATGACGGCACGGTCGCAACGCCACGCTGTTGCCATTGCCTCAGCCAACACAGCCAAAGGAGTGAATGGGACGCTCATACAGCGTTGCTTGAGTGGTTTGATCGGCCGCGATTCCGAATCCGCAGGTCACGTCCGTCAAGCTGGTGGAATTTCCGGTGTAGCCGATGGTGTGCATCGGTCAGGCGGCCTCTGTTGTAATGCTTAGAACGGGGTCGGTCTGGACGGCATCGATCTGCGCGAAGGCCCCACCTGCATGTAGCGGTGCTGGCTCTGCCACTCGTCGTTCTGCTCGAAGAGGACGGCACCGATGAGGCGGATGATGGCCTCCTCGTTGGGGAAGATGCCGACGACGTCCGCGCGCCGCTTGAGCTCCTTGTTCAGGCGCTCGAGCGGGTTCGTGCTGTGAAGCTTGGTCCGGTGCTGGCTGGGGAAGCTTATGTAGGCGAGGACGTCGGCCTCGCTCTCGTCCATGAGCGTCGCGAGCTTGGGCCAGCGGCTGCGGAGTTGGTCGGCGACGTGGCGCCAGGTCTGGCTTGCGCTGTCGCGATCGGGCTGGTTGAAGGCCTGGCGGATCGCCGCGGCAACGACGGTGTGCTGGCCCTTCGACACGTGGCCAGGGCATTCCTGATCCAGTGCACGCGGGGGCTGTTGAAGAAGCTGGCGTCGGGGGGTCTGGTCGGGTCCGGCTGTGTGGGCGCGGCAGGGCAGTCGAAGGGGCTGCGGACCGACGATGTGGGATCGGCAGGCCGACCTGCTGTAGAATCAGGAGCAAGACCGCGAGCAGAGCGGCCGCAAGTCGCTTCAGGTTGACTGCCGCCTCGGCCCGAAGCCGTGCTGCTTCGGCGGCCATGCGTTTCAATCGTAGGCCCGCCGGGCAGACGTCGTCGATGTGTCTGGCGCCCCGCCCGGAATAGAGAGCCATCGCCTCGAGGTCGCCCTCGGTGGTCCGAAGGGGCGAATCCGTGCTGAACCGAAGGCGCGGCAGATCGCCGTCGCGGGCAATTACTTCCCGTGGAAGCCTCTAGGGGTCGTGGCCCGTGAGCTGGTCGCCGAGCACTGCCGTGACGCTGTTCTGCAGGACGCGCACCGCTGCGCCCTTTGGCCAGTTCAGGACAAATGCATCGGTCAAGACCGTGTCAGATCCATCGGACTCGACAATGCGCTTGTGGTAGTCGTGGGCGAAAGACTCGTCGGTGGCGAGGAAGGCGGTAACACTGAACGCCGGCGAAGCCGGCCGAAAGGGCGGCGGCAAGGCCGGCGCCATCCGTGATGCCGCCTGAGACCACCACCGGCAGGCGGGTTTCGTCCATCACCTGCCGTGCGAGATCGAACGCGCGTGTCCGTCCATGCACATGGCCGCCCGCCTCGATCCCCTGCGCGATCAGGGCGTCTGCGGCCGCGGCTTCGGCTTCGCGCGCTGCATTCTGCGTGCCGATCTGGTGAATAACGAGGCACTCTGCAGCCTTCACACGTTCCACGGCCTTCGGGACAACGTCCCAGAAGAAGGAAAACGCCTCGACCCCGAGGTCGAGGCAGCAGGCGATCTGCGCGTCGAGCAGGGCCGGATCGGTGGCGGCCGGGATCAGGTTGACCGCGAAGGATCGGGGTGGCGGCACGTAGCGCCAGCACCTCCCGTTTGATTAGGTCCGGGGGCTCGCGCACCATGCCGATGGTCGGGTAGCCGCCTCCGCCAGCAACCGCGGCGGCGAGTTCCCAACGGGCGACGCCCCCCATTCCGGCCAGAAGAACAGGGACTTCGCAGCCGAGCAGATCGCAGAGCGGGGCCCGGAGCAGCGGCCAGTCGCGTTCGGTCAAGAGGTTCCCTCCCGAGCGAGCAGCCCGCAAAGGTGATCGCGCAGGACGACGGCCTGATTGCGCTCTCGGTCCCTGGCGGCGAACAGCAGCGTGACATTTCCTTTTCGGCACCATTGGAGGCACCGTTCGACCGCTTCGGGGTTATCTCCGAGCTCCGACAGGTAGCGGCGGCGGAACTCCGGCCATTTGTCCGCGTCGTAGCCGAACCATTTGCGAAGGTCTGACGACGGCGCAACCTCACGGATCCAATCGTCGTGCTCCAGGTCCACCTTGGAGATCCCGCGCGGCCAGACGCGGTCGACGAGAATCCGTGCGCCGGTCGTCTCGCCGACGTCGTCGTACACCCGCGCCACGCTCACTTTGCCTCCAGATGCCACAGGGTCAGTCCTCGTCCATCAGCTCAAGCGCCTTGATCGAATGGGCGTAGGCCGCGCCGGCGCGCATTTCGGCTGCGACCCAGACCGACTCCATGATCTGTTCGTTCGTCGCCCCCGCCCGGCGCGCCGCCTTCACGTGGCCCTCGATGCACCAGGGACATTGCGTGACGTGCGCCACCGCAATGGCGATCAACTGCTTCGTACGGGTGTCGAGAGCGCCGTCGGCGAAAACGGCCTTCGAGAATCCCCGAAACGCGTCCTCGGCATCAGGGGCCAGCGCCCTGCGGCGCTCGGCCGTCTCACGGGTGGGCCTGGGAAAGCGGAGGTCCGACATCGGCGCCGCCCTTGCTATTCGCGCCAGTAGTCATTTGCGGCCGCGACCGTCGCGAAGTACTGCGCCACGACGCCGGACACTTCGATCAGGCTTTGCGGATCGTGGGAGTAGTTCGGACGCAGCGCGTGCAGAGCCTCGACATCCGTCTGCGTGGTCGTCACGGCTTTCCGCGCCATCGAGAGGGCGAGGTCGAACCCTTCGGCTGGCGTGTCGGTCATCAGGCTCGGCAGCCAGGACTCGCTGTCTTGGGTCGCGTCCTGGGCGATGGCCGGCCCGGCTGCAAGCGCGGCTGCGCACATGATCATGGCGGAAGTCTTGCGCATGGTTCTGTCTCCTTCTTGGCTGGAGGCCACTCGGGGTTCACCGCGAGAACTCCAGGGCCACCCCTGAACTTTCGGGAACAGCACGTCGTTCTCGAGTCGGATGTGCTCGGTCAGATCGTCGACGAATTCCGCCAGGCCGGCATAGAGCGTAGCCCAGCTGGTGCATGCGCCCTCTGGCGGGGTCATGCCTTGAGTGAGCCGCCGGATCTGATCGACCTCACGTTCGTGACCGTCGTGATCGACACGTATCACCGCGATCGGATGCTCGATGCCGGAACCGCCGCCTTTGCGGATCGCCGGAAAGAGAATCAGCTCTTCCTTCTTCATGTGGACCTCCATCTTGCCGACCATTCCGGCAAGGAGGCCGGAAAGCCCCTTCGGAACGCCATCGTCGTCGCAATGGAGATCTTCGACCATTTCGGCCAACTTGACCAAGCGAGGCAGTTGCTCGCGGTGACGGGCGTGATAGCGCGTCTCGATGTAGCGGGTCAGTTCGGTGACGTCGTAAATGGGGGCCGCTTCGGCCATCATGCTCTCCTCGCTTCAGCACAGGTTGGGAACGGCGTCTGGGCCGGCTCTCGCCTCCTCGACGGCGATGCTCAGCGAGCGGGCGATGCGCTCGGCTCGTTCAATCACGTGCGCGGCGCCGGCGGGCGTGCAGGTTTCCCGGGCCGTCTCGCGGAACAGACCGAGCCACCGTTCGAAATGCGCCCCTCCGACGGGCAGCCGCGCGTGAGCCGGCACCGGCCGACCATGATAGCGCCCCGTCATCAGCGCGACGGAGGACCAGAAAGCCACCATGCGGTCGAGGTGCGGCGCCCAGTCGGAGATCCGCGCCTCAAAGATCGGGCCGAGGACCGCGTCCCGGCGTACCTTGTCGTAGAAACGCTCTACGAGTGAGCGCAGAACCCGCTCGTTGAGACCTGTCTCGGCCATGATGGCCGAGGTCATCTCGGGCCTCGCCGAGGCGATTTGTGGCTTGGCGCTGCGCGGCGTCATCGATTGCTCCGGCATTTCGCTCTTGCAAAACAGCCTATGTCTGCTAATCGGTATTGTAAATACCTATTCAGAGCGAAGCCCGGCGACCATGCGCCTCACTTCCTTCACCGACTACGGCCTGCGCATGCTGATGCGCATGGCGAGCGAGCCAGAGCGCGCCTACTCCTCGGCCGAACTGGCCGAGGAGTTTGCCCTGTCGCGCAATCACCTCGCGAAGATCATGCAGCGGCTCTCACGCGGCGGACTGATCGAGACGCGACGCGGTGGCGGCGGCGGCGCCGTGCTCGCAAAGCCGGCGCGCGAGATCCGCCTCGGCGCGATCGTGCGGCTACTGGAGGAGGGTCAGCCGCTTGTCGAATGCTTCGCGGCCGACGGGGGCGACTGCTCCATAGATGGAAAGTGCCGCCTGAAAGTCCGCCTCCGCTCCGCTGAAGCAGCATTCATGACCGACCTGGACCGCTCGACGCTTGCCGACATTGCCCTGCAACCCGCCCGCGCGGCCTGAACCTGCAAGGCTGGAGAGAGACATGATTGCAAACCTCACGCTCAAAGAAAGACGCATAGGGCTCGGCCTGTCGGGCGTGCTGGCTGTGCTCGGGCTCGCCATGGCGGCGGCGGCGAGGACGGGGCCGATGGCCGTTCATGGCGGCATGGCCCTGATCCTGGGTCTGGTGCTGATCTTCGCCATCGGCGGGGCGCTCTACGATCACCCCGACCAAGGCGAGGGTCGCCTGAGCCGCTACTACGACGCGCCGACGCGGTTCGGCATCGTCATGACGCTGATCTGGGCCGTGATCGGGATGGGCGTGGGCGTGTGGCTCGCCGCGCTGATGTACTGGCCCGAGGCGACGCCACGTTGGCCGGCGACGAGCTTCGGCCGCCTGCGGCCTGTGCACACGTCAGGGGTTATCTTCGGCTTTGGTGGCAACGCACTAATCGCGACCTCGTTCTGGGTGCTGCAGCGTACCTCGCGCGCCCGGCTGGCAGATGCTGTCAGCCCGTGGTTCGTGCTGATCGGCTACAACCTCTTCTGCCTCTGGGCCGTGAGCGGCTACCTCATGGGCGCGACCCAGTCCAAGGAATATGCCGAGCCTGAATGGTACGCAGACGTTTGGCTGACGATCGTCTGGGTGACGTATTTCGTGCTCTACATCCGAACGCTCGCGCGCCGGGCCGAGCCACACATCTACGTCGCCAACTGGTACTACATGGCCTTCATCCTGGTCGTGGCGATGCTGCACATCGTCAACAACCTGGCCCTGCCGGTCAGCTGGACGGTCGCGGAGAGCTTCCCCGTCTGGGCCGGCGTGCAGGACGCGATGATCCAGTGGTGGTACGGGCACAACGCGGTCGCCTTCTTCCTGACGGCCGGGTTCCTGGGGATGCTCTACTACTTCCTACCGGTGCGCGCGCAACGGCCGATTTGGTCCTACCGGCTGTCGATCCTGAGCTTCTGGGGCATCGTGTTCTTCTACATGTGGGCGGGTTCGCACCACCTGCACTACACAGCGTTGCCCTACTGGGTGCAGACGCTGGGCATGACGTTCTCCGTCATGCTGCTGGTGCCCTCATGGGCTTCGGCGGGCAATGCCATCGCCACGCTCAACGGCGCCTGGCACAAGGTGCGCGACGATGCGACGCTGCGTTTCATGTTCGTGGCCGCGGTGTTCTACGGGCTCTCGACATTTGAAGGGTCCTTTCTCGCCATCCGGCCGGTCAACTCGCTGTCGCACTACACCGACTGGACGGTGGGCCACGTCCATTCCGGCACGCTTGGATGGGTTGCGATGATCGTCTTCGGCGCGATCTACTCGCTTGTGCCGAAGTTCTCCGGGCGCGAAGACATGGCCTGGCCCGCCGCGGTGGAGTGGCATTTCTGGCTCGCCGTCGCGGGCACCCTGGTCTATGTCGTCGCGCTCTAGAACGCGGGCATCACGCAGGGCCTGATGTGGCGGGCCTACGACGAGAACGGCGCGCTCAGCTACAGCTTCATCGAATCCGTCGAGGCGATGCTGCCCTACTACGCCGCGCGCACCCTTGGCGGCGCGCTGTTCCTGGCCGGCGCGGTGCTCTGCGCGCTCAACTGCCGTGCCACCATGCGAACCGTGGGCGACCGGGTCGATGAGTCCGACCGTCCGCTCGTGGCACAGCCGGCGGAGTGATGCCATGCTGAAGCTGCACTACAACCTCGAGAAGATCTCCATGGGCCTCGTCGGCGCGATCATTGCCGTGGCCTCGGTGGGCGGGATCGTGGAGATTGCGCCCCTCTTCACCATCGAGCAGACGGTCGAGATCCCCGACGACCTGCGCCCGCACACACCGCTGGAGCTTGCCGGACGAGAGATCTACATCCGCGAGGGCTGCTATGCCTGCCACAGCCAGATGGTGCGCAGCCTCGCCGACGAGATCGACCGCTACGGCCCATATTCGCTGGCCGCGGAAAGTGCGTGGGACCGCCCTATGCTCTGGGGGTCCAAGCGCACCGGGCCGGACCTCGCTCGCGTGGGGGAGAAATACTCGGACGACTGGCACGTCGCGCATCTGATCGACCCACGCAGCGTGATCCCGGTGTCGATCATGCCCGCCTATCCATGGCTGATCAGACCGCTCGACACCGATCTGATCGAAAGCAATCTCGCGACGCTGGCCCGGCTCGGCGTACCCTACGGCGAGGCGATGATCGAAAACGCCATGGCCGACGCCCTTGCGCAGACCCGGCCCGATGGAGACGGCGTCGGCGAGTTGCAGGACCGCTACGGCGAAGACGTCGCCGTGCGCGCCTTCGACGGTGACCCGTCGCGCCTGACCGAGATGGATGCGCTCGTCGCCTATCTGCAATCGCTCGGCACGGTGACCGATGCCGCCGACGGCCTGCTCGCGGAGGACGCGCGATGAGCCACGAGACGCTGGTGCTGATCGCTAAGATCTTCGGGCCGATCTGGATGGGCGGCTTTCTTCTCATCGTGATGTTCCGGGCCTACAGCCCCAGGCGCCGGGCCGAGCAGGAGAGGATCGCGCGGTCGATCCTAATCTCCGATGGCGCGGAGGAGCAGCGATGACGACCGATCCGAAGGCTCTGCCCGAAGCCGATCCGCATACCGGTAACCGCGAGATTGATCCGATCACCGGCTACGACTCGACCGGCCACGAATGGGGCGGGATACGGGAGCTCAACACGCCCTTCCCGAAGGTGGCGCTGATCGCACTGGTGATCACCGTGATCTACTCGATCATTGCCTGGGTGCTGCTGCCCGCCTGGCCGCTCGGGCGCGACTACACGCGCGGGCTTCTCGGGCTCGACCAGAACGAGATGGCGGTCGAGCGCCTCCACCGCGTCGAGACCCGCCGCGAGGCGTGGCTTGCTGCATTCGACGATCCGAACTTCGACTCCACCACGGCGGACGTGACCCTGTTGGCGCGCACTCACGCCGCTGCGGACCGGATCTACCAGGACAACTGCGCCGCCTGCCATGGGGCGGAAGGACACGGCGGCCCCGGCTTCCCCGTGTTGACGGACGATTACTGGCTATGGGGCGGGGATCCCGGAACGATTGCAGAGACGCTCCGGGTCGGCATCAACACGGCCCATCCCGAAGCGCGCTATGCCCAGATGCCGGCCTTCGACTGGATGGACCGGCCAGATCGCCTCGCGCTGGCCGAGTACGTCGCGTCGCTTCCGTCCGGTGCCGCCAACCACGACAGCGCGGCCGCCATCCTCTTTGAGGAGAACTGCGTCGCGTGTCATGGCGAACGGGGGCGGGGCGGGTTAATGAACGGTGCGCCCTCCCTGACCGACGACGCGGTGATCTACGGACAAGACCCAGACAGCGTTGTTGAGACGCTCCGGAACGGACGCCAGGGCCTCATGCCTTACTGGTCAAATCGCCTGAGCGGCGCCGAGATCAACCTTCTGGCCGTCTATGTCTCGAATCTTGGGAATGCGACCGAGGGAGGCGACCCCTGAACGCCACTTCTCAGAAGCGGCTTGCCGTGTTTGCCGCCGTTTTGACCGGAACGGTCGTCGCCGCCGCCAACGCGCATCTGCTGGTGGTCGCCTTCCGCTCACAGCCGTCCTGCGTCGTCGACAATGGTGCTGCCGCGCCTGCAGAACGCGCCTGCTAGGAGGCCCGCCAATGCTTGAACCGCTTCCGACCCTTCGTCCGCCGCAGCGTCCCGCATCCACCTTGGCACGGGGCCTGCCGGCAAGCGCGGCCCTCGACTGGCTGGCTGCCGGATGGCGCGATCTGCGCGCGGCACCGGGGCCGGGCCTAGCCTACGGTGCCCTCCTCCTCGTGATCTCCTACAGCGTGCTGGGTGCGCTCTGGGGCGCTGGGCTGCTCTACCTGGCACTGCCCGCAGTCTCGGGATTCTTGATCGTGGGGCCTTTTCTGGCCATCGGTCTCTACGAACAGAGCCGCCTGCAGGAAGAGGGCGACCGCGCCACGTTCTTGCAGATGCTGCTGACGCGCCCGGCGGCCGGCACGCAGCTGGCCTATGCGGGCCTTCTGCTGGGCCTTCTGGTCCTCTTCTGGCTGCGCGCGGCGGATCTGCTCTATGCGCTGTTCTTCGGACTTGCGCCTCTTCCGCTCGCTGGCGACGCGCTCGCCAATGTTCTGACGACGGCCCCTGGCTGGGCGCTCCTCGTCGTCGGTAGCGCGGTGGGTGGGCTCTTCGCTGCCTTCGCCTTCGCGCTCAGCTTGTTCTCGGTCCCGATGCTGATGATCGAGCGCCGGGACGCTCTTACGGCCATGGGGTTGAGCCTGGCGATGACCCTCCGCAACCTGCAGCCCTGCGTCGCCTGGGGCGCGATCATTACCGCCGGGATGGCGCTTTCGGCCGCCAGCGGGCTGCTGGCTCTCGTCGTCGTCTTCCCGGTGCTCGGCCATGGAACATGGCACGCCTGGCGCGCGATCGGAGCAGACACGGAATGACAGCGTTGCTCGTGCTCATTCCTGTTTCGATCGGCATGGGGGCGATCGGCCTCTGTGCCTTCTTCTGGGCCTTGGACCGGGGCCAGTTCGAGGATCCGGAAGGCAACGCCTGGCGGGTGATCGAGACATCCGAAAAGAAAGGAAAGCCGGATGACCAACTGGCTACCCACACTGAAGATCAGGACGCAGGTAGGCTATGACCTCTCAGTCAAGATGGCACGCGTCGCCGTAAAGATGACGCAGCCCGATGCCGAGGTGCGGGCGAAGTTGCGCTCCGTCTGTTCCAAGGACGTAGCTGCCCTGATCGCATCGAGCCAGGTCGTCGCCACATATTTCGCATGCCTGACGGAAGCCAACGACTATTGGAGGGCGCCGGATGTCAACGATTGAGCGGAACGGAAGTGATTTCGTCGTGTCTGCCGGCCTGCTTGCCAGTGCGTTCGGTCTGAGCGAAGAGGCAGTTCGACAGGGCATGCGGGCGAACAGGATCACGTCGCAGTCGGAGACCGGCGTGGGTGAAGACGAGGGCCGCTGGAGGCTGACCTTCTTTTTTCAGGACCGTGCCGTCCGGTTCATTGTCGATGAGCATGGCCAAGTGCTGAAACGTGTCGGCTTCCCGATCCGCCAAAGAACGGCGCAAGAAACGCGGGCGAAGCCCAAGCTCAGAAGAGAATGACATGCGCGCCGATGTCGCGCCTTTCGAGGTGAGACCCACACGTTCCGGCTTTACGACGCTGGAGGGCCGCATGCGCGCCGCAGTGCCGCACTTCCTTACCGAGCTTGATCGTTCGATCTCGCCGACATCCGCCGCGGCGCCTCGCGATAAGGAGGCTGGAAAAAACCGCGGTTCGATTCTTGTGAAGGAGAAACCAGATGTCGATTGCTGAGCTAATACTGTGGCCGGGAACGAAGGTCTGCCAGTTCTTGGGGGTTGACCCTGAGAGTGATGCGGGACTGATCCGATCAATGTTCAACATGATCGTGTATTTGTCCGTCATACTAGGGTTCATGTGGGCTATCATGGGATGAAGATCCTACGCGCGCAGGGCAGCCTAGCGCGGCCCCCGCCGTGCGAGTGGGTCCAGTGAGGGCACGCCGACGTGGCAGATGACCATGCCACAAACGGAACCGGAGCCGACAAGCCATCCCGCTTCGCTGCCAACGGCCGAGCGCGGCGCTTGTCAATGCTCTCGGCTGGCCTCGTCGACTGATCGGGTCGGGTTTGACATGGAACATTCTCCGCGGTAGCAGGACGGCATCATGTCAATGATCGTACGCCCTAGGTTTCAGCTTGCGGGAGCACGCCTCCTGAACCGCTCGCATCCCCGAGCGGGGTAGGCGTCCGCGCCGATCCCGTCGCTCGGGGCTTCGGTTCCACACGGGTTCCCGGCGGTAATTTTGCTCTTCTCGACGGTCTAACAGTCGGGCTCTGTTCACGGGTTCCCTGGCAGGGGCTGCCTCCCGGCGGCCAGCATCACGATCAGGAGGCAGAAAATGCCAATCAGCAGCACGTCCGCGTGCGCCGCTTCAAGCGCCCCGGAAATCATTCTGGAGCTCACGCAGGCCGACCGTCTCGAAGCGGCGGCAGAGGGGGCAATGCGTCGCTTCCCCGCCATGGCGGCTCGACTGCTCGACGAGATCGCGCGGGCACAATTGGTCCCATTGGCGGACCTGCCTCCGGATGTCGTTGGTCTCGGCAGGGAGGTCACCTATCGTGACGACGTCGCTGGCCGGAAGGAAACAGTAGTTCTGGTGATGCCACGGGAAGCGGATATCGCCCAAGGTCGCGCCTCGGTGCTTACGCCGATCGGGGTTGCCTTGATCGGCCTACGGGTTGGCGCTTCCTTCACGTGGGAGACTCGCGACGGCGAATCCCGTCAGCTGACCGTGACTCGGGTGGAGTAGTCTTCGCCCCTGCGGTCACTTGAAGGATCTCGAAATGCCAGACACGGCGTGGCTTGTCGTTGCCGCCTTGGGTGCAGGTATCCTCAACACCCTGGCGGGGGGCGGAACGTTCCTGACGTTTCCGGCGCTGGTCTTCACGGGCGTTCCGCCGGTGGCGGCAAATGCTACGAGCGCGGTCGCGGTCTTTCCCGGGTATCTCGGAGGCGCGCTCGGCTTCAAACGGGAGTTGCAGACGTTCGATCGGCAAAGCCTCCGGCGACTGGTCGGAATCACAGTCGCCGGCGGCTTGGCCGGATCGATCCTGCTGCTCATCTCTTCCAACGAGGCCTTCTCGATCGTGGTGCCATTCCTGCTGCTCGCAGCAACGCTGGCTTTCCTTCTCGGCGACCGCATCCGAGCCTGGGCGGCGATGCACAGTCGTGCCATCACGCCGTTCGGCTCCGCGGGTCTGTTCGCGACCAGCATCTACGGCGGATACTTCAATGGTGGGCTCGGGATCGTCTTGCTGGCGTTGTTCGCGCTCTGGGGTATGACGAACATCCACACGATGAACGGTCTCAAGAACGGGTTGTCCTTCGCATTGTCGGCTATTTCTGTCGTGACGTTTGCTGCCGCTGGGATCGTCGCCTGGCCACAGGCTACCATCATGATGGCTGCCGCTACGGTGGGCGGCTATTTCGGCGCTCCGATCGCGCGAGCGCTGCCGAAAGGGGTGGTCCAGGGGATTGTCGCCGTAGTCGGGTTCGCGATGAGCCTGATCTTCTTCCTGCGGCTTGTGATATGAGCCCCGGCGCCGGGCCTGGCCTACCTGATCTTTCCTGGCCTCAGCGTTGTGCTTTGACAGAAAAGACGCTCGCCGGTGCCAAATGAGCAACAAAATATCGACAATCTCGAAGAACTCCACAAAAGCTTGAAAATATTCGGAGCCGAAGCTATCTCTCCAATTATGTCGCACTGTGGACGTCATATGTGGATCCCGCGGCTCGCGGGCCCGCTCCTGAACCGCTCGCTTCCCCGAGCGGGATAGAGCGTTTGTGCTCATCCCCGTTCGGGGCTCCTCCACCTTCAACGTCAAATAGAACGGACGACGCAACCGTCGCCCGGGAGGATGTCATGCGCACTTTTGACAACGTCACTTCTCAGATCCACGTATCACGTCCACTCATGCTCGATGCAGGCCATCTGCCACGGCTGAACATGCTTGCGTCCGACCAGCTTCACGGTGCGGCTCGACTCGCCAGCTTCCTGCGCAGGGAAGGGACACGGTTGGTGGTCGTACCGTCACACGAGTTGCCCGACGACGTGGTCAGCATCGGCTCCGACGTGACTTATCGGGACGAGTCCACTTGCCACATTTACTCAGTGACGCTGGTAATGCCGGAGGACGCCGACATGGGCGAGCGTCGCGTCTCGGTGCTCACGCCGGTCGGTACGGCGCTGATCGGACGGGCGGCAGGAGCGGTCGTCGACTGCGAGTTCCCGGCAGGTACTAATCGGTGCCTGAGTATTCTGCGTGTTGCCAGGCATGTGCCTGAGCAGCACGACGTCGCGATCTCTCCGCACGAGCCCAGCGGTCGGATGATGGAAGCGGCACGCGTTATTGGGGATTTTCTGCCCCGCTGCACAGCCTTAGGTAGAACGACCTTCATCCGTCGTGCCGTCGCCGCGGCTTTGCGTCGCCATCATCGTCGCAAAGCTATCGCACAGTTCGAAAGCATGAGCGATCATTTGCTTGATGACATCGGGTTAGCGCGTGGCGACATCCCGCGGGTAGTTGACGCGATGATCGATGGCGAACCCCGCGGCACCTTGGCGCCAACGCCGCTCCAATCGTTCAAGGCACCTCGAGATCAGCTGCGGCGAGCTGCTTGAGGGCTTGTTTAAGCTGGGCTCCCGCCATCGCCGCCGATGGTGGGGTCCATCCCGAAATCCCCGTCTCGGCCTCGTTCCGGCGTATAGGGGCGGACCTTCATGAGGAGGCGAAGAGTGCTTTCAGCAGCAGACTTTCCGGACATCTTTCCTTGGATGGCCGAACGATCCGAACAGGTGCGGGGGCCTTCAACAGCACAATCCATGGCGAACTGCATCGCGAGGTGGGAGGACGACGGCGGGCGAACCTTGCGTTCGTACGATGTGAGACCGCCAGCCAATAGACCGGCACTTCCGCCGCACGTAGCAACAGGTCCGTGGATCTTGCCACTCGCGGCTTGTGCGATACCTGCACTCGCCATTGCCCACTATGGCAATCTTAGCCGCATTTTGCTTCGCGCAATTGAGATGAGGGCACAGTGGCAACGCCATCATTTGCCCGTTGCCTTCGATTGATCGTCGGCGACGATGCTCGTCAGAGATCAATGTTTTGCTTCGGAAGGAGGAGCGCGGCCGCCACTGCGTCCGCGCTCCATCGCTATCACCTGACGACGTTGAAATCCGGTCCGTAGGGGTAGCCGGTGATGTTCTCGTTCCCGTTCTCCTCGATGATCAGGATGTCGTGCTCGCGATAGCCACCGGCGCCCGGGCGACCCTCCGGTATCGTCAACATCGGCTCCATCGAGATCACCATGCCGGGTTCCAGCACGGTGTCGATGTCCTCGCGGAGCTCCAGACCCCGGCGCTGTTGAAAGGGTTGATCTTCGGACCGACCGGTGCGGCGATGTCGCCCACGCACACCCGCAAGGGCAACCGGCTTTACCGCTACTACGTGAGCCAGGACGTGCTGCAGCACGGGCGCGATGCTTGCCCGATTGGGCGTGTCCCAGCAGCGGAGATCGAAGCGGCGGTCGTGAATCAGCTGCGCCGCGTATTCCTGCAGCCGGAGATCGTCATTGGCACGTGGCGCGCGGCGCGGGAGGAGCAGAACGACGTGACCGAGGAGGAGGCGCGGGAAGCACTCAGGCAGCTCGACCCGATTTGGGAGGAGCTGTTCCCCGTCGAGCAGACGCGGATCGTACAGCTCCTGGTCGAGCGGGTGGACGTGCATGAAGAGGGCGTCGACGTCCGGTTCCGCATGAACGGCATCGGTGCGCTAGCCCGGGAAACCGCGAGGAGGGCCGCATGACTGACGACGATCGCACGCTAACGGTGCGCATCCCGCTGGTGTTCAAGAAGCACGGCGGACGGAAGACAGTGATCTCGCCGGACGGTCACGTCTGGCAGCCGTTGGAGCCGCTTGTCGACCGCGCTCTGGTTAGGGCGCTGGCCAGGGGGTTTCGCTGGCAGAAATTACTCGACGATGGAGTGCACGCGACCCTCAATGACCTGGCGAAGGCCGAGCATGTGAGCCAGTCCTACGTGAGCAAGGTGCTGCGGCTTACTTTGCTGGCGCCGAGCAGTGTCGAGGCGATCCTCGATGGTCGGCAACCGTCCGCCCTGAAGCTTGATGATCTTCTGGAGGGGTTTCCGGCGGAGTGGAGCCAGCAGAGCCAATAGTTGGTAGGGATGTCTCATATCACGCGATGATGAGAGGGAAACCAGGCGCGTCGCAAGGCACCCAACTGGTCGCCAATGCGGATGCGAAACTCGCTCGGCGGCGCAGCTCAAGCGCTGAAGTCGTCTCTGACTGGGCTCTGACTCGATCCGGCATCTTGAGCCAATAGTGCGTCCAGCTTCGCAATCTCGGCTTCAGCCAGCCAGATACCTTCGGACTGACACCGTGCACGTGCCGCGAAGCGGCGCTGTGACGGCAGGCGGGCGCCCTGTCCGACAATTGCATCGAAGAGGATTTCGGCGCGAGCGAAAGGGTCGCCAGACCGCCCCCCGACGAAGACCTCGGGAGCGAACGCGATCAGGAGTTCACCATGGACCGGGGCGAGCGTCGTGGTGCCGATCCGGTCGAGGCAGTCGCGGCTGGTGAGATCGCCGATCAGCACGGCACCGAGGAGCTCGATCATCGTGCCCATGGCCGAGCCCTTGTGCCCGCCGAATGGGAGCATCGCGCCGGCAAGCGCCCTCTCGGGGTCGGTCGTGGGGCGACCCTCGGAGTCGAGCGCCCAGCCTTCGGGGAGCGGCTCGCCAGCGCGGCGGTGGAGCTCGATCTCGCCACGGGCGGCCGCCGAGGTGGCGAAGTCGAAGACATAGGGGTCGCGTCCGGGGCGCGGCCAGCCGAAGGCGAATGGATTGGTGCCGAGAAGCGGCATGGTGCCGCCGGCCGGTGCAACCGTGGCGTAGCTTGGACACAATGCGATTGCTGCGAGCTCGCGCTCGGTCAGCATCTCGACCTCGGGCCAGAGTGCCGAGAGGTGGGCGCAGTCGTTGACGACCAGGGCGGCGATGCCGACCGAGCGGGCGCGTTCGGCGAGAAACGGGATCCCGAGCTCGAGCGCAGCAGGAGCGAAGCCGAAGCCCGCGTTGACCCGCACAACGGCGTAGCCGTCGTCGGGCAGCAGCACCGGTTCGACGTGCGGGTCGACGGTGCCGGCGCGCGCCGAGGCGAGCATGCCATCGAGCCGATAGAGGCCGTGCGACTTGCAGCCGTCGCGTTCGCCGGCCGCTACCACGCGCGCGAGCGCCGCCGCCTGAACCGCGCCAAAACCTGCGGAGACGAGGATCTCGCAAACCCGCTCTTCGAGCGCCGCCATGGAGATTGTCGCTCCGTCTGTATTGTTCTCGGCCATCAGCGTGCTCCCCAGGTGTCGGTCAGGCGGTAGCCGCCGGGCCAGGGATCGGACGGGTCGAGCAGGTGCTGGTGGATGCCGGTGATCCAGCCCCGGCCGGAGATCTCGGGCAGAACCGCATCGGTGTCGCCGACCTTCGCCGTCCCGAGGATGCGGCCCGTAAAGGTTGAGCCGATCAGCGACACGGCGGTCAGCCGGTCGTCGAGCCCCATCTCGCCGCGGGCGTGCAGCACCGCCATCCGCGCCGAAAGGGCGGTGCCGGTCGGGGAGCGGTCGACCTTGCCCGGCTGGATTGCCACCGCCGCCCCGGCGCGGAGGCCCGCGGGTGTGCGGGTGACCGGGCCGGCGAAGAGGCAAAAGGAGATGTGCTTCCAGTCCGGGTTCGTCGGGTGCGTGAAGCGGAGGATTGCGTTGGCGGCGTTCGTGATCCTGACTCCGAGCCGGGCGATGTCGTGCGCCTCGTCTGCGTTCAGGGCGAAGCCAAGGGCGGCCGCGTCAACGATGACGAAGCTATCGCCGCCATAGGCGGTGTCGACGGTCAGCGTACCGAGCCCTTCAACTTCGAGCGGCACCCCGAGGCGATCGGCGAAGCTCGGCAGGTTCTGGACGAAGATGCGCTCGGCCTTGCCGTCCCGGCATTCGGCGCGAACCCGGACGATGCCGCCGGGCGCTTCCAGCGTTATGTGCGTCTCGGGCTCCGTCATCGGCAGGATGCCGGCGTCGAGCAGCACGGTCGAGACGCAAATCGAGTTCGAGCCCGACATCGGCGGCGTGTCCTCGGGCTCCATGATGATGAAGGCCGCATCCGCCTCCGGGTGCTTCGGCGGCACGAGCAGGTTGACGTGGCGGAAGACGCCGCCACGCGGTTCGTTCAGCACGAAGTTCCGCAGGGTCTCATCCTCGGCGATCCAGCGGCGCTGTTCCCAGAGAGTGACGCCGGGAGGCGGGGTGACGCCACCGACGATGACGTCGCCGACCTCGCCCTCGGCGTGGGCCGAGATCACATGGATGGTCTTGCTGCTGCGCATCGGGTGGTTTCTCCGGGAACCGGGGTGCGGCGCTGCTGCGTAGTCAGGGGGTCGCGGGGGATGGCACGAAGCCTCGCCTGGCGAAGAACCGGTCCAACTCGCGCTGCTTCGGCTTGCGACCGGTGAAGATCGTGACGTAGCCCGCGACGCGGGCCATGCGCTCGGCGGTGCTCTCGTCGGTCTGCATCGAGATGTAGCCGATCTGCACGAGGTAGACGGTGCGGGCCGCGACGTCCGCGGCCTCGGGGCCCTGGCCGAAGCGCACGAGCATCCGGGTCAGCGCTTCCAGGCGGGTCCGGTCGGCGGCGCGCACTCCAGCGAGGACCTCCGGCGATTGCAGCGCCCAGCTGCGCACGGCGAACTCGAACTGGGAGTCGAAGAGGTCGTTGTCGTGCCAGCAGTCAAAAACGTTAAGCATCGCCTCGGCGATCGATTCGGCGTAGGCCTCCGTCTGCCGCACGATGCTGCCCGTGTTCTTGTCGCGCCAGCGGGCCACCAGCGCCTGCAAGAGCTCCTCGCGGTCCTTGAAGAACCAGTAGAAGCTGGTCCGCGAGAGCTTCAGCCGCTTGGCGAGAGGTTGAACCTTCACCGCGTCGACCCCGCCATCGATCAGCGCCTGGTAGGCGGCGTCGAGCCAGAGCTCCGGGGAGCCGCGCCAGCCGCTGTCGGGGAGAGCCTGTTCCATGTCGGGACGCTAGCCGATCCTCCACGTCGTGACAACGATAATGTTCATGAATGTCTGCCAGAACTACATATGCGTTCTCGATCTTGACGGTACTGGACATTTCCCGTATCAGTCCGTGCATCGCACAGCCAGACGGGGAATCGGGGATGTCGACCGACGCCTTGCTCACGCCCTACCAGCTCAAGCACCTGACGCTCCGGAACCGGATCATCGTGACCGCGCACGAGCCGGCCTATCCCGAGGACGGCATGCCGAAGGCGCGCTACCGCGCCTATCACGTCGAGCGGGCGCGAGGCGGCGTCGCAATGACTATGACCGCAGGCTCCGCCGCGGTGTCCAAGGACAGCCCGCCGGTCTTCAACAACCTGCTCGTCTACAAGGACGAGATCGTGCCGTGGATGAAGGATCTGACGGACGCGGTGCACGAGGCGGGCGCCGCGGTGATGATCCAGCTCACCCATCTCGGGCGTCGCACCCGCTGGGACACGGGCGACTGGCTGCCGATCGTCTCACCCTCGCACCGGCGGGAAGCGGCGCATCGCGCCTTCCCGAAAAAGATCGAGGACTGGGACATCGAACGGATCGTCGGGGACTACGCCGACGCCGCCGAGCGCATGAAGGCGGGCGGCATGGACGGGATCGAGCTCGAAGCCTACGGCCACCTGATGGACCAGTTCTGGTCGCCGGCGACCAACGATCTCGATGGCCCGTATGGCGGCACGCTCGACAATCGCCTGCGCTTTGCTTTCGACGTGCTCCGCGCGATCCGCGAGCGGGTCGGCCCGGACTTCCTTGTCGGTGTTCGCCACAGTTGCGACGAGACCATGGAGGGCGGGTTCGGTATGGCCGACGGGCTCGCGATCTCGAAGAAGCTGACCGAGAGTGGCCTCGTCGACTTTTTCAACGTCGTTCGCGGACATATCGACACCGACGCCGGCCTGACCGACGTGATCCCGATCCAGGGGATGAGGAACGCTCCGCATCTCGATTTCGCCGGCGAGATTCGGGAGGCGACGAACTTCCCCACGTTTCACGCCGCGAAGATCTCCGATGTCGCCACCGCGCGTCACGCCATCGCCGCCGGCAAGGTCGACATGGTCGGCATGACCCGGGCGCACATGGCCGACCCGCATATCGTGCGCAAGATCATCGAGGGCCGCGAGGACGAGATCCGGCCCTGCGTCGGCGCCAACTACTGCCTCGACCGCATCTACCAGGGCGGCGCGGCCTACTGCATCCACAACCCGTCCACCGGTCGCGAGACCTCGATGCCGCACGTCATCCCGAAGGCGGAGACGCGGAAGAAAGTCGTCGTCGTCGGCAGCGGCCCGGCCGGCCTCGAGGCGGCACGGGTCGCCGGCGAGCGCGGCCACGACACGCTGGTCTTCGAGGCGGCGGCGGATCCCGGCGGCCAGATCCGGCTGACCGCCCGGAGCGAGCGGCGGCGCGAGATGATCGCGATCGTCGACTGGCGCATGGCTCGCTGCGAGCGCCTCGGCGTCAAGTTCCGCTTCAACGCCTGGGCCGAGGCCGACGATGTGCTGGCCGAGAGCCCGGACGTCGTCATCGTCGCGACCGGCGGCATGCCGCACACCGAGATCCTCAGCGAAGGCAACGAGCTCGTGGTCTCGGCATGGGACATTATCTCGGGCGATGTGAAGCCGGGTCGTGAGGTTCTGGTCTTCGACGACGCCGGCGATCACGCCGGCCTTCAGGCTTCGGAGATCATCGCGGCGACCGGCGCGAAGGTCGAGATCATGACCCCGGACCGGTCCTTCGCGCCCGAAGTCATGGCGATGAACCTTGTGCCCTACATGCGCAGCCTGCAGGAGCTCGACGCCACCTTCACCGTGACGTGGCGGCTGGAAGCGGTCGCGCGGCATGGCAACCGGCTGGTCGCCCATGTTGGCAGCGACTACGGCGGTGTCCGCCGCGAACGCGAGGTCGACCAGGTGGTCGTGAACCACGGCACTATCCCGCTTGACGACCTCTACTTCGACCTGAAGCCCGCCTCGCGGAACCACGGCGAGATGTCGCACGACGACCTAATCGCCGGCCGCCCGCAGTCCGCGGTCCGCAACCCCGGGGGCACCTTCCAGCTCTTCAGGATCGGCGACGCGGTCGCGGCCCGCAACACCCACGCGGCGATCTACGACGCGCTGCGGCTCCTCAAAGGAATCTGAGGCCGCGTTCTATCCCGGCCCCCCGTCACGACCGCGTCGCAACCGAATGTCGCGCCGCCGGCTGCCGCGAGTATCGAAGCAGCTGATCGCACCTTGTCCGATTCAACGAGCGGAGGCGTCTTCCTACTGGAACGGCTCGGACGCGCTTAGCGCATGCGAGGCTTGCAAGGCGGCTGACAGGCCAGCGGACACAGCGGCGTCGAAGCCCGACGCCTGCATCGCCTGAATGGCGGCCGCTGTGACGCCACGGTATTCTACGAACGCGGCCACGATATCTTCGGGGGCCTCGCCAGTTTTCTCCAGGAGCCGGCCGGTCCCGACCAGGACCGCCACGGCGGCGCGGCGGGCGACCTCCTTTGGTAACCCATTGGCTACCGCGTCGCGCATCATCGCGACGGCCAGGAGCGCCGGATACGCAGGGCCGGTGCCGGAGAGACCAGTCATATAGTCGATCTCTGCCTCAGTTCCGACCTCGTCGCCGGAGCCGAAGCTGTCCAGGAGACGGCGAATCGCGGCGCGGTCCAGTTCGGTCACCTGCTCGGCCGCAATCCACGGGGTGTAGGATTGTCCGACCTCGAGGGCCGCATTGGGTAGCGCGCGGACGACGCGCGCCGTGCCAAGCCGCGCCGCGATGTCGGCGAGCGTCACCCCGGCCATGACGGAGATGACCAGCTTGCCTGGCGCCCTGACCTCGATGCTTGGCCAGTCCTGCGGGCGGACCGAGAGGATCAACACATGGGAGCGGTCTGCGAGCGCCTGGTTGTCACGCGTCCAGTGCACGTCAGGCAGCCAGCCGGGCGGGTCGCCGCGGCACGAAAGGGTGAGATCGCCAGGCGGAATGAGTTTCGCGGCGACCACGGCGCGCGCGATGGCACCGCCGATCCAGCCTTTGCCACCGATGATTCCGATGCGCGCGCCTGTGCTCATTCTGTCCTCCTTGTCTGCGGGCTGCGGGGGCACCCACTTGCGCGGAAGCCCCGCGCGACATGCGGTCGAGATCGCGACGGCGAACAGAGCGACGCCTCGATGAGGAATCCCGCGACTCCATGCGGCAATCCCCCAAGGAGACTTCTGCCGTGAGACCGCCGTCGCCGACGAAACCCCGCCAGCGCAATCGTCGCAGGTTACACCACTTTTACCGGACGACCAGAGACGGGACTGTGGGGGACCTTCGCGCACCGCGTAGCAACGCCAAAGGCTGTGTCCCCGGTGATGGTGTAGGAGGCCGCGCGCGGAGCCTTCGGCGTAGCGCAGCACGCGGCCGTGGGTGACGCTGGCGGTCATCGCCGATTTTCGAAGAAGGTTCGGGTTGCGCCCCCTTGAACCGAGAACGGAGACGACGATGACCGATGAGAGAATGGCGCTGATCGAGCTGGTTGAGAAGCAGGCCGATGGTGATCTCGTGCGCGAGATGCTGGCCTTCGCGGCTGAGCGGATAATGGAGGCCGAGGTGGAGGTGCGGACGGGCGCGACCAAGGGCGCACGCACGCCGATGCGGGAGGTTCAGCGCAATGGATACCGCGACCGCGACTGGGATACCCGGGCGGGCAGGATTGCGCTGGAGATCCCGAAGTTGCGCAAGCTACTTCCCAAGCTTCCTCGAACCACGCCGCACCGCCGAGAAGGCGCTCGTGGCGATGATCCAGGAAGCTTATGTTCACGGCATCTCGACGCGCTCGGTCGATGATCTGGTCAAGGCCATGGGCGCGGGTGGCATGTCCAAGAGCAGGTCAGCCGCCTCTGCGCCGAGATCGACGAGCGCGTGAACGCTTTTCTCTCCCGCCCGCTGGAGGGGGCGTGGCCCTATCTCTGGCTCGATGCCACCTACCTCAAAGTCCGTGAGAGCGGTCGGATCGTCAGCCGTGCCGTGATAGTGGCCGTGGCGGTCAACGAGGACGGCAAGCGCGACGTTCTGGGCGTCGCCACAGGCCCCTCCGAGGCCGAGACGTTCTGGACCGGCTTCCTGCGGTCTCTGGCCGACCGCGGCCTGCGCGGGGTGAAGCTGGTGATCGCCGACGACCGCAAGGGGCTCCGCGCAGCTGCCCGGCGGGTCTTCAACGCCACCCACCAGAGATGCCGCGTTCACTGGATGCGAAACGCGCTGGCACATGCGCCGGCCAAGCAGCGCACGGCGGTGGCGGCGATGCTGAAGACGATCTTCGCCCAGGAAACCAAGGCCGACGCCGAGGCCCAATGGGAGGCCGTCGCCAACGCATTGCGCGAGAAGGTCGAAAAGCTCGGCGCCTTCATGGATGGCTCCCGCGATGACGTCCTCGCCTACATGGACTTCCCCGGCGAGCACCGCGCCCAGATCGCATCGACGAACCCACTTGAACGGGTGAACCGCGAGATCAAGCGGCGGGCCGACGTGATCGGCATCTTTCCCAACGACGACGCCATCATCCGCCTTGTCGCCGCGCTGATGCTGGAGACCAACGACGAATGGACCGTCGCGCGGCGCTACATGTCGCTTGAAACCCTCGCCCGCGTCACCGACAATCCAACCGTCAGGCTGCCCGCCGTGGCGACCTGATCAGCTTCGAACCTCTCCGAGGGTCGGCGATCTTACACCACGCCGTGGGACACTATCACGCCAAACACGAAATAGTTGGAGGACGGCCACCACCGCACCCCCAAAGTCCGTATCTAACTTGGCCGCAAGATGAGGCGAATTTTCTTCGCAAAATCAATGGCCCGAACCTGTTGACCGTTTTCATGAAGTGAACAGGTTCGGAGAAGGACGGGCCAGAGAAACCCTCCTCAGCGCCTCGCGCTCGGATTGAGGTCAACAGACCATCGGCTACAACGTTCGAAAACAACAAGATTTTTCGACGGCGCGACCGAACGGAGAACGGGTTCGGTTAGGGAGCTGGCTGGGGCGGGAGGATTCGAACCTCCGAATGACGGTACCAAAAACCGTTGCCTTACCGCTTGGCGACGCCCCAAACGCGGGCCTTCTAGTAATTCGGCGGCGCCATCACAAGCTCAAAGGGCCTGGTCGTAGGCGCCGACGGAAGGCTCGGTGCGGATCAGGGCGTTGAGGTCGCCGAAGATGGCGCGCATCTGCGCCTCCGAGGCGAGGCTCTCGCAGACCACCACGAGATTGGGGGTGTTGGAGGAGGCGCGGATGAGCGCCCAGCCGCCGTCTGCGAGCCCGGCGCGGGCGCCGTTTACGGTCAGGACGCCGGTGATCTTCTGGCCGCCGAGGGTTCCGCCCCTGGCCGCCATGGCCTGCAGGCGCGCGGTCAGGCGTTCGACGACGGCGTATTTCTCGCCGTCTGGACAGGCGGGCGAGAGCGTGGGCGTGATCCAGCTCGCGGGCAATGCGGCGACGAGATCGGCGAGGCTCCGGCGCGGGTTGCGGTCGAGGAGCCGGCAGACCTCGATCGCCGTGCGCAGCCCGCAATCGTAGCCCCGTCCCACTGGCGGGCCGAAGAAGGCATGGCCGGATTTCTCGAATCCCGCCAGCGCGCCGGTGGCATGCAGCCGCCGCTTCATGTGGCTGTGGCCGGTCTTCCAGTATTCGGTATGCGCCCCGGCGGCGGCGAGCTCCGGGTCGGTGGCGAAGAGCCCGGTCGATTTCACGTCCACGACGAAGCGCGCGCCCGGATGGGTGCGCGCTAGGTCGCGGGCGAGCAGGAGGCCGATCTTGTCGGCGAAGATCTCGCGGCCCGCGCCGTCGACGATGCCGCAGCGATCGCCGTCGCCGTCGAGGCCGATGGCCAGATCGGCGCCGCTCTCGCGGACGGCATCGGCCATGTCGTGCAGCATCTCGAGCGCTTCGGGATTGGGATTGTAATGCGGGAAGGTGGGATCGAGGGTGGTATGGCGCGGGATGACCTCGACGCCGATCCGGGCGAGGAGCTCCGGCGCGAAGGCGCCGGCGGTGCCGTTGCCGGTGGCGCAGACCGCGCGCAGCGGGCGCGACAGGCGCAGGTCCCCGGCGAGATCGGCGAGATAGGCCTCGCGCAGGCCCTCGACGGGGCGGCGCGTGCCGCCGGGCCGCGATTCCACGGCACCCGAAAGCACGATGTCGCGCAGCTCTGCCATGTCCTCCGGCGCATGGGTGAGCGGGGCCTCGAAGCCCATCTTGACGCCGGTCCAGCCGTTGGGGTTGTGACTCGCGGTGACCATGGCCACGGCGGGCAGGCCGAGGTGGATCTGGGCGAAATAGGCCATCGGGGTCAGGGCCAGGCCGATGTCCTGCACCGCGACCCCCGCCTCGATCAGCCCGGCGACGAGGGCCTCGGCGACCTCCGGCGAATAGCTGCGCAGGTCGTGGCCGACGGCGATCGCCGGATCGAGCCCGCGGCGGCGCATCTGGGTGCCGAGGCCGAGGCCGAGGAGGTGCATCCCGGCGCGGTCGATCTCTTCGGGATAGCGCCAGCGCGCATCGTATTCACGAAAACCCGAGGCTGCGATGCGTGCCGGCATGGCTCTGCTCCCGTCAGACGGCAAGGGGGCGGGACTTGGCGAGGCGGTCGAAGGCCATGAGATCGGCGATCAGCGCCGGCATGGCGTCGAGGAAGACCATGTTCGGCCCGTCGGAAGGCGCGTGGTCGGGGTCGGGATGGGTCTCGATGAAGACCGCGGCGACGCCGAGCGCCACGGCCGCCCTCGCCATGACCGGGGCGAATTCGCGCTGGCCGCCGGAGGAGCTTCCCTGGCCACCCGGCTGCTGGACCGAATGGGTCGCGTCCATCACCACCGGATAGCCGGTGCGCGCCATGACGGGCAGGCTGCGCATGTCCGCGACCAGGGCGTTGTAGCCGAAGCTCGCGCCGCGCTCGCAGAGCAGGATGCGGTCGTTGCCGGTGGAGGCGATCTTGGCCGCGACATGGGCCATGTCCCAGGGCGCGAGGAACTGGCCCTTCTTGACGTTGATCGCCGCGCCGGTCTTGCCGGCGGCGAGAAGCAGGTCGGTCTGGCGGCAGAGGAAGGCAGGGATCTGGAGCACGTCGACCGCCTCGGCAACTGGGGCGCAGTCTTCGGGAAGATGGACATCCGTCAGCACGGGGCAGCCGATGCGGGCGCGGACGGTGGCGAGCACCTCGAGCCCGGCATCGCGGCCCATGCCGCGCCTGGCGGCGAGCGCGGTGCGGTTGGCCTTGTCGTAGGAGGCCTTGAAGATGAAGCCGGCCCCGGCGGCGGCGCAGGCCTCCGCCAGCCTGCCCGCGATGGCGAGCGCATGATCGAGGCCCTCGAGCTGGCAGGGTCCGCCGATCAGGGTGAGGGGCGCCGCGTTCGAGACGCGGAGCTCGCCGATCGCTACGGTTCTGGCATCAGACATGGGGCAGGGATCCTAGGCGCAGACGCGCCTGCAGCGATAGCCCGGCGCGGCCGGGGCTGTAAAGCGTGCCGATCCCGTCCCATGCCGCCCGGGTGCCGCGGCGAGGCTCCGCCCGCCGGGCCCCCGCCTTGATCGCCGGGTGCCCGGTTGGTAGCCTCGCGGGCCCCGTTGCAGCGTTGCCGCGCCCGGACCCTGCGACGGGGCGGCTCCTGCGCGGAGCGACCTGGCGGAGGGAGGGGGCATGGCGCCGACGGGGCTGGGCGGGGATGCGGTGGCGGAGATCGAGGCGAGGATTCGCGCCTGCCGGATCTGTGCGGAGGCCTTCGCGGCGACCGCCACGGCGCATGCGCCGCGGCCGGTGCCCTGGCTTTCGGCGGAAGCGCCGATCCTGATCGCCGGGCAGGCGCCCGGGGCCCGGGTCCATGCGCTCGGGCGGCCCTTCGACGATGCGTCGGGCGACCGGCTGCGGGACTGGATGGGGGTGGACCGCGCGGCCTTCTACGACCGGAGGCGCTTCGCGGTGCTGCCCATGGCCTTCTGCTTTCCCGGCTATGACGCGCAGAGCTCGGACCTGCCGCCGCCGCGGGTCTGCGCGGAGACATGGCGCCGGGCGGCGCTGGCGGCGATGCCGGGGATCCGGCTGACGCTGCTGATCGGCGGCCATGCGCAGCGCTGGCACCTGGGGTCCGGCGCCAGGGCGGTGACCGCGACCGTGCGCGCCTGGCGGAGCTGGCCCGAGGGGGTGCTGCCGCTGCCGCATCCCTCCTGGCGCAACAGCGGCTGGCTGAAGCGCAATCCCTGGTTCGCGGCGGAGCTCGTGCCGGAGCTGCGCGCGAGGGTTTCCACGGCGCTCGCGCCGGGATAGGAGCTGCGCCATGGAGACCCCGCTCGATCGCGCCTATCGCGCCCACGAGGCGATGCCGGAGGACGAACGGTTGCGGCTGCGCTTCCACGAGCGGCTTCTGGATGCGGAGCTCTTCCTGCTCCTGCGCGAGGAGGCGGCCGGCGGGAGGCTGAAGCCGGAGGTCTTCGCGCTGGAGACCGGGCCGGTGGCGCTGGTCTTCGACCGGGACGAGCGGCTGGCGGCGTTCCTGGAGGCACCCGCACCCTATGCGGCGCTCTCGGGGCGGCGGATCCTGGGGCTGCTGGCGGGGCAGGGGGTCGGGCTGGGGATCAATCTCGGCGTGGCGCCCTCCTCGGCGCTCCTGCCGGCGGCGGCGGTCGACTGGCTGGCGGCGATGGCGGCGGAGCCGCCCGTCCCGGGCGAGGGCATGCTGCGCGGCTTCGCGCCGCCGGGCCCGCTGCCCGCGGCGCTGATCGAGGCGCTGGGGATCAAGCTCGCGGCCATGGCGGCGCTGATCGGATCGGCGCATCTGGCGACGGCCCGGCATGGAGATGGCAGCGAGGGCATGCTGCTCGCGCTCACCGGCGTGCCGGAACCGGCGCGGGCCGAGGTGGCGGCGGCGGTGGCGGAGGCCCTGCGCTTCTCGGGCGCGGAAGCGGGGGCGCTCGACGTGACCTTCCCGGCGGAGGGCGGCGCGGCGGCCCGGGCGATCGCCGCGGCCGGCCGGCGGTTCGACCTGCCGCGGCGGGCGGAGGCGCCGGCCCCGGTGCGGCGCGGGCCGGGAAGCGATCCGGAGCGGCCGCCGATCCTGCGCCGGGGCACGCCTCAATAGCCGCGGTCGCGGTCGACGAGATGCCGGAAGGGCAGGCCGCTCTCGCCCCGGCGGATGTTCTCGGCGATCGCGAGGGTGGCGGTCGCGGGCCGGGTCTCCGAGGCGATATGCGGCGTCACCGTCACCTTCGGATGCGCCCAGAAGGGATGTTCCGGGGGCAGGGGCTCGATGCGGAAGACGTCGAGCGTGGCATGGGCGAGGTCGCCGCGGTCGAGGGCGGCGAGAAGGGCCGCGTCGTCGATCAGGCTGCCGCGGCCGGGATTGATCAGCACGGCGCCGCGCGGCAGCCGGGCGAGGCGGGCGGCGTCGAGCAGGTCCTCGGTCTCCGGGGTGGCGGGCAGGAGGGTGACGAGGATCTCGCTCGAGCCGAGCAGGGCGTCGAGCCCCGCCTCGCCGGACCGGGTGGCGACATGGGCGACCTCCTTCGGGCGGCGGCTCCAGCCTTCGGTGGCGAAGCCGAACCGCGCCAGCGCCGTGGCCACTGCGCCGCCGATGGCGCCGAGGCCGAGCACGCCCACGCGCCGGTCGCGGGCGAGCGGCGGCACGATGCCGTTGCGCCAGATGCCATCCTGGCCGGCGAGATGCGCGTCGAGGCCGAGGTGGTGGCGCAGCACATGGCCGGTCACCCAGTCGATCATGCCGAGCGTCAGCCCCTCGTCGACCATGCGGCAGAGCGGCACGTTCAGGCTCGGGTCGCCGACGATGTCCTCCACGCCGGCCCAGAGGCTGAGCACGGCCTTGAGCCGGGTGAAGGGCGTGAAGTCGTCGACCGGGCCGCCGGGGCGATAGACCACGTAGTCGAAGGTCCAGGGCCCCGCCGGATCGTCGGTGAGGTCGGCCTCGATCCCGGCCTCGGCCAGGGCGGCATAGAGATGCGGCCGCCAGAGCGGCCAGTGCTCGGGCGGCGCCGAGAAGAGGACGCGCGGCCGGCTCAGCGCCGCCTCCGGGCGAAGCGATTGTCTGCCGACCGCGCGGGCCAGCCGCATCCGTGCGCGCGCGCACGAAAGGCCAAGTATCTGATATGAAACAATGTTCCACCCCGCGTTAACTCGATCGCAAGCAATCCTACCGTGCAATCGGGGCGATCAGAAGCCGAAATCCCGCAACGGGCGGATTTGGCATGGCGCGGGCGGGCCCGAGAAAGGCGAGACCCCGTCGCCGGTGGAGCGACGGGGTCCCGTGTCCCGGAACCGGCGCGCGCGCCTGCGGCGCGCCGCGGGTTCAGTTGATGGCGCTGGCCGGCGCCTTGCTCCGGGCCGGGGCCTTGGCCACCATCGAGGCGGGCGCCTTGCCATTGGCCATGGCGGGGATCCCGGTCCTGGCGCGGGCCTTGGCCGGCGTCCTGGCGGCGGTCTTCGCCGGCGCCTTGGCGGGCTTGGCAGCCTTCGCCGGCGCCTTGGCGGCCTTGGCGGGAGCCTTGGCCTTGGCCGCGGCCTTGGCCTTGGCCGGCGCCTTGGCCTTGGCGGCCTTCGCCTCCTTCTTCGGCGCCGCGCTCGCGGCGATCAGCTTGACGGTGGCCGCTTCGAGGGCCCGGATGCGGACCAGAAGGTCCTTCAGAGTCGGGGCGGGCATGCGTGAACACTCCTCCTGAGAGCTGGTTTGTCTGCCGGCGGGATCGCGACCTGGCAGGCACGTTATTTGCCTCAAATGTTACTAAAGTATTGCCAAACAGGGTCTTTCAGTATTCGCGGCCGGAATGTGCCGGCGGCGCGACAAGCGGCGCAGGTCAACGAGGCGATCGAGCAAGACACGGGCGCGAGATCGGGGTGGATATTGCCGGAGCGCTGCGATGATCTTTCTGCGAGCCCTTGTAGTCGGCAGGGATCTGTCCCGGACCTTGGGATAGCCACGGGGTGTATCGCGGCGGCGGTCGAGGCACGGCCTGCGCCTGCCTGGGCGGGCGCACGCGCAACCCGCGGGTCTTGGGGGGGGAAAGACCATGCGTTTCAGTTAGTTGCAACGCTGCGTGCGCCGGGCGGGGGGCAGGCAGGCGCAGGCCGTGCTGGCGCACGGCCGTGAAAATGGAGGTGGTGTAGCACACGGCCGTGTCCGGAAGTCCCGCACGGGACAGGGCGTCGGGGAGGCGTAGGGGCGGCTGCTCTCAGTCCCGCGCTTTCGGGCGGTGGACATGGGCGCTCTGGACGAGGCCGAAGGCCGCGAGAAGCACCAGCATCGCCGAGCCGCCGTAGGAGACGAGCGGCAGCGGCACGCCCACCACCGGCATCAGCCCCATGACCATGCCCATGTTGACCGAGAAGAAGAGGAAGAAGGTCACCGCGATGCCGGCGGTCAGCAGCGCGCCGAAGCGGTCGCGGTTCGAGATCGCCGAGACGATGCAGAAGATGATGATCAGCGTGTAGAGCGCGAGCAGCGTCATGGTGCCGAGATAGCCGAATTCCTCGGCGAGCGTGGTGAAGATGAAATCGGTGTGCTTCTCGGGCAGGAAGTTGAGCCGGCTCTGGGTGCCCTGCATGTAGCCGCGCCCGGCGAGCCCGCCCGATCCCATGGCGATCTTGGCCTGGGTGATGTGATAGCCCGCGCCGAGCGGATCGGCGGAGGGGTCGAGGAAGGTGAAGATGCGGCGGAACTGGTAATCCTCGAGCAATTGCCAGTCGGTGCCCTGGGATTTCAGCACCGTGGTGACAAGCCCGGCCCCGCCGGCCAGCGCCGCGGCGAAGTACCAGAGGCTGACGCCCGCGAGGAACATCACCGCGCCGCCGCCCATCAGCAGGAGCAGCGCCGTGCCGAGGTCGGGCTGCTTGAGCACCAGTGCCGTCGGCGCGAGGATCAGCAGGAGCGGCAGGATCACCCAGAGCGGCCGGGAGACCCTGGCCGGGTCGAGCCGGTCGTAATAGGCCGCGAGCGCCATGACGAGGGCGATCTTCATCAGCTCCGAGGGCTGGAGCTGGAAGAAGCCGAGGTCGATCCAGCGCTGCGCGCCCATGCCGATCTCGCCCATGATCTCCACGAGGATCAGCAGCGCGAAGGTGCCGAGATAGGCGAGGGGCGCGATCGCCCGCCAGAAGCGGATGTGGATCATGGCGATGCCGATCATCGCCGCGATGCCGATGCCGAAGCGGATCATCTGTGGCCGCGCCCAGGGCTGGAGCGCGCCGCCGGCCACGGAATAGAGCATCAGGAAGCCGGTGGCGGCCACCGCCGCGAGCAGCAGGATCAGCGCCCAGTTGAGCGCGAGCAGCTTGGCCACGCCGCGCGGGGTCGCGCCGCGGGCGCTGTCGAAGGCGCTCATGCCCGGTCCCGGGCCGGTGCGGCCGCGCTCGCGTCGGGCTCGCTCTGGGGCGGCCGGGCGGCGCGCTCCTCCTCGATCGCGCCGCGCTGCTCGGGCGGATAGGCGCTGAGCGGCGCCGGGCCGCCGTAGAGCGCGAAGCCGAGGATGTCGCGGGCGATGGGGGCGGCGGCCGCCGAGCCGCCGCCGCCGTGCTCGACGATCTGGGCGATGGCGTAGCGGGGATTGTCAAAGGGCGCGAAGGCGACGAAGAGCGCGTGGTCGCGGCGGTTCCAGGGCAGCTGCTCGTTCCTGGTCACGCCCGCGGCGCGCTCGGCGGCGGTGATGTTGCGGACCTGGCTGGTGCCGGTCTTGCCGGCCATGAGGTTCTCGGGATCGACGAAGCGCGAGCGATAGGCGGTGCCTTCGTTCGAGACGGCGAACATGCCGCCGCGCACAATCTCGAGATGCCTCGGCGCGATCGCCAGCGGCTCGGCGGCGGGGATCTCGACCGGCGCGCCGCCCACCGCGCGCAGCAGCCGCGGCTGGATGCTGCGCCCGCCGGCGATGCGGGCCGTATAGACGGCGAGCTGCAGCGGCGAGGCGAGCGTGAAGCCCTGGCCGATCCCGTAGTTGAAGCTGTCGCCGGTGGTCCATTTCTCGCTGCGGTGGATCTTCTTCCATTCGGCGTCGGGCATGTTGCCCTCGGCCACCGCCGGCATGGGCAGGTCGTGGGCGATGCCGAGGCCGAGCTTGTGGGCCATGGCGGAGATGGCGTCGGGGCCGACCCTTCGGGCCATCTCGTAATAATAGACGTCGCAGGATTGCGAGAGGCTGCGGCGCATGTCGACGGTGCCGTGGCCGCCATGCTTCCAGCAATGGAAGCGCCGCCGGCCGAGGGTGGTCGAGCCGCCGCAGAAGACGGTGTCGCCGGGCCCGGCCGCGCCGGTCTCGAGCGCGGCGAGCGCCACGCACATCTTGAAGGTCGAGCCCGGCGGATAGGTGCCGGCGACGGTCTTGTTCGAGAGCGGGCGGTATTCGTCGTTCAGGAGCGCGTTCCATTCGCCCGAGCGGATGCCGAAGACGAAGCTGCTGGGATCGAAGCCCGGCGCCGAGGCCAGCGCCATGATGTCGCCGTTCCGCACGTCGATCACCACCGCGGCCGCGCTCTGGCGCTCCATGCGCTGCATGGCGTAGATCTGGAGCTCCGCGTCGATGGTGAGGTTCACGTCCCGGCCGGACTGGCCCTCGGTGCGGCCGAGCTCGCGCATGACCCGGCCCGCGGCGCTGACCTCGATGCGCTGGTTGCCGGCATGGCCGCGCAGGAGCGGCTCGAGCCGCTGCTCGACCCCGGTCTTGCCGATCTGGAAGCGGGGGATCTGCAGCACCGGGTCGGGATCCTCGAGCTTCTCGAGGTCGCGCTCGGAGACCGGCCCGACATAGCCGACCACATGCGCGGTGCTCGGGCCGTCGGGGTAGAAGCGGCTGAGCCCCACCTCCGGCTCGACGCCGGGCAGGACCGGCGAATTGGCGGCCACGCGCACCACGTCGTCCCAGGAGAGATGCTCGGCGACGACCACCGGCACGAAGGCGCTGCGCGCCATCATCTCGCGCAGCACGCGGTCGCGCGCCTCCTGCGGCAGGTCGATGATCGTCGCGAGGCGCGCGAGCACCGCCGCCGGGTCGCCGGCCTGCTCGCGCACCATCACGATGCGGTAGTTCTGGCGGTTGCCGGCGAGCAGGCGGCCGTCGCGGTCGAGGATGGTGCCGCGGGCCGGCGGCAGCAGCCGGATGTTGATGCGGTTCTCCTCGGCGAGCAGGCGGTATTTCTCGTTCTGGAGGATCTGGAGGTCGCGCATGCGCCAGCCGAGCGTGCCGATCACCCCGAACTGGAGCCCCAGCAGCATCAGGCCGCGGCGGGTGATGCGGGGCGGGGGTGCGTCGGCGGGGCGCCTCATGTCGGCCGCTCCCGCGGCGACGTCCGTTCGCCCGCGTGGAGCCGCACGCCCCAGGCGACGGCCAGCGCGACCAGCGGATAGGCGAGCGCGGTCGCCACGAGATAGCGCAGCAGGTCGTAGGGCGGCGGCGCCTCGGCGAAGGTGAGGCGCAGGGCGGCGTAGATGCCTGCGAGGATCAGGCCGTAGCCGATCGCGGCCGCGGTCCATTCGGCGGGGAAGGGAAGGCCGCGGAGCGAGGCCCGGTTGCGGCCGGCGACCTCCGCCGCGAGCAGCAGCCCGAGCGCGCCGAGGCCGATCGGGCGCGACAGCAGGATGTCCGCCGCGAGGCCGAGCCCGACGAGCAGCCAGACCGGGGGGGCGTCGGGCGCGCGCAGCACCCAGGCGATGACCAGGCAATAGAGCAGATCCGGCGGCACCAGCATGCCGCCGGGGCCGAGCGGGATCAGCGCGGCATGGATCGCCACCACGCCGAGCAGCAGCAGCAGGCCGGTGCGGGCCGGGCGCGACAGGGCGCGCGCGCCGCTCACTGCGCCGCCTCCGGGGGAGCGGGGGGGAGGTCGGGCTGCGCCGCCAGCGGGCCGATGATCTCGCCGGGGCCGTCGATCACCGCGGGCGGGGCGCGGCGCAGCACGCGCACGAAATCGAGGCGGCGGTAGTCGGCGGCGGGCCGCAGGCGCTGGCGCCCGTCGGCGCCGAGCGTCACGCGCCCGATCAGGATGTCCGGCGGATAGAGCCCGCCGTCGCCGGTGGAGACGACCCGGTCGCCGGGCCGCAGCGCCTCGGCCTGGCCGACGAAGTCGAGCGGCGGCGCGACGCTGTTGTCGCCCGAGACCATCACCCGCTGCCCGGAGGGCAGGACCACGCCGGGCACCCGGCTCGAGGCGTCGGTGAGCAGGATGACCCGGGCCGAGCGCTCGCCGACCCCGGCGATGCGACCGACGAGCCCGAGGCCGTCGACCACGGTGGAGCCGTCCGAGACGCCGTCGGCGCGGCCGACATTGACCATGGCCGAGCGGCGGAAGGGGCTGCCGGCATCGGCCATCACCTCGGCCGTCACGTAGGTCAGGCGCGGATTGAGCCGGACGTTGTTGAGCGCGAGCAGCCGGGCGTTCTTCTGCTCCAGCTGCAGCGCCGCCTCGCGCCAGCCCTGCATGCGCTGGACCTCGCGGCGCAGCTCCTCGTTCTGCTGGTAGACCCGGCGCCAGGCCCGCAGATCCGCGATCATGCGCGCCGTCGCCGCGACCGGGCGCAGGGTCCATTCGAAGCCGGGGGTGACGCGGTCGAGCAGGGTGACGCGGAACTGCTCCACCCGGGCGTTGTCGATGCGCCAGACCAGGAAGAGCGCCAGCAGGAGACCGGCGGAAATCAGGATCAGCAGTCTGCGCAGGCTGCCGAAGTAATCGGGATCGGAATCTTTGCCCAACGCCACGCCGTGTCTATGCCTCTGGCTGGGCCGAGCGGCGGCCCGCCCGGACGGATCTCGCGCCCGCCTCAGGTTCCGTATTCTAGCACATGGGAAAGCTGGCTTTCAAATTCGAGCGACTTGCCGGTCCCGAGCGCCACGCAGTTCAGCGGATCCTCCGCCACGGTGATCGCGAGCCCGGTCTGCTCGCGGAGAGCGAGGTCGAGATCGCCGAGCAGGGCGCCGCCGCCGGTGAGCATCACGCCGCGGTCGACGATGTCGGCGGCGAGGTCCGGCGGGGTCTGCTCCAGCGCGGTCATCACCGCCTCGACGATGGTCTGCACGGTCTCCGACAGCGCCTCGGCGATCTGGGCCTGGGTGATCTCCATCTCCTTGGGCACGCCGTTGAGCAGGTCCCGCCCGCGCACGTCGATCCGCCCGCCGACGCCGTCGTCGGGCATGCGCGCGGTCCCCATCTCGGTCTTGAGCCGCTCGGCGGTCGATTCGCCGATCAGGAGATTGTGCTGGCGGCGCAGGTAGCTGACGATGGCCTCGTCCATGCGGTCGCCGCCGACCCGCGCGCTGCGGGCATAGACCACGTCGCCGAGCGAGAGCACCGCCACCTCGGTGGTGCCGCCGCCGATGTCCACGACCATGTTGCCGGTGGGCTCGGCGATCGGCATGCCGGCGCCGATGGCCGCGGCGATCGGCTCGGAGATCAGGCCGGCCTTGCGCGCGCCCGCGGCCATGACGCTCTCGCGGATGGCGCGCTTCTCGACCGGGGTGGCGCCATGGGGCACGCAGACGAGGATCTTGGGCTTGGCCCAGCCGCCGCCGCGGTGCACCTTGCGGATGAAATGCTTGATCATCTCCTCGGCGACGTCGAAATCGGCGATGACGCCGTCGCGCAGGGGCCGGATCGCCTGGATCGAGCCGGGGGTGCGGCCGAGCATCTGCTTGGCCTCCTCGCCGACCGCGAGCACGCGCTTCTTGCCGTCCTTGACCGAATAGGCGACCACCGAGGGCTCGTTGAGCACGATGCCCTTGCCCTTGATGTAGATGAGGGTATTCGCCGTGCCGAGATCGATCGCCATGTCGGACGAAAAAAGGCCTCTCAATCCGCCGATCATGCGCTTTGCCCTTCGACCTCGAACCGGGTTGTCGTCGTCGCTTCCTTGCGCGCCGGGACGCCCGATCCATATAGGCCGCCGCGAAACTCAGCGTAAAGGCCCCGTCAAGCCGGAGCGGGTGCAGGAAGGCTTTTTTTTACAACTTTGAGTTGAACTGTTGCGCAATTGCACGGCTTCGCGCCCCGCTTTCGCGGGCCGGAGAGCCGTGGGCCGCGGCGGGCGGCAGCGGGGCCGGTGCAACGGGTTTCCGGCGCCCGGCGCGAGGCCGCAGGGGCCGCTTCGCGCCGGGCAGGGGGCTCAGGCGGTCACCGGATCCTCCTTGTCGGAATGGCCGGTGCGGAGCTCCTGCGAGACGACTTGCGCGGATTCCCCCGGATGCACCGCGCGCGCCCAGAGGTAGAAGCCGAGGCCGATCACCGCCCAGCCGCCGGCGATCGCCCATTCATAGGGCCAGACCAGCGCCGCGGGGCTGCCGGGCATGTAGAGGAAGATGATCCCGACCGCGAGGATCAGCGCGCCATATCCGACCGCCATGCCGTTGCGCACGTAGAAGGGCCGGTTCATCTCCGGCTCGCGCCTGCGCAGCACGAGGAACGAGGCGGCCACCGCGGCATAGGCGACCACGATCCCCAGGCCGCCGGCATCGACCAGCCAGACCAGCGCCCCGCGGCCGAAGAGCGGCGCGATCACCGAGAGCGCGCCGACCATCAGGATGGCGTTGACGGGGGTGTTGTACCTGGGGTGCATCCGGCCGAGGAAGGCCGGCAGCATGCGGGCATGCGCCATGGCGTAGATCGCGCGGCTGCCGCCGACGAGAAACGCGTTCCAGCTGGTGATGATGCCGCCGATCCCGGCCAGCACCAGGAGCTTGCCGGCCCAGGAGCCGCCGAAGACCGTGGTCATGGCGTCGGCCGCGGCCAGGGTCGAGGCCGCGGATTCCTCCGCCGACAGGGCCAGCGACACCGCCAGGATGATGGCGATGTACCAGGCCACCGCCATCACCACCGAGATCACCAGGATCCGGCCGATCTGCTTGTAGGGCAGGTCGATCTCCTCGGCCGCCTGCGGGATGACGTCGAAGCCCACGAACATGAAGGGCGTCATGATCAGCACCGCCAGCATGCCCTTGGCGCCGCTGACGAAGAGCGGCTCCATGTTGGCGCCTTCGCCGTTGAAGAGCGCCCCGGTGATCAGCATGATGCCGACGACCAGGATCAGGAGCGTCACGACCTTCTGCAGCAGCGCGCTCGACTTGATGCCGAGGATGTTGATCCAGGTCATGACCACCGCGCCGACCATCCCGACCAGCGCCCAGGTGAAATAGACCTCCGACCCGGCGAAGGTCCACATCAGCCCGACCTTGTAGTTGGGGAAGAGATGCTCGATGACCGTCGGCAGCGCCACCGCCTCGAAGGCCACGACCGAGATATAGCCCAGGATGATCGCCCAGGTGCAGAGGAAGGACCCGCCCATCCCGAAGGCGCGGTGGCTGTAGACATGCTCGCCGCCGGTCAGCGGCATGGCGGCGGCGAGTTCGGCATAGGTCAGGCCGATCAGGATCACCGCCACCCCGCCGATGGCGAAGGCGAGCATCGCGCCGAGCGCCCCGGCCGATTGCACCCAGCCGCCCGCCAGCACCACCCAGCCCCAGCCGATCATCGCGCCGAAGGCGAGCGCCAGCACCTCCTTGTTGTTGAGAACACGTACGAAATTGCCTTGTGACATCACCCCGACCCCTCGTTCGGAAATTTGCTGCCGGTCCGATCGCGGCCGCTTCCGCGCATGCGGAGGCGCCGGGCGGACGCGAGAACCGCGTAATCGTCAACCGTTCACTTGCGGCAGGCTGCCTCAATCGCCGTTCGATTGGAAGACGTCAGTTTCGCGACAGGGGACCGGCGGGCGGCGCGGAAGGCGGGCGATGTCCGAGGGAGCCGCGCGCCGGACCCCGGTCCCGACCGCGGGGCGGCCGGGAGCGGGCAGGGCGGGGGGGCGCGGCTCAGGCGCTCGCGGCGTCCGGGGCGGACTTGAGCCGGCGCACCAGGAGCTTGTTGAGCGCGTTCACATAGGCCTTGGCGGAGGCGACGACCGTGTCGGTGTCGGCGGACTGGCCGGTGACGATCTTGCCGTTCTCCTCCATGCGCACGCTCACCGTGGCCTGGGCATCGGTGCCCTCGGTCACCGCATGGACCTGGTAGAGCTGGAGCTGCGCCTCGTGCGGGACCAGCGCCTTGACCGCGTTGAAGGCCGCATCGACCGGGCCGTCGCCGGTGGCATGCACGCTCTGCTCGTGGCCGTCGATGGCCAGTGTCAGCTCGGCAGTCTGGGGGCCCTCGGTGCCGCAGACCACGCGCAGGCGGCGCACCTGGATGCGGTCGTTCGCGGCATTGGTGTCGGTGTCCTGCATCAGCGCGACCAGGTCGTCGTCATAGACCTCCTTCTTGCGGTCGGCGAGCTCCTTGAAGCGCACGAAGACGTCGTTGAGCTGGTTGTCGCCCAGCTTGTAGCCCAGCTCCTGCAGCTTGGAGCGCAGCGCCGCGCGGCCCGAATGCTTGCCCATGACGAGGCTGGTGGCGTTCAGGCCCACGTCCTCAGGGCGCATGATCTCGAAGGTCTGCGCGTCCTTCAGCATCCCGTCCTGGTGGATGCCGCTCTCGTGGGCGAAGGCGTTCTTGCCCACGATCGCCTTGTTGAACTGCACCGGGAAGCCCGAGACCGTGGCGACGAGGCGGCTCGCCTGCATGATCTTTCTGGTGTCGATGGAGGTCGCGTAGGGCAGGATGTCGTTGCGCACCCGCATCGCCATGACCACCTCCTCGAGCGCGGTATTGCCCGCCCGCTCGCCGAGGCCGTTGATGGTGCATTCGATCTGGCGCGCCCCGGCCTCGACCGCCGCCAGGCTGTTGGCCGTCGCCATGCCGAGGTCGTTGTGGCAATGGGTCGCGAAGACCACCTCGTCGGCCCCCGGCACCCGCGCGCGCAGCATCCCGATCAGCGCCGCGCTCTCCCGCGGGGCGGTGTAGCCGACGGTGTCGGGGATGTTGATCGTGGTGGCACCCGCCTTGATGGCGATCTCGATCACCCGGCAGAGATAGTCGTGCTCGGTCCGCGTCGCGTCCATCGGCGACCATTGCACGTTGTCGCAGAGGTTGCGGGCATGCGTCACCGTGTCGTGGATCCGCTCGGCCATCTGGTCCATGTCGAGGTTCGGGATCGCCCGGTGCGAGGGCGAGGTGCCGATGAAGGTGTGGATGCGCGGCCGCCGGGCGTGCTTCACCGCCTCCCAGCAGCGGTCGATGTCCTTGAAGTTCGCCCGCGCCAGCCCGCAGACCACCGCGTTCTGCGCCTGCCGCGCGATCGCGCTCACGGCCTCGAAATCGCCCTCGGACGCGATCGGGAAGCCGGCCTCGATGATGTCGACGCCCATCTCGTCGAGCAGGGCGGCGATCTGGAGCTTCTCCTCCAGCGTCATGGTGGCGCCGGGCGATTGCTCGCCGTCGCGCAGGGTCGTGTCGAAGATCAGGACATGGTCCTGATGGGGTGTCGTCTCGGTCATTTCCTGGCTTCCTCGGGTTCCGGGCTTCTTCGGCGCTGTCGTGGCGACCCCTGAGCGCGCGCGCCGGATCCGGCCGCGCTCAGAGGCTCGTAAGAAGAAGCAGGCCGAGCGGGAACCCCCGGCGAATTGCCGGTCCGCCGCTCGTGCATGTCCGCGCCGGGTTCCACATGGCGCGGAGTATATACGCGGGCCGGCCGAGTTAAAGTGCGAAAATCAAGGTTCGGGAACTGCATCTGGCAACACGATCCGGCCCACCAGATTCAGGGCGCGCCTAGTGCCGCCATTCCGCCGAGGCCAGGCACCGCCGGGCAGCGCCCGCCCCGCCCCGGGCCGGCGCTGCCCTCGTCTTGTCGGCGGCATTGTCGAGGAAGAAAGAGAAGGCTCCAGGTGCGGTAACCCCGGCATGCCGTCTCCCCGGTCTGGACGCCGGCCGGCGCGTCTGAGACAAGTCCGGTCTGGGGCGTTGCGCCGGGCGGGGCGCGGCGGACCCGAGACCTCGGGAGACGCGGCATGGACGCGGGCAGCGCAGCGAAGGCGACGGGGCGGGGGGCGCTGGCGCCGCTCGCGAACCCGACGTTCCGCAGCTTCTGGCTGGCGACCCTCGCCTCGAGCTTCGGCGGGCTGATCCAGGCGGTCGGCGCCGCCTGGACGATGACCAGCATCTCGGGATCGGCGGATATGGTCGCGCTGGTGCAGGCCTCCACCACGCTGCCGATCATGCTGTTCTCGCTGGTCTCGGGCGCGATCGCCGACACCTTCAACCGCCGGAGGGTGATGCTGGCGGCGCAGTTCGGCATGCTCGCCGTCTCCGTGGCGCTGGCGTTCGCGGCCTACTGGGACCTGCTGACGCCCTGGCTGCTGCTCGGCTTCACCTTCCTGATCGGCTGCGGCGTGGCGCTGAACAACCCCTCCTGGCAGGCCTCGATCGGGGAAATCGTGCCGCGCGAGGATCTGCCGGCGGCGGTGGCGCTCAACAGCGTCGGCTTCAACCTGTCGCGCAGCGTCGGCCCGGCGATCGGCGGCGCCATCGTCGCGGCGGCCGGCGCCGCGGCCGCCTTCGCGGTGAACGCGCTCAGCTATCTCGCGATCATCGCGGCGCTCCTGCGCTGGCGCACCGTGCCGGGGAGCGGCAGGCTGCCGCCCGAGAGCCTCGGGGCGGCGATGGGGGCCGGGCTGCGCTACGTGGCGATGTCGCCGCATCTCGCCCGGGTGCTGCTGCGCGCCTTCCTCTTCGGGCTGAGCACGATCGCGGTGCTGGCGCTCTTGCCGCTGGTGGCGCGCAACCTGGTGGCCGGTGGGGCGCTGACCTACGGGCTCCTGCTCGGCGCCTTCGGGCTCGGGGCGGTGGGGGGCGCCTTCGCCGCCGCACGGCTGCGGGCCTGGCTCTCGAGCGAGGCGCTGGTGCGGCTCGCCTTCGCGGCCTTCGCGGTCTGCGCCGCCGTCGCCGGGGTGAGCACCAGCGCCCCCCTGACCGCCGCGGCGCTGGCGCTCGGCGGCGCCAGCTGGGTGCTGGCGCTCTCGCTCTTCAACGTGACGGTGCAGCTCTCCACGCCGCGCTGGGTGGTCGGGCGCTCGCTCTCGCTCTACCAGACCGCGGTCTTCGGCGGCATGGCGCTCGGGAGCTGGCTCTGGGGCCTCGTCGCCGAGGGGCACGGCTCCGCGGTGGCGCTGCTCGCCGCGGCGGCGGCCATGCTCGCGGGCGGCCTCGTCGGGCTCGCGGTGCCGCTGCCGAGCCGCACCGAGCTCGACCTCGCGCCGCTCGACCGCTGGCGGGAGCCGCCGCTTCCGCCGGATCTGCGACCGCGCAGCGGCCCGGTCGCGATCGAGATCGAGTACCGCATCCGCGAGGCCGACCTTCCGGCCTTCCTCGACGTGATGATCGACCGCCAGCGCATCCGCCGCCGCGACGGCGCCCGGCACTGGACGCTCCTGCGCGACCTCGAGGATGCGGAGCTCTGGACCGAGAGCTACCAGACCGCCACCTGGGTCGAATACGTCCGCCACAACCTGCGCACCACCATGGCCGACGCCGAGATCGGCGAGCGGCTCCGGGCGCTGCATGCGGGCACGGAGCTGCCGCGGGTGCGGCGGCGGATCGTGCGCCAGATCCGCTGGCTGCACAGCGAGCCGCCGCCGCCGGGCGCCTACGACCTGCATTGAGCGGCGCTTCGGGGGCCGGGCACGAAAAAAGGCGCCCGGATCGGATCCGGGCGCGCAGTCGGAACGAGGGACAGTGAGATGAAGCAGGGTGGTTCCGCACCAGCTGCCTCATGGGGGATATGGGGCGCCGACCCCCGGTCGTGAAGGGGGTTGAAGCATTTGTGATCGGGGGCGTCAGCGCGCCGCGTAGAGCGCCACCGCGGCGGCGTTCGAGACGTTGAGCGACCCGAAGGCCCCGCGCGCGGGGATCCGCACCAGCCGGTCGCAGAGCTTCGCCGTCAGCGCGCGCATCCCCGGCCCCTCGGCCCCGAGGGCGAGGGCCAGGGGACGCGCCTCGAGCCCCCGCAGCCCGTCGTCGAGCGCGGTCTCCGCGGCGCCGTCGAGGCCGAGCACCCCATAGCCCATGTCGCGCAGCGTCTCGATCGCCCGCGCGAGGTTCGGCACCCGCAGATAGGGCTGGCGCTCCAGCGCGCCGGAGGCGCTCTTGGCCAGCGCCCCGGTCTCCGGCGCGGAATGGCGCTGCGGCGCGATCACCGCGCGCGCCCCGAAGACCTCCGCCGAGCGCAGCACCGCGCCGACGTTGTGCGGATCGCTGACCCGGTCGAGCAGGAGCACCCGCGGCGCGCCGCCGCGGGGCGCGCAGACCTCCGAGACCGATCCCCAGTCGAGCGGCAGCACCTCGAGCGCCGCCCCCTGATGCACCGATTGCGGATCGAGCGGCGCGTCGAAATCCCGCGGTTCCACGATGCGCGGCGTCATGCCCGAGGCCGCGACGGCCTCCGCCAGCCGGTCGGCGGCATTGCGGGTGAGCAGGAGGTTCAGGCGCTCGCGCGCGGGGTTCGCGAGCGCGTCGCGCACCGCATGCAGCCCGAAGAGCCAGACGCCCCCCGCACCGGCGCCCCGCCGGGCGCGCTCCTTCTCGATGGCCCAGCCGGGCTTGCGTCCCATGGCGCGCTCCTTGCGGCAGGCAGATAGTCACGGTCCAAGGGATCGCGCAAGCGCCTGAGGCATTGAACCGTACCGCCGGTTCGCGCATCCGTGGCGGACGTCTGTCGCCATGCGGATCCACCCCTGTATTCCGGTCGACGAGACATTGCCGTGTTGACCCCGAACCTTCCAGGGCCTAATCAGCGCGCACGCTCGGGGCGCGCCAGCCCGTCGCATCCTCGGAGGGGTGGCAGAGCGGTCAAATGCAACGGACTGTAAATTTGCCCGTCGAGTCTAATTCTCGTTAACATCCCCTTGGACTAGCGCCATTATTCTCTAGTGATCCACTAGGGAGGATAACGATGCTTACTTTGCGGGATGCCTATCAGGACTATCGCAGGAGCAGGGAAGACGAGCTCAGCCCCCGCTCTCTTGTCTGGTACGACCAGAAGGTCCGGGTGCACCTGAGCCACCTGCTCGACACCGAGCTGGACCAGATCACCCCAGGATGTGCCGAGACCTCCACGAGGGCCTGAGCCGCTCATCCGGCAAGAGCTCGGCGAACCGCGTGGCTAGAGTGCTCAAGGCGATCCTCAACGACGCCGGGCGGGCCACCGACCTGCCCCGAAACCCGGTCTCGCGGGGCATCCGCATGAACAAGGAGGTGCCCGCTGTCCTGAGGATCACGATCGAGGATCACCGTGACCGTCATTCGACCGTAGGCCCAGAAGCCGCCTCCGAGGATTGCGGCAATCCCCACGACTATCCCGACAAGGATGACCATTCGGCGGGGCTTCCACAGCAGCAGGGCGACGAATATCCCGAGGCCAAGAACCCAAGCCAGAGCCGTCATACTGATCCCTCGAGCGGGCGTCTGAAAAGCGCCTCGCTGGAAGTTTGCCGTGTTGACCCCGAGCCTTCTAGGGCATAATCAGCGCCGACGCTCGGGGCCTCTGGCCTGGCATCCGCTGGAGGGGTGGCAGAGCGGTCAAATGCAACGGACTGTAAATCCGCGCGTTCTGACTGATTTCTTTCGGTTTTCTTGGAAATCGCGCTCTTCGAGCCTCTCTATAGATCAAAGAGTTGCCGGCCATTTGGCAAACGCCGGCGCATCTCTGGCTATGACTTCGGCGAGTGCCGGACCGACGCTAAGCGCCGCTCGGCGATGACCTGGTGCGCGGTGCGGGCGGCTCGCCGGCTGCGCTCGCCTATCCACCGCATCCACATTTGGTGCCGCCGGTGTCGGCCGATGGCGATGCAGATCGGGTGATGCTCGGGCAGCAGATAGCCGAACTCCTCGTCGGGCAGGTGTGCCGTCGCGACGAGAAAGCGGCGCCGGTCGCGCTCTTCGGCTGCCATTCGCTTGCGGTCGATCGCCACCCGCTGCGCCGGCGTGTGCGGATCCGGTCCGGGCTCGTCGTCGCCGATGCCCTGTGGGGTGGCCCGCCCGGTGGGATGCTTGCTCCGAGGCCCGGGGCGGAATCGGGGTCCGGTCATGCCTCATCTCCGAAATTGAGGCTGCCGAAAACCGTCTCGAGCCGCCGGCGCAAATCCGGTTCGATCGGGATGTCCTCGGGCCGATCGCTGTAGTCCTCACCATTGAGGCGCCTGCGCCGGCACCGATACCCGTCCTCCTCGAGTCCGTAGACCACGATCGTCGATCCGTCCCCGAGCTCGAGGCGGATCCACGCGATGTCGACCTCGCCGCGGTCGTCGCGAGTAGTGACCCGCCGGATCTCCGGCAGGTGCCGGCGGAGCATGACCACCTGGTGCGACGTCAGCATGCGGCGGCCCGGGCCCGGGCGGCGGTCTCGGCGAGGCGCTCGTGGGCCGAGAGGCGGGCGCGGCGCTGGAGTTCGGTGTCGGCAATCTCGCGGGCGACTTCGGCGCCGGCGTCGCCTCGGATCTCGACCAGGTCGGCGTTGGTGAGGAGGTGCATGCCTGCGCGGATGCGCTCCATCTGGCGCGCCTCCGAGGGGAACTTCGGCGTGAGGCGCCGATAGCGGGCGAGGGTGCTCATGGGGTCGGGGGCTCTCTGTCTTTCCCAGGAGATTGGTCTGGATGCTCACAACCCAAGCCGCCGACGAGCGGCAAGGATCTCGTGCGCGGAGGACCGCATACGCTGCTCGAGTTCGGCGAGCACGACAACCCGGCCACGCCCGACGGCCTGGATAGCGGAGGCCGTGAGGGCGATCCGGTAAGCGCCGACGCGGCCCCGGCTGTCGCAGGTGATCGTCGCGATGAGCAGGTCGCCGATGGCGATCGGAGATGCAGGCCTGATGCACCAGCCTCCGATCCCGTCGCCGGACTCTACGACCGCGCCGGGAAACGCCGCCTCGATCAGGATCCGGAGGTCGTCGGGAGGCGTCATCGGCGCAGGCCCGACACGAAGGCCAAGAGGCGCCGGACATCGGCGACGCGCGCGGCGTGGCTCTTTGCCAGGCGCCGTAGCTCGACCTGCGCCTGCCATCGCTCGACCGCGGACATCGGCCGCGGCACCGGGCCGCAGTCTGCCGACCCGCACGAGAGGCAAAAATGCCCGGCGTCGTCGACGGACTCGACAGGCCACTCGGCCGCGATCGGGTCGCGGCGGACCTTGACTCCGAAGTCGACCTGGTCAGACCCGCAGGATTTGCACTCGTAGACGACGGCGCCCGACCTGATCGAAGTCGGCGCCGGCCGCAGGAGGAACTCGGCGGCGTGCGCGAACACCGTCGCCGGCGCCAGGAACATCGGCTCCTCGATCGCCGCTTGCCCGCAGGCCGAGCAGCGGCCGAAATCGGCGGCGATCTCGTGCAGCACCATCGTCTGAAGCGCGGGCGACCAGCTGCCACGCGCGGCGAACTGGACAGTCTCGTAGCCCCACTCGGGGCAGCTCAACGTGTCGACTGGAACGCGGCCGTGCGACGCGGCCATCAGCCGCTGGAGGAGGGCATCGCTCATCGGGTCCACCCGGCCAGGTCGCGGACCGCGGCCATGCCGTGGCTACTCTCTCGCATCACGTCCAGAGGCGCCCTGCCGTCGAGATCGCGGTTCCGGGCCCGGAGCCACGTGGTCTGGTCGTAGGCGTCCGGCATCGGCTTCTTGATGGCGCACCTGATCTGGAGCAGCAGTTGCATCCGGATCAGGACAGCGTCCGGCACCCGCACGCGCTCGCGCATCCGCGCCGCGCGGAGCCATTCGCGGAGAGTCGGCAGCGTCGGGCCGCCGAGGAGGTCGCGCTGCTCCTTCTCGGCAAGGGCCCAGTCGCGGGCGACGCCGGCGAATGCCCGTAGGCACGGGCCGCTCATGTCGACGGGGTATCGGGTGTCGAAGTCCATCTCGCTATCTCTCTGCGCTGCGGGCCGGCCTGGCCCTTCGGGCAGAGGGTTAGGCGGCCTGCTGCGCTTCCTGCTCAGGCGCGCACTTGCGCCGCCCCGGGCCTCCTGGCGCCAGCTTTGTGAGCCCGTCCCGGTACATCCGCGCCGAGATCGCCTTTCGCTTCGCCCGAAAGGACGCCGCGGCGAGGTTCTCGGCCTGCGTGCCCCAACGGAGGTTCGAGGGAACATTGTTCAGGGGGTCATCGTCGGCGTGGAGGGCGACGGCGCCGGCCGGCGGCACCCCGTACCAGGCCGAGCAGACGAGGCGGGAGACGAGGAGGATGCGGTAGCCGCGCCACCGGACGCTCCGCTTCTCGTAGACGACACCGGACGACGAGACCTGCCGCGTGAGGGTCCCGAAGGTCGGCTTGGCGCGCTGGCCGGTCGGCTTCAAGCCGTCGCGACCTCGTCTATGAACCCGCCCCCACGACGACGCCCAGATGCCCGGATACCCGGGCACCTCGCGCCACTCCTCGACCTCGCCCATGCCGACCCCCCGACGTTTCGGGGGAGATAGGCCCGGGGGATCTCGCCCCAAACCAGGGGGCCCGGCCTCACCGCATCCGCTGCCCGCGGCTCTTCTGCCGGCGCTTCTGCGTCATGAGCTCGGCCGCGCGCTGCTTCATCCGGGTGAACTCGGCCTCGCGCTGGCGCTGCCGCTCCCGAGCCTGCTGACGCTGACGCGCCTCGTTGCGGGCCCGCTCAAGAGCCGCGCTGCGCTCCCGCTCCTCCGCACGGGCGCGCTGGGCGCCGAGGCTGGGGTTGATCCGCCGGACGAGCGCCTTCGCGGCCCGCTTGACCCGCTGCAGGGGTCGGCGCTGGTATGCCGCCGACGCCTCGCGCTCGCGCCGGAGCATCTGGGCGATCATCTCGTCCTGCGCCCGATTTCGCCGAGCCTGGTCCTGTCGCGAGGCGCGCTTCTTGGCGCGCTGATCCCGGACAAAGGGCTTCCGGAGATACTCGCGCATTTGGCCGATGCGAATCCGGCGCGCGATCGGGCCGTTGCGGTACTCCTGCTGCTCGCGCTCATGTTGCGCCTCGTGCAGGCGGCGCATCTCCTCGCGGCCACGCTCCCGGAGGGCACGCTCGCGCTCGTCCGCCCGCCGGGCCAGCTCGCGCTCGGCGGCAGCGAAGCGCTCGCGCTCGGCGGCGAGGGGATCGACCCGGGCCATCACGCGACCCTCCGCCAGGCGCGGGGACCCGAGCGGGCAACCCCGGCGGCGTCAATCATCGCCTCGGCGATCGTGGCGGCGTCGAGGCGGTCGAGCTCGTAGAGCGCGCCGGTGTCGCCGACGGCGACGTCCCGGATGGAGCCAACGGCGCCGAGGGCGACGTCGATACCGACGGTGGCCGGGGTGGTGGTGCCGGCGAGCGCGCGGGCGGCGCGGCGGGCGGCCGCGTCGACGACGGCGCGGCTGGTTGCGGAGAGCGCGATCATGCCGCCACCGTCCGGCGCCGGCGCAGGCTGGTGTTGTAGGTCTCGACCGCGGTGAGAGCGGCGGAGGCGACATCGTCACCGATCACGACGACCGCAGCGGAGCGGCTATGGCGGTCGTGGATCGCTCCGTCGTAGAGATGGAGATCGTTGAAGTCGTCGACGAAGCCGTAGCCAGCGACGGTCGCGTTCTCGAGCGCGATCTGGTTGATCCGGTTCATGGCGTTGGTCTCCCTCTTGCCCGGGCGGCCCCTCGCCGCCCCGAACAGGAGGTAGGATCGGCCCCGCGGTGCACTCAAAGGATCAGAGGAAGGTTCTGGCGACTTCGGGAAAAACCGCAGGAAAACCGGCCGAAGATTTTTGCGCTTTCACGAATTTCGATCGAGTGCGCGGAGTCGGATCTTCTCGTGCGCGGTCGCGTTCCGGCGGCGCTCGAGTTCGAGGAGGACAGCTGAGAGCACATCCTGGTCATCGCAAGGCAACGGGTTCGCGCCGTCGCCGAACACCGCATGGAGCACGTCGAGGATCTCTGCCGAGCTCATGCCGGCGAGGATCGGGCCGGTTGCGTCGAGGGCTGCGGCGCGGCGCTTGTCCTCCTCTTCGAGCAGCGCCTGCAGCAGCAGGCCGTGCTCGATGCTCGTCCGTACCTGGTCGCGATATTCTGCGAGGGCCTCGGCGCGGGCCTCTGCTCTGGTCTGTCGTCGCCAGGTCATCGGGTGCGAAGCCAGGCGAGGAGGATGGCCGCGCCCATCAGGGACACGGTCGTCGCGTGGCAGGTGGTCTCGAAATACGGCATCGGTCTCTCACGCTCGGCGGCCGGGCCCGGCCCTCGTGGGAGGGGGCGGCCCGGCCGCGGGCGGAGGTCAGGACTCCAGGTAGCGCGTGCCCGTGTCCGCTTGCCATTCAATGCCGAGCATGCGGTCGAGGCGACCGGCGACACGGGACCAGTGCGCGCGCTGGTCGCCGCTCAAAATGTCGAACGCCTGCGCGCGGCGCCGGGCCTCGAGCCATGCGTCCTTGCCGGGCATCTGCATCAACAGCCGGATCGCATCCTGCCGCTCGCGCCGGCGGCGCCGAAACCAGCTCATCTTCGACATCCCCCGTCCCCGAAAAGGAAAATGCCCCGACCGCGAGGCCGGGGCAAATCCTGATCGGTGAAGTGGTTGACGCTGCCGGCGTCAGAACGGGATCTCGTCCGCCATCTGCGCGCCGTTCGCCGGCGCCGCGGCACGCTGCCCGCCATCGACCTTCGAGCCGGCGAACTGCAGCTCCGCGATCCGCAGCTCGAGGCTCAGCCCCTTGCCACCGTCCTTCGCCTGGTACTCGCGCTGCGAGAGTTCGCCGCTCACGAAGACCTGGCCGCCCTTGACGAGCATGGGTGCCAGCTTCTCGGCGCGCGCGCCCCACACGGCGCCGTTGATCCAGAGGGTCGACTTCCGGTCGCCGAAGCCGGTGTCGCTGGCCAGGCGCACGTTGGCGACCTGCTGCGAGCCGACCGTGCGGAGCTCGGCGTCGGCGACGACGCGGGCGAGGGTGGAGAAAACGTTCATGTCTGTCTTTCTTTCTGGTGGGTGGGGATGAAGGCTCGCGGCCTCACGACGAGACCGCGACATTCGGCCTCGCCTTACTCAGCGGCGAAGGCGGCGAGGCGGGAGCCGCGGCCGCGCGGCGCCGGCGATTGCTCGAGCACCGGGTCGTCGCCGGCGGGGGTGACGTCGCGCATCTCGGAGCGCACCGGGCGGACGTCGATCACGTCGTCCTCGTCGGCGACGCTGTCGACCTTGATCGGCCACTTCCGCTTCTCGATGTGGAGGACCGTCTTCATGGCCATCGCCGAGAAGTGCTCGCGCCAGATGGCCGCGGCCCTGCCGCCGGCCTTCCAGGCCTCGGAGTATTTGTTCCGGTGCGCCTCGACCTCGGCGACCGTTCGCACCTCGAACGTCGGCACGCCGCCAGCCCAGTGGGTGATGGCATAGAAGGCGATCGGCTCGCCGCGCTCGCCGAGCTTGGGCTTCACGATCAGCCTCGGCTCGGTGCCTTCGAGGATCTCGTACTCGTCGTGCTCGTAGATGATGCCGACGTTGACCGCGGCGATCGCCGGGTTCGCCAGGGCGTCCGCGACGGTCACGACGACGGCGAGGTCGAGATCGGCGTCCCGGGCACCCTCGTACTCCTCAGCCCACCGATCCTCGATGCCGAGAATCTGAGCCGCCTCACTGGCGAAGCACCACCCGGCGGCCCTGACCGCCATCGACTTCGTGACCATCCCCCACCCCAAGCAGACGCCCTGGCGGGTGAAAGATTGGTTCGTTCCGGTTCGGCCGAAGGCGATCAGGCCAATCTCTTCAGCATGCCGACAGCATCAACCACGCCGACGAAAAGGGCCCGATATCCCTGGTGGAGGGATCGGAAATGCTCGTCGTCCTCGTCATCGTCCTGCTCTCCGGAGACGTCGCCGTCGTCGAACAGGACGGACTCGACCAGGCCGGGTGCCGCGCCCTCGGCGAGCTCGCGCTCGACGCCGGCGCCGTCGGCTACCGGTGCATCGAGCAGGCCGATGTCTGAGCGCGACATCCAGAGGCGGATCCTGCTCGCCCTGGCGCAGACCTTCCATCCCCGCGGCATCTTCTGGACGGCGGACACCGGCACCGCGCGCAGCATGGACGGCGCCAGGGTGATCAGCTTCGGCTTGCCGGGTCAGTCGGACATCCAGGGGTGCCTCGACGGCCGGTGGATCGGCATCGAGGTCAAGACCGCGAAGGGCAAGCAGCGGAAGAGTCAGGTGGCGTTCCAGCGGGCGATCGAGGCCGCGGGCGGCGTCTACCTCATCGCGCGATCGCCCGAAGCTGCCGTCGAAGGGATCGTGTCCGCACTCAGCCCGGACGACGATCGCAAGGCCGCGGCGCGCTAAACTCCCGGATCATCCCCGTCCTCGACCATGAAAGGCTCGTTGTTGCACGACGAGAGCCATTGGACCCGCAGGGCCCTGATCCTTTCGTCGGGTAGTGCGATCCAGACCTCGCCAGGCTGACGGCAGCCGGCGCAGCGCGTCTGCGCCTGGAGCTTGCGCAGCACCAGCTCGGGCGCAAGCCGGCGCAGGCCGAGCTCCGGCCGGAAGACCTGGCGCCGCAGGCACCGCGGGCACCACAGGGTCAGCAGCGCGCGTTCGTCGAGGAGGTCTCTGATTCGGATCGGCATGGGTCCGAACATATGGCGAACATCGACCAAAATGCACCGCTCGAAGCGAGGCCATCGGCTAAATGCCGCGCGAAGCATTTTCGGGATTGACAACCAGGAAACGAGTCCGCTGCGTTTCCCCTGATTCCAATGGGTTAGCCGCTCATTTGGCTAACTATCTGTTAACAAAAGGTTAACGGGATCTATGGGATTCCGTGCTGTCAACCACAATATCTTGTCGAAGCGAGAATTTTTCGTTTGACCCGCAGGGTGTTGCGCCCTTCTACTCCGGGGCGAGCGGAATGACGCGCCACCAGCCGGGTCTGGTACACCCGCCGGTGGCCGGAGTTTCGTCCTCACGCTCTCCTGGAGGGTCACGTGGGGCGGTCGTCGGGGTTGTTTTTCGGTGTCTCCCTCTCAAGAGGCACTAAACAAACGAAAATCCGGCGCTGTCAATGGCCCTTCGCTCTTGACAGAGGATTTCCCCTCATGGCAGCGATGCCGAATCACCCCCCGAATACCGTCCTCGCCTGCTTCCGGATCGTGCGCGACGAGTCGCACTGGCAGCGCCGCAAGCGCTTGCTGCGTGCTGTCGCTGACGAGGCGGTCGGGCCGATCTGGGCTCGCACGACCTCGACGCTCGTGTTGCGGAGCCGTCGCGAGATCGAGGACCTGAAGACCACCCTGGTCTGGAAGGCGGACCTCGACGACGGCGACCGGCTGCTGCTGGTCGAGATCACCGGCCAGGACAGCGCCCGCTTCGGGCTCGACGAGGAGGAGGTCCTCGACATCCTGCTCCCGCCGAAGAAGAAGCCGTCCGAGCCGGACAGCAACGGCGGCGCCGAGCAGGCGTGATAGGCTACCCGGGGGCTGCGGCCCCCGGTCCTTCTTCCGAGGGAGAGGCTGGTGGCGGACCAACGGAGATATGGGGCCTATCCTGGCTTTGGCGGCTATGCTGCCTCGACCTTCAGGCGCCTGCCGCGAGCGCGGAAGCTCGAGGTCATGGAGAACTGGTTCCTGGGACACTTCGAGGACCCGGCGAACCGGGTCTCCTACAACTCCCGGGAAGGCGGCTACATCTGGGTGCCCGATCTCGGCCCGCACGATGCCAATGACCAGATCCAGGTCGAGTTCAGCGACGTCGCCAGCCTTGAGCTGATGACCGAGGCCGTCGATGCCGTGCAGGCGGACGGTGTCATCGACTGGGCTTCGAGCGACTACTTCAGGGACAACGAGGGCCTCCCCTACGACCTTCCCATGTCCTTCAAAGGCCGACCTGCTGCCGGGACCGCGCCGATCTTCTCCTCCGCGGTCGGCGCGCACCCCATCGGTTGGACCGGAGCTATCGTCGAGCCTGGTGTCGTGGAGCCCGGAATCTTCGAGGACGAGCCGCAAGTTAGTGAAGAGATCGCCCGCCGGGCGATGCTTGATCGGCTGGACCGCCTCGAACAGATGATTGCCCCGCTGGTCGCCCAGGTCGGGATGATGGGCCACAACGGGCCGCCTGGTCCGATAGAGGATCCATACATCCCCGATCGCGATCTGCGCCCCGAAGACCCCCCACTGAACGCTCGCGACATCTTCGTTGTCAACATAGCGATCCAGGAAGTTCGGGCGCAGGCGCGAGCAGCCGAGCCCGATCAGGAAATCGTCGAGAAGAGCCAGGGCGTCCTCGCCAGGGCCGCAAAGCAGATCGGCCGGTGGTGTATGATGTTCGCAGACGAGGCGGTGAAGTCTGCGGGCAGCGCCACGGGCAAGGCCGCCGCCCTCCTCGCCGCCGGGACGATCGGATGGCAGCAGCTGGGCCCGGTGGTGGAGAGCGCCGCGGCATCCATAGCAGCTTGGATCCAGACGATCCCGATCCCTTGGTGATCGTCTGTCTTTCTTTTGATCAGGAGAACAGAGGCCGACCCGGCCGCCCCTTCCTTCCTGACGGGCACAGTATTGAACCACCGGTCAGTCGAACCGAGTCCCGGTTAACGACGATTTTTGGGTCGAAGATCCGCGCCGGTGTTAGATGGATCAGCGGCGCGTTTCTGCGCCGCCCGATCCTGGAGACCATTGAATGACCTGTGAATGCTGCGCCGATTGGCGCTTGGATGTGCTCGTCCGTCTCAACGATGAGGATATTCTTGCGGAGCCCTACATCGACAGAGTCATGCGTGTCGAGGAGCTCACCGACACGGAGCTGCTCGAAATCGAGCGGACCTTGGCCGCCGGCTATGCGCGCGAGGTCGCATGGGTCGAGCTCGAGCGGCGGGGCGTCGTTTCGTTCCCGTGATCCGGCTCAGATCAGCCGGTCGAGCATCTCGGCGAAGCTCTCGACTGGCGGCGCCAGGACCGGCTCCGGCCGCGGCAGTGCGGCGGCAGCCTCGTCTTCGCGCCGTGCGCGGGTGAGCCGGCTGACCAGGTGGAAGAGGAGCTGGCCGCCGGCCTGGGCGAAGGGGAGGTAGCCGAGCTCGTCGAGCACGACGAGGTCCATGCGGCAGAGATGGTCGGCGAGGCGGCCCTGTCGGCCGGCGCGGGCCTCGGCCTCGAGCTTGTTGACGAGGTCGACGACATTGAAGAAGCGGCCGCGGGCGCCGCCGCGGATGCAGGCGCGGGCGATGCCGACGGCGATGTGGGTCTTGCCGGTGCCGGTGCCGCCGACCAGGACGAGGTTGCGCTGCTGGGCGAGGAAGCCGCCGCCGGCGAGGTCGCGGACGAGGGTCTCGTTGATCGGCGTGCCGTCGAAGACGAACTCGTCGATCTCCTTGGCCATCGGCAGCCTGGCGATGGCGATCTGGTACTTGATCGAGCGGGCCTGCTTCTCGGAGAGTTCGGCGGTCAGCAGGTCGCTGACGACGCGCTGCGGCTCGTGCTGCCGCTTCACGGCGGTGGCGACGATCTCGTCATAGGCGGCCCTCATGCCGAAGAGCTTCAGGTCGCCCATGGTGGTCATGATCGCGCTTCGCTCCATCATCCGCTCGCCCTCCTCAGGCTGTCGTAACGGGCGCAGTCGGCGGCGGGCTCGTGCCGCAGCCGCAGCGCCTCGGGGGTCATGATCGTCGCCGGCGGTCCGGGGTCGCGGCGCCGGGAGAGGATATTCAGGATGACATCCGCCGAGTGGACGCCCTCCTTCAGCGCCTCGGCACAGGCGGCCTCCACCGCGGGCAGGCCGTCGGTCAGAACGGCGCCGAGCACCTCGACCATCTGCCGGTCGCCATCCTGAACGGACCGCAGCTTGCGGCGCACCCGCTCGAGCGCGCCCGGCAGCACCCAGTCCTGGAAGGGTGCGCCATTCCTGAGCGCGCCCGGCTTGCGCGCAAGGACCGGCACGTAGTGCCAGGGGTCATAGACGGTCTGACCGCGGCCGAAGACCCGGCGATGCTGCCCGACGATCCGCCCGTCCTGGCGCAGCTCGATCCGATCGGCATAGGCGCGGACCTCGACCGGCCGGCCGACCGCGCTCGCCATCACCGAGTACTTGTTGTTGTCGAAGCGCACGAGACAGGTCTTCGACGGCGAGACCGGCGTCGAGCGGAAGCCGTCGAACGGCCCCGCATAGGGCACCAGGCTCGGCCGTTCCGCCTCGAACATCTGCCAGATGGTCTGATCGCGGACCTCGGGATGCGGCTGCGCCTTCGCCCAGGCGATGCAGCGGTCGACGAGCCAGGCGTTGAGCTCCTCGTAGCTCCTCACCCGCACCCGCGGCGAGAAGAACCGCTGCCTGACCGTGCCGACCTGGTTCTCGACCTGCCCCTTCTCCCAGCCCGAGGCCGGCGTGCAGGCAACCGGCTCGACCAGGTAGTGCCCGCACATCTGCTGGAAGCGCCGGTTGTAGTCCCGCGCCTTGCCGACGAGGATCGCGTCCACCGCCGTCTTCATGTTGTCGTAGATCCCGCGGGTGCAGGTGCCCTTGAAGAAGGCGAAGGCGCGATCGTGCGCGTCGAACACCATCTCCTGGCTCTCTCTGGGATAGGCCCGCACGAACAGCATCCGGCTGTGGCAGAGCCGCACCTGCGCCACCTTCACCGTCACCGTGACCCCGGCGATCAGCACCACCTCGTGGCTCCAGTCGAACTGGTAAGCCTCGCCCGGCGCGAAGCTCAGCGGCACGAAAGCCGCTGCCGTCGCCGCGGCCCGATCGCGCTGCCAGCCGGCCGCGTAGCGCCGCACCGCGTCGTAGCCGCCCTCGTAGCCGAACTCGCGTAGCTCCTCGAAGACGCGGATCAACGTCAGCCGCTCCCGGCTCGCCCGCGCCGCATTCACCGCCAGCAGCCGGTCGAGTTCGTCCCGCCAGGGCCCGATCTTCGGCTGCGGCTGCACCTTCCGCTCGTAGACGAACTCCGTCGCCCCGCTGCGCACCACCCGCCGCACCGTCTTCCGCGAGACCTTCAGCTCCCGGCAGATCTCCTTGATCGCCTTCTTCTGGACGAAATACGCACGCCGGATCTTGGCGATCGTCTCCACAACCAGCATCCCAATCTCGGCTCCCGATCATCCCTCGGGAGCACTGTGGACCCACACGCCAAGGGGGTCCCTTTTGGAAGCCGATCACCCCACAAGCGGGGTCCTTATTCCACGCTGATCAACAACGCCGAGAGCGAGCTCGTCGCGGATCGCGGACTGGATCTCCCAGGACAGGACGGTGTCGTGGGTCGGCCCGACCAGCTCACGCACGATCTGGTCGAGCTCCCGGTCGCCGACGTGGCGGGCCTCGATGCGGGGGTCGAGGGGGGACATGACGCGCGTCATCACCGGTCGTCCCGGGCGACCGCGGCGATCGCCAGCAGCAGCGGCGCGTTCGCCGGCGACATCGCGTGCCAGGCGCCGAGGGAGATCAGTCGGCGCCGGTATTCGCGGTCGTCCTCGCCGGGCTGCTGATCCGGCGCCGACGAGGAGAGCCAGACGCCGATCGTCATCGCGTGATCGTCGCGGCGCTTGGTGAGCTTGTCGTCGAGCATCACGCGACCTCCCCGAGCCGGCTGAGCTCCGACAGCAGCCGGATCCGTCCATGACCAGACGGCCCGATGGCGTGGATCTCGGCGAGCATCGTCATGGCGATGCGCCAGACGGTCGCGTGGATCGTTTGCTCAGGGTAGCCCGGGTAGCGGAAGCTGCCGCGGAAAGCCGCCCGCTCCTCCGTCGTGAGCCGAGCATCGACCTGGGGCCTGAGCGCGGCGAGGGCCTGGCGCTTCGTCATCGTCGAGATGATCCAACCGGACAGGTCTTCGCTGATCCGAATGGCCTGGGCCGGGATGATGTCCTGGGGGCGGGCCTCGGCCGGCAGCATCGGCGGGACCGGCGATGTGAGGTAGGCGTCGATCAGGGCGCGGCGGAGAGGGGTGAGGTCGAGCATCACGCCACCCTCCGGATCTTACCCCAGCCGGGGACGGTGGTGAACTCGGCGCCTGCCACCAGGTCGGCCTCGTGCGCCGCGACGAACTCGAGCCACGCGCCCATGAGATCGCCCTTCAGGACACGACGAACGGGCACCGGCCGGCCGGCCTCGAAGATCTCGAACTGGTCGCGGCGGATCACCTGACCCGGAAGCTTGGTACCGCGCCGAATGAGGAAGTCCTCGGCGGTCTTCGACAGCGAGAAGCCGCGGCGATACGCCTTGCCGCCCCGGTGCTCGATATCGGCGCCGCGTCCCTCGAGGTCGCGAAGGAAGGCGTTCTCCTCGCCCTGGTTGCGAAGAGGTCGGCCGAGGAACTCCTCGGCCAGACCCTTGAGGATGGAGACCGAGACCACGCCGTCGGCGTCGCCGATGAGATAGTCGCGGACGAAGGGCGCCCAGATGTCGTGCTTGGCAAGGTGTTCGTCTCGGAGGGCGATCAGGGATGCCGGCAGGTTCAGCCCCTGCTGGTACCAGTCCCGCGCGCCCTGAGCCATCCAGAGAAGCATTGCCTCCTGGCCTTCCTCGCTCTCGAGCCAGTCGGCGAACTTGGGGTCCGCGACCGGTCCGTCGCCGGCTTCACCCGGCTTCCTGAACCGGACGAAGAACGGGAAGGGGACGATGCGGTCGGTCATGGCGCGGTCCCGAGAGACAACCATCGGCAGGTAGTTGGTGGTGAAGAAGAGCTTCGCCCGGCAGATGAACTCGATTGACTCCGCCGCGCCGACACCGCGGGCCTGGATGGTGTCGCCACCGGTGATGCGCTTGAAGGTGTCCTCGTCCATGACGTCGTTGCGCCCGAACTCGGCGCCGATCGCCGCGCGGACCTTGGAGAGAGGGATCATCGCGCCGTCGTGGTCGTTGGCGCCGCGCTTGTGGCCGCTGTCGACGATCAGGCTCGGCTTCACGCCGCCGGCGGCATTCCCGAGCACCCGGCGCGCCGACTCCATGAAGAGCGTCTTGCCGTTGTCCCCGTTCTCGCCGCGGCGCTTCTCGTTGCCGAGCAGGAAGAAGGCCGCCTTCTCGTTGCGCTCGCCGGTCATCGAGTAGCCGCAGGCGCGGGCAAGGCAGGCCAGCTGGTCGAGATCCCCGCCAAGGTTCTTCGCAAAGCCATCGCGGATCCGCTCGACGTCGGCCTCCGGGTTGAACCGGATCGGCGTGCGGAACGTCAGCATGTCGCCCGACGAGGGCGCCTGGAGCTCGAGCGTCTTCAGGTTGAGCGTCTTCCCGTCGCCGACGTTGATCAGATGGGCCGACCGGCGCGGGTTGAACTCGTCGGCGCTTCGCGTGAGGTGGATCTGCGCGTAGCGAAGGATCGTCTCGGGGGCGTTCGACATCCTGCGGAGCTCGATGCCGATCTCCCCGCCCATGTCGCGGTAGAACATCCGGGCGTAGTGAAGGGCGACGGTGTGCCCGCGGGAAATGCCCGCCTCCCAGCGACCGAGGTCATAGGCGCGCCAGGCGCCGTCGACGCAGGCCACCTCTCCAGAGGCGTGATCGGCGAACTCCTCGCCGAGCCGGACCCAATCGAGATCCTGCGGCATGGAGGAGAGGGCATCCTGAGCGGCCGAAGCGGCGTCGAGGGCGTCCTTGGCCTTCTCGGCGTCCTTCTCTGCCTTCCTTTCGGTGCGGTCGAGCTTCGCCTCGAGCTTGCGCACCTCGGCGTTGGCGGCGGTCGCTGCGGCCTTCGCCTTGGCGGCCTTCGCTGCCTTGGAGGCCTTCTCGTCGACCTGAGATTTCGGGGTGGCGTCGGCCTCGGCCTTTGCCCTGGCGTGCGCGATGGCGGCCTTTTCGGCCTTCTTGCGGGCAGCGACGACTTCGCTGCGCAGGTTTTCGATGGTTTCCATGACCAGAATTCGCCTGTTGGATCGGTTCAATTTGGGCTGTTCTTCCGTGGCCCACCCCCGGGGAGCTACCCCGGGGGCTATTCGAACCAGCAGCCGAACAAGACGGTTTCGCCGTCTGTTTTGATATGGGTCCGGAGCGAGTTGGTCGCGAAACGGCATGAGGGCTGTTCAGGCGGGTTCTGGAGAAAGTTCCAGGATTTCCGGGCAAAGATTTTCTTTTGGCTTCCTATTCGATCAGGAGTACTCCGACGGGACGCGGAGCCATCATAGGTCGATCATAGGGTCGATCATAGGCAAAACCCTTTGTATATGCTCTATATTATTCCTGTTCTATGATGGGTATGATGGGTATGATCGATAAGAGAGACTATACGCGAGAAAGAAAAACAGAAAAGATATGCACCCGGTACGGCACTGTAATTCAGCCGTGTGAGGGGGGTGAAGAGTGTGAGTTTTTTTCCGGAATTCGTGCGCCGTGTAGACGGGCCGAGTGGCCATCATATCCGTCATACCCGTCATAGGGGCGTTTTGAGGCCCGAACCATCGCGCCTATCTCCTTCTGGTCAACAGAGGAGACCAAGTAATGCGCAAGTACCTTCACCGTAACGCCCGCTACGTCCCCGCCCTCCTGAGCCTGGCGCTCGGCGAGGTCTCGATCCTGCTCGGCGCCGCGATCCTGGTCGCGGCCCTGGCCGGCTGATCGGGAGATTGCCATGCGTCCTGATCACGGCAGCCCCGTCCGCGTCTCTTACCACGTGCTCCAGCGCATCTCTCAGCGTGCCGGCGCCAGCATGGATCCGGCCGAGGTCCTCGCGCTCATCCCGGCCGCCGACATGGCCCGGATGGAAGCCGGCGAGCACGTCACCGCGCGGATCAAGCGGCTGGCGCTCGACGTCGTCTGCCGCGACCGGTGCCTGACCACGGCGATGCACTCGCACCGCTGGCGGACGGCTGGGCCGCGGGTCGACGACCACGCCTGGCGCCGGGCCCGGAGCCCGAAGCGGCCGGCGCCGCGGGTGTGCCAGGCGCACCTGGATGCTGACGAGGAGATCGTCGTCGGTGGGCGGGTGCGGAGGGTGCCGGCATGAAGATCGACCGCGCCCGCCTCCGCATCGTCCGCCACCTCGAGGCTGGCGACCCGGAGCAACCGACGGTCGGCCTGGTCCTGGCGATCGGCACCCACCAGTGGGAATGCTGGCCGATCACGGCCATCACCGAGCACATGCTGCGCGACTGGGCCGACCGGCGCCTCGACCGCGGCGGGGCCGACGAGGCGCAGGTGCTGGCGTGGATCGAGAGGCAGTTCGTGCGCGAGGAGCTGCCGAAGCTCTCGGCGCACCAGCGGATCGCCATGATCAGGGACGGGCTGCTGGTGCCGGTGATGCCGCATCCGGGCCGGGACGTTGATCGAACGGGTCTCTGAAGAGTGACTCAAGCCCCGACGCCTGCCGCTTCTCCCCACCCTCGTCGATCCGGAATGCCAGCCTCGTGACAATGTCCGAGAAATGGTCAGCGAGGACCGACAGGTACTGCGGGGTGACCTCAGCGACGTACTTTCCGTCTTGGTCGCGACCATTCCCATGAACGCAGGCGTGTCGAAGCCGAGTTGATTTCAGGACAAGGTCACGGGCCGCCTTTTCGCCCGGAAGAAGGTGATGACCTATTGCGGCCCGCAGCATGCCGTTGACGAACTCGAAGCGGTGGAACTGCATCTTTCTGAGCTGAGCCACTACTATGTTCCGCGCGAGGTCCGGCTCGGCGGCTACTCGCGCCAGCGAGACGTTCGCTCCCTTCAGCTCTGGATGCCATTTGATGATGGCTGCAACGACCTTCTGGTCGCCATGGGCCAGATTGACGACAGCATCGGACAGGTAGGCCTCGAGAATCGAGAACAGCTGGACGAGAAGCATTCGGTTCCCGGCAGACACATATCGATCGTCGCTGATGTTGTTGAGCATCAGGCGCCACTCCTGCATGGACGCATCGAAGATGCCCCGGGGGTGCAGCTCCGGCTCAAGCTCGTCGATCCATTCGTCGTAGTGGTAGTCGAAGTGCTCGAAAGTCCCTGTCTGCGATGGGTCGTCGGTCAGGAAGACTTCCCACCCTCCCAAGTGGGCGCGGATCGTCGCGGAGAAACTTTCGGCGCAGGTCTTGCAGTCAAGCTCTATTTCAATGGTCGCCTCGCCGTCGGATGCCCGCTCAGTGCTGGTATCTGCTACCGGGACTTCCTCTGGCCAGGCGTCAACCACGTGACCGCACCGCGGGCAATGCATGACGACGTGGAACTCTTCCTTGATTGTCGACACCCTCGTCTCCTCGTTTGCGTCGACCATCTCCCGGAACCATCTCTCCTGCAAGCCGCCGCCCGCGGGGCACTCAAGGCCAGCGCAGCGGCGGCATCGAGCAGGGAAAGACAGACAGATGAACAGCAAGGAGAAGACCCTCCTTCACATTCGCCGGGTCGCCGAACTGATGGGCGACAGCGCACAGGAGATCATCCGGCGCGGCACCGCCCACGACGCCTCCAAGCTCACCTCCGGCGAGCTCGGTCCGCTCGCGGAGATGGACGCGCTGATCGCCCGAGATGGCAACGTGCCCTTCGGATCCGAGGCATACGAGCAGCGCCGCACGATGCTCGGGCCGATGCTCGATCATCACTACGCGCACAACAGCCACCATCCCGAGCACTACCATAACGGCGTGTCGGGGATGTGCCTGTTCGACGTCGTCGAGATGCTGATGGACTGGAAGGCGGCCAGCGAGCGCGGCGAGCAGTCCAGCATCGGGATGGAGGCGGCGTTCGCCAGGTTCGGGATTCACGGCCAGCTGGCCGATGTGATCCGGAACACCGTCGAGCGGAGAGGATGGGAATGATCACCCCCGACCGCATCAAGGCGTTCTTGGACGACTTGGCGCTGGTGTCCGCGAAGCATGGGCTCGAGGTCTATCCAGCTCCGACAGGTGAAATCGCCGTTGCTGAAATCGCCACGCGGTCCGGCTGGGAGGGCTACTACGCCTGCGACACGAAGTGCACGGGTGAGCGCTGGACGATCGGCCCCTATGACCATCATGCCAAGTGCAACGGGTGTATCGCCGACCAGTTCAGCCTGAACGTCTCCACCATCACCGGACACCAGCGCATCGCTCTGGCGCGGTCGCTCACCGCCATCAAGGAGCAGGCGACCTACAAGTCCGACGTGCTCCGGGTGATGCACCAGAACGCCGCGGCGCTTCATCGGCGCGGCCGCATCACCGACGCCGAGATGCGGGAGTTCGACGAACTTTGCCTGATCTCTCCCTCGAGCAGGAGCTGACCATGCCCTGGCTCTCCATCTTCTCCTGGCGTCTCGTCCACCTCTCCGGGCCGTGGGCCTACTGCGAGAACTGGCTCACCGGCGCCCGCGAGGCGGTCTGGCTCGGGGGTACCCGGGCCGACGTCGACCACGACTGGCTGGCCGGCGCCGCAACCTTCGCGGCCGGGCCCGATATCCCGACCGAGAGACAGGAGTGACGCCGTGATCCGCCCGACCGTGAGCACCTGCAACACGACCGACCGCAGTGCCCCTCGCGGTCGCAGCAATTCCGGGCCCGCCCTTCGCACCCGCAACATCGCGCAATTTTATTGCGCGCCGGGGACCCTGGCAGGGGGCCGGGTATCGTGGGTGGGCGGGCGATCCCGGTGTGTCGCGCGATAAAAAGTTGCCGAAAATGGACCCATCAAGCAACAAGGTGAGGCCCTCGCGCGCCGCTAAGCCCCGGAAGAAGGGCACGGTCCTGTCCGTCTCCGAGATGGCCGACCTGCTTGGTGTCAACCGCGGAACGCTGTCGCGCTGGCTCGAGGTCGAGGACTGCCCCTACATCAGCCGGCCGGACGTGCCCGGCGGCCCATGGGAGATTTCGGCGCCGGCGGTGATCGAATGGTACGCCGCCCGCCGCGAGCGCCAGGCCGTCGAGAAGGTCGCCGGCAAGGCCGCTGACCGCACCCTCGATCAGGAGCTCGATCCCACGATGATCGACATCGACGAGGCCAAGCGCCGCAAGGCAGTCGCGGACGCCATGATCCGCGAAATCGATCTCGACCGCACCGCGGGGTCCGTCGTCCCGATCTCCGACATCGCCGAGATCGTCACCCGGGAATA
>CALMSR010000025.1 GCA_937872465.1 uncultured Paracoccaceae bacterium
GAGTGGCACCGAATTCCTTCAAGAGCGCCCAAAAACCCGAGAGTCGTGTAGTGTGGCCTTCATGAAGCGTTTACGAATAAATTCAAACAAAACAGATAGTTACGAAACGTCCCCATGGGGACATGAAAACGACGGTCCGAAACCTGCCTCAGAACCTGAGGTTGACCGCCGCGAAGGGGCTGATGAAGCCCGCCTCGCGCGCGACCGAGATCGCCTGTTCCAGTGCCGCCTCGTCGTCGAAGGGGCCGATCAGGATGCGCCGGCCGAGCCCCTCCAGTCCGACCCCGCGCGAATTGTAGCCCAGCCCGCGGAAGAACACCGTGGTCCGCATCTCGTCGGTGAAGCCGGTCACCACCCCGACCTGCACCGGGACCGGACGGATGGCGGCGCCGCCGCGCGCGATCTCGAAGGGCACCAGCTTGCGGCCCAGCGCCTCCATGCCGTCGAGATCACTGGTGCGCGTGAGGCAGCCGCCCTGGATCAGCAGCACGTTCTGGCGCTCCAGGCGCGGCGCGAGGATATACGTGTCGCTCGGCGCGTTGAATCGCGTCACCTGACCCTGCCGCTCCAGACGGTTGTACTGCTCGAAGAGATCGGTGCAGACCGCCGGATCGCGCTCCCTCGGCACTCCGGCGCAGCCCGCCGCGAGCGCGAGCCCCGCCAGCAGGACCGCACGGATGCCCGGACCCAGGGCGGCCCTCCCGCGCATGCTCATTCGCCGATCGGATAGGGATAGGCGAACCCCGCTTCGAGCGCCGCCTTTCGCGCCCCCTCGAGCGCGCCGGCCGTCCCGAGCGGGCCGACATAGACCCGCCGGCCCAGCCCCGCCTTGCCGATGCTGAAGGCACGCAGCCCGCGCGCCTCGAAATGACGGATCGCGCGCGCATCGTCCTCCGAGGTCGTGACCACGCCCGCGTGGATCGTGGTCGGCGGGATCGTCCCGCCGCTGTCGGAAACCGGCACGACGGGCAGATCCTCCATCCCGGCGAGATCGGCGCTCAGGGTGATGCAACCGCCGTTGCGCAGCCATTCCGCCTGCCGCATCAGCTCCGGCGGGACCGACCACCGCTCCCGGCGCGGGGTCGGCATGAAGCGGTCGAGGATGTCGTATTGCTGGAAGAGCGCGATGCAATCCGCCCCGCTCGCGCCGCGCGAGGTCGCGGGATCCTGGGCCGGCTGGCAGCCGAGAAGCAGGGTGGCGAAGGCCGCGAGGATCAGGCTGCTGCGCGCACGGGCCAAGACGGCCTCCTTGTGTCGGGTCGCCCTGCAGAGTATCCCCTGCCGCCGAGCGAGAGCAAGGGGACGAGAGATGGAGAGATCCGCCGCCATGACCCGCGACTGGATCGCGACCGCCCGCACGCTCTCCGAGGCGCTGCCCTATCTCCAGCGCTACGACGGCGCGACGATCGTCATCAAGTTCGGCGGCCATGCCATGGGCGACGAGAAGGAGATGGCCGACTTCGCCCGCGACGTCGTGCTGATGAAGCAATGCAACGTGAATCCGGTGGTCGTGCACGGCGGCGGCCCGATGATCAACGAGATGCTCCAGCGGCTGGCCATTCCCTCGGAATTCGTCGACGGCAAGCGCGTCAGCGACGCGGCGACCGTCGAGGTCGTGGAGATGGTGCTCTCGGGCCGGATCAACAAGCGCATCGTGCAGGCGATCAACGCCCAGGGCGGCAAGGCGATCGGCCTTTCCGGCAAGGACGCGAACCTGATGATCTGCGAGAAGGACATCCGGACGACCCTGCGCGACGGCGAGGAGGTGGCGGTCGATCTCGGCTTCGTCGGCAAGCCGGTCGAGATGCATCCCGAGATCCTGAAGAACTTCCTCGGCTCGGACTTCATCCCGGTGGTCGCGCCCGTGGGCATGGGCCGGCACGGCGAAACCTTCAACGTCAACGGCGACACTGCGGCGGGCGCTGTGGCCGCGGCGATGAAGGCCGACCGGCTGCTGCTCCTGACCGATGTCGCGGGGGTCAAGGACGCCTCCGGCACCGTGCTGACCGAGCTCAACGCCGCGGCGGTGCGCGATCTCACCGCCTCGGGCGTGATCTCGGGCGGGATGATCCCCAAGACCCAGACCGCGCTCGAGGCGATCGAGGGCGGGGTGCGCGCGGTGGTCATCCTCGACGGGCGCGCGCCGCATGCGGTCCTGCTCGAGCTCTTCACCGCCCATGGAGCCGGCACGCTGATCCGGGCGGCATAGCCATGGCTTCGCGGCCGGGGCGCCTGGAGGAGGTGGCCCGCGCCGCCCGCGGCGAGGCGCTGGCCGTGCTCGGGGCCTTCCACCCCGCACCCGACGACGGCCTGCCGGCGGAATGCGGGACGCTCGTGCTGCTCGGGCCGGAGGAGCCCGGGTTCTGGGCGGCGTTCCGTGCCGGCGCGGAATATCGCGACAGTGGCGCGGATCCGCTCGACCGTTGGTCGGCGCGGGTGATCGGCGGGCTCGCCGACCGCCTCGGCGCGGAGGCGTTCTTCCCGTTCGGCGGGCCGCCGTATCGGCCCTTCCTGCGCTGGGCGATCCGCAGCGGGCATGCCTGGAGCTCGCCCGTGGGGCTCCTGGTGCACGAGACCGCCGGGCTCATGGTCTCGTTCCGCGGCGCGCTGGCCTTCGCGCAGCGCTTCGAGTTGCCGCGACCCGGCCCGCGGCCCTGCGACGCCTGCCCGCGTTTCTGTCTCGACGCCTGCCCCGTCGGGGCGCTGGGGCAGGCCGGCTACGATCTCCGGGCCTGCCACGGCTTCCTGGACACCGCTGCGGGAGCGGATTGCCTGGGCCGCGGCTGCGCGGTGCGCCGGGCCTGTCCGGTCGGTGCCGGCCGGCGGGTCGAGGCACAATCGGCCTTCCACATGCACGCCTTTCATGGCAGTCATTGAGGATGCGACGCCTCATCCTGATGCGCCATGCCAAGTCGAGCTGGTCCGACCCGGAGCAGCGCGACCTCGACAGGCCGCTCAACCGGCGCGGCCGGCGCGGCGCCGGGCTGATCGCCCGGTGGCTGAAGTCGAAGGGCTATGCGCCCGACCACGCCCTGGTCTCGAACGCCCGGCGCGCGCAGGAGACCTGGTCGCGGGTCGTCGAGAAGATCGGGGGCACGCCGACGACCTATGTGACGGAGCTCTATCAGGCCGATACGGCGGCCATCCTCGCCGCCGTGCAGCAGGCGCCGGACGTGGCACGGCTGCTGGTCCTGGGGCATCAGCCCGGCATCGGGAGCTTCGCGCGGCTCATTCTGGAAGCCGCGCCCGAGGATGCGGCCTTCGAGAAGTTCCCGACCGGCGCGACGGCGGTCATCGATTTCGATGCGGCGACCTGGAGCGAGGTCGTCCTGGGCAGCGGGCGGCTGCATGATTTCGTGGTGCCGCGGACGCTCGAATGACGCCGCGGCGCCGTCCCCATGGGGACAGATTTCAACATGCTGATTCAAAAGGGAAAAAGTGTTAACGCGCCCGATGACGCCCGCCGGATGGCCTGCGGGGGGCTGACCGCATACTGGATCCGGATGGTGGTTTCGGTCCCGCGCCCATGCCCGCGGGGCCGTCACCTCCCCTTCGCGGATCTGGCAGGTGACACATCCGCGCGCGGCTGTCGCATCAATGCCCGAGGATCTGGCTCAGGAAGAGCTTGGTGCGCTCCGACTGGGGATTGTTGAAGAAGGCCTTGGGCTCGTTCTGCTCGACGATCTGGCCCTGGTCCATGAAGATCACCCGATTGGCCACCGCCTGGGCGAAGCCCATCTCGTGGGTGACGCAGATCATCGTCATGCCCTCCTCGGCGAGCTCGATCATGGTGTCGAGCACCTCCTTGATCATCTCGGGGTCGAGGGCGGAGGTCGGCTCGTCGAAGAGCATGATCTTGGGGCGCATGCAGAGCGCGCGGGCGATCGCCACGCGCTGCTGCTGGCCGCCCGAGAGCTGACCGGGATACTTGTCCGCCTGCTCGGGGATCCGGACCTTGGTCAGGAACTGCATCGCGTCGGCCTCGGCTTCCTTCTTCGGGGTCTTGCGCACCCAGATCGGCGCCAGCGTGCAGTTCTCCAGGATCGTCAGATGCGGGAAGAGGTTGAAATGCTGGAACACCATGCCGACTTCGGAGCGGATCTTGTCGATGTTCTTCAGATCCGAAGTCAGTTCGACGCCGTCGACGGCGATCCTGCCCTTCTGGTGCTCCTCCAGCCGGTTGATGCAGCGGATCAGGGTGGACTTGCCCGAGCCCGAGGGGCCGCAGACCACGATGCGCTCGCCCTTGTAGACGGTCAGGTCGATGTCGCGCAGCACGTGGAACTCGCCGAACCACTTGTTCATGCCGACGATCTCGATGGCGACCTCGTCGGACACCTTCATCCCGCTGCGGTCGATCGGCTGGTCGATGACGGTCTCGCTCATGGGCGGATCTCCTAGCGCTGGCCGGTCCGGAGCTTGCGCTCGAGGTATTGGGAATACTGCGACATCCCGTAGCAGCACAGAAAGAACAGCAACGCAACGAAGCCGTAGAGCTCCCAGACGATGCCGTTCCAGTTGGTGTCGGCGCGGATCGCGGTGGTCAGGCCGATCGGGTCGAGAAGTCCGATGATCGCCACCAGCGTCGTGTCCTTGAAGAGGCTGATGAAGGTATTGACGATGCCGGGGATCGAGATCTTGAGCGCCTGCGGCATGATGATCAGCCGCGTCGACTTCCAGTAATCGAGGCCGAGCGCGTCCGCGGCCTCGTATTGGCCGCGCGGCAGGGCCGCCAGCCCGCCGCGGATCACCTCGGCCATGTAGGCCGAAGCGAAGAGCGTCACCATGATGATCACGCGCAGGATGATGTCGAAATTGGTGCCGGGCGGCAGGAAGATGTTGAGCAGGAACGAGGCCACCAGCAGCAGGGTGATCAGCGGCACGCCGCGGATGAACTCGATGAAGCCGACGCACAGGGTGGTGACGAAGAACATCTGCGAGCGGCGGCCGAGCGCGAGCAGGATGCCGAGCGGCAGGGAGAAGGCGATGCCGGTCACGCCGATCACCAGCGAGAGGGTGAAGCCGCCGAAGCGGCTCGAGCCGACCGGCTGGAGCGGCAGGATCGGCAGGGCGCGCGCCACCGGGCCGGCGAGATGCAGCCACCAGAGGATCATGGCGGCGGCCGCCAGGATCAGGGCGACGAGCTCCGAGGCCCGGGCGGCGACGGCCCGGTGCACCAGGAAGGCGATGGCGAAGCCGGCATAAACCGCCAGCGGCACCGAGGCCGGGCCGCCCCAGAGCAGCCAGTAGGCGATGCCGGGGAAGGCGACCGCAAACCAGCGGAGCCGGCGGGGCAGCTCGGCGAAGAGGATCGGCGCCAGCGCCGCGAACATCAGCACGAAGGCGAGCGTCGGGCGCCAGTAGAGCTCGCGCGGGTAGAAGCCGAAGAGGAACTGCTGCCAGCGCTCGCGGATCACCGCGAAGCAGGCGCCGCTCGCGCCCTCGCCCCAGGTCTCGCGGATGATCGCGCGGCATTCGGTGAGCGAGCCGGCGTCCCAGACCGAATGCGCGAACCAGGGCCAGACATGGGCGACCAGCCAGAGGATCGCCGCGAGCGACAGCAGGGTAAGGAGCGCGTTCTGCCAGCTCGAGAAGAGGTTCTCCTGCAGCCAGCGCAGCCGGCCGGTGCGCGCGGCCGGCGGCGCCTGCGCCTCGAGCATCTCCCGGCGGAAGGACCCGGCCCCCGCCATCTCAGCGCTCCTTCAGCGCCACGGAGGCGTTGTACCAGTTCATCACCGAGGAGATCCCGAGGCTGACGAGCAGGTAGAAGCCCATGAGCAGCAGCATGCATTCGAGCTCGCGCCCGGTCTGGTTCATGGTGATGCCGCCCAGCGTGGCGCGCACGTCCATGTAGCCGACGGCGATGGCGAGCGAGGAGTTCTTGGTGAGGTTGAGGTATTGCGAGATCAGCGGCGGCACGATGACCCGGAGCGCCTGGGGCAGGATGACGAGGCTCATCACCCGCCGCGGCCGGAGCCCCAGCGCGCTCGCCGCCTCGGTCTGGCCGCGCGGCACCGCGAGGATGCCGGCGCGCACGATCTCGGCGATATAGGAGCCGGTATAGAGCGAGAGCGCCAGCCAGAGCGCGAGCAGCGCCTTGTCGACGAAGCCGCCGCCCGCGAAGTTGAAGCGCTCGAGCACCGGATAGTCGAGGGTGATCGGCCCGCCGAGCAGCGCGTCGACCAGCAGGACCGGCACGAAGAAGAGGCCGGTGCCGAGCCAGAAGATCGGCAGGATCTCTCCCGTCTCCTCCTGGCGTCGCCGCGCTTGGCGGCGGAGGAAGACGATGGCGGCGAGCGAGGCGAGGAAGGTCAGGACCACCAGTTGCCAGCCCGGCCCGAGCACCGGCCAGGGCATGTAGAGCCCGCGGTTGGTGACGGCGAAGGCGCCGAAGAGCATGCTGGCGCTGGCCTCCTCGCCGCGGAAGGCGCTCGGGGCCGGGGCGCTTTCGGTGATGATCGCCATGATGGCGATGATCCAGAGCAGCACCGGGACGTTGCGGAAGCCCTCCACATAGACCGCCGCGATCCGGGCGACGATCCAGTTCCCCGAGAGCCGCAGCACGCCGATGAGCACGCCGAGAACGGTGGCGAGGGCGCAGCCGAGGATGGCGATCAGGATGGTGTTGAGGATCCCCACGAGCGCCGCCCGGCCATGGGTGCTGTTGTTGGTATAGGGAACCAGCGTCTGGCTGATGTCGTAGCCGGCGCGGGAGCCGAGGAAGGTGAAGCTGAAGTCCTTGCCGAGCGCGGAGAGGTTCTGGACCGTGTTGCTCACCAGCCAGGCGGTGGCGAGGATGAAGGCCGCCAGCGCGAAGACCTGGATCGTCAGCGAGCGGTAGCGCGTGTCGTTGAGCAGCATTCCGAGCCGGAAGGGCTCCTGATGCGTGTCGATGCTGGTCATCGCGACTCCTCGCGAAGCGGGCCGCCGCGGGGCGGCGAGCGGTCACGGCCGGTGGGAGCGCCGATCGTCATCGCCCGGATCCGGTCGGGCGCGCGCCGGAGCGCACGCCCGGGCGCCGGTCAGCGGAACGGCGGCGAATACATCAGGCCGCCGTCGGTCCATTGCGCGTTCAGGCCGCGCGCAAGGTTGATCGGGGTGCCCTCGCCGATGTTCGCGGCGAAGATCTCGCCGTAATTGCCCTGGGCCTGGATCGCCTTGACCGCCCAGTCGGCCTCGAGGCCGAGGATCTCGCCGAGATTGCTCTCGGAGCCGAGCAGGCGGCGGATCTCGGGGTTCTGGGAGCTCGCGGCCATCTCGGCGGCGTTCTCGGCGGTGATGCCGTATTCCTCGGCCGCGATCAGCGCGTTGAGCACCCAGCGGCCGATGTCGGCCCATTGGTCGTCGCCCTCGCGCACCAGCGGCCCGAGCGGCTCCTTGGAGATGATCTCCGGCAGGATCACGTGATCGTCGGGGTTCTCGAAGGTCGCGCGCGAGGCGGCGAGCCCCGAGGCGTCGGTGGTATAGGCGTCGCAGGCGCCGGCCTGGTATTGCTGCAGCGCCTCGGAATTGGTCTGGATCGGCACCGGATCGTAGGAGATGCCGTTGGCGGCGAAGAAGTCGGCGAGGTTGAGCTCGGTCGTGGTGCCGGTCTGGATGCAGACCGTGGCGCCGTCGAGTTCGGTTGCGGAGGTCACGCCGAGCTCGGCCGGAACGATGAAGCCCTGGCCGTCGTAATAGTTCACGCCGATGAAGGTGAAGCCGAGATCGACGTCGCGGGTCAGGGTCCAGGTGGTGTTGCGCGACAGGTAGTCGACCTCGCCCGAGGCCAGCGCGGTGAAGCGCGTCTCGCCGGTCAGGGGCACGAACTGCACCTTGTCCTGGTCCCCGAGCACCGCCGCGGCCATCGCCCGGCAGAAGGCCACGTCGAAGCCGACCCAGCGGCCGTTCGGATCCGGGCCGGCGAAACCGGCGAGCCCGGTGTTGACGCCGCATTTCAGCACGTCGTTCGTCTTGACCGCATCGAGCGTCTGGGCCGAGGCGGCGCCGGCGGCGAGACCGCCGGCGATGGTGGCGGCGATCCAGATCGGATGTTTCATGGAACTTCTCCCCGTTGTGGTTGCGGCGCACAGTCCGGCTTCGGCGCACAATTCGTGCGCCGTCCGACCGCCGCCGGATGCGTCAGATCCAATATTCATGCTATGTCTTGTTTTAGCAGTACGTTAAGGAACATCAAGGTTAACGGCCGAGACCTGCGAACCTCCGCTCACAAATTGCGCGAACCCGACAGGTTGCGCATCATCATTGCGGCGAGATGGAAATCCGTTTGCTTTCTTGTCGCGGCCGCTTCCGCCTCGGCGTCGAGGCCCCAATGCTCCGCCTGCCAGATCTCGTCGAGGCGCGACAATTGCCAGGCCTGCTCTGGCGCGAGAGCGCCCCGCGCTACCGCCAATGCGAGCACGAGCGAGCCGGACAGCACAACCATCTCGTGCAGCGCGGCCAGTTCGAAGGCATCCATCGCCGCGACCGATTCGCGCAGGGCCGCAAGGCTGGCATCCGGCTGGGGATGCGGCATGAGGCCGAACACCGCGATCAGCGGCGCCCCGAGGTCGCGCGCGCACCAGGTGAGCCAGGGATCCCAGGCCGCAGCCTGCCGCGCCCGGAGCTCGGCGGGCGCATCGGCGCGGTAGCAGAGCAGGTCGCTGGCGCCAAAGGCGGCGATCGCCTCGATCACCGCGTCGCGGGCGGGCACCACCCGGTCGATGGCGGAATTCGCGAAGCGCGTCAGCGGCAGGCGGTCGGGGTCGATCTCGCCTTCGAGCGCATTCCATTCGTCGGCGATCGCCTGGGCCAGCGCCGCGGTCGGCAGGACCAGCGGCGCGCCGGCGGGCGTGTTGAGCGGGCGCGCGTCGAGCCGGACGCCGTGGCCCTCGGGACCCGCGCGCACGGAGGCCCGCGACCAGAAGCGGCGCCTGGGCATGCCGCTCATCGCGCCGCGCTCCGCAGGCCGTCCAGCGCCCCGTCGAGGTCGTCGAAGCGCTCGACCACCACATCGGCGCCGGCGGCCACCAACCGCGCGCGCGGATGATAGCCCCAGGCGACGGCGACGGTCGCGAAGCCGGCGGCGCGCCCCATGGCGATGTCGAATTCGGTATCGCCGATCATCACCGCATGGCGCGCCGCGCAGCCGGTTTCCTGAAGCGCGCGCAGGAGCATCGAGGGATGCGGCTTGGAGGGATGGCCGTCCGAGGTCTGGGCGGTCGCGAAATAGCCGCCGATCCCATGGGCGTCGAAGCTGTGCTCGAGCCCCCGCCGCGCCTTGCCGGTCGCTACCCCCATCAGCGTCGCGGGCTCCGCGGCCAGCCGGTCGAGCGCTGCCCGCGCCCCCGGATAGAGCGGCGCATGGGCCGCGGCACCACCGGCCGCCCGCTGCGCCACGAAGCCCATGCGGTATTGCTCGGCCAGGGCGAAGACGTCCCCCGGCGCGAGATGCGGCGCGAGCGCGCCCATCGCCTCGGGCAGCGAGAGCCCCACCACCGAAAGGATGCGCTCGCGCTCCGGCGCCGGCTGCCCGACCGCGGCGAAGGCCCGTTCCATCGCCGCCACGATCAGGTGCTGGCTGTCGATCAGCGTCCCGTCCATGTCGAAGACGACGAGGCGCATCGGCCCGCTCATGCCGCCTCCCCGAAGGGGTCGGCGGGCGCATCCTCGGGCAGCCAGCCGAAGAGCGCCCAGGTCCGCGCCATATGCTCGGGCAAGGGGGCGGTGAGCGACAGCAGCGCCCCCGTCCGGGGATGGATCAGGTCGAGCGACCGCGCATGCAGGTGCAGCTTGCGGCTGACGCCGCCGCCGAGCTGGGCGCCCCAGCCCGTGCCGGTGTTCTCCTGGGCATTGGTGCCGTATTTGCCGTCGCCGACCACCGGATGCCCGATGGCGGCCATATGCGCGCGCAGCTGGTGCGTGCGCCCCGTCACCGGGCGCAGCGCGACCCAGGAAGCGCGCTGGGCCGCCGCCTCGATCACCCGGTAGTCGGTCGTCGCGCGCTTGGCGCCTTCGGTGCGGGCGATGTCTGCGGGGGCGATGCAGAGCATCTTCTCGCCCTCGCCGCCGGTTCCGTGGCCCGGCGCCTTGACCAGCCCGTAGCGGATGGTCCCGGCCCGCGGCGAGGGCAGGCCCGCGACCACCGCCCAATAGGTCTTGCGCGCGGTGCGGTCGCGGAAGGCGCGCGTCAGCCCGGCGGCCGCGCGCGCGCTGCGCGCCATCAGGAGCACGCCCGAGGTATCGCGGTCGAGCCGGTGCACCAGCCGCGGCTTTTCCTCGGCGCCGAAGCGCAGCGCCTCGGCCAGCCCGTCCACGTGCCGGCGCTGGCCGGAGCCGCCCTGGACCGCGAGCCCCGGCGGCTTGTTCAGCGCCAGCACGTCCTCGTCGCGCCAGATCACGCAGGCGCGGATCATCGCGGCATCGGCCTCGGAGACCGCCGGCTGCGGCGCAGCGGCGGCCGGGGTGTCGCGCGGCTCGGGGATCGGGGGCAGGCGCACGGTCTGGCCCGCCTCAAGCCGGGTCGCCGGGCGGACCCGGCCGCCGTCCACGCGGATCTCGCCCTTGCGGCACAGGCGCTCGACCAGCCCCTGCGGCACATGGGGATGGCGCCGGCGCAGCCAGCGGTCGAGCCGGACATCCGCCTCCTCGGGTGTGATCCTCACCTGTTCCGGGCCGCTCATCCCGTGCTCCAGGCCCGGAGCGACCAGAGCCCGAGCGCGAAGGCGGCGAGGCCGAGCACCACCGAGCTTCCCGCATAGAACAGCGCCAGCCCCGGCCGGCCGCGCTCGACGAGCAGGAAGACCTCGAGCGAGAAGGCGGAGAAGGTCGTGAAGCCGCCGAGCATGCCGGTCATCACGAAGGGCGCGAGATGCTGCAGCTCGGAATCCATCCGGCGCAGCAGCACGGCCGCCGCGAGGCCCATGACGAAGGATCCCAGGACGTTAACGCTCAGGGTTCCCCAAGGATATTCGATCCCCGTCCTGCGGGCGATCTGCGCCGAGACCAGATAGCGCAGCATCGCGCCGATGGCGCCGCCCAGGGCGATCTGCAGAAGCGGAGGCATCTCGGCATCCTGTCGGGAACGAATGCCGCTCAAAGGCCCGTCCGGGCCGGGAATGTCAAGGCGGCGGCCGGGAGGTTCGCCTTCAGGTGGTGGCTCGGGCCGTCTCGCGGCCGTTCTCGGTGTCGCCCTCGAGCGGCAGGCGCGGCACCAGCGGCAGGAAGCGGAGATTGCCGGCCGCGCTGGCCGAGCGCAGCGCCGCGACCTCGCCGACCCCGAAGCCGGCGGAGCTCCAGGTCGTGAACCGCCGCGCGGGGATCGGGCGGAAGGCGGTGATCGAGATCGAGCCGTGCCGGCGGTCGGTGAGGATTCGCGCCGAGAGCGGCATGATCGCCGACCAGCAGCCCTCCAGGACCTGGGTGAAGCTGCGGCCGTCGAAGCGCAGCTCCCCGGTCAGCCCGTGTTCGAGATTGAATCGCCGCGCCTGGGCCTCCAGCCGCAGGAGCGCGGACGGCGGAAGCTCCGACGTCGCCTCCGATGCATAGGAGAACTCGACCAGCGATATGGCGCCTGACCCGTTTGGCATACCCGATCCGCAGAAAATAGAAGTTGGTGTTCACTCACCCCAAAAAGTAGCAGGAGTCAATGTTGCCGATGCACAAAATCGAAATACGATTACCCCCGGTCACATGCGCCGCGCGAAATCGCTGATGAACTCGACCGTGGCGCCCTGGGCCGGCCGTATCGGCACCGCCGGAAGGATGCCGAAGCTCCAGTTGCGGAACCGGCGCTCGGTGATCGTGTCCTCGCGCAGCACCACGACGCGGCGATGGCGCGGATCGGTCACGATCGCCTCCATCCGGGCGAAGAGCGCGCGGGTCGGCCCTTCGAGGACGCCGTAGAAGCGCGGGCCCTGGTGCAGCAGGAAGCCGGTCAGCCCGGCCTGCTCGTTTCTGCGGCGCGAAACCTCGGCGATCGTGTCGAGGTCGGCGGGGCGCAGCGTTTCCGCCGCCGTGCTCACATAGACGAGCTGGATGAACTCGTCCTTGCGCGTCTGCCGAACCGTGGCGATGACCGGCGACCTCCCTCTTGTCGCGGCGGGTCCCTGCCGTCTTGCCTGGCAGCTACTCGGAACCCGATTGAGACAGCCTAGCGCGCTCTTCTTCGAGGTACAAAGCCCTTTTTCGCAGATCCCGCTCGGAACCGCGGTCGGTGGGCTCGTAGAATCGCGGCCGGGCCATGCCGGGCGGAAAATAATCCTGGCCGGAGAAGCCCGATTCGACATCGTGGTCGTAGCGGTAGCCCCGGCCGTAGCCTTCCTCCTTCATCAGGCGAGTCGGGGCATTCAGGATATGCTTGGGCGGATCGAGCGAGCCGGTCTTCTCGGCCGCCGCCATCGCCGCCCCGAAGGCCCGGTAGGCGGCATTCGATTTCGGGGCGAGCGCGAGGTAGATCACCGCCTCGGCCAGCGCCAGCTCGCCCTCGGGCGAGCCGAGCCGCTCGAAGCTCTGCCAGGCGTCGAGGCAGAGCCGCAGCGCCGCGGGATCGGCGAGCCCGATGTCCTCCACCGCCATGCGGGTGATTCGCCGCGCGAGGAAGCGCGGATCCTCGCCGCCCCGGAGCATGCGCGCCAGCCAGTAGAGCGCGGCGTCGGGGTCGGAGCCGCGCACGGATTTGTGCAGTGCCGAGATCAGGTTGTAATGGCCGTCGCCGGTCTTGTCGAAGAGCGCCGCCCGCCGGGTCAGGCGCCTCGCCAGCGCCGCGGCGTCGAGCGTCCCGCCCTCGCCCGCGATCTGCTCGATCAGGTTGAGAAGCGCCCGGCCGTCGCCGTCGGCCATGCCGGCGAGCGTCGCCCGGGCCTCGGGCGAGAGCGGCAGGGCATGGCCGAGCTCGGCCTCCGCGCGTTCGGACAGCCGCTCGAGGGCCGCATCGTCGAGGCGGTGCAGGGTGAGTACGCGGGCGCGCGACAGGAGTGCCGCGTTGAGCTCGAAGGAGGGATTCTCGGTGGTGGCGCCCACCAGCACGATGGTGCCGTCCTCCATCAGCGGCAGGAAGGCATCCTGCTGCGCCTTGTTGAAGCGGTGGATCTCGTCGACGAAGAGCAGGGTGCCGCGGCCGTTCGAGCGGCGGAGCCGGGCGGCCTCGAAGATCTTCTTGAGATCCGCGACGCCGGTGAAGATGGCGCTGATCTGGACGAAGGCGAGATCGGTGGCGTCGGCGAGCAGCCGGGCGATGGTGGTCTTGCCCACCCCGGGCGGGCCCCAGAAGACGATCGAGCCGAGGTTTCCGTCGGCGAGCATGGCGCCGAGCGGGCCGTCGGGGCCGAGCACGTGGTCCTGCCCCACCACCTCCGCCAGCGTCCGGGGACGCAGGCGGTCGGCGAGCGGCCGCGGCGCCTCGCGCGCGGGCGGGGCGGGTCGGTCGGCGGGTCGGGGATCGAAGAGATCGGCCATCGCGGCACCCTATCACCGCGGCGGGGCCGGGTGCCACTGGGCAGTAAAGGCGTTGGACGGCGCGGCAGCCTCGCGCCCGGCCGCCGGGACCGGGCCATGGTCGTCCGGCGGTCTTCGGCGCCCTATTCCATCGCCGCGGCCGCGGCTCCGCCGTTGCCCGAGGGGGCGCCGGGCCTGCGCAGCAGGAAGACCAGCGGGATCGCCGCGAGCGTCAGGTAGAACATGAGCATGAAGTCGTCGATATAGGCGACGATCGCCGCCTGGGCGCGGAGCTGGGCCTCGAGCTGGGCCAGCGTCGCGAAGATGTCGGTCGAGCCGCCCAGCAGGCTGTCGAGGTTCTGGTTGAAGGGCGTCAGCCCGGAGACGAGATCGCCCCGCGCCGCGGCCATGTTATGCGCGAGCTGGGTCGCCACGATGGAGATGCCGACCGAGGAGCCGATGTTGCGCACGAGGCTGAAGAGCGCGGCGGCCTCGGCGCGGAACCGGGGCTCGAGGGTGGCGAAGGCGAGCGTGGAGAGCGGCACGAAGACCAGGCCGAGACCGAGGCCCTGGACCACGCCCGAGACGACCAGCGGGCGCTGGTCCATCGCCGGCGAGAAGCCGGTCATCTGCCAGAGCGAACAGGCGGTGAGCGAGAGGCCCGCGAGGATCAGGATGCGGGCATCGACCCGGCCGACCAGCCGCCCGACGACGATCATCGAGACCATGGTCCCGACCCCGCGCGGCGCGAGCACCCAGCCGGTGGTGATCACCGGATAGCCGTAGAGGTTCTGCAGCATCGGCGGCAGCAGCGCGAGCCCCGCGAGCAGGATCATCCCGACCATGAAGATCAGCACCAGCGCGGTGACGAAATTCGGGTCGCGGAACATCGCCGGTTCCATGAACGGATGCGCGCGGCCGGAGGTGACGTGCAGCACGAAGGCCCAGAGGCCGGAGACGGTGAGGCCGAGATAGATCCAGGTCTCGGCCGAGGCGAACCAGTCGACCTGCTCGCCGCGGTCGAGCATCAGCTGCAGCGCGCCGATGGCGATCGAGAGCATCGCGAAGCCGAAGACATCGAAGCTGCGCTCCCGGCGCGGCGATTCCGGCAGGAAGGCCATGAGCCCGGCGAGCGCCAGGATGCCCACGGGCAGGTTGACGAAGAAGACGTAGCGCCAGCCGAAGGTCTCGGTCAGCCAGCCGCCCAGCGTCGGGCCGATGATCGGGCCGACCATGATGCCGGCGCCCCAGATCGCCATGGCGCGGCCGTGCTCCTCGCGGGTGTTGATGTCGAGGAGCACGGTCTGGGAGAGCGGCACGAGGGCGGCGCCGAAGACGCCCTGGAGCACGCGGAAGAGGATCATCTCCTCGAGGCTGGTGGCGAGGCCGCAGGCCATCGAGGCCACGGTGAAGCCGGCGGTGGAGACGATGAAGAGCTCGCGCAGGCCGATGCGGTCGGCGAGCCAGCCGGTGACCGGCGTCATGATCCCGGCGGCGACGATATAGGAGGTCAGCACCCAGGTGATCTGGTCCTGCGCCGCGCCGAGCGAGCCCTGCATGCTCGGCAGCGCCACATTGGCGATCGTGGTGTCGAGCACCTGCATGATCGTCGCCAGCATGATCGAGACGGTGATCAGGGCCTTGTTCGGGACCGGGCCCGCCTCGGCCGCGGCCGAGGGCATCAGCGGTCTCCGGTCGCGGCGCTGGCGCCGGTGCCGGCGGTGTCGGCGGTGGCGGCCCCGAGCCCGACCGCGGCGAGCGCGGCGGAGACGAAACCGGGCAGGCCGCGGGCATGGCCGGTATCGACCGAGACCCGCGCGCTCATGCCCGCGCGCAGCGTCGGCAGGTCCTGGCCGGCGTCGATGCCGATGCGGACCGGCACCCTTTGCACAACCTTCACCCAGTTGCCGGTGGCGTTCTGCGGCGGCAAGAGCGCGAATTCCGAGCCTGTGCCCGCGCCGATCGAGGCGATCTCGCCGGTGAGCGGCTCATCGGCGTAGGTGTCGACCGTGACCTCCGCCCGCTGGCCGGGGTGCATGTGGGTGAGCTCGGTCTCCTTGTAATTGGCCTCGATCCAGCTGTCGCCGGCGGCGACGAGGCTCAGGACCGGCACCGCCGGCGTCACGTACTGGCCCCGCTGCAGCCGGTCGGTCTGGCTGACGATGCCGTCGTCCGGGGCCACCACCCTGGTGCGGGCGAGATCGAGCTCGGCGGCATGCAGGGCGGCGAGCGCCTCGAGCACGTCGGGATGCCGGTCGGTGGTGATCGCCGGATCGCCGGCGAGGGAGGCCCTGGCCGAGACCAGCGCGCTCTCGGCCTTGGTGACCGCGCCCCGGGCGATCTGGAGCTTCAGCGCGCTGTCGTCGGCGGCGGACTGGCTGACCACGCCCGAGCCGAGCAGCTTCTGCTGGCGGTCGTCCTGGGTCCGGGCGGTCTCGAAGGAATCCCGCGCCGTGTCCGCCTCGGCGACCGCCTCGTCATAGGCGGCCTTGAGCCGCTCGACGTCGAGGCGCGCCGAGGCAAGGCGCGCCTGCGCCTGCTCCACGGCGTTGCGGTAGCTCGCGTCGTCGATGGTGAAGAGGGTCGCGCCCGCCTTCACCCGCTGGTTCTCGGCGACATTCACCTCGGCGATCTGGCCGCTGACCTGCGGCATCACCGAAACGCGGTCCTGCTGGACATAGGCGTCCTCGGTCTCGACATAGCGCCCGCCGGTCACCCAAGCGTAGCCGCCGCCGAGGGCGAGCGCGAGCGGCAGCGCCGCGATCAGGAGCCTGCGTCGGCGGCGGGCGGGCGGGCGCGGTGTCGCGGGTGCGGTCGGGGCGGCGGGATCGGTGGTGACGAGCCGCGGGGCGGGCTTCGTCTCGGTGGTCGGTTCCGGGGCCGGGTCGCTCATGGGTCAGGTTCCCGTCGCGGCGCTGCGCCGTTCGTCGCCCGCCGCTTCGGCGGCACCAGTGCAGAGGTTGGAAACGATGGTCTGGAGATGGGCGACGAGCGCATCGCGCTCGGCCGGCGCGAGACCCGCCAGCGCCTCCTCGTAGACGGTGGCGGCGCGGGCACGCATCGGCTCGAGGAGCGCGCGCGCCGTCTCGGTGGTATGGATGCGCCGGGCGCGGCGGTCGTTCGGGTCGGGGCGCCGCTCCACGAGTCCGGCGGCCTCCATCCGGTCGATGTGGCGGCTGAGCGTCATCGGCTCGATCTCGAGCAGCGCCGCGAGCGCCGCCTGGCCGAGCCCCTCGTTGCGCTTCAGCCGCGCGATGATCTGCAGCTGCGCCGAGGTCATCGGGATGTCCCGGCTCTCCTGCTCGAAGCGGCGCCGCAGCAGGCGCGCCGCGTCGATCAGCAGGAAGCCGAGGGCGGGAGGTTCGATTCTGTCCATGCCCGGCAATATACTAAGCTAGGTTATGATATGCAAGGCTATGTCCGCACGGCACCGCGAAAACGAAGAAGCCCGCGAACCGGCCGGTTCGCGGGCTTCGTGTCCGATGTCGCGGGGATGCCGTTATTCGGCGGCCGCGGCGGCCTCCTCGGCGGCGACGCGGGCCTTGTCGCCGGCGCCCTTGGCGGCGGCATCGCGGTCGACGAGTTCGAGGATCGCCATCGGCGCGGCATCGCCGTAGCGGAAGCCGGCCTTGAGCACGCGGGAATAGCCGCCCTGGCGCTCCTTGTAGCGCGGGCCGAGGGTCTCGAAGAGCTTGGCGACGGCGGCGTCCTGCTTGATCTCGGAGGCGGCGAGGCGGCGGGCGTGCAGGTCGCCGCGCTTGCCCAGCGTGATCAGCTTGTCGATGATCCGCTTCATCTCCTTGGCCTTGGGCAGGGTCGTCTTGATCTGCTCGTGCTCGATCAGGCTCGCCGCCATGTTGGCGAACATCGCCTTGCGGTGCTCGTGGGTGCGGTTGAGCTTGCGGTAGCCGGTTCCGTGGCGCATCTCTTCATTCCTTTGTGCTTTGTCCGGCGGCCCTGCGGCGGGGCCGCCTCCTTGGGGCGGGATTGCCCGTTCCGGGTCGGATCAGAACTGGTCCTCGAACTTCTTGGCCAGATCCTCGATGTTCTCCGGCGGCCAGTCGATGATCTCCATGCCGAGATGCAGGCCCATGCCGGTCAGCACCTCCTTGATCTCGTTGAGCGACTTGCGGCCGAAGTTCGGGGTGCGCAGCATCTCCGCCTCGGTCTTCTGGATCAGGTCGCCGATATAGACGATGTTGTCGTTCTTCAGGCAGTTGGCCGAGCGCACCGAGAGCTCGAGCTCGTCGACCTTCTTGAGCAAGAGCGGGTTGAACTCGAGATCGCTTTCCTCGTCGGTGCGGGTGCCCGCGCTCGGCTCCTCGAAGTTGACGAAGACCGAGAGCTGGTCCTGGATGATGCGCGCCGCATAGGCGATGGCATCCTCCGGCTTGATCGAGCCGTCGGTCTCGAGCTGCAGCGTCAGCTTGTCGTAATCGAGCACCTGGCCCTCGCGGGTCGGCTCGACCTTGTAGCTGACCTTCTTGATCGGCGAGAACAGCGCGTCGACCGAGATGAGCCCGATCGGCGCATCCTCGGGGCGGTTCTTCTCCGCCGCGACATAGCCCTTGCCCTGCTCGACGGTCAGCTCCATGTAGACCGAGGCGCCGTCGTCGAGGTGGCAGATCAGGTGCTCGCGGTTGAGGATCTCGATGCCGTTGGTGGTGGCGATGTCGCCCGCGGTCACCACGCCGGGGCCGGTGGCGCGGATCTCGATGCGCTTGGGCCCCTCGACCTCCATCTTCACCGCGACGCCCTTGAGGTTCAGCACGATGTCGGTGACGTCCTCGCGCACGCCGGGCACGCTGGAGAATTCATGCAGCACGCCGTCGATCTGCACGCTGGTGATCGCGGCCCCCTGGAGCGAGGAGAGCAGCACCCGGCGCAGCGCGTTGCCGAGCGTGAGGCCGAACCCGCGCTCCAGCGGCTCGGCGACCGCGGTGGCCTGGCGGAAGGGATCGGCGCCGGCCTTGATCTCGAGGGCGGTCGGCCGGATCAGCTCCTGCCAGTTCTTGTGGATCATCATGTTCATGGCCCTCCATTCCTGTCCGCCGACCGATCCAGATGGCCGGCGAACGCCCGAGGAAATGCAAACTGAAACCGCCCGCCGGAGGGGCGGGCAGTGAAATCTCTCCCGTCTCTCAGACGCGCCGGCGCTTGGGCGGTCGACAGCCGTTGTGCGCGATGGGAGTCACGTCCTTGATCGCGGTGATCTGGAAGCCCACGGCGCCGAGCGCGCGCAGCGCGCTCTCGCGGCCCGAGCCCGGGCCCTGCACCTGCACTTCGAGCGTGCGCACGCCGTGCTCCTGCGCCTTGCGGCCGGCGTCCTCGGCGGCCATCTGCGCGGCATAAGGCGTGGACTTGCGCGAGCCCTTGAAGCCCATCGTCCCGGCCGAGGACCAGGCGATCGCGTTGCCCTGGGCGTCGGCGATCAGGATCTTGGTGTTGTTGAAGCTGGCGTTCACATGCGCCACGCCGGTGGAGATGTTCTTGCGTTCCTTGCGCTTGATGCGCGCCCTTTCGCGAGCCATTGGCCTGCCCCCTATTTCTTCTTGCCGGCGATGGCCTTGGCGGGGCCCTTGCGCGTGCGTGCGTTGGTGTGGGTGCGCTGGCCGCGCACCGGCAGGCCGCGGCGATGCCGCAGGCCGCGGTAGCAGCCCAAGTCCATCAGCCGCTTGATGTTCATCTGGGTCTCGCGGCGCAGGTCGCCCTCGACCGCGAGATTCGCGTCGATGTATTCGCGGATGCGCAGCACCTCGGCGTCGCTCAGGTCGTTGACCCGGCGGTTCTCCGCGATCTCCAGCGCGCCGCAGAGCTGCTTGGCCGTGGTGCGGCCGATGCCATGGATATAGGTGAGGGCGATCTCGACCCTCTTGTTCGTGGGAATGTTAACGCCAGCTATGCGCGCCAAGTTTCAAGCTCCGTTCGTCCGAGGGGCCGCCCGACCCCGCTCAACAGCCAATGCCCGCCGATGCCTTCGGCAGGCTTCCGACGCCCATGTCCCTGGGCAGGCATCCCGCGTTCCCGAGGTGAAATGCGTAAGGAACGACTCTCCCTGATGAGAGAGCGCGTACTATAGGAATCGCCGGAGCGAGGTCAAGGCGTTAACGCGCCGATTCTCACAGACCGAGGCGGGTCCGGATCTCGCCGGCGATCGCGTCGATCGCACCGAGCCCGTCGACCGAGCGGAGCTTGCCCTTGGCGTGGTAATAGCCGATCAGCGGCGCGGTCTGGCGGTTGTAGGCGCCCAGGCGCACGCGCACCGATTCCTCGTTGTCGTCGGAGCGGCGCACGAATTCGGTGGAGCCGCAGACGTCGCAGACGCCGTCCTTGGCGGTCGGCTTGGTGCGGTCGTGGTAGACCTCGCCGCATTTGGCGCAGGTGAAGCGGCCGGTGATGCGGTCGACCAGCGCGTCCTCGTCGACCCGCATCTCGACGACGGCGTCGAGCGCGCGGCCCTTCTCCGCGAGCAGCGCATCGAGCGCATCGGCCTGGGCGAGCGTGCGCGGGAAGCCGTCGAAGATCAGCCCGTGCTTGCCGGCCTCGCCGTCGAGCTGTTCGGCGATGAGCCCGATCACGATGTCGTCTGTGACGAGATCGCCCCGCGCCATCACGTCGGCGACCTTCCTGCCCATCTCGGTGCCGCTGTTCCTGGCCGCGCGCAGCATGTCGCCGGTGGAGAGCTGCACCAGCCCGTGCTCCTCGACCAGGCGGCGCGCCTGCGTGCCCTTGCCCGCCCCGGGCGGTCCCAGAAGAATGATGTTCATCGCCGTGCCTTTCCCCGTCCCTTGCCGCGCAGCCGCGACTTTTCGATCAGACCTTCGTATTGATGCGCGAGCATATGCGACTGGACCTGGGTGATCGTGTCCATCGTCACCGAGACGACGATCAGGAGCGACGTGCCGCCGAAATAGAAGGGCACGGCCAGCTGGGAGATCAGCACTTCCGGCAGGAGGCAGACCGCCGCCAGATAGGCCGATCCGATGACCAGGAGACGCGACACGACATAGTCGAGATATTCGATGGTCTTCTGGCCGGGCCGGATTCCGGGGACGAAACCGCCCTGCCGCTTGAGATTGTCGGCCACGTCGTCGGATTTGAAGGCGACATTGGCGGTGTAGAAATAGGTGAAGAAGACGATCAGCGCGCCATAGGCCAGCAGGTAGAGCGGCTGGCCGTGGCCCATGTAGGCGGCGACGTAGTTCAGGATGCCCAGGCCCTCGGCGGCATTGCCCGAGAAGGTGGTGATGGTGGAGGGCAGCAGCAGGAGCGAGGAGGCGAAGATCGCCGGGATCACGCCGGCCGGGTTGACCTTGACCGGCAGGTGCGAGCTCTCGCCGCCATAGACCTTCATGCCGACCTGGCGCTTGGGATACTGGATGTGGATCTTCCTGAGCGCGCGTTCCATGAAGACCACGAAGGCGACCACCGCGACCGCCATCACCATGATGCCGATGATCGCTGCCGGCGAGAGCGAGCCGGTGCGCCCCTGGCTGAAGAAGCGCGCGAGCGCGGCCGGAAGCTCGGCGACGATGCCCACGAAGATGATCAGCGAGATGCCGTTGCCGATGCCGCGAGCGGTGATCTGCTCGCCGAGCCACATCAGGAACATGGTGCCGCCGACCAGCGTCACCACCACGCCGATGCGGAAGAACCAGCCGGGATCATGGGCCATGCCCTGGGATTCGAGCCCGACCGCCAGCCCGTAGGCCTGGAAGGTGGCGAGGAAGACCGTGCCGTAGCGGGTGTACTGGTTGATCTTCTTGCGGCCCTGCTCGCCCTCCTTCTTCAGCGCCGCGAGGCTCGGGACCATGGAGGTCAGGAGCTGGACGATGATCGAGGAGGAGATATAGGGCATGATCCCGAGGGCGAAGATCGCCATGCGGCCGACCGCGCCGCCGGTGAACATGTTGAGCATGCCCCCCAGCCCCTGGCTCGCCTGCTCGAAGAACTGCGCCAGCCGCCCGGCGTCGATGCCGGGAACCGGGATGTAGGTGCCGATGCGATAGACGATCAGGAGGCCGAGGGCGAAAAGGATCCGGCTCTGGAGGTCCTTGGCCTTGCCGAAGGTGCCCCAGGAGAGGTTCGCGGCCATCTGTTCCGCTGCGGATGCCATTTCAGGCCCTCCAAAACTGCGCCGCCGGACCCGGTGTCACGCGGTGTCCAGCGGCGCCAAGACAGGTCCGACTTAAGCCGCCGCTTCCGCGGCCACAAGCCTCATTCCGTCGCGGGCGCGGCCTCGGGGCCGGCCTTCAGCGCGATCGACCCGCCGGCCTTCTCCACCGCCGCGACCGCCGATTTCGAGGCGCCGGTGAGGGTCAGCGCGACCTTGGCGGTCAGCTCGCCCTTGCCGAGCAGCCGCACGCCGTCGAGCTTGCGGCGCACCAGGCCGCTGGCGACCAGCGCGTCCTCGGTGATCTCCGCCCCGGCGTCGAGCTTGCCGGCGTCGATGAAGGCCTGGAGGTTGCCGAGGTTGATGACCGCGAAGGCGAGCCGGTTGGGCTTGGTGAAGCCGCGCTTGGGCAGGCGGCGGTAGAGCGGCATCTGGCCGCCCTCATAGGCGTTCAGCGCCACGCCGGAGCGCGACTTCTGGCCCTTGATGCCCCGGCCGCCGGTCTTGCCGATGCCCGAGCCCGGGCCGCGGCCGACGCGCTTGCGCGCCTTGGTCGCGCCGGGATTGTCATGCAGTTCGTTGAGTTTCACGTCGCTTCTCCTTGGCCGGATGCGGAGGATGAAGCGAAGGCCCCCCGCCCACGGCGTTTCTCGGTTTTCTCGCGGCCTCCCGCGAGACCACCGGCGGCGTATAGTCCGATGCTCGGCGGGGATCAAGCGCGGATGGGCCGGGAAATGCGGGCGGGACCCACGGCGCCGCTGCGAGGCGTTCCGGCAGGGCATGCAGGGGACACCCCGAACCGGCAAAGGCGAGGCATTGCCTCGCGCCGGTTCGTCGGTTGGAGCGCGCGAGCGCGGAGACCGAGGGGGGTTGGGCTGCACCGGCGGTGGGTAATCCGCGCGCGTCTGCCTGGGCGGGCGCGCTTGTCGCGCCTGCCGGGGGGCAGGCAGGCGCGCGCGGATTTGTCACTTGCCAAATCCGCGAACAGAATGCGGCGCCGCCACGGGGAACGGGCGCCGGTCCGAAGCAATCGCTGGAGACCGCATGAGACCTGAATCCCCCTGACCCGAGGGCGCGAAACGCCTCGTCCGGGCCGCACGATCAAAAAGAAAGCGCCCCGGAAACCGGGGCGCCTCGTTCGGTCGATCGCGACGGGTTGGTCCTGCCGCCGGCGGGAGCGGGCGGCTAGCCGCGCTCTTCCACGATCACCGCCAGATGCGGGATCGAGGCCACCATGCCGCGGATCGAGGGCGTGTCCTGCAGCTCGCGGGTGCGGTGCATCTTGTTCAACCCGAGCCCCACCAGGGTCGCGCGCTGCTTGGCGGGGCGGCGGATCGGCGAGCCGATCTGCTTCACCACGATGGTCTTGGTCGTTGTCTTGGCCATGGCCGGCTACCTCACGCTTCTGCGGCTTCGGCCGGTGCCTGCGCCTCTGCCGCCTTGGGCAGGATGTCGGCGACCTTGCGGCCGCGGCGCTGGGCGACCATGCGCGGGCTCATCTGCCCCTGCAGGCCCTCGATGGTGGCGCGGATCATGTTGTAGGGGTTCTGGCTGCCGAGCGACTTCGAGACCACGTCGTGCACGCCGAGCATCTCGAAGACCGCGCGCATCGGGCCGCCGGCGATGATGCCGGTGCCCGCGGGCGCGGTGCGCATCACCACCCGGCCCGCCCCGTGGCGCCCGGTGATGTCGTGGTGCAGCGTGCGGCCCTCGCGCAGCGGCACGCGGATCAGCTGGCGCTTGGCCTGCTCGGTCGCCTTGCGGATCGCCTCGGGCACCTCGCGGGCCTTGCCCTTGCCGTAGCCGACCCGGCCCTTCTGGTCGCCGACGACGACGAGCGCGGCGAAGCCGAAGCGCTTGCCGCCCTTCACCGTCTTGGAGACGCGGTTGATCGCCACGAGCCGGTCCTGGAACTCCGGGTTCTCGTCGCGGTCGCGACGGTCGCGGCCGCCGCCTCTGGGTTCTCTAGCCAATGCGCTCTCCCGTCAGAACTTCAGGCCGCCTTCGCGGGCGGCGTCCGCAAGGGCCTTGACCTTGCCGTGAAAGAGGAAGCCGCCCCGGTCGAAATAGACCGCCTCGACCCCGGCCGCCCTGGCGCGCGCCGCGATCTCGGCGCCGACCCTGGCCGCCGCTTCCTTGTTGTTCTTGCCCTTGAGCCCCAGATCCGCCTCGAGCGTCGAGGCAGCGGCCAGGGTACGGCCCTGGGCATCGTCGATCACCTGGACCGAGATGTTCTTCAGGGACCGGTGGACACTCAGGCGCGGACGGCCGTCCGCCGATTTCCTGAGCTTGCTCCGGACGCGCAGGCGGCGCTTCCGGAACAGGTCTCGCTTGCTGTTCGCCATGGCTTGCGCTCCCTACTTCTTCTTGCCTTCCTTGCGGAAGATGAACTCGTCCTTGTACCGGATGCCCTTGCCCTTGTAGGGCTCGGGCTTGCGCCACTCGCGGATGTTGGCCGCGACCTGGCCGACCACCTGCTGGTCGATGCCCTCCACCACGATCTCGGTGGGCTTGGGCGTGGCCACCGTCACGCCCTCGGGGATCGGGAAATCCACGTCGTGGCTGTAGCCGAGCGAGAGCTTCAGGACCTTGCCCTGGACCGCCGCGCGGTAGCCCACGCCGGTGATCTCCATCTCGCGCTTGAAGCCCGTCGTCACGCCGGTGACCAGATTGGCCACCTGGGTCCGCGACATGCCCCATTGCTGGCGCGCGCGCTTGGACTTGCCGCGCGGCACCACCGAGAGGGAATTGTCCTCGAGCGTCAGGGTCACGTCGTCGGTCGCCGTGAAGCTCCGCGTGCCCCTGGGGCCCTTGACCTCGACGGTCTGGCCGGAGACCGTGGCGCTCACGCCGCCCGGCAGCTCGACCGGTCTTTTGCCAATTCGAGACATGGCGCCCTCCTCAGAACACGGTGCACAGGACCTCGCCGCCGACATTCGCGGAGCGGGCCTGGGCATCGGACATCACGCCCTTGGGCGTGGAGACGATCGCGACTCCGAGGCCCTGGCGGACCTGCGGGATTTCCTTGACGCCGGAATAGACGCGGCGGCCGGGGGTCGAGACGCGCTTGAGCTCGCGGATCGCCGAATGGCCATCGAAATAGCGCAGCGAGATCTCGATCTCGGGCAGGCCGTTGGCCGAGGTCGTCTCCTCGTAGCCGCGGATGTAGCCCTCGGCCTTCAGCACGTCGAGGACCCATTTGCGGATCTTCGAGGCGGGCGTGCGCACCGTGGACTTGCCGCGCATCGAGGCGTTGCGGATGCGGGCGAGCATATCGCCGATGGGATCGTTCACAGACATCTCTCGATTCCCCTCACCAGCTCGACTTGACCATACCGGGGATCTGCCCATTGGAGGCATAGTCCCTGAGCGCGATGCGCGACATCCGGAGTTTGCGGTAATAGGCCTTCGGACGGCCGGTCACCTCGCAGCGGTTGTGCAGCCGCGTCGCCGAGGAATTGCGCGGCAGCTTCGCGAGCTTCAGCTGCGCCTTGAAGCGCTCGTCCATGGGCAGTTCGGTATTGCGCGCGATCGCCTTGAGCTCCTTGCGCCGGGCCGCGTAGCGGTCCACCAGCGCCTGCCGCTTCTTCTCGCGCTCGATCATGCTGACTTTTGCCATTGTCTCTCTCCCGCGCCTCAGGCCGTGAACGGCATGTTGAAATGCTTCAGCAGCGCCCTGGCCTCGGCGTCGGTCTTCGCTGTGGTGCAGATCACGATGTCCATGCCCCAGACCTGCTCGATCTTGTCGAAATTGATCTCGGGGAAGACGATGTGCTCCTTGAGCCCCATCGCGTAATTGCCGCGGCCGTCGAAGCTTTTCGGATTCACGCCGCGGAAGTCGCGCACGCGCGGCATCGCCACGGTGATCAGCCGGTCGAGGAATTCGTACATCCGGTCGCGGCGCAGGGTGACCTTGACGCCGATCGGCATGTCCTCGCGCACCTTGAAGCCGGCGATCGAGGTCTTGGCCTTGGTCACCACCGGCTTCTGGCCGGCGATCTGGGTGAGATCGGCCTCGGCCGCGCGCACCTTCTTGGTATCGCTGACCGCCTCGCCGACGCCCATGTTCAGCACGATCTTGTCGAGCCGCGGGATCTGCATGTCGTTGCGGTAGCCGAATTCCTCCTTCAGCGCGGCGCGGACCTTGTCCTTGTAATGCGCGCGCAGCCGGGGGGTGTACTGCTGGTCAGCCATGGATCGTTTCCCCCGATTTCTTGGCGTAGCGCACCTTCTTGTCGCCCTCCATGCGGAAGCCGATGCGGGTCGGCTCGCCGGACTTGGGATCCAGGAAGGCGAGGTTGGAGAGGTCGATCGGCATTTCCTTGGCGATGCGGCCGCCCTGCGCGTTCTGGGTCTGGCGCTGGTGGCGGATCGCCACGTTGACGCCCGAGACGATCGCCTTGTTGTCCTTGGGCATGACCCGGGCGATCTCGCCCTGCTTGCCCTTGTCCTTGCCGGCGAGCACGACGACCTTGTCGCCCTTGCGGAGTTTCGCAGCCATTTACAGGACCTCCGGCGCGAGCGAGATGATCTTCATGAAGTTCTTGCCGCGCAGCTCGCGCACCACCGGCCCGAAGATGCGGGTGCCGACCGGCTCGTTCTGGTTGGTGAGGATCACCGCGGCGTTGCGGTCGAAGCGGATCGCGGTGCCGTCCTCGCGGCGCACTTCCTTGGCGGTGCGCACCACGACGGCCTTGCGCACGTCGCCCTTCTTGACGCGGCCGCGCGGGATCGCCTCCTTGACCGACACCACGATGATGTCGCCGACGGAGGCGTATTTCCGCTTGGAGCCGCCCAGGACCTTGATGCACTGAACCCGGCGGGCGCCGGAATTGTCAGCGACATCCAGATTGGTCTGCATCTGGATCATGTATCGTTACTCCCGACCTGCGGGACCCCGTCCCGCGGTTTCGACGATGCTGGTGGCGATCTACGCTTCCGCGCTCTCCGCCATCACTTCCCAGCGCTTGTTCTTCGAGATCGGCGCGCATTCCTGGATGCGCACGGTATCGCCGACCTTGAACGCGTTGAGCGGGTCATGGGCGCGATACTTCTTGGACCGGCGCACGGTCTTCTTCATCACCGGATGGGTGAACCGCCGTTCCACGAGCACGGTGACGGTCTGCTCGTTCTTGTCGCTGGTCACGGTGCCGGTGAGGATCCGCTTGGGCATCTCAGGCCTCCCCTGCCGCAGCGGCGGCCTTGGCATTCATCACGGTCTTGACCCGGGCGGCATCGCGGCGGACCGCCTGCATCCGGGAGGTGTTCTCGAGCTGGCCCGTGGCCTGCTGGAATCGCAGGTTGAAGGCCTCCTTCTTCAGCGCCGCGAGCTGTTCGCGCAGCTGGTCGGGAGTCTTGTCCCGCAGTTCGGCCGCTTTCATGGCCCCATTCCCTTCATCAGAAGCTATCGGGGCATGCCCCGACGCTGTTCCAATCGCAACGAGCGCCGCCCCTGTCTCAGGGGCGCCGCCCTCACCAGTCTTCGCGCGTGACGAATCGGCACTTGATCGGCAGCTTCATCGCCGCCAATCGCAGCGCTTCCTTTGCCACAACCTCGTCGACACCGTCAATCTCGAACATGACCCGGCCCGGCTTGACCTTGGCGGCCCAGAACTCGACCGAGCCCTTGCCCTTGCCCATGCGCACCTCGGTCGGCTTCTTGGAGACCGGCACGTCGGGGAAGATGCGGATCCAGACCCGGCCCTGGCGCTTCATGTGGCGGGTCAGCGCCCGCCGCGCGGCCTCGATCTGGCGCGCGGTGATGCGCTCCGGCTCGGTGGCCTTCAGCCCGTAATGCCCGAAGTTCAGCTCCGCGCCGCCCTTGGCCTCCCCATGGATGCGGCCCTTGAACTGCTTGCGGAATTTCGTGCGCTTTGGTGACAGCATATTCTCTCTCCCGACGGGTCAGGCCGTTCAGCGCGCGCGCTGCGGCCGCATTCCCCCGCCTTCCTGCAGTTCGGACTGGCGCCGGTCGCGCGCCTGCGGGTCGTGCTCGAGGATCTCGCCCCGGAAGATCCAGACCTTGATCCCGATGATCCCGTAGGCGGTCTTGGCCTCGGCCAGCGCATAGTCGATGTCCGCGCGCAGCGTGTGCAGCGGCACCCGGCCCTCGCGATACCATTCCACCCGGGCGATCTCGGCGCCGCCGAGGCGGCCGCCGACATTGATCCGGATGCCGAGCGCGCCCATGCGCATGGCGTTCTGCACCGCGCGCTTCATAGCGCGGCGGAAGCTCACCCGCCGCTCGAGCTGCTGCGCGACGTTCTCGGCCACGAGCGCGGCGTCGATCTCGGGCTTGCGCACCTCGACGATGTTGAGATGCAGCTCCGAGGGCGTCAGCTTCGCGAGCTTCTTGCGCAGCTCCTCGATGTCCGCGCCCTTCTTGCCGATGATCACGCCCGGCCGCGCGGCATGGATGGTCACCCGGCACTTCTTGTGCGGCCGCTCGATCACAACCCGGCTGATGCCGGCCTGGGAAGCGTGCTTGCGGATATAGTCGCGGATCGCCAGATCCTCGTGCAGCAGCCGGCCGTATTCGTCACCGTCGGCGAACCAGCGGCTGTCCCACGTGCGGTTCACCTGCAGCCGCAGCCCGACCGGATTGATCTTCTGTCCCATCAGGCCGTCTCCTCTGCCGCTACCTGCCGCACCTTGATCGTCACCTGGCTGAACGGCTTCAGGATCCTGCCGAAGCGCCCGCGCGCCCGGGGACGGCCGCGCTTCAGCACCATGTTCTTGCCCACATAGGCCTCGGCGACCACCAGGTCGTCCACGTCGAGCCCGTGGTTGTTCTCGGCATTGGCGATCGCCGACTGCAGCGTCTTCAGCACGTCCTCGGAGACGCGCTTGCGCGAAAACGTGAGGTCGCTCAGCGCCTTGCCGACCGGCTTGTTGCGGATCATCGCCGCGACGAGATTGAGCTTCTGCGGGCTGGTGCGCAGCATCCGGCTGACCGCCATTGCTTCGTTGTCCGCCACGCGGCGAGGGTTCTTTTCCTTGCTCATGGCCTACTTCCGCTTCGCTTTCTTGTCGGCCGCATGCCCGTAATAGGTCCGCGTCGGGCTGTATTCGCCGAACTTCTGGCCGATCATTTCCTCGGTGACGCTGACGGGGATGTGCTTCTTGCCGTTGTAGACGCCGAAGGTCAGGCCGACGAACTGCGGCAGGATCGTCGAGCGCCGCGACCAGATCCTGATGACTTCGTTGCGGCCCGATTCGCGAACCTTCTCGGCCTTCTTGAGGACGAAGGAATCGACGAAGGGGCCTTTCCAGACGGAACGTGCCATGTTTCGGCCTCCTTACCGCTTGTTCTTCTTCTGGTGGCGGGAGCGCAGGATGAACTTGCCCGTCGCCTTGTTCGACCGCGTGCGCGCACCCTTGGTCGGCTTGCCCCAGGGGGTCACCGGGTGCCGGCCGCCGGAGGTGCGACCCTCGCCGCCGCCGTGCGGGTGGTCGATCGGGTTCATCACCACGCCGCGGACCTTGGGCCTATGGCCCTTGAGCCGCATCCGCCCCGCCTTGCCAAAGTTCTGGTTCGAATTGTCCGGGTTCGAGACCGCGCCGACCGTGGCCATGCATTCCTGGCGCACAAGCCGCAGCTCGCCCGAGGAGAGCCGGATCTGAGCATAGCCGCCGTCGCGCCCGACGAACTGGGCATAGGTGCCCGCCGCCCGCGCAATCTGGCCGCCCTTGCCGGGCTTCATCTCGACGTTGTGTACGATCGTGCCGATCGGCATCGCGTTGAAGGGCATGGCATTGCCGGGCTTGATGTCGGCCTTGGCCGAGGACACCACCGCGTCGCCCACCGCCAGCCGCTGCGGCGCCAGGATATAGGCCTGCTCGCCGTCTGCATAGCCGATGAGCGCGATGAAGGCGGTCCGGTTGGGATCGTATTCGATGCGGATCACCCGCGCCGGCACGTCGCGCTTCGCGCGCTTGAAATCGACGATGCGATAGAGCCGCTTCACCCCGCCGCCGCGGCGGCGCATGGTGATCCGTCCGGTATTGTTCCGCCCGCCCATGCCGGTCAGGCCCTCGGTGAGGGACTTGACCGGGCGGCCTTTCCAGAGTTCCGAACGGTCGATCAGAACCAGCCCGCGCTGGCCCGGCGTCGTCGGCTTGTAGGATTTTAACGCCATGACTTGCTGTCTTCCGTTTGCTTTGTCTCAGAGCCCGGTGGTCACGTCGATGGTGTTACCTTCCACCAGCGTCACATAGGCCTTCTTCACGTCGCGCCGCTTGCCGGGACGGCCGCGGAACTTCTTCACCTTGCCCTTGGTCAGCACGGTGTTGACCGCCTTCACCTTGACGTTGAAGAGCGCCTCGACCGCTTCCTTGATCTGCGGCTTGGTCGTGTCCACGCCCACCTCGAACACCACCGCGCCGGCCTCGGAGGCCATGGTGGCCTTCTCGGTGATGATGGGCTTGCGGATCACGTCGTAAAGCTCGGGTTTCACGCTCATTTCAGTCGCGCCTCCAGCGCTTCCACGGCGGCCCTGGTCAGCACGAGCGTGTCGCGGCGAAGGATGTCGTAGACATTCGCGCCGATCGACGGCAGCACGTCGAGCCCCTCGATGTTGCGCGCCGCCCGGGCGAAGTTCTCGTCCACCGCGGCGCCGTCGATGACCAGCGTGCGCTTCCAGCCGAGCCCCTTGATCGCCTGCGCCAGCAGCCTGGTCTTGCCCTCGGCCATCTCCGCGGCCTCGAGCACGACGATCTGCCCGGCCTCGGCCTTGGCAGAGAGCGCGTGGCGCAGCCCGAGCGCGCGGAACTTCTTGGTCAGGTCATGGGCATGGCTGCGCGGGACCGGCCCCTTGTAGGTGCCGCCCTTGCGGAAGGTCGGCGCCTTGCGCGAGCCGTGCCGGGCGCCGCCGGTGCCCTTCTGGCGATAGATCTTCTTGGTCGAATAGCTGACGTCGGACTTGCCGAGCGTCGAATGCGTGCCCGCCTGGCGCTTGGCGAGCTGCCAGCGCACCACGCGGTGCAGGATGTCGGCGCGCGGCTCGAGCCCGAAGACGGATTCGTCCAGCTCGATCGACCCCGCGGGGCTCGCGTCCAGCTTGATCACGTCCAGCTTCATTTCTCGTCGCTCCCCTCGCCCTCGGCGCCCGTGTCGCCCCCGGCTTCCTTCTCCGCCGCAGCGCTGGCCTCGGCCGCCTCGATGGCGGCCTGCTCGGCTGCCTGCTGCGCCTTGAGCGCCTCCGCCTCGGCGGCTGCCGCTTCCTCGGCCGCCGCCGCGGCGGCCGCCGCCGCAGCCGCAGCCGCGGAGCGCAGCGCGGCCGGCAGGATCACGTTCTCCGGAACCGCCTTCTTGGCCGCATCCTTGATCGTCACCCAGCCGCCCTTGGAGCCGGGAACCGCGCCCTTGACCATGATCAGCCCGCGCTCGGCATCGGTGCGCACCACCTGCAGGTTCTGCGTGGTCACCCGCACCGCGCCCATGTGGCCGGCCATCTTCTTGCCCTTGAAGACCTTGCCCGGGTCCTGGCACTGGCCGGTCGAGCCGTGGCTGCGGTGGCTGATCGACACGCCGTGCGAGGCGCGGAGCCCGCCGAAATTGTGCCGCTTCATGCCGCCGGCGAAACCCTTGCCGATCGAGGTGCCCGCCACGTCGACGAACTGGCCCGCGAAATAATGGTCCGCGGTGATCTCCTCGCCGACCTCGATCAGGTTCTCGGGGGAAACCCGGAACTCGGCCAGCTTGCGCTTGGGCTCGACCTTGGCGGCGGCGAAATGCCCGCGCATCGCCTGGGTGGTCCGCTTGGCCTTGGCCGCGCCGGCGCCGAGCTGCACGGCGGAATAGCCGTCCCGCTCGCCGGTGCGCTGGGCGACAACCTGCACGTTTTCCATCTGGAGGACCGTGACCGGCACCTGCCGCCCGTCCTCCATGAACAGCCGGGTCATCCCCAGCTTTTTCGCAATCACTCCGGAACGCATCGCTTTCGCTTCCCTCAGAGCTTGATTTCGACGTCGACGCCTGCGGCCAGATCGAGCTTCATCAGCGCGTCCACGGTCTGGGGCGTCGGGTCCACGATGTCGAGCAGCCGCTTGTGGGTGCGGATCTCGAACTGCTCGCGGCTCTTCTTGTCGATGTGCGGCCCGCGCAGCACGGTGAATTTCTCGATCTTGTTCGGCAGCGGGATCGGGCCGCGGACCCGGGCGCCGGTGCGCTTGGCGGTATTGACGATCTCCGCGGTGCTGGCGTCGAGCACCCGGTAGTCGAAGGCCTTGAGCCGGATGCGGATGTTCTGACCTTGCATTTTTCTCAGGCCCTTCGCGCTTTCAGTTGAAACCATGCGCGGCCGGGACCCCTGCCCCGGCCGCAAGACTGCCTTCGGCGTTATTCGATGATCTTGGAGACGACGCCTGCGCCGACGGTGCGTCCG
>CALMSR010000026.1 GCA_937872465.1 uncultured Paracoccaceae bacterium
AAAATCCGGCCGCAGTCGGATCGGGAGAACGCTTTCGCGACGGTGAGTGGCGGAGGGGATGGGTCTGACGTCGAACCTTCTCCAAGTCTCAATGCATTGATAATATTAAAAAATACTCCCTATCCTCCATCCGAAACTTCGTTTAGGAAACTGGCTATTGCTCCATCAGAACCGTACCGTCTCGTGGCTGATCTCGATGCCGCGTTCATGCAGAAGGTCCTCGACATTGCGCAACGACAGCGGGAATCGGATGCATTACCGCCAGCCGGATGATCTCAGGGCTTGTTTTGAAGTAGCGGAAGGGGGAGCGGTAGGGCATGCAGGAAGCTAACTTGCCCCATGCCCCGCCTCAACCTCAGTTCCTCTGACATCACCGAGCCGTACGGGCGCAACTCGAGCTCCTTTGACAATGCCTTTGTTCAGGCTGGACTACCGAGAATATCTGATTTCGGGGATCGCCTTTGGGAAGGGATAGGCGGTCTTGGAATGTGCCAGCCCCTCCTCCAGGAGTGCGCCGAGGGTGCGGATCGTCACCGGCAGCGGGTCGATCACCGGAACGTCATGGTCGAGCCCGGCCAGGAACACCCTGATCTTCTCACCCAGCCCGGTCCAGCCCGTGCATCCCAGCACCAGCACATCGGCCTTGCGGGTCTCGACCGCCGCCCGGGCGGCCTCGTGCAGGTGGCGCAGCGTCTCGTCCGGGTCGTTGCCGAAGTCGAGGACCGGGATCTCGATCACCTCGCAGCCGGCATAGCGCGACTCCAGCCCGAACTTGCGCACCTGGTCGTCAACCAGCGGGCGGGACCGGTCCAGCACGGTCAGGACGCAGAATTTGCGCCCCAGCATGGCGGCCACCCCCATCGCGGTCTGCGCCGGGCCGAAGACCGGGATCGTCAGGATCTCGCGCATCACGTCAACGCCGGGATCGCCCATGCAGTTGACCACCAGCCCCTCGATCCCCTCTTCCTGCGCGACCAGAGCGCAACGCACCAGATCCTCGACGCAGGCCGCCTCTTCCCAGAGGCTTTCGATCGAGGCCGGACCGCGCCGGATGCGGTCGAAGCTCAGCTCCAGCCCGCCGCCGGACAGGCCCTTCACGGCGGAGGGCATTTCGGTGGTGCCGGTGGTGGCGGACAGCACGCGGATCCTGGGCATCAGGGCGCCTCCTCTCTTGCGGTGCGGGCGTGGAAGCCGAAGGACAGAAGCTCGCGCGTGTAGGGCTGCGCCGGGGCGTGGACGACCTGCTCGGTCGGGCCGAATTCGACGACATTGCCGCGCCGCATCACCAAGAGGCTGTCGGCGACATGGGCGACGACCTTCAGGTTGTGGGTGACGAACAGCATCGACAGGTCGTGCCGCTCCTTCAGGTCCGACAGCAGGTTCAGGATCTGCGCCTGCACCGAGACATCCAGCGCCGAGGTCGGCTCGTCCAGCACCAGAAGCCGCGGCTCCAGCGCCAGCGCCCGGGCGATGGCGACGCGCTGCGCCTGCCCGCCCGACAGTTCCCGCGCGCGGCGGTCGAGGCCTTCGCGGCGGTCTGCACCTTGTCGCCGCAGATCCCGCTGATCTTCATGGGCGAGGAATTCCGCGCCGCCAGCCCGTTTCCCTTCTTCTCGGCCATGCCCGAGGGAATGCGGGCAGAGACGCTGAAGGGGCGGCGGCAGGAACTGAGAAAGACCCCCGAGCCGCATGAGCCCGGCAAGCCCGACGTGGACGACACCCCCGATCCCGCCCTGCGCGAGACCTTCCTTTCCGCCAAGCTGGACTGGCGCGAGGTGACGCATGCCGAGGGCCGGACGGCGCTGCGGCTTTACCGGGCGCTTCTTGACCTGCGCCGGCACGAGATCGTGCCGCGGCTTGTCGGGATGGAGGGCTTTGCGGGGTCCTATGAGCGGCTCGGGGAGGATGCGGTCCGCGTCCACTGGCGGATGGGCGACGGAACGTCTTTGCACCTGCGCCTGAACATGAGCAGCCGATGGCAGGCGGGCGCGGGCGATTGTCCCGGCCGGCGATTGTGGCTGAGCGGCGCGGTGGAGGGCGGCCGGATGGCGCCCTGGACCGTGCTGTGGACCATCGAGACCTGATCAGCCCAGGCCCGGCAGCACCTTTGCGCCGAAGGTTTCGATGAACGCCCGCTGGTTGCGGCCGACGCAATGCAGATGCACCACGTCGCCAAGGTCGCACAGCGCGGCGATGCGGTCGCGGTGCCAGCCGGGATCGGCCGAGACGGCGATGCAGGCCCGCATCGCCTGTTCCGAGACCAGCCCGCCGATGCGGTCGAAATCGGCCGGGCGGCGCAGGTCCCAGTTCACCTCGCCCCCCGCCACCACCGGGGCCCATTGGTCCATCGCCAGCGCCAGCGCGCGGGCCTCGTCTTCGGCCCAGGACAGCGCATGCTGGATATGGACGGGCTTGCCTTCGCCGCCGCCTGCCCGGAACGCCCCGATCACCCGGGCCACATCCTCGGGCCTGCCGCCGGTGGTCAAAAGGCCATCGGCCCATCCCGCGACCTCTGCCGCCGTTTCCGGGCTGACCGCGGCCCCGAACATCGGCACCGGCTCGGCGGGCCGGGTGTAGAGCCGCGCCTCGACCACCGTCACCCGGCCGCGATGGGTGACGGTCTCGCCGGCGAAAAGCGCCCGGATGATCGCCGCGCATTCGCGCAGGCGGGCGTTGCGTTCGGCCTTGTCGGGCCAACAGGTGCCGAGGATCGCCTCGTTGATCGCCTCGCCGCTGCCGAGCGCCAGCCAGAACCGGCCGGGGAACATCCGGGCCAGCGTCGCCGCGGCCTGCGCGACGACGGCGGGGTGATGGCGCCAGCCCGGGGCGGTGATCAGGCCGAAGGGCAGGGCGGTCGCCTGCATCGCGGCGCCGATCCAGCTCCAGGCGAAGCCGGACTGGCCCTGCCTTTCGCTCCATGGGTGGAAATGGTCGGAGGACTTTGCCGCCGCGAACCCCGCCGCTTCGGCCAGCCGGACAAGGCCCAGCAACTCTTCGGGCGCGAATTGTTCATGCGAGGCGTGATAGCCGATCCGGGGCAAGGCCGTCTCCCGCTGCCTGCCGGTGCAACCCCGCAGCGGGCGCGTGGTTCCCCGCAGGACCGGGGATACCCCTTGCGCGCCATCGGCCCCTCAGTGACCGCCCATCCGGCGGCCGATTTCGGCGCGGTCGGTGGTCTCTACCGCCGGGCCAAGCCTGCCTTCGGACAACACGGCGATGCGGTCCGACAGTTCCAGAATCCCGTCCAGATCCTCGCTGATCAGCAAAACGGTGCACCGCGATTGCGCTGGTCCATGATCTGCGCCCGGATCTCGGCCACCGAGGCGAAATCCAGCCCGAAACAGGGGTTGGCGACGATCAGCACGTCGACCTCGCTCGACAGTTCCCGCGCCAGCACCGCGCGCTGCACATTGCCGCCCGACAACGTTTCGATCGGGGCATCGGCAGAGCTGGTCCTGACGTTGTAGCGCCGGATCAGATCCTCGCCCTCGGCCCGCAATCTGGCCGGCGAGATGAGGCCAAGGCGCCCGGCCAGCGGCGGCTTGTCGAAGCGGCGGAAGGCGATGTTCTCGGCCACGCTCATCCGGGGGACGACGGCGTTGCGCAGGGGCTCTTCCGGCAGGCCGAAGACCCTGAAGCGATCCAGATCGGCACGCCGGGGGCTGAAGGACGCGCCGCCGACCGACAGGCGGCCGCCGGTCATCGGGCGCTGCCCGGCCAGCACCTCGACCAGCGCGGACTGGCCGTTGCCCGACACCCCGGCGATGCCGACGATCTCGCCCGCGCCG
>CALMSR010000027.1 GCA_937872465.1 uncultured Paracoccaceae bacterium
CGGCGTCGAGGCGCGGCTCGCTGATCGGCGCGAGGGTGCGGATCGACTGCGGCACCACGTTGCCGCTGGACGCGGGCACGAGGTTCTGGGCGACCAGCTGCTCGGCTTTCAGTTCCAGAGAGGCGGGCACGATCAGGAAGGCGGGGCGGACGTTCAGCACCGTCTTCTTGTCGAGGCCGGTCTGCTTGGCCATCGCCGCTCGCGCCGCGCCGACGCTGCTCACATCGAGAGCCGCGCCGGTGCCCGCGAGGTTCTTGTGGGTGGTGTGGAAGAGCGCGTTGCCGTCGGCCATCGCCGGGTTGGCGGTGATGATCCCCCAGACCACGTCCGACTCCAGCTGGGCGATGGAGTTGCCGTACATCGCCGGGATCCGGGTGAAGGCGTCGAGATCGTCGTTGATCAGCGTCTGGCGGGTGATCGCGACCACCCGGCCATAGGTCTTGACCTTGTAGCTCTCCTTGCTCTCGCCGAGCGTCCCGCGCTTGAACTCGCCGCTCTCGCCGACCTCGAGCAGTTGCGGCGCTTCACCCAGCTGGACCCGGTGCATCGCCTTGAAGTCGGTAGCCAGCACTTGGCGGCAGAACAGCATGAACGTCCGAGGATAGGCCTCGTAGGCCTGCCGCAGGGTCTTGTTGGTGACGGCCGAGAGGATCTCGGGGAAGTCCGAGGTCGAGTGCAGTGCCCGCGTCGCCACCTCGTCGCGCGACAGGCCGCGCGTGTTGACCCCGGCATTGCCGAGGCTTTCGCGGGCGAGCTCCAGCAGCGTCATGCCGCGGTACTGGCGCGCAGCGTCCTCCAGCTGGAACAGCGTCGTCGACGAGGCCGGCTGCGAGGAATGCGCCGTTGATTCGACCGCCTCCCTCGAGGAGCAGCCGGTCGGCGCCGAAGGCCGACCCGATCCGATCCAGCGCGCCCGCGATGTCCTCACCGTTCGGACCGGCGAAGAAGACAGAGACGCCGCGTGCCACGAGTTTCTCGACATGCTCAAACGAGACGCCCTCGGAAACGACCAGAACGAGATGGTCGCCATCGATCTCGCCCGCCTCTGGCTGAAGTCGCCCTTTTCGGTCGAAGCACACGGCGATCGGGCAGGTGCTGCCCTGGACCACAATGTCAGTTCGAGGCCCCCCGGCCTTGCCAAATGAAGGCTCCCCGGCTGTCACATAGTGCTGCATCGTCTCCCGGCCGACGATCCAGCCGCCCGCGTCGAGCCGCGCCGCGGAACTGTCGTAGACTTCCAGCACCTCTTGATCGGAGATCGGCCAACGCTCGGGGAGAAGGCGTCCGTCAAGCGAAGTGGCCATGTGGCAGATGATGTTGGGTCTGGGCATGAGACGGATCGTGGCTCCGGAAATTTCTGTCTGGGAGGCAATGCCTCGGCTGACGACGACCTAAGGCCGTCCCGAGCGCGCGAGAATGCCCGAAGTTGCGCATGCACTCATGACCGGAGGTCATAATCGATCGCCCGTCCATTGATGAGCGCACCTCATCTCCGGGTTCAGACGGGACGGACTAATCGACCGGCGATGCCGCCTTTAAGCTTGTCCGAAAGCAAGGAGATGCTGCCATGAAAAGACCACGGACGAGCTTCGCGTTGCTAGGCCTCGTAGCCGCGACGCCAGTCATCGCGCAGGTACTGAACTCCGACGTCCTGCTTCGGGACGGATACCGGGACGAAAGCCATTATGCGACGGTCGTGCGGGGCGGCATCACGGAGGAGATCTATACCTCGCAGACAGCATTGGCCGCAGCGCGAGCCAGCGAGCCGTTGCCAGACGGCACTGTAATCACCATGGACGACTTTCGCGACGGCGCACTTTACCGGATCCTCGTCATGGAAAAGCGATCCGAATGGGCCGACGCCTCCGAGGCCGGAAGCTGGCTATTTCGCGAGTTTGCTGCCGACGGCACGCCGAACCTCACCGAGGACGGCATGCGCTGCCAGTCATGCCATGCATCGCAATTCGCGAACGACTATGTCTTCACATATGGCCGGATGACGGACTGACGGCCGCCCGCCATCCTGGGCACCGGCGAAAGATCAGGACTGATACTGCTCGTCCGTGACCTTCTCCATCCATGTGACGGGGGTGCCGTCGATGCTCTCCTGGATGGCGATGTGGCTCATCGCCGTCTCCGGCGAGGCACCGTGCCAGTGCTTCTCGCCGGCCGGAAACCAGACGACATCGCCCTGAGAGATTTCCTCGATCGGTCCGCCCTCGCGCTGGACGCGGCCGCGCCCGAAGGTGACGATCAGGGTCTGGCCCGCCGGGTGAGTATGCCAGGCCGTGCGAGCGCCGGGCTCGAACGTGACGTGGGCGCCCGCTGTGCGGCCAGGTTCCTCGGCCTGAAACAGCGGGTCGAGACGGACGGTGCCCGTGAACCAGTCCTCCGGGCCTGGGCTCGAGGGGGTTGTTCCGGCTTTCGTGATCTTCATTTTTTCTCTCCTTCTTTTGCGCGCGGTCAGCCACGCAGTTTCTCGAAGCGATAGGTCAGCGCCGGGCCGCCAGGCTGGCCGTAGGCGAGCTCCGCGGTGACCATTGCGAATGGCTCGACGAAACGGGCCGTGCGGAGGCCGCCGGCCTCGAGCGGCTCGAAGCCGATGTCGCGGATCAAACCGCCCGCGACGTCCTTGGCGCCTGCGTCGTCGCCGTAGACCAGAAGGTGCGGCCGGGAACCGTCGCCCTTGCGGGCGAATACCGGCGCAAAGCTTTCCGAGGGGCTCGTGTTGAAGCAGGAGACCCAGCGCGCCTTGGGCCGCATGGCCAAAAGTTCCTCGGCGCCGGAGGTGGACGTGCCGACGACGAGGTCGGAGTTGCTTTCGTCGAGCGGAACACAGCAGTTCAGGACGACCATTCCCGCGAGATCGCCCGCCTGATCCAGCACATCTTCGATCCGTGACCAGTGAACGGCGAGCAGAACCGCCTCCGCAGCCTCGACGGCCTCGGCGACCGTTCCTGCCGCTCCGCCGGCCTCCCGCGCCAGCCGGTCGAGCTTTGCGCGGTCGCGGGCGTAGGCGAATGTGACGTCATGCCCGCAGGCGGCCCAGATCCGGCCGAGCTTGGCGCCCATCAGGCCCGAGCCGAGTATTCCGATCTTCATGGCAGACATCCTTTCGAGCAGCGGTAGGGGACGGGCGCACAGAGGCGCCCGTTCCGTTGAGATCAGTTCGTGCGGCTCTCGAAGACCTCTGCGGCCACCGGCATGGCCGAGAACACGCGGGGCCAGCCGGTGTAGAAGGCGAGGTGCGCAAGCATGGCGCCGGCCTCTTCCTGCGTGAGCCCGTTGTCCATCGCCCGGTTGAGGTGGAATGTCATCTGCTCGGGCTGACCGGCGGCGATGAGAGCGGCGACGGTCACGAGGCTGCGGTCGCGCGGCTCAAGAGCGGGGCGCAGCCACAGATCGAGAAACAGAAGCTCTTCGGTGTTGTCGACAACGCCTTGGCTGACGTTGCCATAGGTCCGTTGCACGTTCTCCTGGCGAGCGGCCTCGGCCTCCTCGTTGAGGGTCAGGAGCTCGGGATCGACGGCCGGAAGATCCGCTGCGGCGACGCCACGCTCGGCAAAGACGGGGGCGATGGCCTCGGCGGCCGCGACGGCATTGCCCCAGCCGGAGTAGAAGGCGAGGTGCGTGATCGTCTCGGAAATCTCCGATGGCGTTACGCCAGCATCGAGCGCGAGCGCGACGTGCTCCGGCATCCGGCCGGTCTCCTGCCGCGTCACCATCGCGGCGAAAGTCACGAGCGCCCGGTCGCGTGTCGAGAAAGCATCCCCATGCCAGACGTCGGAGAACAGCGCGTTCTCGGAGTAGGCTTCGAGCGCAGGGGCGACTTGGCCGACAGTATCGGGTAGCGTGGTCGAGAGATCCTGCGCAGCGACTGAGGCGGCGGACAGAACGAAGGCGGTAGCGGTAAGTATTGTCTTCATCCGGGGGCTCCTTTCAGGCGGGTTGCCTTTGCCCCTCCAATGTGGAGATGTCTTGGGGAAGCTTAATGGTGTGAATGATCACCCCACCCATGACCGCTCCTCATCAATCTTTAGCCACGCTCCTTCAGCGCGTCGAGCACGACCTGAAAGGCGGACGACGGTCTGAGGCGACTCGGAAAGTAGAGATGAAAGCCTGGGAAGTACGGCGAATAGCTTTCGAGACAAATCCTGAGCGCGCCTGAAGCGAGATACCGTTCGGCCAGACGCTCGGGCACCAATGCGAGACCAAGGCCATCCACGGCGGCGTACATCGCCGGGTTGATCGTATTGAAGCAGACCTGGCCCTGCACTTTCACGCGCATCTCCTGGCCCTCGGCGTCCTCGAACTCCCAGGCGTAGAGGCTGCCATGGTTCGACAGGCGGAGGTTGATGCACTGGTGACCGCCAAGGTCCTGCGGTGTCTCGGGAACGCCTGCGCGCTCGAAATACTCGGGCGCACCGACGCAGACCATCCGCTCGTCCGGGCCGATCCGGACCGCGATCATGCCCTCGCTCACCTGCTCGCCATACCGCACCCCCGCATCGCACTGCGCGCTGGCGAGATCGGTGTAGCCGTAGTCCATGACGAACTCGACATTGACCGAGGGGTGCTGTTTCAGGACCGGTGCCAATTTCGGCAGGAGAAGGGACTCGATCGCGTATTCCACGCCGACTATCCGCACCGTGCCGGTCGGCCGATCGCGGGCCTCATTGAGCGCTTGAAGCCGTGCTTCGATCATCTCGAAGCACGGGTTCAGCGTCGCCAGGAGATCCTCGCATTCGAGCGTCGGCGCGACGGATCGCGTGGTGCGCGTGAGAAGTCTCATTCCAAGCCGGGTCTCAAGCCCTTTAATCGTGTGGCTGAGAGCCGACTGAGAGACATTCAGCCGGGCGGCCGCGCGCGTGAAGTTTCTCTCTTCGGCGACAGCGGCAAGGGCGATTAGATCATGAATGTTTTCGCGGAGCATGCGGGTGGCCTCGATCTGCCTTTCGCCACTCAACGAAGGGCCACACCTAAGATACATGAGGGCAGCTCATTAAGTCCACCAATTATGCATCACGGATCGAGGCGGATCAGACGGTCGCGCGATGGGCCTTCGCCGCGTGGCGAGCGGTTCGTCGTGATGACATAGATATCGGCACCGACGACCAGCACGTCGCGGATGCGCTCGCCGGTCGGATGATGCATCGAGACTTCGCCGTCGAGGCCGACGGATAGAACGCCCTCGGCCTGAAGTCCCGCGAGAAGCAGGTCATCGCCTGTCCACGCAAGTCCCGATGGCGCCCACGTGCCGCCTCCGGAATGTGTCAGCGGCGCCCGCATACCATCCGCTGTCTCATCACCTTGAATGAGTGGCCAGCCGTAGTTCGCGCCCCGCTCGATCAGGTTCACCTCGTCGTGGCCGGACTGGCCGTGTTCGGCCGCGTAGAGCTGGCCATCATCGTCCCAGGCCAGACCCTGGGGATTGCGATGGCCAAGCGACCAGACGGGCGAACCGGGGAACGGGTTATCGTCCGGAATCGCGCCGTCCGGCGCCACGCGGAGGATCTTGCCGGCGAGGCTGCCTACGTCCTGCGGACGCTCCCGGTTCTCGGTCCAGCCCGTCGTCACGTAGAGCATTCCGTCCGGGCCGAAGGCGACCCGACCGCCGTTGTAGAGGGGATGGCCGGGAATGCCGTCGATCAGAACCCGCGTCTCGCGCCAGGTGTCTCCGTCGAGTTCCACCTCGATCACGCGGTTGGTGCGGTCATCGGGGGTGCCGGTGTGCTGATAGAGAACGGCACGGCGCGTCTCGGCAAAGTCGGGGCGGAGCGCAAGCCCGAGCAGGCCGCCGCCGCGATCGTCGAGGATCGGAGCGCTCGTCTCGACCGGCAGTCGCCGGAACGTTCCGTCCTCAAAGATTCCGAGCGTCCCGGCCTTCTCGGTAACATAGATGCTGTCGCCGTGGGCCTCGATGTCCCAAGGATAGTTGAGATCGGGCAGGATCGTCTCGGCCGACTGCGCCGCCGCCGCCGTGGGTGCCAGCGCCGCCAGGGCAATGGCCTGCAGGATGATCTTCATTGTTTGAGCCTTGTAGAGGGAGGGATGGTCGTGGCCCGCCAAACGGACCACGATCCCGGTCAGTCGACGTATTCCTCATCCGTGACGTGCTCGCCCCAAACGACGTTCTCACCGTCCTCATATTGCTGGATGGCTATGTGAGTGACGGCGGTCTCGTCGGTAGCGCCATGCCAATGCTCCACATCCGGCGGGCACCAGACCACGTCGCCGGCACGCATCACCTGCTTCTCCTGGCCGCGCTCCTGGACCCAGCCGATGCCGGAGGTCACCACGAGTTTCTGCCCTGCGGGATGATGGTGCCACGCCGAGCGCGCGCCAGGCAGAAATGTCACGACGCCTGCATTGACGGCGAAGGGTTCATCGGCGGCGAATAGCGGCTCCACGTAGGCGGTCCCGGTGAAGAACTCGTCGCTGCCGATGCTGCCCGCGCGCTCCTCGGCGCGGGTGATCTCCTGCGACTGAGCAAATGCCGCCGGTGCGGCGAGAACGAGCGCAAGTGTCGTGAGCATGCGTTTCATGTCGATCTGACTCCTCAAGTGCGAGTGTTGCCTTTGACAGCGCCAGTGTCGCCGTCTGGAGCAGAACGTACGCATAGCTCGCCCCGGAATAATGGCTGCTGGACGGGATGCACTCATTAGCGGTGTTCATGAGCGAGCGGCACGGGCTCTCCGCATAGAAGCGGAAGGACCTATGAGAGGGCTTCATGAGCCGTGTGTCCCAGCACACGATTATCGCGCGGGCCATCTTGAACGATCTTCGAGACACGTCGGCGCGAAAGCCCGCCGAGCACTGAAACAACAGACACTTCAGACAGAGGACGCGCACATGACCTTCTTCAGGACCGCCGCGATCACCGCAGGCATTGGCCTGGCTGCCCCCGCCTTCGCGCAGGATCAGTTGTCCCCCGCCGAGCAGATCGTCGGCTTCTGGCAGCTCCGCACCCCTCAGGGTGTCGTGGTGACCGAGGACGAGTTCACCAGCCAGATCATCTTCTCCGACAACGGCCTGATGGCCGTGCAGGCCATGTCGCCGGACCCCGAGGGCGAGTCGGCCTACATGCGCGCTGGCTACGAGGCCTACTACGGCACCTACGAGGTGGACGAAGCCGCGGGAACGGTGACCTTCGCCGTGGAATCCGCCATCGCACGCGATCTGATCGGTCAGGAGCTCGAGCGGAATCTGGTGGTTTCGGAGAACGAGCTAACCCTGACGCCCACCAATCCCGAAGAGACCTGGAGCGTCACCTACGAGCGCCGCCAGGAGTAGTCCCAGGATGAACGCCCTCCATCCATGAGTCCTGCTCATGATCGCTAGGAATTCGTGGCGGGTAATCCGATCCGTTGCCGAGGCCTAAGTTGGCAACAATGAAAGGAAGCCGATGCTCTCTCGCCTGTTCGTTCTTTGCGCTCTGGCAATCGCAGCACCGGCTTTCGCCGAGCAATCGCAGGAGTCCGCCATGACCGCCATAACTGTCACCGTTGCCGGGCAGACGCTCACCGCGACGCTGGACGATACCACGGCTGGGCGCGACTTCGCCGCGATGCTGCCGCTCAATCTTGTCCTCGCCGACTACCACGGCATCGAGAAGGTCGCAGACCTTCCGAAGAGGCTCGATACGTCCGGCGCACCTGACAGCTATCGGCCAGAAGCCGGCGACATCACCGTCTATGCGCCCTGGGGCAACCTCGCGATCTTCTACAAACCATTTCAGTCCTCCCGCGGACTTGTTCGGCTTGGAGAATTCGAGGGGCCGATCGAAGCGCTGATCCGTGACGGCGAGATCCCGGTCCGGATCGAACTCGCCGACTGACCAGAACCCGAATGCGCCGCGCCGACGTCGCCTGCTGAGGCGGCGCGGCCGCCGCGCGACCACAAGGAATCAAGGAAAAAGCCATGACCGACAACATTGCCGGAAAAACCATCGTCATCACCGGCGCGTCCAGCGGAATGGGCGCCGCGGCGGCCCGCCACCTGGCCGAGAAGGGCGCCAACGTCGTGCTCGGCGCGCGCCGCGCGGAACGGATCGAGGTGCTCGCCGAAGAGATCCGAGCGGCTGGCGGCAAGGCCACCGCCGTGGTCACCGACGTCACCAAGCGGTCGGACGTGCAGACGCTGGTCGACACCGCCGTCGAAACCTACGGGCGCATCGACGTCCTGATCAACAACGCGGGCGTAATGCCGCTGTCCCCGCTGGAGCGGCTCAAGGTCGACGAATGGGACCAGATGATCGACGTCAATCTCAAGGGCGTGCTTTACGGCGTTGCGGCGGCACTGCCGCACATGAAGGCCCAGAAGTCCGGCCACATCATCGGCCTCTCCTCAGTCGCAGGGCACAAGCTGTTCGGCGGATCGGCGGTCTATTCGGCCACCAAGTTCGGCGTGCGCGCCATCAGCGAGGGCCTGCGCCAGGAGGTCA
>CALMSR010000028.1 GCA_937872465.1 uncultured Paracoccaceae bacterium
CGGTCCAGCGTGTCGTCGCCGCTGGCGGCGCGCGGCATGATGCCCGCGCCGATGACGTTGTTGACCAGCACCGCCACGGCTTTGGCCGCATGCGGGTTGTTGCGCACGAGATCCCGCATCCGGTCGCGCAGCAGCGCCCCGGCTACGCCGATCTCGGTGTCGGCCGAGGATCCCGGCGCGCGCCAACCGTCCGTCCGACGCCCTTTCGCAGCGCCGTCATAGCCCCGCGTCAGGGTCTCGAAGGCCTGACGCGCCATCACGCGGCGGGCCGCCATGCGCGGCGCCACCGTGGCGATGGCGTGATCGAACCAGGTCGCCGACATCAGCGATCCCCTCGAGAGAAGCCCGCAAGCCCGGCCACCGGCAGCGGCCGAGTGGTGCCCGCGATGGCGCGCTCGATAGTTCGGATACGGGCGAGCAGATCCTCGGCCGAACCGTAATCCACCGACTTTCCGTCATAGCTGACGCGGGTCGTGCCGCTGGCATAGGCCCGGCGCAGCGCCGAGAGCTCGGTTTCCGTCCAGTTCATGCCCTTCGCTCCCGCTCAGTGCGTTCGTTCCCTTGCGACGCTCCACTGGAGCCTCGCATCCGCTGCGCGGACCGGTCCTCACCATGTCAGAACCATCCTCCGCGCCGCCCGAGCCAGTCGGAGCGGCGTTTGCCCTGCGGGGCCTGTCCCGGCCGGTTGATCTGCCCGGCGGGATCGGTGTCGGTGGGGGCGGCCCCGAGCTGATCCTCGAGGTCGCGCCATTTCTCGTCGGGCCAGCGGTCCGCGCCCGCGATCCAGGCGGCGGCGCGGGCATAGACCCGGCAATCCAGCGCCTCGTTGCGCTCGCGCAGCTTCTGCCATTCCAGCCGGGCGAAGCCGCGCTTGGTGCGCACCGTCACCAGCTGCTCGGCCACGAACTGCTTCAGCCATTCGTTCTCGACCCAATGCGGCAGATGCACCGAGCCGGGCGGGAACGCGGCCCCATCGGCCATGTCCTCTTCGGTCGGCCGCGCCAGCCGCAGGAAGCGATAGGTCTCAGCCTTGAAGGTCGACACCGCCACGGTCCAGAGCCGCGCGCCGCGCCGCAAGCGTTTGCCACCCTCGGTCGCGTCGACGAAGGTCGGGCCAGAGACCGGGCTCGAACGGTTGAACCCCTCGACGCCCTTGACCGGCGACACCTGCGCGAAGCCTTGCGCCCGCGACCAGGAATAGACCGCCGGGGCCTCGTAGCCGGTGTCGATGGCGAGCCGCGCGATCCGCAGATGCGCGCCGCGTTCGTGCGGCCAAGACCTGTCGAGCAGCGCCGTCAGCTCCGACCATGCGTCATGCCGGTCAGGCCCGCCCTCGATCACGACGTGATCGACGAGCCAGCTTTCCAGCCCGCGGCCCCAGGCCCAGACATCGACCTCGATCCGGTCTTTCTGCACGTCGGCCCCGGCGGTCAGGAACAGCCCGCTCGCTGGCACCGTGCCCGGTTTCCAACCCTCGCGCCGGTCGTAAAGCCGCTGCCAGTCCGGAGCCTCGCCGGTCTCGACCCATGTCTCTCCAAGGATCGTGTTGCGGAACGCCTTGATCGCCTCGTCCGACCCCTGTGCCGCGTCCCAAGCCCGCACGATCCGCTCCCAGCTCAGCCAGCCGATCGGCGAATAAAGCGCTGAAAGGTGATACCCGACCGTCGTCGGGTCGGCGGCCGTGGCGGTCGCCCGCCATTCGCCAGCTTCCAGCATCGCCGTCTTGTGGTACTCCGCGATGGGCGTCTCGCAGCCCTCGCAGTGATATTCCGCCGTCTCCGGGCGGCCCTTCTGCCAGCGCAGGCGGTCGAACTTCAGCCACTGCATGGCGCCGCAATGCGGGCACGGCACGAAGAACCGGCGCTGATCGCTGGCCTCGTACTCGCGCTCGATGCGCGACAGCCCCCGGATCGTGGGCGTCGAGACCAGCAGCACCTTGCGCCGGTGGGCGAAGGTCAGCGACCGGGCTTCCGCCAGCGTCACCGGATCGCCTTCCTCGTCGGCCGAGGCCGGATAGGCATCGACCTCGTCGAGGAAGATGTACCGCGCTGGGGTCGAGCGCAGGCCGGGTGATCGCGGCGGCCGAGGGCCAGACCCGCATCGGCTGCGGCTCCATCGCCGCGATCTCGCGGCTGGTCCGCACGATGTCGGGCCAGGTGTTGAAGTAGCCCTGCGCCTTCACCGGCGGCAGCTGGCGCAGGGTGCGGAACGCCTCCTCGAAATGATCGGCGACGCAGTCGGCGGTCCATTCGCGATCAGCCATGGCGCGCCTCGGCTTCTATCCGCGCTCGGGGTTCATCCATGTCGACTTTGGCCCTGAGCGTCAGTGGGGCGCGCGGTTCCCGGTACGGGCGACTGCCTTCGCAGCCGAGACGCCGCCTGCACGCGAAGTGCTGGCCGACAGCCGCACCATGAAGGGTGGTGGCGCGGCTGGCGTGGCGACGGTGGGTGTCGCGGGCGTCGAGGTGGCGCAGAGCGTCCTCGCCGAGACCCAGACCGCCATCCTGCCGCTGGTCCCGTATCTCGACACCCTGCGCTGGGTGTTCATCGCGGTTGCCCTCGGCGGCATCGCCGTCACGATCTACGCGCGCCTCGATGACTGGCGCCGGGGGCGGCGGTGATCGGCGGCCTCCTCGCCACGCTCGCCGGATCGGCATGGGCGCGCACGGCACTCCGCTACGGCGTCACCGCCCTTGCGATCCTTCTGTTCCTGCTTTCCCTGCGCCGCTCCGGCGAGCGCACGGGGCGGTTGGCCGAGCAACTCGAAACCATGGAGAAAACCCATGACGCCCAAAGAAGGATGCTCGAGGCGGCGGCTCGTCGCCCTCGCTCTCGCGACGAGCTTGCTGAGCGGCTGCGCGACGGTGGGTTCTGACAGGGTCGCGCAGGGGACGTGTCCGCCGGTCGTCGAGTACAGCCGGGAGTTTCAGGCGCGCGCGGCGGAAGAATTGGCCTTGCTGCCGGAGGCGTCGGCTGTCCAAGACATGCTGACGGACTATGCCGTCGTCAGAGATCAGCTCCGTGCCTGCAAAGATGCTGTGTCGCCCGTCTTGCATGAGTGAGGATCATCCAGCCGATTATGGTTGGTCTCTTGCCGGCTTGATCGGCGAGCCAGCGGGTTGCACCGAACGCCGACACGAAAGAATCTTGCCCTTCCTGATCGAATAACCGGCCGCGCCGATTCCCCGCGCCTGAATTTCCAGCTATTTCAGGCTTATGGATATCGTTCTCGTCACCACTGTCATCGCGTCCCTCTTCCTCGTCATCGGCGCGGCGGAGCCGCTTGCTGCGCGCCTGAAGTTGCCCTTCACCGTGATCCTCGCCGTGCTCGGCGTGATGATCGGTGCGGGCGCGATCTTCTTCTTGCGGACGGAGTTGACGGACGCGCTGAACCCGGTGGCCGAGGCGATCCTGGGGTTGCCGATCCGGTCCAACGTCTTCCTCTATGTTTTCCTCCCGACGCTGCTTTTTCAGGCAACGCTGGGGATGAACCTGCGCCGGATGCTCGACGACTGGGTGCCCATCCTGGTGCTTGCTGTCGTAGCGGTAGTCGTGGCGACGCTAAGCGTGGGCTATGCCCTGTCGTGGGCGAGCACACTGCCGCTTGCGGCGTGCCTGCTGATTGGCGCGATCGTGTCCACGACTGATCCCTCGGCGGTCGTCACCATCTTCCGCTCGATCTCGGCGCCGCGCCGGCTCGCGCGGATCATCGAAGGCGAGAGCCTTCTAAACGACGCCGCGGCCATCGCGCTCTTCGGCCTGTTCATGGGCTTCGTCATGTTGGGGATGCCCGATCCCGACCTTGGCGCGGCGCTGGTGCGCTTCCCCGTCCTGATCGTTGGCGGCGCTTTCACCGGCTGGCTAGCGGCACGGGTGGCGGTCTGGGTCATGGCGCTGTTCTCGCGCCACGAGCTGGCGCAGATCTCGATCTCGGTCGCATTGCCTTACCTCGCCTATATCGGGGCCGAGCAGAGCATCGGCGCCTCGGGCGTCATCGCCGTGGTGGCCGCTGGACTGACGCTGAACCTGACCGGACCGGGCCGCCTGCCGCCACAGGCATGGACGAACCTGCGCGAGATCTGGGACGTGCTGGCGCATTGGGCCGGGGCGTTGATCTTCGTTCTTGCCGCGCTGCTGATCCCGCGGTTGCTGGAGGAGGTGCGCGTCGAGGATTTCGTTCTGGCCGGCGTGGTGATCCTCGCCGCCATCGCGGCGCGGGCGGTGATCCTGTTCGGGCTCCTGCCGCTGCTGACAGCGCTCAAGCTCTCGCCCACGGTCGAGCGCCCGTACCGGGTCGCGATCCTCTGGGGCGGCCTGCGGGGCGCGGTGACGCTCGCACTCGCACTCGCAGTGACGGAAAGCTTCCGGGTGCCCGACGGCATCCAGCGCGTGGTGGGCATCCTCGCCACAGGCTTCACGCTGTTCACGCTCATCGTGCAGGGCACGACGCTACGCTGGGTGATCGGCAGGCTCGGCCTCGACCGGCTCTCGCCCATCGACGAGGCGCTGTCGCGTCAGGTCGTCGCCGTCGCGCTTCAGACGGTGCGCGAGGACGTGGCGCGCACGACCGAGAACTATGAGTTGAGCCACGACACGGTGCGCTCCGAGGCCAAGCGCTTCGGAGAGCGGCTGGATGCGGCGGTGAAGTCGGCGGAAGAGAGCGCCGACATCCTCGACCGCGACCGGGTCACTCTCGGGCTGATCGCGCTTGCGGGCCACGAGCGCGACACAATTCTTGCCCGCGTGCGGGAGCGGACGATCTCTGCGCGGATGGCCGAACAGGTCCTGTCCGACGCGGACCGTCTGATCGAGGGCGCCCGCAGCCAGGGGCGCAGCGGCTACAACCGTGCCGCGCGGCGTAGCGTCGCCTACGGTCGGGGGTTTCGTATCGCCCTGCTTCTGAACGGCCGCCTGCGCCTTTCCGGTCCGCTGGCGCGCATGACCGCCGACCGGTTCGAGCTTCTGCTCTCGCAGCGGCTGATCCTGCGTGACCTTGGCGCATTCATCGACGGTCGCATCCGGCGCATTCACGGACGGCGCGTGGCGGAGCTGCTGCACGAGTTGCTCGCCCGCCGGATCGAGATGGTGGAGACCGCGCTGGAGGGGTTGCGCCTGCAATACCCAGGCTATGCGGAGGAGCTGGAACGCCGGTTCATCCGCCGCACTGCGCTTCGGCTGGAGGAACGAGAATACACCGCGATGCGCGAGGACGGGCTGATCGGCGCCGAGGTCTACACCACGTTGATGCAGGAGCTCCATGCGCGCAGGGCCGTCGCCGAGGAACGCCCACATCTCGACATCGCGCTCCAGCGGGCCGAACTGGTCCGGCAGTTTCCACTTTTCGCCGAACTCGACGATGCGGTGTTGAAGCGCCTCGGTCGTGCACTCGAGACACGCTACGTCAATGCCGGCGAGGTCATCATCCGCAAGGACAGCGCCGCCAGGAGCGTGTTCTTCATCGCCTCTGGGGCGGTCGAACTCGAAACCGCCGGGCAGACATGGCGGCTCGGGCGCGGCGAGATGTTCGGACAGATGGCGATCCTGATGAAGAAGGCTCGCCGCGCCGAGGTGCGCGCCATCGCGCCCTCGACGCTGCTGGTGCTCGACGAAGCGCGTTTCCGCCGGCTGCTGGAGCGCAGCGAGGCTCTTCAGGACGCCGTCCGCGCGAGCGCCGATAAGCGCGGGATCGACCCGGACAATCTGTTCGAGGACACGAATGTACAGCGCCCGGCAGACGATCGCGTGTCGGTGTGACGTCAGTCCAGCGTTGCGTCGAACTCGATGACGCTCCGCTCATCCTCGGATGTGGGCGCGATGATGATCTTTGCGTTGGCGATGCCCGGCCCGGAAAACTCGATCGACTGGTCCAGCAGATCATCGGCACCCTGCGTCACGGGATACCCGTTGGCGCTCAGGCTTTCTTCCCATTCGGCAAAGAGTGCATCGACATCGGCGGCCGTCGCAATGGAGAACATCCGTACGGTCGAGCCTATGGCGCGGTCTGTGACGACCTCCGCATCGTCCGGGATCGCGAGCACGTCGGGGATCCAGTCCCGCAGGTGCTCGTCGGCGTAGACGACCGCCGATGCGGCCAGCACGAGCCAGGCTGCGATAAGCGCGTCTCTCACGGGCAGGCGCGGGAGAGCAGTGCGCAGGCCGGCGAGGGCTCGTCCGGGGCCGGTCGGAAGGAAAGGGTGCGCGGGGATGCAGGTCATCGTCGTCATAACCGGAAAGCTATCTGACCTGCGTACATCTTCAAGTTCGCCGGCGTATTCCCGCCAACATGCCCGGGTTTCGAATAGATTACGCGATCACGATGCCTGCTTCTCTTCCGTTTCGATGGACGGGATCTCGGTCCGCTCTTCCTCAGGCGCGCCGCAGAGCAGGTCCACCGCACGGTCGGCAGCGTCCTGGAAGGGCTCCAGAACCATGTCCGCGCCGGAGGCGAAGAGTTCCTCGGTGTCCTTGGGGTGGTGAGACGCGACGGCCACGCGCCCTCGGAAACCGGAGGTCCGTGTGAGCTGGATCAACGTCGTGCGCGTGTCCTCGTGGCTGAGGCCGGTCGGGTGAATCGGCACGGTGGAGACGATCCATTCCGCCCGCGACAACGGAAGCTCGGCCACGAATTCCGGATCGGTCGCGTCGCCGAACTCGGTCTCCAGCCCCAGTTCCCGCCAGCGCCGGACCGCGAGTGGGTTGAAGTCGACCCCCAGCACCCGGATGCCCCGCTTCTTCAGCCGCATCCCGATGGCGGTGCCGAACCTCCCCAGCCCGAATACGATCACCTTGTAGCCGTCCTCGCGATGCGCCCCGGCCTCGGACGGCTCGCGCGGTGTGCCCTTGCGTTCGAACACGCCGAGCAGCGGCTCGAACACGGCATAGAGTTGATGCGAATAGGTGATCATGTAGGTCGAGGCGGCGATGGTCACGAGCCCGACCATGGTGACGAGGCCGAGCGCGTCTTCCTGCACATGGCCGAGCGACACGCCCATGGCCACGAAGATCAGGGAGAACTCGCTGATCTGCGCCACCGTCAGGCCCGCGAGGAAACCGGTGCGCTTGCGGTAGCCCATCGCCCCCATGATCGCGAGCACGATGAGCGGGTTGCCGATCAGCACGAAGAGCGAGAACATGATCGCCCCGGTCACATGCGCGCCAAGGAGGGAAAGATCGAGCGCGGAGCCGAGCGCGATGAAGAAGAACAGCAGCAGGAAATCGCGCAGCGGCGCCAGCCGTGCCGCGATCGTCTCGCGGTAAGGTGTGGAGGCCAGCGCGACGCCGGCCAGGAGGCCGCCCACCTCCTTGCCCAGCCCCACGATGTCGCCCGCCGCCGCGAACATGGCCGCCATGGCGATGGCGAAGATCACGAGAAGCTCGGGCGCGCGCGCCAGCCGCTCCGTCAGCGGATTGGCGACGTAGCGCACGAAGAGGACGACCAGCGCCACCATCGCCACGCCCGAGGCCAGGACCAGCGGGACCGACCCGCCGCCATGGCCGCCATCCCCGGTGCCGATGCCAATGGCTGACAGCACGATCATCGCCAGCACGACGACGAGATCCTGCACGATCAGGAAACCCAGCGCGATCTGGCCGTGCAGGCTGTCGATCTCGCGCTTGTCCGACAAAAGCTTCACGATGATGATCGTGGAGGAGAAGGTCAGCGCCACGGCAACATACAGGCTGGTGACGTGCCCCAGTCCCAACGCCAGCCCGATCAGGTAGCCGAAGACAGACGTGAACGCGACCTGGCCGAGGCCGGTGAGAAGCGAGACCGCCCCGAGGGAACGGATGAGCTTCACGTCGAGCTTGATGCCGACGAGGAACAGGAGGACTGCAATACCGAGCTCGGACAACAGGCTAATCTGCTCGTCAGATCGCACCAGGTCCAGCGCCGAGGGCCCCGCGATCAGGCCGACCGCGATGAAGCTGACGATCAGCGGCTGGCGCAGGATGATCCCGAGAAAGCCTACCACCGCCGCCAGAACGAGCAGTGCAGCGATCTCCGCGAACGGCGACTGAACAATTACTTCCATCAATTCTTCTGTTCCTTCGTCTTTTGTGCCGCTGCCTCCTCCGGAGACGTTTTCGTGCCGCCGTTTGGCCTGGCGGCGGGCCGCGTCGCGTGACCTTCCAGGAAGGCGTCGAGGTCCTCCGGGCCGATCCGCCATCCCTTGCCGATATCGATCGCCCGGAGCTCGCCGTCCTTGATCCAGCGGCGTACGGTGACCTCGTTGACCTGCAGGAGGTCCGCGACCTCCTTGACGGTCCGATATTGCTCGCGTGACATGCTAGCGCCTTTTCACCGAGTTTGGCTTAATATAGCGTATTATAGGATAGCTGAGCTGATTCAGACAGAGCCGGATGCGTCGCACCGCATCGCTCACAAACGCGAGGCCATGGCCGGGGACAGGAGACGATGAAGAATATCATGGTGGCCACGGACTTTTCGGAGCGGTCGGATCGGGCGCTGCGGCGCGCGACCCTTCTGGCCCGCCAGTTCCAAGCCACCATGCTGCTGGTCCACGTTGTCGACGACGATCAACCGCGCCGGATCGTGGACGCCGAGCGCGACGAGGCCACCAAGTTGCTTCGCCAGATGGCCGCCACGCTGCGGGACGTGGACGGCGTAACCTGCGAGACGCGGGTCATCCTCGCGTCCCCATTCGTCGGCATCGCCCAAGCCGTGGCGGACGCGACGCCTGACCTTCTCGTCATCGGCCCGCATCGACGCCAGGTGCTCAGGGACGTGTTCGTCGGCACCACGGCAGAGCGGACGATCCGGTCGGTAGATTGTCCGGTCCTGATGGTGAATGCTACGCCAGCCGGGCAGTATCGGCATGTGCTGCAGACGACCGATCTGTCCGACGGCTCGCGCGAGGCGTTGCTCTGGTTCCAGACGTTGGGGCTTGCCGACCATGCCCGGACGTCGCTGCTACATATCTTTGATGCTCCTGCGCTCCGTCTTGTCTTCAGCCATTCGATCCCGAAGGACGATCAGAAGCACTACCTCGAAGATGAACAGCGTGACGCTTCTCGCGATCTCGCTCGCTTCCTCTCCTCGACAGATCTGGGACGTCTGCGGCAGATCGTGCGCTACGAGGCGGCGCCAGCGCCGCACGAAATCCTGAAGGCGGCCGGTGAAGAGCACGCGGACCTGATCGTGATGTCGACGCATGGCCGAAGCGGGCTGGCCAAGATGCTCATCGGAAGCGTCACAGAGCAGGTGCTCAGAATAGCGCAGATCGACATCCTCGCCATTCCGCCGCAACGCGCCGACTGAGCCACGCGTCGGCTTTGGTAACGGCGAGGGCGGGTCGCAGGTCAGTCATCGAGCGCCAGCCAGATCTGACGGGCGACCGCCCGCGGTCCGCGGAGCGCCTCCCGCAAGGTCATCAGGCGTTGTTCGAGGGGCGGCGAAGCGCCGCCTTGCTCGGAGCTATGGGCCTCGAAGAGAACCCTACGTTCCCCGTCTACCTCTACAAGGGACCACGTCTCATGCCGAGATACGCCACCTTCGCCGACCGATCGTTCATGCAGCGTCCTGATGCGGGTCAGCGAACGGGGAGGCATGTGGAATTGTTTTCCGCCGCCTGTCATGTCCCGAGCAGCGGATTGCCGAAGATCACCGCGAGCAGGTTGCCGACCTGGATCCCCAGCAGATGCAGGAAGATCGCCTCCATGAACGCCATCGACCAAACCCGTCTGGCGAACATGCCGTCATAGTAGGACCAGACAACGGCGACGATGTAGGAAACGCCATTGAGCTTGAAGTTGGCCTGAGGATCCTCGCCGAGAAGCAGATAGAGCGCGGTTCCAAGCAGAACGCCACGCCACATCAGCGCGCCGGTGGCGCGAAGTGTGTCCGCGCTGATCCCGGTTCGCTGCAGCCGCTCTACGAACTCGCCGAAAAGTCTCGTGTTGTTCATGCTACATTCTTATCACAGTGCACCGGCGGAGGCCACGTCGGTGGCGCGGCAGTGCCATCGAACGTGCACGTGCGGCCAGACTGCCGGTCGTCTGCCCTGCAGCAGGAAGGTCGACGGACCGCGCCACAGTTGATGAGCGAAGCGCGAAGCACCATTCGGCTCTCAATGAAATCAATCGCTTAGATTGGAGATGGGGTGGATGCCGCTCTCCCCTGACGGCATCGCGATGTGCCAAACTCG
>CALMSR010000029.1 GCA_937872465.1 uncultured Paracoccaceae bacterium
CGGGCGGGGGGGCGGGGAAGGGCGGCGGTGGGGACCCTCGAGCGTGTCGCGTCCCCCCGGGGGGGCGCGTGCGGGGGGGGTTTCGCCGCCAATCCCATGGCCTGCGTCTCCGAGGCGATCGGGCTGGCGCTGCTCAATTCCTCGGGCGCGCCGGCACCCTACGAGAGCCGCGACGCCTATGGCACGGCCAGCGGCGCGGCGGTGATGCGGCTTCTCGAGAAGAACATCCGGTCGCGCGACGTGGTGACCCGCAAGAGCCTCGAGAACGCGGCCCGCGTCGTCGCCTGCACCGGCGGCTCGACCAACGGCGGGCTGCATCTGCCGGCCATCGCCCATGAGGCGGGCATCGAGTTCACGCTGCAGGACGTCTGCGACATCTTCCACGACACGCCCTATTTCGTCGACCTCAAGCCGGGCGGGAAATACGTCGCCAAGGACCTCTACGAGGCCGGCGGCGTGCCCGTCGTGCTCAAGGAGCTGATGCGCGCGGGCCTGCTGCACGGCGAGTGCATGACCGCGAGCGGCCGGACCATCGGCGAGGAGCTCGACGATATCCGCGGCGAGGCGGACGGCCGGGTGATCTATCCGGTCGACAAGCCGATCTCGAAGACCGGCGGCGTCGTCGGCCTGATGGGCAACCTCGCGCCCGACGGCGCCATCGTGAAGGTCGCCGGCATGTCCGAGGCCGAGCAGGTCTTCACCGGCCCGGCGCTGGTCTTCGAATGCGAGGAGGACGCCTTCGCCGCGGTCCAGAAGCGCGCCTATGCCGAGGGCGACGTGATCGTGATCCGCAACGAGGGCCCGATGGGCGGCCCCGGCATGCGCGAGATGCTCGCCACCACCGCGGCGCTCTCGGGCCAGGGCATGGGCAAGAAGGTCGCGCTCATCACCGACGGCCGCTTCTCCGGCGCCACCCGCGGCTTCTGCGTCGGCCATGTCGGCCCGGAGGCGGCCCATGGCGGCCCGATCGCCCTGATCCGCACCGGCGACGTCATCACCCTCGACGCGATCAAGGGCGAGATCAGCGTCGCGCTCGACGAGGCCGAGCTGGCCGAGCGCCGCAAGGCCTGGACCGGCCCGCGCGAGACGATCTACGCCTCCGGGGCGCTCTGGAAATACGCCCAGCAGGTCGGCCCGACCCGCCTCGGCGCCGTCACCCATCCCGGCGCCCGGGCGGAACGCCATGTCTATGCGGATCTCTGACCGGCCGCGCGCCGCCGCGCTCCTGATCGCCGGCCTCGCGCTCGCGGCCTGCGAGGGGCTGCCGGGCGCCGGCGGGCCGAGCCGCGCCACGGTAAGCGTCGCCGGCGAGCCCATCGTGATCGCCGGCCCGCCGGGCTTCTGCATCGACCGCGAGACCCTCAACGTCAGCGACTTCGGCGCCTTCGCGCTGATGAGCGACTGCGCCCTGCTCGCGGGCGGCGACCGCTCGGGCGTCATATCCGGTGCCGCGCTCACCGCGAGCATCTCCTCGGGCGGCCTCGGGGGCGAGGGCGACGACCCGGTGCAGTCGCTCGCCGATCTCGCGGCCTTCGCCCAGACCGGCGAGGGCCGGGCGATGCTCGGGAGGAGCGGCAGTGCCAACGGCGTGCGCATCCTCGCCACCCAGCAGCGCGGCGAGGTACTCTTCGTGCTCGTCGAGGACCGCGGCCCCCAGCCGATCGCCGGCGTCGACCGGCGCTTCTGGCGCGCCTTCCTCGAGGTGAAGGACCGCATGGCCGTGCTCTCGGTGCTCGGCTTCGAGGACGCCGGTCTCGATCCGCAGGCGGGCCTCGACCTGCTCGCCGCCTTCGTGGCCGCGCTCCAGCGCGCCAACCCGGCTTGACCGGGACCGGCTTCCCCCGGCTCTTCGCGCCGCTCGACCTCGGCTTCGTCACGCTGCCCGACCGGGTGATCATGGGCTCCATGCACACCGGGCTCGAGGAGACCGGCGACTGGGCGCGGGTGGCGGCCTTCTACGCCGAACGCGCCCGCGGCGGCGTCGGGCTCATGGTCACCGGCGGCATGGCGCCCAATGCCGAGGGCGCCGTGCTGCCGGGCGCCGCGGGCCTCTTCACCCGCGAGGACGTGGCGAACCACGCCCGCGTCACCGGGCGCGTGCATGCCGAGGGCGGGCGGATCGCCATGCAGATCCTCCACGCCGGCCGCTACGCCTATTCCGAGGCGGCGGTCGCGCCATCGGCGCTCAGATCGCCGATCTCCCGGCACGTGCCCCGCGAACTGGACGCCGCCGGCATCGAGAAGCAGATCGCCGACATCGCCACCGCCGCGGCGCGCGCCCGCGAGGCGGGCTACGACGGCGTCGAGATCATGGGATCGGAAGGCTATCTGCTCAACGAGTTCCTCGCCCCCCACACCAACCGGCGCAGCGATGGCTGGGGCGGGGATTTCGCGCAGCGCATGCGCCTGCCGGTGGAGGTCGTCCGCCGGACACGCGCGGCGGTCGGCGCCGACTTCATCCTGATCTACCGCCTCTCGATGATCGACCTCGTGCCCGAGGGCCAGACCTGGGACGAGGTCGTCCGGCTGGCGCGGGCGGTCGAGGCGGCGGGTACCACGATCATCAATACCGGCATCGGCTGGCACGAGGCGCGGGTCCCCACCATCGCCACCTCGGTGCCGCGCGCGGCCTTCACCTGGCTGACCCGGCGGCTCATGGGCGAGGTCGGCGTGCCGCTGGTCGCCTCGAACCGCATCAATGCGCCCGAGGTCGCCGAGGCGGTGCTGGCGGAAGGCGCGGCCGACATGGTCTCCATGGCCCGCCCCTTCCTCGCGGATGCGGAATTCCTCGCCAAGGCGCGGACCGGCCGGGCCGGCGCCATCGTGCCCTGCATCGCCTGCAACCAGGCCTGCCTCGACCATACCTTCGAGCGCAAGGTCGCCTCCTGCCTGGTCAACCCGCGCGCCGGGCACGAGACCGAGCTCGTCTATGCGCCGGCCCCGCGCCCGCGCCGGATCGCGGTGGTCGGCGCCGGCCCGGCCGGCATCGCCGCCGCCCTGGTGGCGGCCCGGCGCGGCCATCGGGTGACGCTCTTCGAGCGCGCACCCGCCATCGGCGGCCAGCTCGACATGGCGCGCCTCATTCCCGGCAAGGAGGAGTTCGAGGGGCTGCTCGCCCATTACCGCCGCGCGGTCGCGGCGGCCGGCATCGAGCTTCGCCTCGGCACCGAAGCCTCGCCGGAGCTGCTCGCACCCTTCGGGGCGGTGATCGTCGCCACCGGCGTCCGCCCGCGCGATCCCGCGATCCCCGGACGGCAGCTGCCGCATGTGCTGGGCTATGTGGACGTGCTGCGCGGCCGGGCGCCGGTCGGGGAGCGCGTGGTCATCGTCGGGGCGGGCGGCATCGGCTTCGACGTGGCGACCTTCCTCGCCCAGGACGGACCCTCGCCGACGACCGATCCCGCGCTCTGGAGGCGCGAATGGGGCGTGGGGGATCCGGCCCTGACCCGCGGCGGCCTCGCCGCGGAAGGCCCGAGGCCCGAACCCTCGCCGCGCGAGATCACGCTCCTGCAACGCAAGCCCGGCCGCCCCGGCCGGGGCCTCGGCAGGACCACCGGCTGGATCCACCGCCTGAGCCTCCAGGGCAAGGGTGTCGCGATGCGCGGCGGCGTGAGCTACGAGGAGATCGTACCGGAGGGCATAATCGTCAGCGACGGTCCCGAACGCGCCGACCCGCGCCTGATCGCCGCCGACACGATCGTGATCTGCGCGGGCCAGGAGCCGGAGCGATCGCTCCTCGACGCGCTCACCGGGCGCGGCATCCCCGCCGAGGCCATCGGCGGCGCCGAGCGGGCGGCCGAGCTCGATGCGAAACGGGCCATCGACCAGGGCAGCCGGCTGGCGGCGCGCCTCTGACGCCTGCGGCCGAATGCGCCGGCTCCTTCCACGCTTCGCGCCGGGACGCCGGACTTCCGCCCCTCCCATATCCTCTGGGCCACGCGGTGGCGCCACGGGGGAGATCGGCGCCGATCCGAAGCAATCACCCGGAGGCCATACCGTACCAGCGCCCCCGCGCGGTCACCTCCTGTTCCTCCCGCGGCCCGGGTGTCCCCAGCCCGATCGACCCGTGGCGATAGGGCCGCGCCGGCCCTGCCGGGGGCCGGCGCGCTTCGCACGCCGTCCAGGGCCGACCCGTCCCGATCCTCGACCGAAGGTGACGCTGCACCCCCCTCGCCCTGCGGCTTGCGCCTCCGGGCGACCGGACCGGGCAAGGCGCCACCGGCGCCTCGCCTCTTAGGTCCGGGGACATGCGGCGCGGGCCGCGCGGGGCGCGCGGCCTTTTCCCTGTCCCGAGAGCCCGCCTCAGGCAGCAGGATCGGTCAGTCGGGGGAGGGCCGCTGGTATCAGATGGGAAGGATCCAGTTCGCGACCGTGACCCCGATCATGGCCAGCCCGAGCAGCAGGACCGAAGCCAGCGCCGGGATCCAGGCCTCGGAGATCCGACCCCGAGTCGGGCCGCCGCCGCGATACCGCAGCGCTTCCTGCCAGTGGGTGAGATGCCGGTTCATGGCGGATCGCGTCTCCCGCTTGATCGTTCGAAGGCCCGATCATCGCGCAGGAGGGTTTCCGGTTTGCTAACGTCGGCCGGGCCGGTAGGCTTGTCCGTCAAGCCGCGGCATTCCGGTATTCCCATGATCCCCCGCATGGTCGTTCTCGCCCTCGCTCTCCCCATCCCGGGGGCCATGGCAGCCGGAAGCGATCCGCTCGCCGGCAGCGAATGGCGACCGGTGGAGATCGCCGGAACGCCGACCCCCGCGGATGTCGAGGTCTATCTGCAGTTCCGCGCCGAGGGCGCGGTCGCGGGCCTGGGCGGCTGCAACCGCTTCACCGGCGGCTATTCGCTGGAGGGCGCGACGCTTGCCTTCTCGCCGCTCGCCGCGACCATGATGGCCTGCCCGGAGCCCGAGATGCTGGTGGAGCGGCGCCTCTTCACCACCCTGGCGCAGGTGCGCGGCTTCGCCCGCGACCGCATCGACCTCGTGCTCTCCGACGCCGAAGGCGCGCCGCTCGTGGTGCTCGTCCAGCGCGACGCCGACTGAGCTTCCCTTTGCTCGGCCCTTCGCAGCGACGCCCTTCCCCGGCGGCCATGGTTGCGATTCGGTTAATTCCGGGATTTTTATGCAGTGATTTCAATGGGAAGCTCGGATGTGCGCGCGCGCACATCCGCCCGCTTCGCACCGCGGGCAGGGCTCTAGGAGCGCAGGCGGTCCATGATCGCGACCAGCTCCGCGCTGATCCCGGGCTCCGAGAGCGCATGCCCCGCGGTCGCGACCATGCGCAGGTCCGAGCCCGGCCAGGCCCGGTGCAGCGCATGGGCGGTATGGGGCGGGCAGATCATGTCGTAGCGGCCCTGCACGATATGGCCGGGGATCGCGTCGATCCGGTGCATGGCACGCAGGATGTGCCCGTCGCCGTCGAGAAAGCCGCCGTTGATGAAATAATGGTTCTCGAGCCGCGCGAAGGCGAGCGCATAGGAGCTCGACGGATTGCCGCGCCCGTCGCCGGGGTCGAGCACCGCGAGCGCGCTTTCCCAGCCCGCCCAGGCGCGGGCGAAGCGGAGCTGTTCGGCAGGATCCTCGCCGAAGAGCCGGCGGTGATAGGCCGCGATCAGGTCACCGCGTTCCTCGCGCGGCACCATCTGCGAGAACGCCCGCCACTGCTCCGGCCAGAAGGCGCCGGCGCCGCCGCCGTAGAACCAGTGCAGCTCGGCCGGGGTCATGGTGAAGACGCCGCGCAGCACCAGCGCCTCGACGCGGTCGGGATGGGTCTGGGCGTAGATCAGCGCGAGGCAGGCGCCCCAGGAACCGCCGAAGACGATCCAGCGCTCGATGCCCAGCCTGACCCGGATCCGCTCGATATCGGCGACGAGATCCCAGGTGGTGTTGTGCTCCACCGAGGCATGGGGCGTGGACCGGCCGCAGCCGCGCTGGTCGAAGAGGATCGTGCGGTAATGGCCTGGATCGAAGAACCGCCGCATGCCGGGGCTGCATCCCCCGCCGGGACCGCCGTGCAGCACCACCACCGGCGCGCCGTCGGCCCGGCCGCATTGCTCCACATAGACCCGATGCCCGCCGGACATCTCGAGCATCTGCTGGCGGAAGGGCTCGATCGGCGCGTAGAGCCCGCCTCGGGAACCGCCGCCGCTCTGGCTCGGGTTTTCCTTCATCGCCGCATTATGTATCCCTTGGACAACGGGAAGTGTCGCAGGTTGACCCCATGAGTGCAACGCAGATCGCCGATACGGTTGACGCCGCCGAAATCGCCAAGTTCGAGGCCATGGCCGCAGAATGGTGGGATCCCTCGGGCAAGTTCAAGCCGCTGCATATGCTCAACCCCTGCCGGCTCGACTACGTCACCGCGCAGGTCGCCGCAGAATTCGACCGCGACCGCAAGGCGCCGCGGCCCTTCGCCGGGCTCAGGCTGCTCGACATCGGTTGCGGCGGCGGGCTCCTGGCCGAGCCCATGGCGCGGCTCGGGGCGCAGGTCGTCGGCGCCGATGCCGCGGCGCGCAACATCCCCGTGGCGCGCATTCATGCCGCGCAATCGGGCCTCGCGATCGACTACCGCCACACCACCGCCGAGGCGCTGGCCGCGGCGGGCGAGGTCTTCGACGTGGTGCTCAACATGGAGGTGATCGAGCATGTCGCCGACCCGCCGGCCTATCTCGCCGCCTGCCGGCGGCTGCTCAGGCCCGGCGGGCTGATGGTCGCCTCCACGCTCAACCGCAACCCCAAGAGCTACGCGATGGCGATCATCGGCGCCGAGCGGGTGATGCGCTGGCTGCCGAAGGGCACCCATGACTGGTCGCGCTTCGTCACGCCCGACGAGTGCTTCGAGCTGCTCCGCGGGGCCGGCCTCGATCCGGTGGACCGCAAGGGCTTCGTCTTCAACCCGCTTTCCTGGACCTGGCGCATCTCGGACCGCGACCTCTCGGTCAATTACGTCACGACGAGCCTGCGGCCGGCGGAAGGATGACCGGGCGCGCGGCGTTAGCCAAGCCGGGGCAAGCGGATTGACGCGCCGGGGACCCGCAACTAGGGCAGGGGCATGAAACCGATACTCCTGCTCGGGATCGGCTGCCAGAAGGGCGGCACGACCTGGCTCTACGAATATCTCGCCCGCCATCCCCAGGTCGCCGACGACCCGGTCAAGGAGATGCATGTGCTCGACGTGCGGCACGTGCCCTATTTCGGCGATTTCCACGATTCGAAATCCGCCTACAAGCGCGAGCTGATCGCCGGTCTCGGCAAGGACGGCAGCGAGGCGGCCGCGCGCCGCCGGGACCGGCTCGCGGCCGAGATCGAGGGCCACGAGCGGTCCATGGCCATGGTCCGCGACCCGCGCCGCTACGCCGACCACATGCAGCGCCTCGCCGAGAGCGACCCGGCGGTCCGCCTCGTGCGCGACATCACGCCGAGCTATGCGGCGCTCGACGCGCCGCACTGGCAGCAGGTCCGCCGCGACCTCGAGGAGCGGTTCGACCTGCGGCTCGTCTTCATCATGCGCGACCCGGTCGACCGGCTCTTCTCCGCCTATCGCATGGGCCGGCGGCGTGCCGAGGACCTGAGCGCCGTGCTTTCCGCCGCCAGCCCGCTGGAGGCTGCGCGCAACCGGCTGCGGCCGCTCAAGGCCTCGGTGGTGGATCTCGTGCGGCGCAAGCCGAAGAAGAGCCCGTTCCTGGCCTTCGCGCTCGAGGAGATGAACCTGCGCCGCTCGCAATACGAGAAGACCGTCACGGCGGTCGAGGCGGCCTTTCCCGCCGCGCAGCTCCATTGCGTGCTCTTCGAGGATTTCTTCAACGAGGCGGCCCTGCGGCGCTTCACCGATTTCGCCGGGATCGACTTCCTGCCCACCGAATACGCCAAGACGAAGCAGACCGCCTCCGGCGGCGCGGAGCTCACGGACGGGGATGTCGCGCAGCTGCGCGACCGGCTCGAGCCGACCTACCGCTTCTGCGCCGAGCGGTTCGGGCGGGATGCCATCGCCGCGAGCTGGAAGCATGCCGGCAACGGCAGAGCTTCCGCCTGATACCAGCGGCCCGCGCGGAGCGCGGCCTTTTCCCTGTCCCGGGATCTGGCCTCGGGTCACAGCACCGGTCAGGCGGGAGGGCCGAGGTAGTGGACGAGTGCCGGGCTCTCGCCCGTGCCTGCGGGACGTAAAGCGATCAGCCCGGGCGCCGGCCCGAACGGCTCATCCGCATCACGTCGCGCCTCAGAGCTGCGATGCCGGCAGGCTGCCCCCCGCCCGTCCCGCCGCCCGCTCCGCCAGCAGGCGGTCGAGCCAGTCGGGGTCCATCTCGGGCACCGAGGAGAGCAGGAGTTCGGTATAGGGATCATGCGGCGGCGCGAACATCTCGGCCTTGGGCCCCTGCTCGACCACGCGGCCGTCCTTCATCACCACCACCTCGTCGGCGATCGCCTTCACCGTGGCGAGGTCGTGGGTGATGAACATATACGCCAGGTCGAACTCGCTCTGCAGCCGGTCGAGAAGCCGCAGGATGCCCTCGGCCACCAGCTGGTCGAGCGCCGAGGTGACCTCGTCGCAGATGATGAAGCGCGGCTCCGCGGCCAGCGCGCGCGCGATGCCGATGCGCTGCTTCTGCCCGCCGGAAAGCTCGGAAGGAAGGCGGTCGATGAAGAGGTCGGGTTCGAGCTCGATCAGCCGCAGGAGTTCGCGGATGCGCTCGGTCAGGGCCTTGCCCGACTTGCCGAGGTAGAAACGCACCGGGCGGCCGATGATCTCGCGGATCCGATGCTTCGGGTTCAGCGCGGTATCCGCCATCTGGTAGATCATCTGCGCCTGGCGCAGCTGGTCCTTGCTGCGCTGCCGGTAGTCGGCGGGCAGCGGCTGGCCCTCGAAGAGCACCGAGCCGGAGCTCGGCGGCAGGAGCCCGGTGATCACCCGCGCCGCGGTCGACTTGCCGCTGCCCGATTCGCCGACCACCGCCACCGTCCGCCGGCGGTGGATCTCGAAACTGACGTCGTGCAGCACCGGCACCGGCCCGTAGGCCGCCACGATGTTGCGCAACTCCACCACCGGGACATCGGCCGCCGGCAGCGCGGGCTGGGCGCCGCGCTCGAAGCTGCGCACCGCCCAGAGCGACTTGGTGTAATCCTCGCGCGGCGTGCTGAGCATGGTGCGCGTATCCGCCTCCTCGACCTCCTCGCCGTGCAACAGCACCTTGATGCGATCGGCCATCTGCGCGACCACGGCGAGATCGTGGGTGATGTAGATCGCCGCGGTGTCGAATTGCGCCACGATGTCGCGGATCGCCGAGAGCACCTCGATCTGGGTGGTCACGTCGAGCGCCGTGGTCGGCTCGTCGAAGATGATGAGATCCGGCCGGCAGGCCATGGCCATGGCGGTCATCGCCCGCTGCAACTGGCCGCCCGAGACCTGGTGCGGATAGCGGAAGCCGATCTCGTCGGGGTTCGGCAGCCGCATCCGGCGGTAGAGCTCCACGGCGTCGCGCTGGGCCTCCGCCTTGCCCATCACCCCGTGCTGTACCGGTCCTTCGGAATACTGGTCGATCAGCCGGTGCGCCGGGTTGAAGCTCGCCGCCGCCGATTGCGCCACATAGGCGATGCGCTTGCCGCGCAGGCCGCGGCGCACCGGCTCCGGCGCCGTGAGGAGGTCGATGCCGTCGAAATCGATGCTGCCGCCGGAGATCCGGCAGCCGTCGCGGGTGAAGCCCATCGCGGCCAGCCCGAGGGTGGACTTGCCCGCGCCGCTCTCGCCGATCAGGCCCAGCACCTCGCCCCGGCGCAGCGTGAGGTCCACGCCCTTGACGATCTCGCTCCATTTCTCGTCGGACCGGCCCTCGATCCTGAGCCCGCGGATCGTGAGCAGCACCGGCTTGTTGGACGCGGCTTCGGTCATCGGCTCACTCCTTCAATCCGCTGGCGCGGTGCAGCATCCAATCGACCACGAAATTGACCGCCACCGTCAGGAGCGCGATGGCGCCCGCGGGCAGCAGCGGCGTGACCTCGCCGAAGGTGATCAGCGTCGCGTTGTCGCGCACCATCGAGCCGAGGTCGGCGGTCGGCGGCTGGATGCCGAGCCCCAGGAAGCTCAGCGCCGAGATCGACAGGAAGACGAAGCAGAACCTGAGCCCGAATTCGGCGACGAGCGGGGCCGCCGCATTGGGCATGATCTCGCGGATGATCAGCCGCCAGAGCCCCTCGCCGCGCAGCTTGGCCGCCTCGATGTAATCCATCACCACGATGTTCATCGCCACCGCCCGGGCCAGTCGGAAGACACGTGTCGAATCGATCAGCGCGATCACCAGGATCATGTTGATGATCGAGGTTCCCACGATGGTGAGCAGCAGCAGCTGGAAGATCAGCGCCGGGATGGCCATCAGCACGTCCACGACCCGGCTGAGAAGCTGGTCGAGCCATCCGCTGACCATGGCGGCGAGAAGCCCCAGCACCGCGCCGACCGCGAAGGCCAGGGCCGTGGTGATGAAGGCGATGCTCACGGTGTTGCGCACGCCGAAGACGAGGCGGCTGAACATGTCCCGGCCGAGGTTGTCGGTGCCTAGCAGGAATTCCCCACCCGCCGGCATGAACTGCGCCCCGACCACCTCGCGTTCGCCGAAGGGGGCGATGGTCGGCGCGAGGATCGCGACGAGGAGGTAGAAGACGATGACCGCCATGCCGAAGCTCGCGGAGAGCGGCGCGCTGCGCAGCAGCCGCGCCGCATTGGCGGGAGCGATCCGGGTCAGGACCGCCCGGAAGAGCCATCCCAGGACGGCGGCCGCGACGACGGCGACGGCGAGCCAGAGGGTGAAGCGGAGGGTGGCGACCATTTTCCTGTCCTCAGCGCTTGTTCACGAGGCGCGGGTTCGACAGGGTCGAGAGCACGTCCGCCGCGAGATTGAGCAGGATATAGGCCGCCGCGAAGATCAGCGCCGCCGCCTGCACCACCGGAATGTCGCGCTTGGCGACGCTGTCCACCATCAGCTGCCCGAGGCCGGGATAGACGAAGACCACTTCCACCACCACCACGCCGGTGATGAGATAGGCGAGGTTCAGCGCGACCACGTTGATGATCGGCGCCAGCGCGTTCGGCAGGGCGTGATGCACGATGACCCGCGTCGGGCCCATGCCCTTGAGCCGCGCCATCTCGATATAGGGCGAGGCGAGCAGGTTGATGATCGCCGCCCGCGTCATCCGCATCATGTGGGCGGTGACCACCAGCGTGAGCGTCAGCGCCGGCAGGAAGGTGCGGTAGAGCTTCTCGGCCAGCGGCGCGCCCGGCGGGATGTTGGAGATCGACGGGAAGAGGCCCGACTGCGCCAGCCAGAAGATCAGGATATAGGCCACGAAGAACTCGGGGAACGAGATCGAGCTCAGGGTGAGCACGTTGATCGCCCGGTCGAACCACGATCCGCGCCAGAGCGCGGCGAGCACGCCGAGCACCAGCGACAGCGGCACGGCGATGACCGCGGCGTAGAGCGCGAGAAAGAGCGTGTTGGCCAGGCGGCCGGCGATCAGCTCCGAGATCGGGCGCTTGTTGGCGAGCGAGACGCCGAAATCGCCCTGCAGCACGCCACCGATCCAGTCGAGGTAGCGCCGCCAGGCCGGCAGGTCGAGCCCGAGCTCGGTGCGCAGCGCCGCCAGCGTCTCGGGCGTGGCGGCCTGTCCGAGGATCGCCTGCGCCGGGTCGCCGGGCAGGAGCTGGATCGCCCCGAAGATCAGCAGGGTGACCACGAAGAGCGTCAGCACCCCGAGCGCGAGGCGCCGGAGAATCATCCACCAGATATCGCTCACTTGCCCTCCTCCGAAGCCGGGACGGGGACCCTCACGCGAACCACCAGCGTTCGACGGCGCGGAACCCGTCGAGTGTCCAGTTGGCGCTGACCTGCTCGGGGTGCCCGATCGCGTCGGAGAGGCCCATGACATAGCTCGCGAACATCGGGATCACGACCCCGCCGTCGTCGCGCACGAGGAGCTGCATCTCGCGATACATCTCGGCGCGCTTGACCTCGTCGAGCTCCGAGCGCGCCTCGTTGAGCAGCTGGTTGAAGCGTTCGTTGTCCCAGAAGGTGTCGTTCCAGGCCACGCCCGCGGCATAGGCGGTCGAGAACATCCAGTCGGCGGTGGGCCGCCCGCTCCAGTAGACCGCGACGAAGGGCTTCACCATCCAGACGTTGGACCAGTAGCCGTCGTTGGGCTCGCGGATCACGTCGATGGTGATGCCCGCGGCAGCCGCCTGTTCCGAATAGAGCACCGCGGCATCGACCGCCCCGGGAAAGGCCGCGTCCGCCGCCGAGAGCGGCACCTGCAGCGTGTCGAGGCCCGCCTCCTTGAGATGGAACTTCGCCTTGTCCGGATCGTAGGCCCGTTGCGGAAGGTCGGCGAAGAAGCGGTCCGACGGCCCCACCGGCTGGTCGTTTCCGAGCGCGCCGTAGCCGTTGAGCACCTTGTCGAGCAATTCCTGCCGGTCGATGGCGTATTTGAGCGCCAGGCGCACGTTGTTGTCGCTGAAGGGGGCCGCGCGGGTGTCCATGGCGAAGGTGAAGTGCTGGGTGCCGGTGGTCGAGAGGATCTGCACGCCCGGCGCGCGCTGGAGCAGATGCACGGTATTGACGTCCACCTGGTCGATCACGTCCACCTCGCCGGTGATCAGCGCGTTCTGGCGTGCGGCGGCGTCGATGATGGTCAGGAGCTCCACCGCGTCGAAATGCGCCCGATCGGGCAGCTTCCAGTAGTTCGGGTTGCGCGTCATCGAGGCGCGCACGCCGGGCTCGTAGGATTCCACCACATAGCCGCCGCAGCCGTCCGGGCTCAGCGGGTCGATCCTGCCGTCGGTGGCCGGCAGGATCGGCAGATGATAGTCGGAGATCACGAAGGGGAAATCCGCATTGCCGGATTCCAGCGTCACCACGACCGTGCCGGGGCCGTCGGCGGCGATCTCGACGATCGGGGCGACGATCGGCTTGGCCGCGGAGGTGCTCTCCTCGCCGCGATGGTAGTCGAGCGAGGCGATGACGTCCTCGGCCGTCACCGGCTTGCCGCTGTGGAAGGTCACGCCCTCGCGCAGCTTGAAGGTCCAGACCCTGGCGTCGGGCGAGGCTTCCCAGCTCTCGGCGATGTCGCCGGTCAGCGAGCCGTCGGCGGCGATCTCGGTCATGTAGCCGTTCCGCGCCGTGGCGAAGAGCTGCGCGAAGGCGTTCTCGAGCATCGCCGGATCGTAGCTGTCGGTGGAGCTGCCATGCGCCATGGCGAGCCGTAGCGTGCCGCCCTGCTTCGGCTGCGCCGCCGCGCGCCCCGAGCCCAGCGGCAGCAGAGCGGCGGTGCCGAGCGCGGTCGCGCCCCGCAACAGGCCGCGCCGCGAGACCGCGCCGAATCGGCCGTCTGCCGGATTCCCGTTCATGCTGTCCCCCTCTCAATCGCCCGTCGCTCCGGGCTTTCGGATGCCGACCGGGCAGATGCGGCCCGCCCCGTTCATCGGGGGCGGGCGCCCTGCTGGCTCTGCTGCGTCAGGCGAACCACCAGCGCTCGACCGCGCGGAAGCCGTCGAGCGTCCAGAGCGCGCTGACCTGGTCGGGATGCGCGATCCTCTCGGAATGGGCCATCACGTACTGGCCGAACATCGGGATGACGATGCCGCCCTGGTTGGAGACGAGATCCTGCATCTCGAAATAGATCTCGCGCCGCTTCTCCTCGTCGAGCTCGGCCCGGCCCATGACCAGAAGCTCGTTGAAGCGGTCGTTGTCCCAGAAGGTCTCGTTCCACGGTGCCCCGCGGGCATAGGTCGTCGAGAACATCCAATCCTCGGTCGGTCGCCCGCCCCAATAGGTCGCCGACCAGGGCTTGACCATCCAGACGTTCGACCAGAAGCCGTCGTTGGGCTCGCGCACGACATTGAGCGTGATGCCCCCGGCGGCAGCCTTCTCCGAATAGAGCAGCGCCGAGTTGACGCAGCCGGCGAAGGCGGCGTCGGCGACATGGATGTCGACCGCCAGCGTGTCGAGACCGGCCTCCTTGAGATAGAATTTCGCCTTGTCGGGGTCATAGGCATGCTGCTCGAGATCCGCGGCGAAATAGCGGTTGGAGCGCCCGATCGGATGATCGTTGCCGACCTCGCCGTAGCCGAACAGGATCTTGTCGACCAGCTCCTGCCGGTCGATGGCGTATTTCAGCGCCTGGCGGACGTTGTTGTCGCTGAAGGGTGCGGCGCGGGTATCCATCGGGAAGCCGTAATGCTCCGTGCCCGAGGTGGCGAGCACCAGGATGCCCGGGGCGCGCTGCAGGAGGCCCACGGTCTGGAGATCGACCCGGTCGATCACGTCGACCTCGCCCGAGACGACGGCGTTCTGCCGCGCCGCGGGATCGACGATCGAGAGGATCTCCACCGCGTCGAAATAGGGCTTGCCCTCCTTCCAGTAATTCGGATTGCGCGTGACATAGGCGCGCACCCCCGGCTCCCATTCCTGATGCACGAAGGGGCCGCAGCCGTCGCTCGAGGCGGGATCGATCCTGCCGTCGATCCCCGGCATGATCGCAATGTGGTAATCGGCCATCAGCGTGGCGAAATCCGCGTTGCCGTTCTCCAGCGTGACCACGACGTTGGAGCCGTCGGCTGCCAGGTCGGTGACGCTCGCCACGATGGGCTTGGCGACCGAGGTGCTGTCCTCGCCGCGGTGATAATTGATCGAGGCGATGACGTCGTCGGGCGTGACGGTCTTGCCGCTGTGGAAGGTGAGGCCGTCGCGGATCTTGAAGGTCCAGGTCGTGGCGTCGGGCGAGGCCTCCCAGCTTTCCGCGACCTCGCCGGTCAGCGACCCGTCGGGGAGGATCTCGGTGAGCTGGTTGTGGCGGCACTGCGCGTGCACCTGGGTGAAGACCTGCTCGAGGATGCCCGGATCGAGCGTGTCGGTGGTGCTGCCATGGGCGAGGCCGAGGCGCAGGGTGCCGCCCTGCTTGGGCTGCGCCGCGGCGCGGCCCGCTCCGAGTGGCCCGAGCAGCGCCGCCGTCCCGAGCGCCGAGGCGCCCTGCAGGACGCTTCGGCGCGAAACGCTCCGGCCGAAGGGATTGGTCGATTCCATGGTAACCTCCGCTTCATTTTTTGGCAGCCTAGCCGGCCTCGTCCGCCATTACGACTCCTTTGCGACACCGTCTTCCGCCGGCGGGGCCCGCCATCGCGGAACGGTGATCCGCCTCGCGGGGCCCGTGCGGGTCGCGCTGGGCGAAGTTCGCCCCATGGCGGGGGCAGGCCGCCGGGGTTCGGCATCGTCTCCGCCCGCGGGATGGTCCCGTCCAGTATGACGCCGAGCGCCGCTCGGGAGAAGCGGGATGCCCCGGAGAACGCTCCGCGCCGGCCAGCGGCGCCCGCATGAGGATTTCATATGGGCAGATGCCTATCGGGCAGGACAGGGGCCCGTGCCAACAGGCACGGGAAGAAAAGACTTCGGCCAAAGGGCCGTCCGCCTGTTCCGTCGCCGCCGGCCGCGAGAATCCTGGCGAAGGCCCCGCGACATCTCCGCGCGACTGCATTATCGTGCCCGCCGGATGGATGCGCCCGGGCGCCGAGGCGGCCGGGCAGGGGAGGGACAAAATGGCACTTCAGCCGAGCCGCGAGGCCTTCATCACCTGCGCCCTGACCGGCGCCGGCGACACGACCGGGCGTTCCGACAAGGTGCCCGTCACCCCGCGCGCCATCGCCGACGCGGCCATCGAGGCGGTGCAGGCAGGGGCGGCCATCGCCCATATCCACGTCCGCGACCCGGCCACCGGCAAGCCCTCCCGCGACCCCGACCTCTACGCCGAGGTCGTAGAGCACATCCGCGCCTCCGGGGTCGACATGGTGCTGAACCTGACCGCCGGCATGGGCGGCGACCTGACGCTCGGCCCGCCGGAGGCGCCGCTGCCGCCCGACGAGGCCGGCACCGACATGGCCGGCGCCTCCGAGCGCCTCGTCCATGTGGCGCGGCTCCTGCCGGAGATCTGCACGCTCGACTGCGGCACGATGAACTTCGGCGCGGGCGACTACATCATGGCGAATTCACCGGCGATGCTGGTGGCCATGGCTCGCGAGATCCGCGAGCTCGGCGTGCGTCCGGAGATCGAGATCTTCGACACCGGCCATCTGGTGCTCGCGAAATGGCTGAAGGACCAGGGGCTGATCGAGGATCCGGTGGTGGTCCAGCTCTGCATGGGCATCCCCTGGGGCGCGCCGGACGACATCACCACCCTGATGGCGCTGGTGGCGAACCTGCCGCCGGACTGGATCCATTCCGCCTTCTCGATCGGCCGCAACCAGCTGCCCTATGCCGCGCTCGCGCTGCTCTCGGGTGGCAACATCCGCGTCGGGCTCGAGGACAACATCTGGCTCGACAAGGGCGTGCTCGCCACCAATGCCGATCTCGTCGCCCGCGCCCGCGCCGTGGCCGAGAACATGGGCACGCGGCTGCTCGGCCCGGCGGAGGTGCGCGCGAAGCTGAACCTCGCGAAGCGCTGGGCATGAGCGCCATCGGCGCCTGCGCCGTCCTTGGCGGCGGCGTGATCGGCGCGGGCTGGGTCGCCCGGCTGGTCGAGAACGGCCATGACGTGACGGTCTTCGACCCGGCCCCCGACGCCCGCCAGAAGCTCGAGGCGGTCCTCGCGCTGGCCGACCGCGCCTATGCCCGCCTCACCATGGCCCCGCGTCCGAAGAAGGGCGGCCTGCGCCTCGCCCCGAGCCTCGCCGAGGCGGTGGCGGGCGCCGACCTGATCGTCGAGGCGGTGCCCGAACGGCTCGAGGTCAAGCGCCGCGTCTATGCCGAAGCGGAGGCGGCCGCGACACCCGAGGCGCTGATCGCCTCCTCCACCTCCGGCATCATGCCCTCGGACTTGCAGGCGGAGATGACCCGTCCCGGCCGCCTGCTCGTCGCACATCCCTTCAACCCGGTCTATCTCCTGCCCGTGGTCGAGATCGTCGGCGGCAGGGCGACCGATCCCGAAGCCATCGAGCGCGCCATGGCCTTCTATCCGACCATCGGCATGAAGCCCGTCCGGATCCGCAAGGAGATCGAGGCCTTCGTCGCCGACCGCCTGCTCGAATCGATCTGGCGCGAGGCGCTCTGGCTGATCAGGGACGGCATCTGCACTACCCAGGAGCTCGACGACATCGTGCGCTACGGCTTCGGCATCCGCTACGCGCAGATGGGGGTCTTCGATACCTACCGCGTCGCCGGCGGCGAGGCCGGGATGCGGCATTTCATGGCCCAGTTCGGCCCCTGCCTCCAGTGGCCCTGGTCGCATCTGACGGACGTGCCCGACTTCGACGACGCGCTGGTCGATCTCATCGCCGGACAGTCGGACGCGCAATCGGGCCACATCCCCATCCGCGAGCTGGAGCGCATCCGCGACGACAACCTCGTGGCCATCCAGCAGGCGCTCAAGGCCAACGACTGGGGCGCGGGGCAGATCCTCGCCGCCTACGAGCAGAAGCTCTTCGACGCCAGCGCGGCGCCCGCGCCTGCCGACCTCTCCCGGCCGATCGTGACGCTCGAGCGCGTCGTCCCGCCCGACTGGACCGACTACAACAACCACATGAACGAGGCGCGCTACCTGCAGTGCTTCGCCGACGCCTCCGACGCCTTCATGCGCATGATCGGCTGCGACGCCGACTACATCGCTTCCGGCGGCTCGTTCTTCACCGTCGAGACCCATATCCGCCATCTCGCCGAAGTCGGCGTCGGCGAACCCGTCCGGGTGCTCACCCAGGTCGTCGGCGCCGGTGGCAAGCGCATGCATCTCTTCCACCGGCTCGAGCACGGCGACGGCCGTCTGCTCGCCACTGGCGAGCACATGCTGGTCCATGTCTCGCTCGCAACCCGCGCCGCGTCCGAGCCTGCGCCGGAGATCGCCGCGAAGCTCGGCGAGATCGCCGCGCTGCATGCCCTTCTGCCGCCGCCCGAGGGCCTCGGCCGGGCCGTCGGCGAGAGGAGGTGACGCCATGGCGCAACGGGTGCTGATCACCGCCGGCGCCGCCGGCATCGGCCGCGCCATGGCGCGGGCCTTCTCCGACGCCGGCGCCTCGGTCTGGATCACCGACATCGACGCCGAGGCGCTGGCCGCTGCGCCGGCGGAGTGGCGCGCGAGCCGGGTCGACGCCGCCGATGCGGCCGCCGTCGCCGCCCTCTTCGCCGAGATCGAGGCCGAATGGGGCGGCCTCGAGACGCTCTGTGCCAATGCCGGCATCGCCGGGCCGACCGCGGCGATCGAGGACATGCCGCCGGAGGGCTTCCGCCGCTGCGTCGAGGTGAACCTCGACGGCGCCTTCCTCGCCGCCCATCACGCCGCGCCGATGATGAAGCGGGCGGGCAGGGGCGCGATGCTCTTCACCTCCTCGACCGCCGGCCTGCACGGCTTCCCGAACCGTGCACCTTACGCGGCGGCGAAATGGGCGGTGATCGGGCTGATGAAGACGGTTGCCATGGAGCTCGGCCCCTTCGGCATCAGGGCCAACGCCATCTGCCCCGGCTCGGTCGAGGGCCCGCGCATCGACGGTGTGCTGGAGCGCTCCGCCGCCGTGAAGGGCACCGACCCCGCCACCCTGCGCGAGGCTTGGAAGAAGGGCATCTCCATGCGCAGCCTGGTGCGGGCCGAGGACATCGCCAGCATGGCGGTCTTTCTCGCCTCCGACGGCGCCCGTCTCGTCTCCGGCCAGGTCATCGCCGTGGACGGCCATACCGAAAATCCCGATCCCAAGGTCTGAGCCCATGGATTTCGCCCTCTCCGACGAGCAGCGCATGATCGTCGAGACCACCCGCGCCTTCGTCGAGGCCGAGCTCTACCCCCGCGAAGCCGAGGTCGAGCGCACCGGCCAGCTGCGCCGCGAGGTGATCGAGGAGGTCAAGGCCGGGGCCATCGAGGCCGGGCTCTACGCCGCCAACATCCCCGAGGAGCACGGCGGCGCCGGCCTCGACACGCTGACATGGCTGCTCTACGAGCGCGAGCTCGGACGGGCCAATTACGCGCTGCACTGGACCTGCGTGGCCCGGCCCTCCAATATCCTCTGCGCCGGAACCCCCGAACAGCGCGAGCGTTACCTTGCGCCCTGCGTGCGCGGCGAGACCTGGGACTGCCTCGCCATGACCGAGCCCGATGCCGGTTCCGACCTGCGCGGCATGAAGGCCAGCGCGCGGCCCGACGGGCGCGACTGGATCCTAAACGGCACCAAGCATTTCATCTCCCATGCCGACATCGCGGGCTTCACCATCGCCTTCATGGCCACCGGCTCGGAGGAGACGCCCCGCGGCCCGAAGAAGCGCATCACCGCCTTCTTCGTGGACAAGGGCACGCCGGGCTTCACGGTGCGCGAGGGCTACCGCAACGTCTCGCACCGCGGCTACACCAACTCGATCCTCGAGTTCGACGACTGCCGGGTGCCCTCAGAGAACGTGCTCGGCGAGCCGCACCGGGGCTTCGAGGTCGCCAATTCCTGGCTCGGCGCCACAAGGCTGCAGGTCGCCGCCACCTGCCTCGGCCGCGCCGAGCGCGCCTTCGGCCATGCGGTCGACTGGGCCGCGTCGCGCCGCCAGTTCGGTGCGCCCATCGGCCGGAACCAGGGCGTCTCCTTCCAGCTCGCCGACATGGCGACGGAGATCAAGGCGAGCGAGCTGATGCTGCTCGAATCGGCCTGGAAATACGACCGGGGCACCGCCACCGACGCCGACATGGCCATGGTGAAGCTCAAGGCCAGCGAGACGCTCGCCTTCGTCGCCGATGCGGCGATCCAGATCCACGGCGGCATGGGCCTGATGGAAGAACTGCCGCTCGAGCGCATCTGGCGCGACGCCCGCGTGGAGCGCATCTGGGAGGGCACCTCCGAGATCCAGCGCCACATCATCTCCCGCGCCTTGCTGCGCCCGCTCGGCGCCTGACATGGAAGCGCGAGGCCGGTCTCATACAGGTTTGCTAACCAGGAGAGCAGTCGGGCGCGCGCCCGCAGGCGCGTGCCAGCAAGAAGGCCTTGCGCGCACCCGCGCGCTCCTTCTGGCGGCAAAGGCCGCCGCGCGGCGCCGGCCGCGCCGGGACCCATGACACGCGACCTCTCCCACCTGCTGCGACCCCGGTCGATCGCGCTCTTCGGAGGCTTCTGGGCCGAGAACGTCGTCACCCAGCTCCAGCGCGCGAGCTATTCCGGCGCGATCTGGCCGGTCCATCCCAAGCGCGAGGCGATCCTCGGCATCCCCTGCTTCCGCGAAACGGCCGCGCTGCCCGCCGCGCCCGACGCCGCCTTCGTCGGCGTCAACCGGGCCCAGAGCGTCGAGATCGTGCGCGACCTCGCCGCGATGGGTGCGGGCGGCGCCATCGCCTTCGCATCCGGCTTCCGCGAGAGCGGGGCCGGCGACGCCACCGGCGCCGGGCTCCAGGACGCGCTGGTCGCCGCCGCGGGGGCCATGCCGCTGCTCGGCCCGAACTGCTACGGCCTGCTGAACTACCTCGACAACGTGGCGCTCTGGCCCGACCAGCACGGCGGCGGCCCGGTGGAGCGTGGCGTGGCGCTGGTGCTGCAATCGTCCAACATCGCCATCAACCTGACCATGCAGCGCCGCGGCCTGCCGGTCGCCTATGTGATGACCGCCGGCAACCAGGCCCAGACCGGATTCGCCGATCTCGCCGCGGCGGCGCTCGACGACCCGCGCGTCACCGCCCTCGGGCTGCATATCGAGGGTTTCGGCGACATCCGCGCGCTCGAGGCCATGGCTGCCGCCGCCCGGGCCGCGGGCAAGCCGGTGGTCGCACTCAAGACCGGCCGCAGCAGCCGAGCCCGTGCCGCGACGCTCAGCCACACCGCCTCGCTCTCGGGCGAGGCGGCGGCGGGCTCGGCGCTGCTCGCCCGATTGGGCATCACCGAGGTCGCCTCGCCGGGCGCCTTCCTCGAGACCCTGCACCTGCTGCACGAAGGTGGCGCGCTGGCCGGCAATGCGGTCGTCTCGGTCAGCTGCTCGGGCGGCGAGGCCGGGCTGATGGCCGATCTCGCCGAAGGCACCGCCCTCGACCTGCGCCCCTTCGGCGCCGGGGCGGCGACGGAGCTCGCGAACCAGCTCGGCCCGCTCGTCGCCATCGCCAACCCCTTCGACTACCACACCTTCATCTGGAATGATCTCGCGCGCATGACCGCCTGCTTCACGGCCGTGCTGCGCGACGGCTTCGAGCTCGCGGTCTTCGTGCTCGACCTGCCGCGCGAGGACCGCTGCAACCGCGCCACCTACGAATGCGCCATCGCCGCCATCATCGCCGCCCGCACCGCCACCGGCGCACGGGTGGCGGTGCTCTCCACGCTCCAGGAAAACCTCGGCGAATTCGCCGCCGACCGCTTCGCCGCCGCCGGGATCGCGGTGCTGCACGGGCTCAGCGACGGCATCGCCGCCATCGACGCCGCCATCCGCGCCGGCCGTCTCGCCGACCGGCCCGCCCCGGCTCCCGCGCTGCTCACTCCGCCGCCCTCCGGCCCGGCCCGGCTGCTCACCGAGGCCGAGGCCAAGGCCGCCCTTGCCGGCTTCGGCCTGGCCGTGCCCCGCGGCGTGATCGCGGCCAGCCCGCGGGCCCTTGCCGGAGCGGCTGCGGGGCTGCGGTTTCCGGTCGCCCTCAAGGCCCTCGGCATCGCGCACAAGAGCGAGGCGGGCGCCGTGGTGCTCGGCCTCGACACGGCCCGCGCCCTGGAGGCCGCGGCCGAGGCGATGGTTCCCGCGCCGGGCGGCTTCCTTGCCGAGGAGATGGCCCGCGACAGCGTCGCCGAGCTCATCCTCGGCGTGACCCGCGACGCCACCGGGCTGATGACCCTGACGATCGGCGCCGGCGGCGTGCTGACAGAGCTGCTGCAGGACAGCGCCACCCTCGTGCTGCCCGCCGAAGCGGAGGAGATCCGCGCCGCCCTCGAAGGCCTGCGCATCGCGCCGCTGCTCCGGGGCTACCGCGGCAAGCCCGCCGCCGATTTCGAGGCGATCGTCGCCGCGGCGCTGGCGCTCGGCCGCTATGCCGCGGCCACGCCGGGCCTCGTCGAGCTCGACGTCAATCCCCTGATGGCCGGCGCGAAGGGCGCCGTCGCCGTCGACGCCCTGATCCGCCTGAACGAAGAAGGACCCGCGCCATGACCGATCCCGTCCGCACTTCCCGCGACGGCCACGTGCTCGAGGTGACCCTCGACCGGCCCAAGGCCAATGCCGTCGACCTCGCCACCAGCCGCGTCATGGGCGAGACCTTCCGCGCCTTCCGCGACGATCCCGAGCTGCGCGTGGCGATCCTGACGGCGGCGGGGGAGAAGTTCTTCTGCCCCGGCTGGGATCTCAAGGCCGCCGCCGGCGGCGACGCGGTCGACGGCGACTACGGGCCCGGCGGCTTCGGCGGATTGCAGGAGCTGCCGCGGCTCAACAAGCCGGTGATCGCGGCGGTCAACGGCATCGCCTGCGGCGGCGGCCTCGAGATCGCGCTCTCCTGCGACATCATCCTCGCCGCCGAACACGCCACCTTCGCGCTGCCCGAGATCCGCTCGGGCACCATTGCCGACGCGGCCTCGATCAAGCTCCCGAAGCGCATCCCCTACCACATCGCCATGGAGCTCCTGCTCACCGGGCGCTGGATGGATGCCGCGGAGGCGCATCGCTGGGGCCTTGTCAACGAGATCCTGCCGGCCGGGCGCCTGATGGACCGCGCCCGCAAACTCGCCCGCCTGATCGCCTCGGGGCCGCCGCTCGTGATGGCCGCGATCAAGGAAGTGGTCCGCGACGCCGAGGATGCGAAGTTCCAGGACGCGCTCAACCGCATCACCCGCCGCCAGCTCGCCACGGTCGACCGGCTCTACGGCAGCGAGGACATGCTCGAGGGCTTCCGCGCCTTCGCCGAGAAGCGCGACCCGGTCTGGAAGGGCCGCTGAGCGGGCGGCGCTCCGGGCGCTCCGGGCGCTCTGGCGCATCCGCATCCGCCACGCTATGCAGCCGCCGGATGGAGAGGATGGACCCATGAAGACACGCGTCACCTGGCTCGAGGACAGGACTTTCGTCGGCCGGACGACGAGCGGCCACCAGGTCGTGCTCGGCACCGCCCATGGCGAGAACCCCAAGCCGGGGCCGAGCGCGATGGAGCTGGTGCTGATCGGCACTGGCGGCTGCTCGGCCTGGGACGTGGTCAACATCCTCGAGAAGGGTCGGGAGAAGGTCGAAGACTGCGTGGTCGAGCTCGACGCCGACCGCGCCGAAACCGAGCCGAAGGTCTTCACCCGCATCCACCTGCATTTCGTCCTGCGCGGCCGCGGCCTCTCCGAGGCGAAGGTCCGGCGCGCCATCGATCTCTCGGTGGACAAATACTGCTCCGCCTCGGCGATGCTGGCCAGGACCGCGACCATCACCCATGATTTCGAGGTCGTGGACACGGCGCCGGTGCCGGCGGAGTGATCGCGGCGGCGGGTGCATGCCGCCGGCGCCGGCCGCATGGCAAGCCGTCTGATCTGCTGAATCGCCGCCGTGTGATCCGGCATCCGGGTGAATCGATCCGATACGAATGCCGCCCGATCGACTCCGCCCGCCGGCATCGGAGCCGCCCCGGCGCGGCGACCTTTGGCGGCGTCCCGCAGCGGGACATGGGCGTTGTGGCACGGAAGCGGCTGAAACAAGGGGATTCCGCCGGGTTGAGGAAAGTGGTGCACGCTTGGGATGGCCCCGCGCGTCCGCAAGCCTCCCGCCCCGAAGCCGAGGCCCGTTGCCGGGTCACGAACCGGCGCGACTACAACCGCGCCCTGGTCGCGCGCGCCGCGATCACGCTCTGGATCGACGCGGCGGTGGCCGCCGGCTGGGGGCGGCTGGCGGCTGGGGATGGCGCGAGAGCGACGCGCCGATCCGCCCGCGGCCGGGACGCGAGGGCGTGCCCCCACCCGCGGCGCGGCAGCGGCCCGCATCGCCGAGGTCGGGCGCGGCGCCTGGAAGACGGAGACCGACCACCACCGCTGCTCCCTCGCCGAAACCGGTCGATCGGGTTGGGCGACTTCGGCCCGATCGGGATGAAAGTCGCGGCGACGGCCGCTGGCATGGGAATTGGGGAGCTGACCGTGGCGGTGCAGGGGCGTGCGACGAAGCGCAGACGTTCCTCCATGACCGTACTCTCTCTCCACGGCATCCACACTTCCCGCCGCGAAAAGGTGGAAACTGTATCCCATAGGTCTGGTACGTTCTGTCACCCATGGTCCCGGCGCTCACGGGGGCAATGGCCGAGCCAATCGGATATGGAGTTCATTCTCCCTTCTCCGACCGTCCAGAAGAAAAAACGGGGGCAGCGCCCGGCGATGCCCGCCGGGCCGGATGTTGACGCTGGCAGACCCGGAAATCGGGTGGCGGCAATCGTGCTGCCCGATGCAACTCCCCCGGGTCAGCGGGGCAGGCGGAGGATGGCGCGCAGCCCGCCGAGATCGGCGCTGTCGCCCAGTTCCAGCCCGCCGCCATGGGCGCGGGCCACGTCCATGGCGATGGAGAGGCCGAGCCCCACATGGCCGCCCTCGTCCTGGTTGCGCGCCTCCTCGAGCCGGGTGAAGGGCTGCATGGCGCGCATGCGGTCCTGCGCGGGGATGCCCGGGCCGTCGTCTTCGACCGAGATCACCAGCGTCCGGGGCAGGAGCCGCACGGTGAGCCGCACCCGCCGGCCATGGCGGGCCGCGTTGCCGACGAGATTGTCGACGGCGCGGGTGACCGCCCCGGCGCGCAGCTCGACGAGCGGCGCTTCGGGCGTGTCGGTCTCGGTCACCAGCTCGATGCGGGTGCCGGTGCGGCGCGCGTCCTCCACGAGGCCCGCGGCCAGCGCGAAGGGGTCGACCGGCGTCGTCGGCTCCGTCGGGTCGCCGCGGGCGAAGGCGAGGAACTCGCCGAGCATGCGTTCCATCTGCGCCGCGTCGCGGGCGAGGTCGCGGGTCTCCTCGGTCTCCTCCATGAGCGCGAGGGTCAGCTTCATGCGGGTGAGCGGGGTGCGCAGGTCGTGGCTGACCCCGGTCAGCATCTGGGTGCGCTGCTCGATCTGCCGCTCGATCCGGCCGCGCATGGCGAGGAAGGCGGCGCCGGCGCGGCGGACCTCCTCGGCGCCGCCGGGGCGGAAGGGCAGGGCGCGGCCCTTGCCGAAGGCGTCCGCGGCCTCGGCGAGGCGGCGGATCGGCCGGACCTGGTTGCGCAGGAAGACCACGGCGATGGCGCTCAAGAGCAGGGCGGCGGCGATCATCAGCACCAGCAGCTGGTGCGGGTTCGTCACCGTCAGCCGCGAGCGCGGAACCGCCGTCTCGATCACGCCCGGCGCCGTCTGGATCGCGATCAGCGCCGTGCCGGGATCGGTCTTCAGGTCGATGGTCATCGGCCGCGGGATGGCGGATCGGAGCGTCTCGGCGAGGGTTCGGCCGGTCGCGTCGAAGCGGGTGCGGTCGATGCCGGGCTCGAGGATCTCGCCGGGGTGGAGCGTCAGCGGCAGGTCGAGCGGCCCCGAGAGCGATGCGAGACGCGCGGCGGCCTCGGCGGGAGTGCCGCCTCTTTCTGCCACGCCGATGGCCTGGCGGAGCTCGCGGGCGGCGATCTCGGACATCTGCTCGGTGACGCGCTGGTAGTGGCGCTGGAAGAATACGAGGCCCACCACGAGCTGGAGCAGCACGATCGGCACCAGCAGGATCGCCACGGCGCGGCCGAACAGGCTGCGCGGCAGGAGGGACTTGACGGGGTGTGCGGGCATGGCAGCCTTGAGCGTTACGCGGCCATCCGGCGACACGCAAGGAAGCAGAGTGCCATGGGCGAGCCCCCCTTCGACCGCGACCATGCCCCGGTTTACGGGGTGGCGGAGCGGCTGGCGCCGGATCTGCGCGTGGTCACGGCGCGCAATCCCGGGCCGATGACCTTCACCGGCACGCGCAGCTATATCCTCGGGATCGGCGAGGTGGCGGTGATCGATCCCGGGCCGGCGGATCCGGCGCATCTGCGGGCGCTGGAGGCGGCGTTGGCGCCGGGGGAGCGGGTGCGCGCGGTGCTGGTGAGCCATTCCCACCGCGACCACAGCGCCGGGGCGGCGGCCTTCGCGGCGCGCGTGAAGGCGCCGGTCCTGGCGCATGGCGACGCAACGGGGGCGCGCAGCGAGGCGATGGCGCGGCTCGCCGAGACTGGCGGTATCGGCGGTGGCGGGGGGATCGACCCGGATTTTCGGCCCGACGCGCGGATCGGAGAGGGCGACCGGGTCGATGGTCCCGGCTGGACGCTCACCGCGCTGCACACGCCGGGGCATCTGGGCGATCACCTCTGCTTCGCCTGGGCCGAGGGCGATGCGCTCTTTTCGGGCGACATGGTGATGGGCTGGGCGACGACGATGATCTCGCCGCCCGACGGCGATCTCGCCGATTTCCGGGCCTCCGTGGCGCGGCTGCAGGGGCGCGGCGAGGCCGTCTATTATCCCGGCCACGGCAAGCCGGTGACCGATCCCCGGCGCCTGCTCGCCTGGTTGCTGGCGCATCGCGCCGAGCGCGAGGCCGAGATCCTCGCCCGCCTCGCCGCTGGGCCGGCGACGGTGGTAGAGTTGACGGCAACGATTTATGCGGCGGTCGACCGGGTGATGTGGCCGGCGGCGGGGCGGAACGTGTTCGCCCATCTCGTCGATCTGGCCGGCCGCGGCCTGGTCCGGCCGGAGGGGGGGCTTTCGGCCGAGGCGCGGTTCGGCCTGGCCTGATCGGCGCCTGCGACGAGCCGGGCTCAGGTGGGTTCGGTGAAGCCGCCCTCGGCGACGAGGCGGGCGAAGAGGCCCCCCTGGGCGACCAGCTCGCGGAAGCCGCCGCGCTCGACGATGCGGCCGCGGTCCATGACCAGGATCAGGTCGGCGTCGGCCACGGTCGAGAGGCGGTGGGCGATGATGAAGGTGGTCCGGCCCTGGCGCAGGCGGTCGAGGGCGCGCTTGATGCGGGCCTCGGTCTCGGCATCGAGCGCCGAGGTCGCCTCGTCGAGGATCAGGACGGGTGCGTCCTTCAGGATGGCGCGGGCGATGGCGAGCCGCTGGCGCTCGCCGCCCGAGAGGCTGGCGCCGCGCTCGCCGATGACGAAGTCGTAGCCGCCGGGCTTCGCCATGACGAAATCGTGGGCCTCGGCGAGGCGGGCGGCGCGCTCGAGCTCTGCGTCGGTCGCGTCGGGGCGGCCGACCCGCAGGTTGTCGGCGATCGAGCGGTTGAAGAGCCCGGCCTCCTGGAAGACCACGGCGACCGCGGCGCGGAGCGAGGCCAGGGTCACCGCGGCGATGTCGGTGCCGTCGATGGAGATGCGGCCGGCGTCGGGGTCGCGCATGCGCTGGAGGAGTGCCAACGCTGTGGTCTTGCCGGCGCCGGTCGGGCCGACCAGCGCGACCGTGCGGCCGGGCTCGGCGGCGAAGTCGAGGTCGAAGATGCCCTGGTCGGTGCCGGGGAAGCTGTAGCTGATGCCCTCGTAGCGCACTGCGCCGGATACCGGGCCGAGCGGCCGGGCATCGGGGCGGTCGGCGACCTCGGGGCGGGCGTCGAGCAGCTCGAAGTAGCCCGCGAGCACCGGGGTCTGACGGAACAGCCCGGCGGCGAAGCGCGAAAGCTGGTCGAGCTTTCCGATCAGCAGGTTGGCGAAGGCGACGAAGGCGACGATCTCGCCGACGGTGACCTCGCCGCGTGCGGCGAGCAGCGCGCCGATTGCGAGCACCGCGACCATGGCGATGGTGGAGGCCGCGCGGGTGAGCACGGTCAGGATGCCCCACCAGGTCAGCACCGGGTACTGGGCCGCAAGCAGGTCCGCCATCACGTCGCGCATGGCGGTGGTCTCGGCGGCGAGCCGCCCGAAGCTCTGCACCACGGAGACGTTGCCCAGGACGTCGCCGACCCGGCCGAACACGCCGGAATGGTAGCGCTCGACGGCGCGCTGCCCCTCGCGGGTGCGGCGGATGACGAGGATGTTGAGCGCGAGGTAGACCAGCGCTAGCACGCCGAGCACCGAGGCCATGCGCGGGTCGACGGCGATCGCGGTCGGTACCAGGAGCACGATGCCCGCGAGCGCGGTCAGCTGCTCGCGCAGGACGCCCAGCCACTGGCCGAAGAGCGCGGAGGTGCCGGCGAGGATGGTACGGACCACCGCGCCCGAGCCCTTCTCGGCGTGGTAGCCGACCGGCAGGGTGATCGCCCGCTCGAAGGCGAGCGCCAGGGCGGCGAGACGACAGCGGTGGGCCAGGCGGTCGGCGGTGACGGCTACCGCGACGCCGGTCGCGAGGCCGGCCAGCGACAGGGCGGCCCAGAGGGCGATGGTTCCGAAGGCGCCGCGGCCCTCGGATAGCGCGTCGACCACGCGTCCGAAGAGCACCGGCTCGGCGAGCTGGACCATGGCGACGACGACGCCAGCGACCGCGACCAGCGCCGCGCGGCCGCGGTCGGGACCGAGCAGGGCGAGGCTTCGGCGGTAGAGCCAGAGGGCGGAGGGGTCAGAGCGGGACATGACCCGGCCGACCGTTCGGGCCGGCGAGCAGGCCGAGCCTGCAGTTGAATTCGCCAGCCTCGCGCAGCTCCTCGAGCTTGAGCGCCAGCGGGCGCCAGTCGTCGTCAGTGTCGATCGCCGACCAGATCGCCTCCACCTCGTCGATCACCATGGTGACGGGCTCCGGGCGACGGGCGTAGGGGTGGGCGAGAGCGGCGTCGAGCCCCGGCGCCTTCGGGAGATCGCGGAGGCCTTCGATCACCTCGGCCCAAGCGGCGGTCTCGAAGGTGGCACGGATCGGGCTCGCGTGCAGCCGCTCGGGCAGGCCGCCGCCGAGCAGGTCGTGGAAGACCTGCTGGAAGGGCGGCGCGCTGGTCTGCATCGCGCCCCAGAAGCGGTGCATCAGGCTGCGTGCCTCGGCGGGATCGCCGGGGAGCAGCCCGAGACGTGCGAAGGTCTGGCGCGCGAGTTCGGCCTGGAAGCGCTCGGCGAAGCTCTCGAAGACCGGCGTGATCGCCTCGACAGAGGAGACCGGGATCAGGCATTCGCCCAGCCGCGCGAGGTTCCAGTTCAGCGCCTCGGGCTGGCGGGCGAAGCAGTAGAGGCCGGTCTGGTCGAAATAGGCGGCGGTGAAGGCCGGATCGAAGCGGTCGAGGAAGCGCCAGGGGCCGTAGTCGAAGCTCTCGCCGGTGATGTTGACGTTGTCGGTGTTGAGCACCCCGTGCACGAAGCCGGCGGCGAACCATTCCGCGCCCATCCGGGCCACCGCGCCGGTGATCGCGTCGTAGAGGCCCGCGGCCGGATCCTCCGCCTCGGCGGCGAGGGGCCAGAAATGCGCGATGCAGTGTTCCGTGAGCCGCCGGATCTCGTCGAGCAGCCCATGGGCCGCGAGGCGCTGGAAGCTGCCGATGCGGATGTGGCTGTGGCTGAGGCGCACCATGACCGAGGAGCGTGTCGGCGAAGGCTCGTCGCCGCGGATCAGCGCCTCGCCGGTCTCGACGAGCGAGAGGGTCTTGGAGGTATAGACGCCGAGCGCCTCGAGCATCTCGGTGGCGAGGATCTCGCGCACCCCGCCCTTGAGCGTCAGCCGTCCGTCGCCCTGGCGCGAATAGGGCGTGGTGCCAGAGCCCTTGGTGCCGAGGTCGAGCAGGCGGCCGTCGGCGAGATCGCGCAGCTGCGCGAAGAGAAAGCCCCGCCCGTCGCCGATGTCGGGGTTGTAGGCGCGGAACTGGTGGCCGTGGTAGCGCAGCGCCAGCGGTTCCGCAAAGCTGCCCGGCAGGGGCTCGAACCGGGCGAAATGGCCGATCCATTCGGCGTCGGAGAACTTGTCGAGTCCGATCCGCGCCGCCCAGCGGTCGTTGCGGAAACGGAGCCGGGATTTAGGAAAGCGCGCGGGGCGAACCGGGTCGAGAAACTCGGGCCCGAGTGCCTCGTGGGTCGTCTCCGGGCGATGTCGGGGTGTGGCCATCGGGTTGATATCGGTGAGATCGGCGCGCCGGGCAAGCCCGGACCCGGTCTCGATCCGGCGGGGCGGCGGAACCTATCCCTGCTGCGGGGCGTTTATCGAACGGACTGAGCGGCCTGAGGGGCCGCCGGATTGATGGAAGGAGCGACAACCGTGAACAAGCGATTCCTCACCGCCTCCGCAGCGGCGCTCGCCCTCGCGCTGGGGGCCGCGGCGCCCGGCATCGCGCAGCAGGCGCAATTGTCGGACTCGACCCAGATCGGGTTGAGCCAGCTGGGCTTCGACGTCGCGTCGGTCGGCGTCATCACCGCCGATCAGGCGGCGCAGATCGAGAACGTGATGGGGAGCACCGACACCGATCAGACGAAGGCCGCGCGAATCGCGGCGATCCTCGGCCAGCCCGGCGACGCGGCGGTTCCCGCCAAGCTCGGCGCGCAGCAGCTCCAGGATTCGGTGACGGCCGACATGAACATGCTCGGCATCACGACGACGGGCGTCGAGAACCTGACGCTCAGCGAGCTCGCCGAGATCGAGAATATTGTCGGTTCCAGCGCCGACAATGCTAGCAAGACGGCGCGGATCCAGGAGGTCATGGGCCGCTCGGAGGCAACCACGGCGGGAAGCTGGGGCGTGCCGCAGCTTCAGGATTCGGTCACGGTCGAGATGAACCAGCTCGGCATCGACTCCACGGGGGTCGACGCGCTGACCCTCGACAAGCTGGCCGAGATCGAGGGCGTGGTGAATTCGAGCGATGACAACGACGAGAAGCGGGCCCGGATCGAAAGGATCATGGCCGAATAGCGCCGAGCCGGCTGCGACCTTGCCGCGTGCGCCCGTCCCTCTCGGACGGGCGCATCGCTGTCGTGGAAGGGTCAGGCCACCGGGGCCCCGGTCATGCGGTGGAGTTCCGCGACCGTACCGTCGTCGAGGTGAAGGGCCTGCGCCAGATCGTGGAGGTAGCGCTTCTCCTCGGCGGTGTCGACGTGGATCGCGAGCAGCGAGGCGGCATAGACGCCGGCGGCCTGCGCCGGGGTTCGGGCCTGGGCCGCGAGGCCGGGGATGTCGATCGGCGCCTGCATTTCGGTCATGACGAAGCGCTTCTCTTCCTCGGTTACCGAATCCGGGGAGATCTTGCCGACGATCTTCTGCATTTCGTCCTTGTCGATCTGCCCGTCCGCCTTGGCGGCACTGATCATGGCCCGGACCGCGAGCTTCTCGGCGTCCGGGCTGACCAGCGACTTGACCTCCTGGGTATCGATGTCGATTCCGGGATCGGTCGCTGCGGTCTCGACGCCCTGCTTGCGGGCCTGCGCGCTCTTCAGCGCCCCGAGCGCCAGCGTGCCGAGCACCGCCATGGCGCCGCCGCGGGCCGCGCCGCCGAGGCCGCCGCCGAGAAGGGCGCCCGCCACCGCGCCGATGCCGCCGATCTGGGCGCCGGACATGCCGCCGACCTGGTCCTTCTGCAGGAAGTCGCGCGCCTTGTCGGCGAAGCCGCCGGCGGCCTGGGAGGCGCCGGCGGTGTTGACGCCGGCCCGGCCGAGGGCGTCCTGGATCTGGCCGAAGATGCCGTCGATGCCGCCGCCCGCGGATCCGAGATTGCGGCTCGCGGTGTCGACGCGACTGCGGGTCTGCGACCCCTGGCCGAGGCCGTCCTGAAGGATCTGGCTCAGGATGTTTCCGAAACTCATGACGTCGCTCCCATGATCGCGTGCATCCGCGTCTGCAGGCGGAGCAACGCATTCCCCCACACTGGCCCAAAGGCCATGGGGTCAAGTGCTAGCAGATAAGCGCGCGCAGGCCAACCGCGCAGGCGCCGGGGCGCCTAGCAGGAAGGCGGCGGTCGTTTCCTTGCGCTCGTCGGGCAGGACCTCGACATGGGCCAGCCGGGTTGCGGCATCGACCGCGGCATGGACGAACTCCCGGCCCGCCGCGTCCCGGCTGCGACAGCCTTTCCGCGTGCCGGCCACCCGATGACCGGCGCTCTCGAAGCCTCCGGGCTTCTCGATGTCGGGGTGGATCGACACGCCCGGCCGGCTCCGCCGATACCTGCGCACCGGTTCGGGCGGATCGAGCCGCGCGAGCCGGACCAGGCCCGCCATCACGTGGCGAACGATCTGATCCCGACTGCGAACCTTCAGGTGGGCAGCATGATGCGGGTCGTTCATCCTTCGGGGTCCTCGGCCGGGTTTCGCGAATGCAGCCCAACCCCGATCCGGGTGAACACCCTTCCGGGACTTCACGGCTGGCGCGCCGATCTCCGGGTCAATGGCCCCTGGCCGCCGGCGTGCGGCCGAAATCGGGCACGGAGGTGTCCTGTCCCGCCTCGATGATGCCGCGGCGGATCGCCCGGGTCCGGGTGAAATACTCCTGGAGATGCGCCCCGTCCCCGGTGCGCACGGCGCGCTGAAGCGCGAAGAGCTCTTCGGTGAAGCGGCCGAGGATGTCGAGCGTCGCCTCGCGGTTGTTGAGGAAGACATCGCGCCACATCACCGGGTCGGACGCCGCGATGCGGGTGAAGTCGCGGAAACCCGCGGCGGAATAGTTGATGACCTCCGAGGCGGTGACGCGGCGCAGGTCGTCGGCGACCCCGACCATGGTATAGGCGATCAGATGCGGCACGTGGCTCGTCACCGCGAGCACAAGATCGTGGTGCTCGGGCTCCATCGTGTCGACCCGCGCGCCGAGCGCGGTCCAGAACCCTAACAGATCCGCAAGCGCACCGGGATCCGTGCCCGGCAGGGGCGTGAGCAGGCACCAGCGGTTGTCGAAGAGCTCGGCGAAGCCCGAGGCGGGACCGGAATGCTCGGTCCCGGCGAGCGGGTGGCCGGGAATGAACCGCACCGTCTCCGGCAGATGCGGCGCGACGGCGGCGATCACCCCGCCCTTGACCGAGCCGACGTCGGTGACGATCGCGCCGGCCTTCAGAACGGGCGCGATCTCGCGGGCCACGGCCTCCATGGCGCCGACCGGCACGCAGAGGATCACCAGATCGGCGCCCCGCGCGGCCTCCGCGGCGGTCTCGCGGACCTCGCATAGCCCGAGCCGGGCAGCCTCGGCGCGGGTCCCGGCGCTGCGGGCATGGCCGGTGATCCGCGCCGGCATCCCGGCCCGGCGCATGGCATGGCTGATCGACGAGGCGATCAGCCCCAGCCCGATCAGCGCCACCTGCTCGAAGGCCATCAGGCGCGAACCCTGACGAAATCCGCCACCACGCTGATCACCCGCTCGCAGGCCGCGGCATCGCCCACCGTGATGCGCAGCGCGGCGGGCAGATTGTAGCCCGCGACCCGGCGCACGATGATGCCCTGCTCGCGCAGGTGGCGGTCGCAGGCCTCAGCCTCGGCGCCGTCGCGGAAGCGGGCGAGCACGAAGTTCGCCTCGGACGGGTCCGAAGGAATGCCGAGGCCAGCGAGGCCCTCGGCGAGCCGCGCGCGGTTGCGGGTGTTCTCGCTGCGGCAATGCTCGGTCCATCCGGTGTCGCGGATCGCCGCGGTGGCGGTCACGAGCGCCGCGGTGGAGAGGTTGAAGGGGCCGCGCACGCGCGAGAGCGCATCGACCACATGGGCGGGACCATAGCCCCAGCCGATGCGCAGCCCGCCCAGACCATGGATCTTCGAGAAGGTGCGGGTCACCACCACGTTGTCGCGGGCGTCGACGAGATCGACATGGCCGTTGAAATCCCGGGCGAACTCCGCATATGCGCCGTCGAGCACCAGGAGCGCCTGCGGCGGCAGGCCGGCGGCGAGACGGGCGACCTCGCCGGCCGGGATCATCGTGCCGGTGGGATTGTTGGGATTGGCAATGAAGACCAGCCGCGTGCGCGCGTTGCAGGCGGCGAGCAGCGCGTCGATATCCGTCCTGCGCTCCCGTTCCGGCACCACGACCGGCACCGCCCCTGCGGCGAGCGCGGAGATGCGATAGAGGCCGAACCCGTGCTCGGTCTGGAGCACCTCGCCGCCCGGCCCGGCATAGGCCTGGCAGAGCAGGCCGATGATTTCGTCCGATCCCGCGCCGCAGACGATGCGTTCCGCGTCGATCCCATGCACCTCGGCGATGGCGGCGCGCAGCTCCGCATGGTCGGAATTCGGGTAGATGTGAAGGCTTTGCGCGGCATTCCTGAAAGCCTCCAGGGCCCGCGGAGACGGCCCGAACGGGTTTTCGTTGGAGCTGAGCTTCAACACCGACGCATGGCCCGCGAGCGTCGATTCACCCCCCTTGTAGGGGGCGATGTCGAGAATGCCGGGCTGCGGTCGGATCGTGGGATGGGGCTCGGACATGGGCACGCTCGGATCTGCTGCGCCCCGTCTCTAGCCGGCCGCCGGGGTGATTTCCACCGGGATTCCGGACGGCGGGCGGCCCACGGGTTTCACCCTGCCCGCCTTTCCGGGCAGGAACGGCGGCCCCGCGACCTGCCGTCGGCGGCCTCCGGCGGGCGCGAGATGCGAAACCGCCCCGGAAGGGCCTCCAAAGTCCACTGGCAAACCATTGACTTCTTGGTTGATCCTGACGGCGCCGGCGACCCGGGCAGAAGGGATCGAGGAATGGAGCCGCTGGAACGGACACCAGCCGGGACATGGGACTATCGGGGAGCTTGCGCGCCGACCGATGGCAGACCGTTCGGCGATCGGATCACCTTCACCTGGGCGTTTCCAATGGCAGGCGCGATCCGGCCGCAACGGCACCAAGCCCGGCAAGGTCGTCAAGCGCTTCGCGGGAGGATGCGACGCGCCCGGGCCGGTATATGCGGCGGCGCAGACAGGGCCGCCTTCATGGACACGCTGAGGAACACCGCCAGGCTCGACGGCGTCGACCCGCAAGTCTGGCTCGCCGAGGTCCTCGCCCGCACCGCCGGCGCGCCGCTCTCCCGACACCGCGCGATCCTGCCCTGGAACTGGAATCCGATCCCCATCCCCACCCCATCGAAAGCAGCATGAACCCTGGGCCTCGGCGGAGGGCCAGGCTCGTCGAGCAGCGCCGTGGCGCCGACCATGCGGCCGGTGGCGACGACCTCGTTGACGATGACATCCATCGCCGCCTCCGCTCGGAACAGCGACGCGACGGCGTCGACTGCGCCGCCAATCGCCGCGTCGAGCGCGCCGTCGGAGCCGCTGTCGAAGCCGCTGCGCCAGCCGCAGCGACCCCGCCGGCGCGGCCTGGCAGCGGCCGACCCTTGCCTCGAGGCTGGTCGGGCCGGTGCCGGGGGAATCCCGCGGACCCGACACGCGGCAATGCCCGCCCAGCCATCCAGCATCTTGCCGGGATCGTCGACCCTTCTCCGATCCCCCGGGTCGGATAAGGGATCAGCGCCGATGTCCGCCCCACGGAGGAACGGAACGTCGGCTCGGCTCCGCGGACAGGACCGGGTTGCGGCGGCTCCGCTCCGGTTCCGGACCGGCTCCGGCGCTGTCTTGCTTCGATCTCGGTGGCACGATGTCGTCCCCCTCCCTCCCCATGTGGCGGTCAACGCCCCGTGGCAAGCCGTTCCAGGCTCGGCAGGCTCGCGGTCAGAACGTGAAGTGCGCCGCGGAAGGTGATGAAGTCCCGCAGGCGCATCTCGACCGCCCCCCCTTCCCGGGGCAGCACGTGCCGCGGATCGGCACCCGGCTTTCCGCGAACGCCACACAGCCCGTCCTGCATTGTCCCGGAATAGGGTGCCCGGCCAAAGCGGTCATTGATCGTCGTCGCCTGCATCCAGCGCAGGACGCTACGGTGCTGCTCGTTCAGCCGCGCGCCGAAGAACACGCCCACGAGCCCACGCGGAACCCCGTCCGGCGCCGGTCCGGCGATGGGCGGGCCGTAGGCAAAGCCGCGGCGGATCAGCCGTGGAGGGCCTTTGGGGAATTTCGCCCGCAAGGGGGGCGTCAGCCTGTCGTCGCGAGGATTGACCAGCCGGATGTGGGCTGCGAGCGGACAACGCGCCCCGTCGGGATCGTCTGCGAAGCCGAATGCGTCATCGGTATCGGCGGCCGCCGGTGGTTCATCGGGCCAGCGGGTGACGGGGGAGCCGTTGCGCCACCTGCCGAGAATGCGCGAGGCGATCCATTCCCGCTCCAGCCCCTCGGGCGCGACACCTCGGACCGCGGCGACGGTGTCGTCGAGGAACTGCTCGAAAGCATGGACATGCTGCTCGATCCACAGGATGCAGCCGATCGTGCCATCGCGGACGAAGTCCTGCCACGGGCCCGGCGCGACCGGGCTGATCGGATAGTCCTCGCTCGGATAGCCGAGCAGGATCTCGCGAAAGTCGACCGGAGCCGAGCCCTCCCCGGCCCAATCGATCGCGGGGCGGGTTATTCCGTCGCGGTAGCCGAAATGGAGCACGCCGTCGGAGGGGACGCGACCGCGCAACGCGCCGCCGGCGAAGCCCGCCAGCGAGAGTTCGGCCACGCCGTTGCGCTCCGCCTCGGCACGGAGGGCAGCGACAGCGAGATCAAGGGCGTCGTCGTCGGCGGCGAGAACATGAACCGTCATGTCCGCATCGGCACTGGACCAGCGGCCCTCCCACCACAGGTCCGGCGCGCTCTCCCCCACGAAGCCGAGTTCGACGGGGTGGGTCGGAAGCGGCGCGACGAACCAGGGCTCCAGGGCCTCTGCGCCTGTTGCCGGATCGAGCCCATCGAGATCGCGGGCGAGCTGCGCAATCCCGCTCCAAGTGAGCGAGGGGTGCATGACGGCCGCTCCGCGAACCGCACCGCCGCTCGCCGCCGGTGTGCGGTCAAGGATCCAGCCGAGCAGCGTCCGGGCGCCTTCGACCGCGCCGAACCGCAGCACCAAGATCGCCGCGCTCCGCTCGGGGGGACGTGCGACGACGATCGACTGAATGCGCGCCAGATCCGGCATCTGAGAAGCCCCGGTGCGGTTGAGTCTCAGGCGGGCGTACTGGCATCCTGGTCGGCGATGACGATCCCGAGCCCGTCCTGGATCTGAGCCACCGTGCGGCCGCCGTAAGCCGAGAACAGGTAGCCTGCGGGCTCGCCGGAAAGGGTCGTGCTTCCGTCGACTGACTTCCCGAGGGACCGGACATTGTGCCTCGACGCGTAGTTCCAGAAGGAGGCAGGATCGGCGACATCCGGGGCGCCGTCGGCCAGCGAAAAGATCGCGGCGAAAACAGGCGTCAGTTCCCTCCGGAACCACTCGGTATATTCCTCATGGCTGCCTTCGTACTCGGTTATGACCTGGATGTATTTGTTGTCGATCACCACGACCCGGGCGAAATGGACGAGGCGCGACTCCCTGAGTTTCTCGTCGATCTTCGGCTGCACCTCTGCCGCGAAAATTTCTCCCAGATGCGCCAGCGCTTTCTGCGACTCGGGATCCTGCTTGAGGGGAAGGGTGAGATTGAGGGCGTGGGTCACTGCAAATTCTCCAAGAATGGGACTCAAAAAACTGCTCGCAATACGCCGATGATAGCATGTCTCGCTGTGGAATGGATGGCTTTTCTCGACGGCCGCAAGCCCTGCCTCCGCCTCCTGCGCGGCACGGGAATCAGGAGAAGGAACGATCCGGTCACGTGCGCTCCGCGCTGGGCCGCGAGCCGTCCGGGCTTTCGTCGCAACGAACCGAAAGGTCGGAAGCGACGGTCATCTCGCGTACCCGCATCCGCACCGGGCCGACGATACCGAGGCTGGTCGAACCCGACGGAACCGGCCGCGGTCGGTCTGCCGGCCGGCGCCATATGCAGATGCCGTCGACGCAAGGCAGTCGCACGAGTGGCAGATCGACGCCGCCATCGCGCCCTTCCGGGGGACGTAGCGCATCGCCGAATCCCTGGCCCGCGCGGCCGAGCCCAATGACCGCGCGGCGTGGCCCGCCTCGGTGCCGCAGCGTGTGCACAACGCTACCGCCCTGCCTGCACCGGACCGCTCAACCGAAGCGGACGATCGGCGCGCTGCATGCGCCGGCCTGTTTGACGCGCCAGCTGCACTGGTCCTTCGCGCCGCCGCGAAGTGGGGGTTCAGGCAACCGCTCCGGTTGCGAGGTCGATCACCACGGCGTGCCCGCTCTCCTTTCGCACGCTCAGCGTGTAGCCGTGCTGCGCCGGCGGCCGGTTCTGGCGCAGCCAGTCGAGCGAGGGCGCCTCGTTGGTGACGACGACATGCGGATGCCGACCCGCCGCCTCGGCCGCGTCCACGATCATCGCGAGGAGCGCGGTGTCGGGATTGTCGTGCCGGCCGTTCGCCGACACGAGGTAGATGTCGGCGGGCAGCCGCTCGAAGAACTCGCGCGTGGCGTTGCGGTCGCTCCCGTGGTGCTGCACCTTCAGGAGGCGCAGCTGACGCGTTCCATCCGCGGCGAGGAAACCGGTCCGCTCGAGGCCCTGCAGGATGTGGTCGCCGCGGGCGTCGCCGGTGAGGAGGACGTCGCCATCGGCGGTCTCGCCGAACAAGACGATGCTGCTGAGGTTGGGGACGCTGGTATCGGCGTTCGCCATCGCCGTGACGTCGCCCATCTCGAAGCCATCGACGTGGCGCTCGATCCACGCGACCCATTCGCGGCGAAGTTCGTCGAGGTTCTCCCGGGTCGGTCCGACGATGGCGAAACTGGCGTTGCCGAACGGCCAAGCCGGACGGGTGGCACCTTCGACGACGATCGGTCCTCCCCCGAAGAAGCCATTCAGCGGAATACCGAGCTTGGTCGCCATCCGCTGAAGCTTTGCGCCTTCGGCGATTCCCAGCATGGCGATCGAGCCGTTCGCAGCCGCCACGCCGGCGCGCCCCGCCTGGCTCACCATCGCCTGAATGTTCGCGAACAGCGATCCGCGCGCATCGTCGATCGTCGAGCCGAAGCCGTTGTGCCAGAGGTCGGCGATCGCCACCGGGTCGGCTTCGCCGTCGGCGCGCGCACGCTCGACCTCCGCGAAGAGGTCGAGGATGCCGGTGATGTGGTCGGCGTCGACATGGCTGACGATGACCGCCTCGAGCATCTTGCGGCCGCCGGGCAGGTCCATGAGGTAGGGCATCAGCCGCTTCGCGCAGATGCCGGCAATGCCGCCGTCGACAAGGGCGAAGCGGCCGCCGTCCTCGAGCAGCAGGCAATCCCCTTCCGCGGCGTCGATGGCGTGGACGCGCATGGTCAGGGCCTCTCCGTCACGGTGACGCCGCCCACCGGATAGGTGGCGACGAGGGCGAAATCCTGCGGCACCCAGATCAGGCCGTCGGCGAAGAGCGCCAGCGTGTGTGACCCCGGCTCGACCTCGGCGCGGATCACGTGGACGTTGTTCTGGGGATCGCGCAGCAGGACGTTGGTTTGCCCGGCCAGCACGAGGCGGGGGTCGTGCGCGGGGAAGTCGAGGAGGCGCACGCCGTCGGCGTTGCCGATCCAGTTGACGGGGACTCCTCCCCGGCGGGTGTCGAGGATGATCCGCAGCTGGTTCTGCAGGCTCCGGCCGGGATAATCGGTCCAGGCGAGGGTGATCCGGAGCTCGCACGGCTGGTTCACGACGAATTCCCAGCGCCGCCGGCCCTTGCGCTGAAGGAAGCGGAGGTGGGGATCGCGCTGCCAGGTGTCGACGAAGAAGACCTCGAAGGCCGGCGCGGCCGGGTCGGGGAGGGTGCGCGCCATGTCGATGCGGCCGAAACCCTGGTGGAAGTTCGGATTGCCCTCCGGCAGTGCGACCGCGTCGGCGCCGGTGAGCACCGTGGTGCCGTTGACGATGGTTGCCTTGATGAGCGCCGCGCTCGGCTCCGGGTGGGTCCGCGCCGTACGGAAGTACTGGCGGACGAGCGTCGCGCAGCCGGCGACGATCGGGCAGGCCATGCTCGTTCCGCCCAGGAAGGCGTAGTTCCGGTTGCGCGGATAGGCGCCCCAGAACTTGGAGAGCGGGGCGTCTTTCGAGCGCGTGGCGGCGATGTCGGTGCCGGGGGCGACGACGTCGGGCTTGATGCGGAAGTCGTCGCACGGCCCGCGCGCGCTGAACGCCGCGAGCCCCTCCGTGTCGCCCGATACCATCTTGTCGCCGATCGGCGCCGCAAAATGGTCGGGCCAGCCGTCATGCCATGTCAGTTGCGCGTAGCCCCCTTTCGTCCGGCTGCTGCGGCTGGCGCCGACGGTGATCGCGTTCTTGGCCGTCGCCGGCGAGCCGAGCGACGGGAAGTCGACGAAGCCCGCCTGTGCGGCATGGCCTGGGAGGCAGCTCCCGTCGTTCCCGGCGGCGACGACCGCCGTGAAGTCGGGGTGGGCGTGGACGAAGGCGTCGATGTCGAGAGCCATGCTGTCGTAGCGCGACTGGATGTAGGCACCCCAGCTGTCGTTGTGGACGCGGACACCCGCGTCATAGGCGGGTTGGAGCAGGTCGCCGAGCGCGACCGGCAGGCCGCCGAGCCCGCCATTGGCGTCGAGGATCGACTGGAAGTAGAGGTCGGCCGCCGGCGCGACGCCGCGAAGCGGCGCCCCGGACCCGGAGGCCGCGCCGCTGCCGGCGATCGTTCCGGCGACATGGGTGCCGTGGCCGTCCGGGTCCGAGCCGTCGCCGGGACGGCCGAGCGCGATGACCGTGACCGCCTTGCCGGCGAAGTCCGGGTGGCTCGTGTCGAGCCCGGTGTCGGCGACGCCGACGAGCTCGCCCGCGCCGTCGTAGGGCAGTGCCGCCGGTACCGCGCCGGCGCGTTCGAGGCCGACGATCACCCGCGCCAGGTCGCAGCGCAGCCGCGGCGGCCGGGCGGCCGCGACGCTGGCGACGCCCGGGAGCGCCGCGACCTGCGCAACGTCAGCGGCATTCAGGATGAAGCGCACGACGCGGCCGGCGCTCACGACCACGGTACCGCCGAGGTCGGCGATGCGGTCGGCGACGGCGTCGCGTTCCGCCTGTTCGTGACAGATCGCCTCGAAGCGGCCGGCGCTGACCGGGCCGGTCTCCGCGGCACTCTCGAGCCTGGCACCCGCGTCCCCGGCCCGTCGGACCGAGAGGCGCCGCGTGCCCGGCGCCGCGTCGTCGGCAGCCTCCTCCTCCAAGGACAAGTCCGGCGCGCCCGTTGCCATCGCGTCGGCAACGCCGTAGGGTTGCAGCACGCTGACGAAGGGAAGGCGCCGCAGCGCCTCGGCATCGGCCGCGCGCAGGACGAGCCGGCCCGAAGGGTCGCGCTCGATGATCTCGGCGCCGGCCTCGGCAAGGACGTGCATCGTCTCGTCGCTGACGTCAACGATCTGTGCGAGCCAGTAGGACGGCGCCGTGCTCGGCGTGTCGACAGCCGCCGGTCCGCCCCGGATCCCCGGTTCGCCAGCTGCCGCCGCGGCCTCGGTGGAGGGTGCCGCCTCGGGCATTCCGCCCTCGGATGGCCCTTCCGGCACCACTCCGAGCGCCTGCACGACGATGCCCTGCCCGGCGAGGCGTTCGATCGTCGCATCTTCGGCGGTCGCGACGACGAGGCCGTTCGTGTAGCCAGCCTGTACGTCGCCCTGGACTGTGCCCGCCTGCTCCTCTGCTTCGAGGATGCGTACCTCGTACTCGTGCATGCAGTAGGCCTTGATGAAGTAGCGCATGGCGTAACCTCAGGTCTGGGCCGGGTTCGGCGGCGGGGACATGATGCGCGCTTCCCAGGGCAAGGGGGCCTTGCCCGCGAGGGGGAGCCGCCATGCCGGCGGGCGGGCCGGCCGGCGGCGCTCGGCAGCGGCGAGCAACACCACCGCCGCCATCGCCGGGAGATGGTAGGGCAGGCTCGCGGCAAGGAGCATCGCCGGCCCGCAGATGGCGGCGCAGAGGGCGCCGGTCCTCAGGCCCCACCGTCCGGCGTCGACAAGCATGGCGGGGCCGAAGGCGCGGACCGACGGGCGGGCGTGGCAGGCGTTGAGGCAGCGCTGCCGCAGCGGCGCGCAGCTCCAGGCGACGACGAGGGCGCCGCCCCACGCGAGGGCGGCGGGCGCGGGAGCAGGAGCAGCGAGGGCCGCGAAGCCGAGCGCCAGCCAGGGCGCGGCATAGGCGCCGGCGAATGCAGCGACGGCGGTCAGGCGTCGGCGGGGCAGCGCCGCGGCCCAGAGCAGGCCAACCTCGATGCGCAGGAGGGGCGCCATCGCCAGCAGCATGGTGAGCCATGCGATCGCCCCGGGCCGGTGGCCAGCGGCGGCACCGGCACCGGGCACCGGCCAGGCGATCTCCGCACCCGAGCAGAGGGCGACCATCGCTGCGACCGGCGCGTGGTGCGCGCCGGACAGGGCCATCATCGCCCAGCCGAGGAGGCCGGCGCCGAGGAGCCAAGGCGCCGGCCCTCGGCGGAGCCGCCGGGAGGGCGGGCGAGGGCGCACCACGCGCGCTACTCGCCGAGCTTGAAGACGCTGATGCGGCGGACGGCGAAGTTCGATGCCTCGCTCGCCTTGTTGGAGGGCACGAACTGCACCTCGAGCTTGGCGAGGTCATCGCCCGCGAGGTGCAGCGCGTCGACGATCCCGGAGATTTCGAAGACCTGGTTGAAGCCGTTGCCGGCATGCGGGCCGCTGGCGGCGGTGGCGTCCGACACGCCGAACAGCGACAGGGTGCCGGCGAGGCGCTCGGGATAGTCGGCGGGGAGGGCATTGGGCGGGATGTCCACAAAGACATAGTAGACCGCCGCATCGGCGGTGCCGCGCACGCCCTCGACCTTGAGGAAGACCCGCGCCGGCTCCTCCGTCGCACCGCCGCCCGCCGCCGCGGCCCGGGCGAGGCTCGTCCGCAGCGTCCCGACGCCGGCTTCGTCGAGTTTCACCTCCGCGCGCGTGCGTCCGGCGACGCGAACCTCGCCGTCGCTCGCACCGATGAGCTCGGGATCGCCGCCGGCCATCTCCACCTCCCTGACCGCGCCGGCACCGGTCGGCGCCACCGCCTGTCCAACGAGCCCGGCCATGCGCGTCGCGACGCGCGACGGCAGCACCGGTGGCGTCTCGTCGTCGTATCGGTAGTTCATCGGCTGGGCGCGGGTGTCGGTGACCGCGCTCGCCGTGAACTGCCAGGTCGTGCCGTCGCTCAGCGGCATCGCGAAGCCGCGGTCGGCTGGGCCATCGAGCCAGTCGCCGTCCGTCGGGTCGGCATGGCCGGTCATCGCCGACCAGATCGTCCAGAGGCGGTCGATGTTGGCGTGGTGAAGCCAGAAGATCGGGTCGAGCCCCGCAGTGATCGGCATCGACATGAGGCCGAGGTTGAACCACTGGTTCGGGTCGGTCCCCGGCTCTGCACCGCCGACGTCCCCGTGAATGACGTTGTGAGGCAGCGACTCGACCGCGCCGTTCGCCGTCTGGGTCTCAGGTCCATGATGGAAGGGCGTCTCCGGTCCGCCGAATCCGGGCGGGATGTCGTCGTCGCCCCCGGTGTAGGTCGAGGCGTTCAGCGCCTGCAGCGAGACGGAGAAGGGCGGGATGGTGATTGGCAGCGTGCCGTCGCCATAGCGTCGCGGCACGAAAAGCGGATTGTCTGCTCCATCGGGCAGCGTCTGCTCCGCGAAGGCCTCGGGCAGCACCCGCGCCGCCGCATCCTTGCTGTAGTTCCAGTAGGGCAGGGCCCAGTCCGCCGGACCGCCCTCGGCGAGGACCACGCTGCGGACAATCTCCTCGAAGGCGTAGAGGTAGCCGCGATGCCAGGGCAGGAAGTACCAGGTCTGATGCTGGCATTGCGACCAGAGCGCGAGGAGGTCGGGCGCGGGCATCGGGGTCTTATCGTCCATGAAGCCGAACTCGGTCCAGACCACCGGGTGGAAGCCATGGATCGCGGCGAGGAACCACCAACTCGTGGGGTCGGTGAAGGACCGCTCCTTCAGCTTCCCGACCGCCTTGGCGTACCAGAGCGTGGTGTCGTTCCACGTCGCGCCGAGGCTGCGAATTTCCTTGCGAACGAACGGCATGGGTGATCCTCCCACTTGCGATATCGTCTATGAAACGCGCCGTGCCACGAAACGCCGGATCGAAGCCGCCGCGTGATTCGTTCTTAAATACCGCTCGAAGTATACCAGTGCGCGGTGTCCGTCGTCAGAGCTTGCGGGACATCTCGCAGGTGGCGTGTGATCTGACTTGTGTCGGGAGCGTGCGAAGATTCCGGTCCGCGAGATCGCTCCGAGGGTTGGTTTCGTGGGGGGACAGGCGCAGGGCGGTCGCATCTGGGGCCCGATATTCCCGGTACGACCGTCCCGCCACAGACGAGGGCGGCGCCCGTCCCGGCCGGGAGCGGAACTCCCGGTTGGGGAGCGGGGCTGGTGAAGCGCGCGCCGCGACCCCGGGAGATGGTCGCGCTCCGGCGCACCACGCCAGTGGCGTGATCTGCCCGCCTTTCCAGATGCGCCGCCCTCGCACGCACCGCGCCATCGGGCGTTCGCGCGATCTCGCTGTAGTTGGATTCTCGCGGGTGATGTATGATCTTTGGGACGTCTTCTTGATTCGTATTTTCGAACACACGGGGCGGCCATGTATCTTCGAGCATCTGTCCTCCTCATTGCGTCGATGGCGGCCGCGCCCCCGGCTCAGGGCTTTCCGCAGGCCTGGACGGCGCATACGGAGATCGGCGGCGTCGGCGATGAGGGTGACGGAGCGGGTGTCGCTCTCGCCGACCTCGACGGCAACGGCGTTCCCGAGATGATCCTGATGGCCTATGATGATCCGACCGGGCCGAACAGCTTCCGCTACCGGGTAGGGCGCAACCTGAGCGCCACCGGCCAGGCGGCGTCGTGGACCGGGCACGTCCAGATCCCGGGCCTGGGGAACGAAGGCGACGGCGCCGGACTCGCCGTGGCCGATCTCGACGGCAACGGCCGCCCGGAGATGATCCTGATGGCCTACGACGCCCCGGAGGGCGCGAACAACTTCCGCTTCAAGGTCGGTCGCGACCTCGACGCGAACGGCGTCGCCACGTCCTGGAGCGGCTCCGCGCAGGTGGCCGGGGTCGGCGATGCCGGCGAAGGCGCCGACATCGCTGTCGGCGACATCGACGGCAATGGTCGGCCCGACATGGTCCTGCTTGCCTATGACGCGCCTGCGGGGGCCAACGAGTTCCGGTACCGGGTCGGACGGGACCTGAACGGAAGCGGCATCCCGACGGGGGGATGGTCGGACTGGCGGCGGATCGCGGGGATGGGAGGCGCAGGCGAAGGCGCGGGGATCGCTCTCGGCGATTTCGACCGGTCCGGCACCCTCGACCTGATCGTCATGGCCTACGACGCCCCGGAGGGAGCCAATCAGTTCCGTTACCGCGTTGCCTTCAATGTCGCGACGACTGGCGAGGTCGGCTCCTGGTCGCCGATGGTCAAGGTCGACGGCGTAGGCGATTCAGGCCAAGGAGCGGGCGTCGCGGCGGCCGATCTCAACAACAACGGCCGGCCCGAAGTTGTCCTCATGGGCTACGACAACCCCGCGGGCCCCAACAATTTCCGCTATCGGATCGGACAGGACTGGGACCGTGGCATCCCGCGGATTCGCCTCAGCCATGCGCCGCTTCACCCGAGCATGAACCAGATGGTCACTTTCCGGGCCGAGGCCGACGACGCGGACGGGCTGCGGCGGGTGAACATCCTCGTCAACGCGAGGCTCGGCACCGAGTGTGCCGGATCCCCCTGCACCTTCGTCGGCGGCCCCTATCCCGAGGACGTGCCGGGTGGCTTCAGCGCCTGCTCGGGCGCCCGGCTGGGCACGTCTCGCGTCGATCTTGCCACGCTCGGCAAGGGCGCCAAGATCTGCGCTGTGACGAGTGAGGGCCGGGTTGCGGCCCTGCAGTTCCGCGAGGCGGTCGGTGCGAGCCCGGGCCGGATGCAGCTGGCCTACACCGTATGGAACACCCCGGCAGCAGGCGGCGCGCCGTCGGTCTTCCGGCGCGGCACCTTCGACGTGCGCCAGACCTGGCTCGGCGACCTGGACGGCGGCCGCGAGGTCAATACCGATGCCGGGGCGGACTTCTGGTTCCAGGCCGAAACCGCGACCAGCCGGTTCCTCGTGCCGCGCAACGGAGCGCGCTATGCGGTGGTCGAGCCGTCCGGCACCTATACGCGGCCGAATAGCTGGGCGACCACGAATTATGGCGCCAATGCCTACGATCCCGCCGGCGGTCGGGGCTGGACCGGCTACCGGGTGTTCGCGGTCGGCGACTATCCGGGGCGGGTCGTGCCGATCTGGTTCCACGGCAGCACGAGTCAGAAGCTCGACATCGTGTTCATTCGCGACAGCCGCAGCTACACCTCCCAGGCAACCTTCCTTCAGGACCTCGAGGGCACCCTGCTCAACTCGTACATGGCAGACGAGCTGATGTCGGCGAACGGCTACCGGGTGAACTTCTGGTATATCCGCGACACCGGCGAGGCGTTCCGGAACGACTCGGACCAGTGCATCCTGCGGGCGCCATCGAATTTCGCGACCGACGCCTCCTTCGCCGACTCCGGCGCGATCGTTCACGCGACCAACTTCCGCGACTGTGCGAGCGGCGGCATCTTCTCGTCGGAACCTACCAGCAGCCGGACCTTCATGCACGAGACCGGGCACGCCCTGTTCGGCCTCGCCGATGCCTATTGCTGCGACGGCGGTTACTGGCAGCCCGCGCCCTGGCCGAACCTCTACACCAGCAGCACGAACTGCCTGGATGACGCGGCGCGGCAGGGATGGCCCTCCGGCCGGTGCCAGAGCTTCAACCGTTCGAGCGACAACCGGGCGTTCTGGGTCGCCGATCGGCAGGATCTGATGAGCACCTGCGCCCAGGGATATCCGAGCTGTGCGCCGGGCGACTTCAACTTCGACCAGGGATCGCGCCGGCGGGCCGTCTGGACCTTCGACAACCTGCCCTGAGATGGTATTGGCGCGAGAAGCATGGTGACATGATGCGCAAGGAAGTCTTCATCGCGACAGTGCTGGCCGCCCTGGCCGCCGCCGCCCATGCCCAGGTCCTCGCTCCGGAGCAGCCGCCGGGGCTCGATCCGCTCGAGGCCACGCAGGAAGGCAGCCGGCCGCTGGTGGTGATGCGGGGCACGATCAGCGACGCAGGCGGTGTGGAGATCAGAGAAACCGAAATCGTCGTGGCGCCCCCATCCTCTTCCGAACAGGTCGGCCATTCGGACCGGGCGGTTCTCTTGGAACTTCTCGGCAGCGACAACGAAGTGCTCGAGGCCCTGGCGATAGACGACCCGAGAATCGTTCACGAGCTCGAAGGCAACGGAGAGACCTATCTCGTGGACCGGGCCGATTTCACCGCCACCATTCCCCTCGAGCCGGATGCCACCGAGGTTCGCATGCAGGAGGTCGAGATCGGCACCCCGCCCGGCGGGGCCGGCGAGGGCGGCTCGGAGCAGGGAGACATGCGGATGACGATGGTGCCGGTCGCGAACTCCAGCGCGCGTGTCGAGCTTGCCAGGGCGCTCGAAGCGTTCTGTGCCGAGAACCGGGACGAAGCCGTCTGCCGGTAGAGGATTGTCAGGAACTCTGTGTATCGGCCACCGGCCCGGTTCCGCTCTGACCGCTCTCGGCGCGGCACCGGGAAGAGCGCTCCTCGAACATGATGGCGAACTCTTTGACCGCGGTCAGCCACCCGCGCACCGTCCGCGACGTATCTCCGTGCCCGCGGATGGCGAGGTAGATCAGCTTCTCGGCCGCCTGCTCGGCCGTCCCGGAACCCTGAAGGCCGGCTCCACCGTCTCGCCCCGCAGGTACTTGCGGATCGTGTTCCGCGACAGCCCCGTCCGCCGCGCAATCTCCCGAATGGAAAGCCGATCCCGCAGCGCCCACCGTCGGATCACGCTCAGCAACGCCATGTCGATCATTCCGTTGCCCCTGCTTCGCCAGCCAGGGGTCGTTCGAACATGGGGCACTTCTCAGTGGAAATCTTCCGGCTGCCTGGGTCAGCTCCCAGCGCAGGTCAACCGTCATGAAGTCGGTGTCGGAGGCGCACCGAGCGATGAAGATCTGGCGTGCCCTCTGGAACGTGGCCGCCGCGACGCACCGCTGCTCCGCCGAACAGGATCCGGGCTTCGGCATCCGGCGGGAAACGCCGAAGGGCTGGTCGGCGACCTGGGAGGCGGGCGAGGTCGTCCGGCTCGTGAAGGCGGCCTGGCGACGAAAGTACTTGCATCATCGCCATTGCCTACGACGCGCTGGCAACGCTGTTCCGCCGCACCCAGGCCCTCATTCTGGCCTACGTGGCGACCCTACCGAAAAACCTTCTGCCGTCCGCGCCGATCTTCATCACGCGCACCGGTGCCGCCTGTACCAGGAACAGCCTCGCGAAGGACTTCCGGGACATCCGCAAGCTCGTGTCCCCGGCGGACACGCGGCGGTTTCAGGACATGCGCCGGACCGGCGCCTTGTAGGCCCAGTCGGGCGGGGCCGACCTGAGCGTGATCCCGCAGAAGATGGCCAACACGGTGGCATCGTCCGCGCATCTCCAGACGACCTATCTGCCGGTCAACCAGGCCGCCGTCGAGCTGGCGGACGAGGCCCGGAAGCGGGGCCGTCGGCGCATTCGGGAGAACAAGTCGGGGCGAAAAGTTGAGACTCTCTGCCCGGGAAAGTTGAAACCGGCCGGCACGAATCCGGCTAAGCCATTGAAATAGTGGCGCGGTTGACGGGGCTCGAACCCGCGACCTCCGGCGTGACAGGCCGGCACTCTAACCGACTGAGCTACAACCGCGCTGTGCGATACCGGCAGGATATGGGAACGCCGCAGGCGCCTTTCCACCGCATCACCGGCGCGTTTTAGGCAGCGCCGACCTGAGCGTCAAGCGAATTGCACTGCGCGCGCCACGACTTGCCGCGGCCGACGCGAGGTGCAAATCTCCGGTCATTGGCCTGGGAGGATCCTGCGATGACCGATGACGCCTTCTGGGCCGCCGCGCTCGCCGATGCGGAGGTGGCCGATGCCGCCGACCCGCTGGCCGGCTTCCGCGAGAGGTTCCACCTGCCGCCCGGCACGATCTATCTCGACGGCAATTCGCTCGGCCCGGCGCCGCTGGCGGCGCTGGAGGCGCTCGACGAGGCGGCGCGGCGCGAATGGGCGGACGGGCTGATCGGCAGCTGGAACAGCGCGGGATGGTTCGATCTCCCGACACGCCTCGGCGACATGCTGGCGCCGCTGATCGGGGCGGGCGCGGGCGAGGTCGTGGTGACCGACACAACCTCGCTCAATCTCTACAAGGCGCTGCATGCGGGGCTGAGCCTGCGGCCCGACCGGCGGGTGATCGTGGCGGAGGGTGGCAGCTTTCCGACCGATCTCTACGTGGCCGAGGGCGTTCTCGCCACGCGGCCCGACCTGGGGCTGCGCCTCGAGGGCGTGGACGGGCCGGAGTTGCTCGATCTCGTCGACGAGGACGTGGCGGTGGTGCTGGTCAACCAGGTGGATTACCGAACCGGGCGGCGGCGCGACCTGCGGGAGGTCACCGCGCGCATCCATGCCGCCGGCGCGGTGGCGCTTTGGGATCTCTGCCATTCCGCGGGAATCATGGAGGTGGGGCTGGGCGATGCCGGCGCCGATCTCGCCGTGGGCTGCACCTACAAATATCTCAATGGCGGGCCGGGGTCGCCCGCCTTCGTCTATGCCGCGGCGCGTCACCACGGGGACATCCGCCAGCCGCTCTCGGGCTGGTGGGGCCATGCGGCGCCCTTCGACTTCGCCCGGGACTATGCGCCGGCGTCCGGCATCCGGCGGTTTCTCTGCGGCACCCAGCCGATCCTGTCGATGCGTGCCCTGGAGGCGGGGCTGGCGCTGACGGCGGAGGCGGGGCTCGCCCCGGTGCGGGCCAAGAGCGTCGCGCTGACCGAGCGGTTCCTGGCGCTGGCGGAGGCGGGCTGCGCCCCCCTGGGCGTCGGCGTCTTCAGCCCGCGGGAGGCGGAGGAGCGGGGCAGCCAGGTGGCGCTGACCCATCCGGAGGGCTATGCGGTGATGCAGGCGCTGATCGCGCGGGGCGTGGTCGGCGATTTCCGCATGCCGGACATCCTGCGTTTCGGCTTCGCGCCGCTCTATCTGCGGCATGTGGATGTGGTGCGTGCGGCGCGCACGCTGCAGCAGGTCCTCGCCGGCCGGGCCTGGGAGAGCCCGCGCTATCGCGCGCGGGCGGCGGTCACCTGAGCGGGGCGTCGTCCTTGCGGGGCGGGGCATCCGCGGCCGGCTCGTCGTCGTAGCGGTCCGAGAGGATGCGGGTCGCGTGGCCCTTGAGATCCTCGAACTGGTTGTGGCGCAGCGACCAGAAGAAGGCGAGCAGCCCCGCTGCCCCGAGAAGCAGCGACACCGGGATCAGGACGGCGAGGATGTTCACGGCGTCCGTCCCAGCCGCATGGCGTTGAGCGCCACGACGATCGAGCTCGCCGACATGGAGATCGCGGCGATGAGCGGGGTCACGAAGCCGGCGAAGGCGATCGGCACGGTGACGACGTTGTAGAGGAAGGCGAGCACGAAGTTCTCGAGGATCCGGCGGCGGGCGACCAATGCGAGGGCGAGCGCGTCGACGACCCGGTCGATCCGGTCGCCGAGCACGATCAGGTCGGCGGCGCTGCGGCTCGCGTCGACTGCGCTCGATGGCGAGATCGAGACATTCGCCGCCGCGAGCGCCGCGGCGTCGTTGAGCCCGTCCCCCACCATCAGCACCCGCGCCCCGCCCGCCTGCATGGACTGGAGATGCGCGACCTTCTCGGCCGGCGTCGCCCGGGCCACCCATTCGTCGATCCCGACAGCCTCGGCCATCGCCTGCACCGGCCCCTCGGCGTCGCCGGAGAGGAGGCTCACGGATAGGCCGCGCGCGCGCAGGCGGCGGATCGTTTCGGCCGCTTCCAGGCGCAACTCGTCCTGGAAGGTCAGGCAGACCGGGGTGGCGTCGCCGATGCGCAGCCAGGCGGCGGTCCTGTCGACGGGCGTCGCGCCCCCCACCCATTCGGCGCGACCGAGGCGCAGCCGGGTCTCGCCGCGCCAGCCCTCGGAGCCGAGGCCCGGATGCTCACGCAGATCCGCCACCGGCGCGATGCGAAGCCCGGCCTCGGCGGCCGACCGGGAAATCGCCTGGGCGAGCGGATGCGCGCTGCCCGCGGCCAGCGCCGCCGCGGCGGCGAGGGCGCCGTCGGGCAGCTCGGCGGCATTGGTCAGCACCGGCCGGCCGGTGGTCAGGGTCCCGGTCTTGTCGAAGACCACCGCATTAACGCGGGCGAGGCGCTCGAAGGCGTCGCCGTCCTTGAGCAGGATGCCCTGCCGAAAAAGCCGTCCAGAGGCGGCCGTAAGCACCGCCGGCACGGCCAGGCCCAGGGCACAGGGGCAGGTGATGATGAGCACGGCGGCGGCGATGTTGATCGCGAGGCGCCAGTCCTGCGTCGCGAGGCCCCAGCCGAGCAGGGCCGCGGCGGCGAGCAGGTTGACGGTATGGCTGTAGAATTGCGAGGCCCGGTCGGCGAGGGAGGCGTAGCGGCTGCGGCTGCGCTCGGCGGTTTCCACCAGCCGCGCGATCTGCTTGAGCAGCGTGTCGTCGCCCAGGGCCTCTGCGCGCACGCGGATCGGCCCCGAGAGGTTCATCATCCCCGCGCTCACCGCCGCGCCGGGGCCGACGGCGGCGGGCATGGTCTCGCCGGTGAGCATGGAGGGGTCGATCTCGGAGCGGCCCTCCACGATCGTGCCGTCCACGGGCACCCGGCCGCCGGGAGCGACGGCAATCAGATCGCCGGGTCTGAGCGCGTCGAGCGGCACCGATTCGAGGCTCCCGTCCGCGCCGATCCGCTGCGCGAGCCGTACTTCGAGTGCGGCCAACTCGGCCGCGGCGGAGCGTGCCGAGGCGCGGGTCAGATGCGCGAGGTAACGCCCGACGAGCAGGAAGAAGGTGAGCATCAGCGCCGCGTCGAAGAAGGCATGGGCGCCGGAATGCAACGTCTCCCAGACCGAGACACCGAGCGCGAGCAGGATCGCGGTCGAGATCGGCACGTCCATGTCGAGGCGGCGGGCGGAGAGCGCGGCGATGGCGTTGCGGAAGAAGGGCTGCGCGGCGAAGGCGATCGCCGGGAGCGCGATAGCGGCCGAGACCCAGTGCATCAAGTCGCGGGTGCTGCCCTCCGCTCCCGACCAGACCGCGATCGACAGGAGCATCACGTTCATCGTTGCGAAACCGGCTACGCCGATCCGTGCCAGCAGGTCGCGCCCCGTCGCATCGGTCCGGGTGGCCTCGAGCGCCGCGCTGTCGAGGGGGCGCGCCGCATAGCCGCGGAATTCGAGCGCGTCGATCAGCCGGGCCTCGGTGCCGGGCCGGTCCTCCGCGGTGACGGCGACCCGCTTGAGCGTGAGGTTGACGCGGGCGCCGGCCACGCCCGGCTCGCCGGCCAGCACATGCTCGACCCCGGTGATGCAGGCGGCGCAGTGGATCTCCGGCAGCGCGATCTCGAAGCGGCGGAGCGGGATCTCGGCCGCAGGCCTCGCAGGCAGTCCCCGAGGTTCGGGCACGGCGGCGCAGGCGGCGCATCCCTGGGAGGTGGGGAGCGCCGCGTCGGTCATGGCGAGGGCACGAAGATCGCCCGGCTCTGCTGGAAGAGCGTGCCGTCCTCGGCGGTGGCGGCGATCTCGACGCGCCAGTTGCCCGGGGCCAGCACGATGGGTGCCGCCGCGCCGTCGAGGGTGGATTGCATCTCGAGCACCCGGTCGTCGCGCGCCTCGGTCGGCCGCCCGACGCTGACCGAAAGCGCCGCGGGACGCACCGTCCCGCCGCCGGCATCCTTCATCGCCAGCGCGAGGACGCCGTCGGAATATTCCAGGCCCACCTCCCATCCGAGCGCCAGCTGCGCCGCCCGGCGGCGGTCGAAATCCTGGCTGGCGACATAGCTGTTCGGCACCACGAGCCCGGAGAAGGTCTCAACCGCGAAGAAGGCGAGCACCGCATTGGCCGCGATCACCACGCCGAAGGCGCCGAGCGAGATGAGCAGCACCGCACGCCCGGTCAGTGGCCGCCCGGTCGCCATGCTCATTCCCCGGTCCCGTGGAACACGGTGCCCTCGCGGACGACCTGGCCCGTGTTCGTGTCCTCGAGCACGAGGTCGAGGTCCGTCAGGGCGCCGGCGCCTGCCGCACTTCCTGGGGGTGCGGTCAGGTAGACGCGCTGGCGGTAGGTGGCGTCGGCGGGAACGCTGACGTCGAGCCCCTCGACGCCTTCGAGCGTCAGCGCCACCGGATCGGGCGACTCGACCGAGAGGCGGAAGGCGCGGTCGAAGCCGGTCATGTTGCGCAGGCGGAGCTCGTAGGCGTTGCGCACCGAGCCGTCGGAGAGCACCACGTTGACGGGGTTGCGCACAGGCTCGATGGAGAAGGCGACATCCGTGCGCAGGAAGAGCGCGGCCAGCAGGCCCAGGCCGATGGCCGACCAGAGCACGAAATAGAGGATGACCCGCGGGCGCAGGATCTGCTTCCAGACCGGCGCATCCTGGCCGCCGGCGCGCTCGCGCTCGCCGTCGGCGAGCGTGATGTAGTCGATGAGCCCGCGGGGCTTGTTCACCTTCTCCATGACGTCGTCGCAGGCATCGATGCAGAGCGCGCAGGTGATGCAGGCGAGCTGCTGGCCATCGCGGATGTCGATGCCCATGGGGCAGACGTTCACGCAGGCGTTGCAGTCAATGCAATCGCCGAGCTGCTCGGCGCCCGCGGCCTTGCGGTGCTTGCCGCGCGGCTCGCCCCGCCAGTCGCGATAGGCGACGGTGAGCGTCTGCTCGTCCATCATCGCGCCCTGGATGCGCGGCCAGGGGCACATGTAGATGCAGACCTGCTCGCGCATGAAGCCGCCGAAGGTGAAGGTCGTCGCGGTCAGGGTCGCCACCGAGAGATAGGCGACGGCCGGCGCCCTGCCGGTCAGGATCTCGCCGAGCAGGGTCGGTGCATCGGCGAAATAGAAGACCCAGGCGCCGCCCGTCGCCACTGCGATCAGGAGCCAGACGCCCCATTTGGTCGCGCGCAGCCGGATCTTCTTCGTGTCCCAGGGCGCGTTCCAGAGGCGCACGCGCGCGTTGCGGTCGCCCTCGATCCAGCGCTCGACCAGGATGAAGAGGTCGGTCCAGACGGTCTGCGGGCAGGTATAGCCGCACCAGACCCGTCCGAGTGCTGATGTGAAGAGGAAGAGCCCGAGCCCGGCCATGATCAGCAGGCCGGCGACGAAGTAGAATTCCTGCGGCCAGATCTCGATGAAGAAGAAGTAGAAGCGCCGATTCGCCAGATCGACCAGCACCGCCTGGTCGGGCAGCGAGGGGCCGCGGTCCCAGCGGATCCAGGGCGTGATGTAGTAGATCGCCAGCGTGACGCCGAGGATCCACCATTTGAGCGTGCGGAATTTCCCCGAGACGCGGCGCGGAAAGATCGGTTCGCGCGCGGCAAAGAGGGGCGGCGGGGTCTCGGAAGTGCTGGTCACGATCGTGCCTTTCGAGGGCAGCGGCTCCCGTCAGGGACGCCGGAACATTTGTATCGGAGGACGGTCATCGCGATCAATGGCGCGATCACGCCGGCGTGTTCCGGGTCGGGATCGCGTCCCGCAGCGGGAGGGCGAAGGCCCGGAGCGGCCGCGGCGAAGCCTTCGCCGCCGGGCAGGGCTTCGGGCTTGCCCGGATTCGCCCGAATCGGATCGCATCGTCCCGACCGGCCCCGACCGTGCGGGACCGAGCTCTGTCGCATCCCGCCGGCGCGGCTATTCGCCGCCGCCCAGGCCGTGGACGTAGACGGCCACCTTGCGGATCTCCGCATCGGTCAGGCGGTTCTGGAAGGCGGGCATGATGCCGTAGCGGGCATCGGTGATCGTCGCCACGATGGTGTCGCGATCGCCGCCGTAGAGCCAGATCCCGTCGGCCAGACTCGGGGCGCCCTGGTCGCGCATGCCGGTGCCGTCCTCGCCATGGCAGGCCGAGCAATTGTCGATGAAGGTCTGCTGATGGGCGGCCGCGAGATCGGCGTCATGGTCCGCGCCCGAGAGCGAGAGCACGTATTCCGCGAGGCCCGCGATTTCGTCGGCTTCGAGGATGTCGCCGAAGGCCGGCATCTGGCTGAAGCGCGTGTCGGGGTCGGCCTCGTAGCGGATGCCATGGGTGACCGTCTGATAGATCTCCTCGGTGGTCCCGCCCCAGAGCCAGTCGTCATCGACCAGGTTCGGGTATCCTCCGAGCGCGCCCTGGCCACCGGCCCCGTGGCATTGCGAGCAATTGTTGCGGAAGACCGCGCCGCCGCCGGCGATGGCATAGCGCAGCATGTCCGGGTCCTCGGCTATGCTGGCGATGTCGACGCTCATCAGCTGCGCGTCGAGCGGTGCGTTGACGGCCTCGGCCTCGGCGATGTCCCTTTCGACGGCGCCCCTGCTGGAATAGCCGAGCAGGCCCGGCGTGGCGCCGCTGACCAGCGGCCAGGCCGGCATCAGGATCATATAGATGACCCCCCAGACGATCGTGGCGTAGAAGGACCAAAGCCACCAGCGCGGCATCGGGGTGTCGAGTTCCTTGATGCCGTCCCATTCGTGGCCGGTGGTCCGGGTGTTCGTCGCCTCGTCGACATCGCGCCTATCGGCCATCGTCTTCGTCCTTGGGCTTGTCTTCGTTGCGGAAGATCATGTTCGCGGTGTCCTTGTAGGTCTTGCTGGAGCCGGGGCGGAACACCCAGAGCACCACGCCCACGAAGAACAGGAAGATGACGGCCAGGGCCCAGCTGTCGGCGAAGGCGCGGAGGGTGGAATAGGTCTCCATCCTGCAGCCCTCACCGGCTGGCGTCCGGCTCGAAGGTCGAGAAGTCGACGAGTGTGCCGAGCATCTGCAGATAGGCGATGACCGCGTCGAGTTCGCTCTCGCCGGGAGCCCCATCGAAATTGCGTGCCTGCGCCTTGGGATAGCGGGCGAGCAGTGCATCCACGTCGCCGGTGTCGGGATCGGCCTGGGTGCGGAAATCGGCGCGCGCCTCGGCGAGCATCTCGTCGGTATAGGGAACGCCGGAGGCCCGGTTGGCGCGCATGACCGCCTCGATGTTCTCCGAATTGATCGGCGTGCGGGCGAGCCAGGGATAGGCCGGCATGATCGATTCGGGCACCAGATCCCGCGGGTTCTCGAAATGCGCCCGGTGCCAGTCGTCGGAATAGCGTCCGCCGATCCGCGCGAGATCCGGGCCGGTCCGCTTCGAGCCCCACTGGAAGGGATGATCGTACATCGATTCCGCGGCCAGCGAATAGTGACCGTAGCGCTGGACCTCGTCGCGCATCACGCGGATCATCTGGCTGTGGCAGACGTAGCAGCCTTCGCGCACGTAGATGTTGCGCCCCGCAAGCTCGAGCGGTGAATACGGCCGCATGCCGTCCACCTCCTCGATGGTGTTGTCGAGGTAGAAGAGCGGCACGATCTGCACGATCCCCCCGATGGACACCACGATGAGGCTGAAGACGAGCAGGAGGAAGGCGTTGCGCTCGAGCTTGCTGTGGTTGCGCAACACCCAGCTCTGGTGTGGGAGCTCGTTGGGGATCTCGTCGGGGAAATCCGAGATCGTGGAGACGTTCGGATCCTTCTCGGGATCGAGGATCTTGTCGTTGTCGGCCATGCCGCCGCCCTCCTATTCGGCCGGAACCGGGCGGGCGGATGCGGTCTCGCCTGCGCCGACGGCGGTCTTCCAGAGATTGTAGGCCATGATCAATGCACCCGTCAGGAACAGCGCCCCGCCCAGCGCGCGCACGACGTACATCGGGAACTTGGCCGCGACGGTGTCGGCGAAAGAGTTCACCAGGAAGCCCTGTGCATCGACCTCGCGCCACATCAGCCCTTCCATGATGCCGGTGACCCACATCGAGGCGGCGTAGAGCACGATGCCGATCGTCGCGAGCCAGAAGTGCCAGGAGACGAGGCTGATCGAATAGAGCCGCTCGCGGTTCCAGAGTCGCGGCACCAAGTAGTAGAGCGCGCCGAAGGTGATCATGCCGTTCCAGCCGAGTGCGCCGGAATGCACGTGGCCGATGGTCCAGTCGGTGTAGTGGCTGAGCGAGTTGACCGAGCGGATCGACATCATCGGCCCCTCGAAGGTCGCCATGCCGTAGAAGCCGACCGAGACCACCAGCATGCGGAGCACCGGGTCGGTCCGGAGCTTGTCCCAGGCGCCCTGCAGCGTCATCAGGCCATTGATCATCCCGCCCCAGGACGGCATCCAGAGGATTATCGACATCACCATGCCCAGCACCTGTGCCCAGTCGGGCAGGGCGGTGTAGTGCAGGTGGTGCGGGCCGGCCCAGATGTAGAGGAAGATCAGCGCCCAGAAATGGATGATCGAGAGCTTGTAGGAATAGACCGGCCGTTCGGCCTGCTTGGGGATGAAGTAGTACATCATCCCGAGGAATCCCGCGGTCAGGAAGAAGCCGACCGCATTGTGGCCGTACCACCATTGCACCATGGCGCCCTGGACGCCGGGGAAGAGGATGACCGACTGCGACGACCAGATCGAGACCGGGATCGCGATGTTGTTGACCACATGCAGCATCGCGATGGTGACGATGAAGGCGAGGAAGAACCAGTTGGCGACGTAGATATGCGGCTCGCGGCGCTTGACGATCGTGCCGAGATAGATCGCGAGATAGGCGACCCAGACGATCGTCAGCCACAGATCGACGTACCATTCCGGCTCGGCGTATTCCTTGGACTGGGTGCTGCCCAGGACGTAGCCGGTGGCGGCCAGGACGATGAAGAGCTGATAGCCCCAGAAGACGAACCAGGCGAGGTTCCTGCCGCCCCAGAGCGGTGCGGCGCAGGTGCGCTGCACGATGTAGAAGGAGGTGGCGATCAGGGCGTTGCCGCCGAAGGCGAAGATCACCGCCGAGGTATGCAGCGGGCGCAGCCGGCCGAAGCTGGTCCAGGGCAGGTCCCAGTTGAGCAGGGGGAAGGCCAGCTGGAAGGCGACGTAGGTCCCGGCGAGAAAGCCCACGACGCCCCAGAGCGTCGTCGCGATCACCCCCGCGCGGACCACGTCGTCGTTGTAGCCGCTTTCGGGGCGCGGGCCGTCGATGGCGTATCGGTCCTGCCCGCCCGCCCGGCGGATCGACCAGATGAAGAGGCCCGCCGATAGCAGCGCGAGCAGGAACGCGTGGAACCGGTAGACCGGGTCGGTCCCCCAGTTCGCCGCAATCGCGAACAGCAGAGTCAGGATCCCCAGGGCCGCAATCTTCGCCGCGTCAATCATGTCGTCCTCTGCCCCGTCCCGGCGCCGGATCCCGATCCGGCAGCGATCCTCTAGAATGGCGCACGCATGCAACGCATTATCCAGGCCCGCATTGATTCAGGTCAAGGCGCCGGCAAGCCACACCACCGGACACACCTTGCCCGCCTCGGCCCGATCGGTGCAAGGGAAAGAGACGATCGGCGATCGTGTTTGTCGGCCTTGCCGCCGAGCGTGTCAGATCAGCACGCCGCCATCGGCGTCGTCGCCCGACTGGTCGATGAGCTTGGCGAAGTCGGGCACATGGACCATCCGGTTGTCGCCCAGCTCGATCAGGCCCTGGCGGCGCAGTGCGGAGATCTGCCGGCTGACGGTCTCGATGGTCAGGCCGAGGTAGTCGGCCATCGCTTCGCGGGTGATGTGGAGCGGGAAGCGCAGCCCGTCCTGCGGGACATTGCGGTGAAGCTCCGCATCGCGTCGGGCCATGATGACGAAGAGGCTGGCGATCTTCTCGCGCGCGGTCTTGCGCCCCAGAAGGAGCATCCATTCCCGTGCGGCATCGAGCTCGTCGAGCGTCATCTCCAGCAGCCGGTGCTCGATATGCGGGCTCCGGCCGACCATGCGCTCGAATTCGCTCTTGTTGAACATGCACAAGGTGATCTTGGTCGCGGCCACCACGTCGAAGGACAGGGTCGCGCGGCCCGGACGGCCGACGAAATCCGACGGCAACAGCAGGCCGACCATCTGCCGGCGGCCGTCGGGCAGGGTGCTGGAGAGCATCGCGACGCCGTCGACCACCGATCCGACGAGCGGCATATGCTCACCCGCCCAGGCGATGGTCTCGCCGGGCGCATAGGTGCGGTAGGTCTTGATGCGCTCAAGCTCCTCGAAATCCTGAGACTCGCAATGCGAGCAGACCGCCCGATGCCGAATCGGGCAATCCGCGCATCGCGTCCGGACAGGCCTGTGGGTCGCGCCGGCCGCCATCGTTCCCCGTCCTCTCCCGTCAGATCTTCCAATTTATATATGCGTTTGATCTCGATCAAGGAAGATCGCCGGAGGCGGAGAGCACCGTTCGAGGCATGACCTCGCGCGATCTTCTCATCGAGTCCGGAATACTCGACCGGAAGGTGCCGCGATATCTGAGTTATCCGACGGCGGCGCAGTTCCACGAGGGCATCGGCGCCGCGCAGTTCGATCTCTGGACCGAGGGTCTGGCGCCGGGGGCGCGCGTGGATCTCTATGTCCATATCCCCTTCTGCCCGGAGCTCTGCTGGTTCTGCGCCTGCCGCACCCAGGGCGCTCCATCCGCCCGGGCGGTCGGCGGCTACCTCGATGCGCTCCACCGGGAGATCGAGATGGTCGGGGCGCGGATGCCTGCCGGCGTGACGGTAGCCACGATCCATTGGGGCGGCGGATCGCCGACGATCCTGCAGCCGGCGCAGATCGACGCACTCGCGGCCCGGTTGCGCAGCGCCCTTCCGGTCGAGCCCGGGGCGGCGTTCCGGGTGGAGGTCGATCCGCGGCATCTGCAGCCCGCCAGGGCCGAAGCCCTGGCGAAGGCCGGCATGACCGGTGCGATCCTGGGCGTGCTCGATTTCGCGCCGGAGGTGCAGCAGGCCGTCGGGCGGCGCCAATCCGTGGCGCAGACCGAGGCGGCGGTGGCGATGCTGCGGAGCCGCGGCGTCGGTTCGGTCGGGATCGAGCTCGTCTACGGGCTCCCCCATCAGAGCATCCGGAGCCTGTCGGAGACCCTGGCGCGCGTTCTGGCGCTCGCGCCCGATCGAATCGCCGCCTTCGGCTATGCGCATGTTCCCTGGATGGCCAAGCGCCAGCGCATGATCGAGGATCGCCACCTGCCCGGCCTGGCCGCGCGGCTGGCGCTCCATGAGGCGGCCTCCGGCGCGATCCTCGCCGGGGGCTATCTGCCGGTCGGGATCGACCATTTCGCGCGTCCGGGGGATCCGCTCGCCCGCGCCGCCGCGAGCGGTGCGCTCCGGCGGGGCTTCTGCGGCTATTCGGCGGGCTCGGGGGACGCGCTGATCGGCCTCGGCGTCTCGTCGATCTCGCGCTTTCCGCAGGGCTTCGTACAGAACACGCTTCAGACCGGCGTCTACCGGTCGCGGCTCGCGGCCGGCGGGGGCGCGAGCCGGCGCGGGATTGCGCTCGGGCTCGAGGACAGGGTGCGCGCGCGGGCGATCGAGATGCTGATGTGCGATTTCCGGCTGGATCTGGATGCGCTCCGGGCGCAGTTCGGCGATTTCGCCCGCCTGCTCGAACGCGGCATCGCGCTCGCCGGGGACCGATTCGGCAGCGCGGTGCGGCGGCGCGGCGGGGTGCTCGAGATCGTCGCGGACGGGCCGCTGCTGGCGCGGCCGGTCGCGCAGACCTTCGACGTCTATCCCGCCTCTCCGGCGCGCCTCGTGCTCGCGGTCTGATGACGCTTTCATGGGGGCGGGTCTGGCCGCTGCGGGCTTTCTCCCGGTTTCCCTCGTCCGGATGCCGGACAGGCGCTTCACAGGACCGCTGCCCGATCGGCTCGGCCCGCCGAGATCGGATTTGCCCCGGGGCGGCGTTTCACGATGAAACGCTATTCAACCAATTGTAATTGCACATAGTTTTTGATTCCGGTCGGCCGACCCGTCCAAACCGAAGCTCGTATCAGATGTCGGAGGCGTCGCTGACCCGACGTCGGGTCGTGAAGGCGCGGTCGATCTCCGGGTTCAGGTCGGTGCCGAGCCCGGCGCCGGGGGGGATGGTGATCATGCCGTTCCGCACCTCGGGAAGCGCGGTCAGGAGATCCCTGTACCAGGTGCGGTAGAAGGCGCGCACGCTTTCCTGGACCAGCGCGTTCGGGGCGTTGAGCGCCAGATGCGTCGAGGCGGTCAGGACCACCGGTCCGGTGCAGTCGTGGGGCGCGACCGGCAGATGCCAGGCCTCGGCCATGGCCGCGATCTTGCGGGCCTCCGAGAGCCCGCCGCACCAGCTGATGTCGAGCATGACCACGCCGGCCACCCCGGTTTCCAGCAGGTCGCGGAACGCCCAGCGCGATCCCAGCGTCTCGGAGGCGCAGATCGGCGCCACCGATGCGGCGGCATAGCGCTTCAGGCTGGCGAGGCTGTCCATGCGGATCGGATCCTCGTGCCAGAAGGTCCCGAAAGGCGCCAGCGCCCGGGCGATCTGCATCGCGGGCAGGAGCTGCCACATGGAGTGGAACTCGACCATGATGTCCATCCGGTCGCCGACCGCCGCCCGGATCTTCTCGAAGGGCTCGATCGCGGCGGCCAGATCCCGGCCGGAGATGTATTGCCCGCGCGTCTTCTCCGCGGCCCCGTCGAAGGGCCAGATCTTCATCGCGGTGATGCCTTCCTCGAGCAGGGAAAGGGCGAGCTCGTCCGCGCGGTGCAGGAAGCCGTTGAGGTCGTCGTATTCCGTGTTGCCGCCGGAAAGCCCGTAGTTCCGCGTCGCCTGGCCGGTCGCTTTCTTGATGTATTCGGTGCCGGCGCAGGTGTTGTAGGTGCGGATGCTCGGCCGGGAGATGCCGCCGAGCAATTGCGCCACCGGCTGGCCGGTCGCCTTGCCGAAGAGATCCCAGAGCGCGATGTCGAAGGCGGAATTGCCGCGCGTCTCGGCGCCGGAGGAGCGGAAGCCGAGATAGCCCACCAGATCGGCCGCGAGCAGGTCGATCTGCAGCGGGTCGCGGCCGATGACCCGGGGCGCGACGTATTCGTGGAGATAGGTCTCCACCGTCTCGGCCATGAAGAAGGTCTCTCCCAGGCCCCGCAGCCCCTCGTCGGTCTCGATATGGAGCCACAGAAGGTTCGGTCTTTCCTCGATTCGGATGGTTTCGAGCCGGGTGATTCTCATTCTCGGTGCCTCATACCTGTCCCGCGGCGGCCAGGACGCGGACGCTCTCGTCGAAATGCCGCGCCATGGCCTCGCATGCGCGCCCCGGATCGCCGGCGGCGATCGCCCGGGCGATGTCGCGGTGGATGTCGATCATCGCAATCTGCTCCTCGGGCCTCGCCCGGCTGCGCCAGTTGATCGGCCAGGTCTGGCGCGACACGCATTCGAGGGAGCCCACGATCAGCGCGAAGACCGGGTTCCTCGCCGCCCTGGCGATCGCGCGGTGGAAGCCGAGGTCTTCTTCCATCACCCGTTCCGGCAAGTCGATCTGCCTGCGCATGGCCTCCGCATGGGCGCCGATTTCCTCCGCCTCCGCATCGCTTCGGTGGAGCGCCGCCAGGGCCGCGGTCCGCGTCTCGATCGTCCGGCGCACGTCGTAGACCTGCAGGATGGTGATCTGGTCGGTGTGAAGCCCGTGGGCGATCACCGAGGACATCGCCCCGTAGTCGAGCTCGGCCACGAGCGCGCGCCGTCCGGCCCGGAGGTCGATGAGCCGGAGCGCGGATAGCGCGCGCAGGGCCTCGCGGACCACCGACCGCGAGACGGCCAGCGACCGCGACAGGTCGGCCTCGCTGGGCAGGCGGTCGCCGGGTCCCAGGCCATGCCTGCGGATATGGTCGGAGATCGCGCCCACGGCCGCACTCACCAGCCCGCCATCGCCGGAGTCGATCGTCTCGCCGGAGCGACCCATCGCGGTGTTTGTCCCCAGAATGTAAAAACCTGTCTGACAGGTTTTCCGATAACTGCTGATAGGATTGCCTCGGCCGCGTGTCAATGGGGATGGGGGCGTGCCATCACGGCTTTGTCAGGTCCCGGGCCCGATCCGGCGACCGTCGGGATGTAACGCATCGCAGATCCCTCGCGAAGGGACGGGCGGCAGGGTGACGCAGCGCCGGCGCTCGCATGGCGCGCGATCACCCCCGCGACAGGCGGATGAGGATGGATTCCGGATTACACCGATCGCCGCGCGGGTCTCCGGGCCTCCCTCCCGCCCGGATCCCGCCAGATCGCCAGAGGTCATGCGCCGCATGGCGAAGCTGGCGGCCCCGCCCGCAACCGGGCCGGGTTCTCTGAGAAGATGTGCCGGAGGGATGAAAGGATGCTGGCGTGACGTTCCAGGATGAATTCGGGCTCGAGGTTTCGGGTGGCGCGGCGGGGTCGGAACTGCACTGGAACGCCCTCGTGCGCGGCTTCCTCGCGCATTCCGCCAGGACGCCGGAGCATCTCGAAGCGCTGCTGGCCGCCGATCCGGAGATGCCGCTGGCGCAGGCCTGTCGCGGGCTGTTCTGCCTCCTGCTCGGAAGGCGCGAGCTCCATGCCACGGCGCGGGAGGCGCTCGCCGCCGCCCGCCGAGGTGCGGCCCGGTCCGGGGTCGAACGGCGGGAGGCGATCTATGTCGAGGCGCTCGCGGCCTGGCTCGACGGCCGGCCGAGCGTGACCGTCGCGCACATGGAGGCGATCCTCGACGGCTGGCCGCAGGATGCGCTGGCGATGAAGTTCAGCCAGGCCGTCCGCTTCATTCTCGGCGATCGCTTGGGCATGCTCGCCTCGGCCGAGCGCGTTCTTCCCGCCTATGGCGCGGCCCATCCCGCCCGCGGCTATCTCTTCGGCTGCCAGGCCTTCGCGCTCGAGGAGGCGGGCCGCTACGACGAGGCCGAGCGCCGCGGCCGGCAGGCGCTGGAGATCGCGCCCGACGATGCCTGGGGGCTGCATGCCGTGGCGCATATCTTCGACATGACCGCCCGCACCCGGGAGGGGATCGCCTATCTGGACGGCAACCGGGAGGCATGGGCGCATTGCAACAACTTCCGATTTCATGTCTGGTGGCATCTCGCCCTGATGCATCTGGACCGCGGCGAGATCGACCGGGTCCTCGCGCTCTATGACGACGAGATCCGGCGTGACCACACCGACGACTATCGCGACATCGCCAATGCCTCCTCGCTGCTGCTGCGGCTCGAGCTCGAGGGCATCGCGGTCGGCGACCGCTGGGAGGAGCTCGCGGGCCTGGCGGAGGCGCGCGTCGGGGACGGATGCCTCGCCTTCGCCGATCTCCACTACATGCTGGCGCTCTGTGGCGGCGGCCGTGGCGCGGCGATGCAGCGGCTGGTCCGGCGCATGAATGTCGATGCCCTGCAGAACCGCGGCGAGAGCGATCGCGTGATGCGGAGGCCGGGGCTCGAGGCCGCAAAGGGTCTCATGGCCTTCTGCGAAGGGCGGCATGCAGCGGCCTTCGCTTCGCTGAAGGCGGCGCGCCCGCACATGCAGGATATCGGCGGGAGCCACGCGCAGCGCGACGTCTTCGAGCGGATCACCATCGAGGCGGCGATTCGCGCCGGTGCGCTGGGCGATGCCGCGCGGATCATCGAGGATCGCAGCCGGCGTCGCGGCGCCTGCGACGCCTTCGGCGCGCAGCGCGGTGCCGCGGTCGCGGCACTCTCCGGGGACGCCGCCCCGCGCGCGGGGGCGTTCTGATGCGCAAGGCCGGGACCCGCGCCGCCTCCGGGTCCGCCCTGCCATGAACCCGGCCGGGTCGCCTCCCCGCGCCGGGCCGCGCGACCCGAGGCTCGACTTCTTTCGCGGGCTGGCGATGTTCATCATCGTCATGGCCCATACCCCGGGCAATGTCTGGGCGCTCTGGATCCCCGCGCGCTTCGGCTTTTCCGATGCGGCCGAGATCTTCGTGTTCTGCTCGGGCATGGCCTCGGCGGTCGCGTTCGGCGGGACCTTCGCCACGCGCGGCTGGATCCTCGGCGCGGTCCGGACGCTCTTCAGGGTCTGGCAGGTCTATTGGGCGCATATCGGCGCCTTCCTGGTGACGGCGGCGCTGATGGCGGTCCTCACCGCGATGGAGGTGACGGGCAAGGACTACGTCGATCGGCTGAACCTGTGGCCGTTCTTCACCGACCCGGCCACCAACCTGCCGGCGCTGCTGACGCTCCGCTACGTGCCGAACTACTTCGACATCCTGCCGATGTATCTCGTCATCCTGGCGATGCTGCCCCTGGCCATGGCGCTCGCGCGCGTGCATGCGGGGCTCGTCGCCGTCGCTGCCGGGACATTGTGGCTCGCGGCGAACCTGGGGCAGGTCGCGCTGCCGGCCGAGCCCTGGTCGGGTCGAACGTGGTTCTTCAACCCGTTCGGCTGGCAATTGCTGTTCTTCACCGGCTTCGCCTTCATGGCGGGCTGGCTGCCGGCGCCGCGCGTGTCGGGATGGGGCATCGGCGTTGCGGTCGCGATCCTGATCCTGAGCCTTCCCTTCGCCTATTTCCGGCTGCGCCATGCCGTGCCCTTTCTCGACGAAACGGCGGCCGAGCTTCGACCGCTGACGGCGAAATCGCCGTTCGGCCTCCTGCGCTATGTGCATTTCCTCGCGCTCGCCTATCTCGCCTGGATCGCCGTCGGCGTGAACGGGGTTCGCCTTGGGGCCGAGGGGCTCCGCGGCCGCGCCGTCGCGGTGATCCGGAAGGTCGGGCAGCAGTCGCTCGCGGTCTTCGTCACCGGCATCGTCCTCGCGCAGCTGCTCGGGGTCCTGCTGGACGTGATCGGGCGCGGTCCCCTGCAGACGCTCGCGGCAAACCTGCTCGGCATGGCGGGCGTCGTCGCGACCGCCTATTTCGTGGGATGGATCAAGTCGGTCCCCTGGAGGCGCGCTGCCGCGACGAAGGACACCTCGAGCCGCTCTCATTCCGGCGAAGGGGCGAGGCCCGTGGAGGCGAGGCCATGAAGGCACGGACGCCGGATCCGCGCATCGTCGGGCACGAGCGCCCTTGCTGTCGGTCGTGACGCCTGGGGGGGCGGCGCGGGCGACGGGCGCCGGGATCATCGGGCGTGTCCTGGCGGAGGCAGGCGCCACCCATGCCTTCGGCATTCCGGGCGGGGAGGTCCTGGCCCTGATCGAGGGGCTCGGCGCGGCGGGGATAGACTTCGTGCTGGCGCGGCACGAGAGCGCCGCCGGATTCATGGCCGAGGGCCTCTGGCACGCCACCGGCGCGCTGCCGGTGCTGGTCGCGACGCTCGGGCCGGGGGTCGCAAATGCCGTCAACGTGGTGGCGAACGCGAGCCAGGACCGCGTGCCGCTGATCTTCCTCTCGGGCTGCATCGAGGCGGCGATGGCCGAGAGCTACACGCATCAGGTCGTCGATCACCGGGCGATGCTGCGTCCGGTCGTCAAGGCGAGCCTGCGGGCGGAGAAGCATGCGGTCGGGGTGACCATCGCCAAGGCGATCGCCATCGCGCGCGAGGGCCAGCCCGGGCCGGTGCATATGGACGTCCCGACCGATGTGGCGGAATCCGCCGCCGAGGACGGCCGCGCCGCGCCGCCGCCGGCGGCGGTCTTCGCACCGCCGGCGCATGAGGACGGCCTGCGCATCGCCTCGGAGATGCTCGCCGCGGCCGAGCGGCCGGTCGCGATCGCCGGGCTCGACGCGCTGAACGAGGCGGCGGCTGCGGAGTTGGCCGCCTTCTGCCATGCGCAGGGCGTGCCGCTCGTCACCACCTACAAGGCCAAGGGGCTCCTGGACGAGCGGGATCCGCTCGCGCTCGGATGCGCCGGGCTTTCACCCAAGGCGGATGCGATCCTCATGCCGCTGATCGCCGCCTCGGATTGCCTGGTCCTCGCCGGCTACGATCCGATCGAGATGCGGGCCGGCTGGCGCCATCCCTGGGGCCCGGACAAGCCGGTGATCGAACTGGCGGGGGTCGAGCGCCGTCATGGCATGCATGGCGTGACCCTCGAGCTCCGCGGCGCGATCGCGCCGTCGCTCGCCCGGCTCGCCGGCGCGCCGCGGCGCGGCCGGCGCTGGCCGGATGGCGAGCCGGCGCTTGCGCGCGAGCGGCTGGTCGCGACCTTCGCCGCCGGGGATTTCGGGCCCGCGGCGATCTTCCATGCGCTCAGGGCCGCGATGCCGGAGGGATCGGTGGCGACGGCCGACAGCGGCGCGCATCGCATTCTCTTCAGCCATGTCTGGCGCTGCCACGGGCCGCGGCAATTGCTGCAATCCACCGGCTTCTGCACCATGGCCTGCGCGGTGCCGCTGGCCGCCGGCTTCCGGCTCGGCCTCCCGGACACGCCGGTGCTGGCCGTGGTCGGCGACGCGGGGCTGGAGATGGGCCTGGGCGAGCTGGCGACGATTCGCGATCTGGGGCTCGCGGTGATCGTCGTGGTTCTCGTCGACGGCAAGCTGGCCCTGATCGACATGAAGCAGCGTGGCTCCGGCCGGCCGAGGAGCGGCGTCGATTTCGGCCGCAGCGACCTGCCCGCCGTCGCGCGGGCGATGGGTGGTTACGGGGCCTGGATCGACGACCTCGAAACCCTGGATGCGGAGATCGCCGCTGCGCTCGACCGCGGGAGCTTCACGCTGCTCGCCTGCCGGATCGGGCCGGAGGCCTATGACGGGAGCTTCTGATGCCGATGGCCGGCGCCGTCTGACCGACGCGGCCCGATCGCCACGGGCCGATCGGGCCGGGGACCCATGGCCGGCGTGGGATGGAAGTCGACGGGTATGAGGCGATCAGCGGTAGAAGACGTTGCCGCCGATCTTGCCGACGCGCGGGCGGGTGTTGAACCACCCCGGGCTGGCGCTGGCGGCGTGGAAGAAGAGCGCGCCCTGGGTGATGTCCGGCTCGCCCGAAAGCACCGCCTCGGCGATCCGGAAGGCGCGGCTGCGCGAGCCGGCCTCCGCGAGGGTCTCGGAATGCCCGTCGCAGCGATAGGAGAACTGACAGCCGTCGGCGACCACGCCACAGACGGAATTGGGGAACTTGGCGCTGCGCGCGCGGTTCACCACCACATGCGCCACCGCGGCCTCGCCCTTCGGCCCGGTGCCGCGCGCCTCGAAATAGATCGCTTCGGCGAGGCAGGCGAGATCCCGCGACTGGATCTGGATATCGGCGGCCGCAGTGGTCGGATTGGCCGCGGCGCGCGACGCTTCTTCGGGGGGCGGCGTCACGGCGCAATTGGCGAGGGCAAGTACGCTCGCGAGACCGGCAAGGGCTCTGGCAAGGCTTTTCAAGGCTCGGACTCCATACTCGTTACCGGCGACAACCTGCCAGTGTGCAGTGCAGCATGTCCATAAGTTGAATCCGGGTCGGCGGATTCCCGCCGAAATTGGTTAACGCTTCCGACTTGAAGCCTGCGCGCTTGACTGCTTCACTCGCGCCACACGAGGGGATCGCCATGGCCGGCGGAACGACGAAGGTTGTCATTGCGGCGCTGATCGGCAATGCGGCGATCGCGGTGACGAAATTTGCCGCAGCGGCCTTCACGGGGTCGTCGGCGATGTTCGCCGAGGCGGTGCATTCGGTGGTCGATACCGGCAACCAGCTGCTGCTGCTCTACGGCATCCGCCGGTCCGGGCGTCCTGCGGACGCCGTTCATCCCTTCGGCTACGGCAAGGAGATCTATTTCTGGGCCTTCGTGGTGGCGATCCTGCTCTTCGCGCTCGGCTCCGGGATCTCGATCTACGAGGGGCTCCACAAGATCGCCGACCCGCATCCGATCACGGATGCCTATGTCAATTACATCGTGCTCGGGCTCGCGATGGTCTTCGAGGCGGCGGCCTGGACCGTGGCCTATCGCGCCTTCGAGCGGGAGCGGGGCAATACGCCGATCCTGCGGGCGGTGCGGCAGTCGAAGGATCCGGCGCTCTTCACCGTGCTCTTCGAGGATTCGGCGGCCATGCTGGGGCTGCTGGCGGCGCTGACCGGGGTGTTTCTTTCGGACCGCTTCGGGATCTTGCGCGCGGACGGGGCGGCGAGCCTGGTGATCGGCGGGATCCTGGCGGTGGCGGCGGTGCTGCTGGCGATCGAGACCAAGGGCCTGCTGATCGGCGAGGCGGCGAGCGACGACCTGCTGCAATCGGTGATCGGGCTGGCCGGGCAGGCGCCGTTCGTGGAGGGGGTCAACGAGGTGCGCACCATGCATTTCGGCCCGGCGGACGTGCTGGTCAACATCAGCGTCGATGCCCGCAACTCCTTGATGGCAAACGAGATCGAGGGGGAGGTGAGCCGGCTCGAGACGCGGATCAAGGCCGTGCATCCGGAGGTGAGCCGGGTCTTCATCGAGATCCAGGCGGCGCGCGACAGCGCCGGCCAGATCGCGCCGGGGGACGTGGGCTCGGCGGAGCCGGCGTGAGGGCGCCGGGCATGCCCGCGTTTTCGGGCATTCCCCTCGCCGCGCTGGCAACTCAGAGCAGGAAGTCGCTCGCGTCCAGCGCCGGGTTGCCGTCGATCCTGATGGCGAAATCGGCGCTGCCGTCGCCGGTGGTGTCGCCGGAGACCATGCCGGGGACATAGCGCAATTCGCCGGGCGTGCCGGAGAAGGGCGCCGGGCCGATGAAGACGAAGGCCTGGTCGCCGGGCTGGGTCTCGTCGGCGTCGATGCGGCGCAGGTCGATGCGATCGGCACCGCCGAAATCCTCGATCACGTCGCGCTGGCTGGAGCCCGGCGGGCTGTCGTCGATGGAATCGAAGCGGAAGAGGTCGTCGCCCGAGCCACCGGTCAGGATGTCGCGCCCGAGGCCGCCGATCAGCCGGTCGTTGCCGGAATCGCCGAAGAGGAAGTCGTTGCCCGGGCCGCCCCAGAGCACGTCGTTGCCGTCGCCGCCATAGATCGTGTCGCCGTCGCCGCCGCCGGAGATCCGGTCGTTGCCGTCGAGCCCGTAGAGCCGGTCGAGCCCCTGCTGGCCGAAGATGCGGTCGCTGCCGCCGTTGCCCCAGATCAGGTCGCCGCCGGTGAAGCCCTGGAGCACGTCGTTGTCGCGGGAGCCGAGGATCGTGTCGTTGCCGGCGAGGATCAGGCTCTGCAGGAGGCGGCTGTCACCGAAGGCGAGGGCGCGGAAGGCGAAGCCCGCGTCGAGCTCGAAATTCGAGATGGAGAAGCTGCCGCCGGTGCCGGTCTGCGAATAGCCGGTCAGGCTGCCGCCGGTGACGATGCCGCGCCCGAAGGCCGCGTTCAGGAACGGCTGGCTCCAGAAGGTGGTCCCGACATTGGCCAGCGTGCCGTAGTCGAAGGTGAAGACGCCGCTGTAGCGGCCCAAGGTGCCGCCGTCCGCCACGGTGATCTCGAAGCGGTCGGACGTCACGACGAAGCCTTCGGCGAGGCCCGCGCGCATGTCCGTGGCCCGGGCGGCCCTGAGTACGGCCATGACCCTGATCCCCCATTTCCCCGGGATCAGGGTAAAGGCGCGTCAACCCTGTTTCAACGGATTTGACGAGTTAAGTAATCGTATAGGCCGCATCTTGACGTGTCATCTTCGTGCGGGAGCTGAAATGCCTGCGTTCCCGCTGCCGGGAACATCCGGGATCTTCGCCCTCGCGGCATCGAAGCTCCGACACGCCTGACGGACGGCTGTCACAGCAATGTTTCAGGGGGGATGTAACAGGGTCACAGCCTGAGACCGCTCCGGGCACCGCGCCAATCTTGAAGCAAGGGACCTGACGAATGAACGCCAAATCCACTGTTGACCTCTCCTGGGACGAATTCGACGAGCTGCGCGATCCGCGTCCGGCGGAGAACGACTTCGACCGTGTGGTCGAAGCCGCCATCGCCCGCCGAGGGTTGCTCGGCGGTGTGCTCGCCTTCGGTTCGGGAGCCATGGCCTTCGGCCTCGGCGCCATGGTCCCGGCCGGCTCGGCCCGGGCGCAGGCCGCCGCCTTCCCCTTCCAGCCGATCGACATCGCCACCGATTTCGACATCCACGTGCCCGAGGGCTATCGGTGGAAGCCGCTGGTCAGTTGGGGAGAGGCCCTGTTCTCCGAGGCCGAGGGCGCCTGGTCGCCCGAGAACGGCGTGCCGGTCGCGATGTCGGACAAGGTGTTCGGCGAGAACACCGACGGCATGGAACTGTTCGTGATCGACGGCAAGGAGGTGATCGCGGTCAACTCCGAATACGTCAACCCGAAGATCAACCTGCCGGCCGCGTCCGAAGGCGTGCCGCAGTCCGCGGAAGAGGTCACGCTGCTGAAGAACATGCAAGGCGTGACGGTGATGGAAGTTGCCGACAGCGGCAACGGCTACGAGGTCGTCGTCGACAGCCCGTTCAATCGCCGCATCACCCACGAGACCCCGATGACCATGGACGGCGCCGCCGCGGGCTCCGATCTGGTCAGGACCAAGGCCGATCCCGAGGGCATGTCACCCAGGGGCACGATGAACAATTGCGGCGCGGGCAGGACGCTCTGGGGCACGTATCTGACCTGCGAGGAGAACTTCAACGGGCTCTTCGGTGCCACCGGCGAGATGCCCCAGGGCGAGGGCTACGGCCGTTACGGCATCGGCGGCGAAAGCCAGTACGCCTACGAGAAGTTCGACCCGCGTTTCGACATATCGAGCGAGCCGAACGAGCCGCATCGCCATGGCTGGATCACCGAGATCGACCCCGCCGACCCGTCGAGCACGCCGGTGAAGCACACCGCCCTCGGCCGCTTCAAGCACGAGAATGCCGCGATGGTTCAGGCGGCCGACGGGCGGATCGTCGTCTACATGGGCGACGACGAGCGCGGCGAGTTCATCTACAGGTATGTCTCGAACGGCACATGGGCCGAGGGCCAGCCGACGAACGGCCTGCTCACCGACGGCACGCTCTATGTCGGGAAGTTCAACGACGATCAGACCGGCGAATGGCTGGCGCTGACGCCCGAGACCACCGGCATGGCGCCTGCCGAGATGCTCGTCTTCGCCCGGATGGCGGGCTCGAAGGTCGGCGCCACCACCATGGACCGCCCGGAGTGGATCGCCTGTCACCCGCAGCGCGCCGAGGCCTATTGCTCGCTGACCAACAATTCCAACCGCGGGATCAAGTCCAATGCCGGCGGCGACGCGACCCCGGTCGGCGGCCCGAACCCGCGCGAGGCCAACGAGTACGGCCAGATCGTGCGCTGGCGGCCCGAGGGCGAGGACCACGGCGCCACCGCCTTCACCTGGGATCTCTACGTGATGGCCGGCAACCCGGCGGTGCATTCCGACGCCTATGCCGGCTCGCCGAATATCAACCAGGGCAATATGTTCAACTCGCCCGACGGGATGGCCTTCGACACCACGGGTCTATTGTGGATCCAGACGGACGGCGACGACAGCAACGAGGGTGATTTCGCGGGCCAGGGCAACAACCAGATGCTCATCGGCAATGCCGATACCGGTGAGATCGCCCGGTTCCTCACCGCACCGAATGGCGCCGAGGTTACCGGTCTCTGCTGGTCAGCCGACCGCAGGGTGGCTTTCGTCGGCATCCAGCATCCCGGCGGTTCCTGGCCCGACGGGGAAGGCAAGCCGCGCTCCTCGGTGATCGCGATCTGGCGCGAGGACGGGGCGACCATCGGCTGAGCCGGGAGATGCGAGATTGTCCGGCGCCGGGGGTCCCGGTGCCGGCCATTGCGCCCGCGGTCCTGTCGCCCTCGGTCAGTCCCAGGCGACGGCGTAGCCCGTGGAGCGGGCGCCGCTGCCGTTGGGCAGGGGGGTGTGGCGGGTCAGCACGATGGCGTCGACGTCACGGCCGTATCGGGCGCGGGCGTCGTCGAGCAGGAGCGGAGCCTGCAGGGCGGACCAGCTCGCGCCGGCTGGGCGCGCGTCGGCGCTGACCGCGACCGGGCCGAGCGGGTGGTGGGCGCGCGCCGGGGTCTCGGTGTAGAGCATCGGCTTGCGCAGGGTGACCGCGCTCACCGCGACGGCGGAGAGGGCGACGACGAAAATGGCGGTGAAGGGAATCCTGTGCATCTGTCCTGCCTCGGACGGGTCTGGGGTTTCTTGCTCGTTCGCGGTTCCGGAGCCATGCGCTGCGCCGCAGCAACATCATGGCGTCAATGTGTTAACGCCGCGTTACCTGCCGGCAACGGCCACCGTGGCGCGGCGGCGCCCGAAAGGATGCGACGTCGGTTCAAAGACCGGATGCAAGCGATTGATTTCAGGATACTATAGCGAGAATGCCGGCGAATCAATCCGCGAGGCTACGGGAGGCTGCGAGTTGCGGTATTTCTGCAACGGTCAAGGATCTTGCAGGTGCGGGCGCCGGTGGGACGTCGGGGCTTCAGCGGTAGAAGACGTTGCCGCCGATCTCGGCCGTCCGGGTGCGGGAGGCGAACCAGCCGGGTTCGACCGCGGCGGAATGGAAGAAGAGCGCGCCATGGGTCGGGTCGGGCGCCTCGCCGGCGAGCACTTCTTCGGCGGCACGGAGCGCGCGGGCGCGCTCCTCGGGATCGCGCAGGGCGTCGGACCGGCCGTCGCAGCGGTAGGAGAATTCGCAGCCGTCGGCGATCACGGCGCAGATCGTGCCGGGGAATTCCTGGTGCTCGCGGCGGTTGAGAACCACGTTGGCGACGGCCAGCGCCGCCGTATCGCCCTTGCCGCGCGATTCGAAATAGACCGCCTCGGCCAGGCAGGCGACCGCCTGGGGCTTCGTGGCGGCGGGACCCGCATGGGCCACGGGCGCGAGGGCGGCTGCCAGGGCCGCGGCGATCAGGGTCAGACGCAAGGGAGGGCTCCCCCAACTGTCACTGTTGGCGGAAAGATGCATGCTGCGGTGCAGCATGGCAAGGGGATGGCCCGCGAGCGGCGGATTCCTGCCGATGCCGGTGGGCAGCCCCGATCGGCGGACCGCCGCCCGCCGGCGCGGCCGTCCTATTGCAGCGCTCGGACCATCAGCTCCCCGGCCATGCGGTCCTTGATGGCGAGCGCGGCGGCGCGGGCGCCGGCGGCGGTGGTGTAATAGGGGATGCGGTCGGAGAGGGCGAGCGCGCGGATCTCGCGTGAATCGGCGATCGACTGGGTGCCCTCGGTGGTGTTGAAGACGATCTGCACCCCGCCGTCCTTCATCAGGTCGACGATATGCGGCCTTCCCTCGTAGACCTTGTTGATGCGGGTCGCGGGGATGCCGGCCCGGGTCAGGAAGTCGCGGGTGCCGCCGGTGGCGATCAGGGTGAAGCCCAGTTCCTGCAGGATGCGCGAGGCCTCGACGATCGCCGGGGCCTTGTCGCCGTCCTTGATCGAGACGAAGACGGTGCCGGCCTCGGGCAGGGCGGCGCCGGCACCCATCTGCGCCTTGAGGAAGGCGCGCGGGAAGCTGCGGTCCCAGCCCATGACCTCGCCGGTGGAGCGCATCTCGGGGCCGAGCAGCGTGTCGACGCCGGGGAAGCGGTTGAAGGGCATCACCGCCTCCTTGACCGAATACCAGGGCATCTGCGGATCGGCGAGCGTCATGGGGTCGGCGAAGGGCAGCGGGTCGTCGGGATCGACGCCCTCGGGATAGGGCGGGCGCAGCGGGAAGGCCGCGAGCTTCTCGCCGGCCATGACCCGGGCGGCGATCGAGGCGATGGCGCTGTCGGTGGCCTTGGCGACGAAGGGCACGGTGCGCGAGGCGCGCGGGTTGACCTCCAGCACGTAGATCTCGCCGTTCTGGATGGCGAACTGCACGTTCATCAGCCCGACCACGTCGAGGCCGAGGGCGAGCGCCCGGGTCTGCTCGCCGAGCGCCGCGATGGTGGCGGCGTCGAGCGAATAGGGGGGCAGCGCGCAGGCGCTGTCGCCGGAATGCACGCCCGCCTCCTCGATATGCTCCATGATGCCGGCCACATGCACCGCCGCGCCGTCGCAGATCGCATCGACGTCGACCTCCACCGCGTTGGAGAGATAGCTGTCGAGCAGGACCGGCGTGTCGCCGGAGACATGCACCGCCTCGCTGATGTAGCGGGTGAGCTGCGCCTCGTCGCGCACGATCTCCATAGCGCGCCCGCCGAGCACGTAGGAGGGCCGGATCACCAGCGGATAGCCGATGCGCGCGGCGACCGCATGGGCCTGCTCGGGCGAGCGGGCGATGCCGTTCTCGGGCTGGCGCAGGCCCAGCCGGTGCAGGAGCTGCTGGAAGCGCTCGCGGTCCTCGGCGAGGTCGATGGCGTCGGGCGTGGTGCCGAGGATCGGGATGCCGGCGTCGTGGAGCGCATTGGCGAGCTTGAGCGGCGTCTGGCCGCCGAACTGGACGATGACGCCCTTGAGCGTGCCGTTCTCCTGCTCGACGCGGAGGATCTCGAGCACGTGCTCCAGCGTCAGCGGCTCGAAGTAGAGCCGGTCCGAGGTGTCGTAGTCGGTGGAGACGGTCTCGGGGTTGCAGTTGACCATGATGGTCTCGTACCCCGCTTTCGTCAGCGCGAAGCAGGCGTGGCAGCAGCAATAGTCGAATTCGATGCCCTGGCCGATGCGGTTCGGCCCGCCGCCGAGGATGACGATCTTGTCGCGGGCGGAGGGCCGGGCCTCGCATTCCACGAGGCCCATCGCGTCGGCCTCGTAGGTGGAATACATGTAGGGCGTCTGGGCCTCGAACTCGCCGCCGCAGGTGTCGATGCGCTTGAAGACCGCGCGCACCCCGAGGCGCATGCGCTCGGCGCGCACATTGGTCTCGGTGCGCGCCGCGAGATGCGCGAGCCGGGCGTCGGAGAAGCCCATGGTCTTGAGCCGGCGCAGGCCGGCCGCGTCGCGGGGCAGGCCGTCGCGGATCACCCGCGCCTCCTCCTCGACGATCTCGCGGATGCGGGCGAGGAACCAGGGATCGAAGCGGGTGACGGCGTGGATGTCCTCGTCGCTGAGCCCGTGGCGCATGGCCTGGGCGGCGAGGCGCAGCCGGTCGGGGGTCTGGCGGGCGAGGGCCTTGACGATCGCCGCACGGCCCTCCGGACCCTCCGAGGCGCCGGGGATCTCGATCTCGTCGAAGCCGGAAAGCCCGGTCTCGAGCGAGCAGAGCGCCTTCTGCACGCTCTCGTGGAAGGAGCGGCCGATGGCCATGGCCTCGCCGACGGACTTCATGGCGGTGGTCAAGAGCGGCTCGGCGCCGGGGAATTTCTCGAAGGCGAAGCGGGGGATCTTGGTGACCACGTAGTCGATGGTCGGCTCGAAGCTCGCCGGGGTCACCTGGGTGATGTCGTTGTCGAGCTCGTCGAGCGTGTAGCCGACGGCGAGCTTGGCCGCGATCTTGGCGATCGGAAAGCCGGTGGCCTTGGAGGCCAGCGCCGAGGAGCGGGAGACGCGCGGGTTCATCTCGATGACGATCAGCCGGCCGGTCTCGGGATGCACCGCGAACTGGACGTTGGAGCCGCCGGTCTCCACGCCGATCTCACGCAGCACCGCGATCGAGGCGTTGCGCATCATCTGGTATTCCTTGTCGGTCAGCGTCAGCGCCGGGGCGACGGTGATCGAATCGCCGGTATGCACGCCCATCGGGTCGACGTTCTCGATCGAGCAGACGATGATGCAGTTGTCCGCCTTGTCGCGGACCACCTCCATCTCGAATTCCTTCCAGCCGAGCAGCGATTCGTCGACCAGGATCTGGGAGACCGGCGAGGCGGCGAGCCCGGTCTTGCAGATGCGCTCGTAGTCCTCGCGGTTGTAGGCGACGCCACCGCCGGTGCCGCCGAGCGTGAAGGCGGGGCGGATGATCGCCGGCAGGCCGACGTGCTCGATGGCGTCGAGCGCCTCCTCGAGCGAATTGGCGATGGTGGCGCGCGGGTTCTCGAGCCCGATGCGCTCCATGGCCTCGCGGAAGAGCTTGCGGTCTTCCGCCATCTCGATGGCCGCGCGCTTGGCGCCGATCAGCTCGACGCCGAAGCGCTCCAGCACGCCCATATCGGCGAGCCTCAAGGCGGTGTTGAGCCCCGTCTGGCCGCCCATGGTGGGCAGGAGCGCGTCGGGGCGCTCCTTCTCGATGATCTTCGCGACGACCTCGGGCGTGATCGGCTCGATATAGGTGGCGTCCGCGAGGCCCGGGTCGGTCATGATCGTGGCCGGATTGGAATTGACCAGCACGATCCGGTAGCCTTCCTCGCGCAGGGCCTTGCAGGCCTGGGCGCCGGAATAGTCGAATTCGCAGGCCTGGCCGATGACGATGGGCCCCGCGCCGATGATCAGGATCGAGCGGATGTCGGTACGTTTCGGCATGGGTCGCCTTCGTGTTCGCGGGACCGCCGGTCCGGGGGTGGCCTAGAACCCTCGGCCGGCAAATTGGCGCGGTTATAGAGGCCGGTGCCTTGGCCGCAAGGGTGTTTCCGGCACCCCGGCGGAGGCGAAGCCGTTTGCCAAACGCCGGTCCGGCGATAGGGTGGCGCGGCGAGCAGCAAGGGACCCCATGCGAAGCCCCGGACGGATTCTTCTCGTCTCGGCGCTCGGCGTCGTCACTGGTGGCACCGTCGGGCTGGCGGTGGTGGGTTTCGCCGATGCGGTCGCCTGGGCGAATGCCCTCCTGCCGATCTCGCCCGCGACGCGCGCGGGTTTCGCCGAGAGGCCGGGGCTTCTGGCGCTGCTGACGGTGCTGGTGCCGGTGGCGGGCGGGCTGGCGGTCGGGCAGATCCTGCGTATCGGGCTGGCCGGGGGCGCGGCGCTGGGGCCGGCGGATGCGATCCTCGCGGTCCAAGGGCGCGAGCCGGCGCCGCCGCTCCGGGCCGGTTTCGTTACCGCGCTGGCGGCGCTCGTGTCGCTGGGCATGGGGGCCTCGGTGGGGCTCTACGGCCCGCTTGTGCATCTCGGCGCCACGATCGGCTCGATCTCCGCGCATCTGGGGCGGCGGCTCGCGGGGCTGCGGGACATCGCCATGGCCTGCGGCGCGGCGGCGGCGATCGCGGCGGCCTTCAACGCGCCGATCGCCGGGCTGATCTTCGCCCATGAGGTCGTGCTGCGGCATTATTCGCTCCGGGCCTTCGCGCCGGTCGCCGTGGCCGCGGTGACGGGATACCTGATCTCGAGCGCGGTGCTGGTGCGGCCGGCGCTCTTTCTCGTGGCGTTCGACGGCGTCGGGCACGGTTACGAATTCGTGCTCTTCGCGATCGAGGGACTGCTCGCGGCCTTCCTGGCGGTGGCCTACATGACGGCGATCTTCGCCGCGACGCGGATCGCCGAGCGCTCGCCGCTGGCGCCCTGGCTGCGGCCGGCCTTCGCCGGGCTGGTGCTGGGGCTGGTGGCGCTTGCGGTCCCCGGGGTGCTCGGCGTGGGCAAGGACACGCTGGCCTCGGTGATCGGGGCGGAATCGCTGTCGGCGGGCGGGCTGGCGGTGCTGCTGGTGGCCAAGCTCGCCATGACCGCGCTCTGCCTCGGCTTCGGCTTCGTGGGCGGCGTCTTCAGCCCGGCCTTGATGATCGGGGTGCTGGGGGGGACGCTCTACGGGCTCGGGGTGGCGCAGCTCCTGCCGCTCGATCTGACCGGGGTGCTGCCCTACGCGATCTGCGGCATGATGGCGGTGACCAGCCCGGTGATCGGCGCGCCGCTCAGCACCATCCTCATCGTCTTCGAGCTCACCCACAATTACGATCTGGCGATCGCGGCGACGGTGGCGGTGGTCTTCTCGAATCTCGTGGCCAACCATGTCTTCGGCCGGTCCTATTTCGACGTGCAGCTGCGCGAGCGCGGGTTCAATCTCCGGGAGGGCCGCGACCGCGCGGTGCTGGGGCGGCGGAAGGTGGCGCGGCACGTGAGCGCGGATTACGTGGCGCTGGGGCCCGAGCAGCCGGTCCAGACGCTGATCGCGCGGCTCGCGGCCTCGGGGTATGCGGAGGCCTTCCTCACGGACGGGGCGGGGCGGTTTCGCGGCGTGGTCCGCCTGCAGGACGCGGTGACCCGTCCCGAGGACATGCGCCTGCGCGACCTGGTGGCTGCCGACCTGGTGATCTTCGGCGAGCGCACGACGCTCCTGGAAGCCATGGAGCGGATGCGCGGCTTCACCGGCGGCGCGGTGCCGCTGGTCGCCGACGACGGAAGGCTTCTCGGCGTCGTGCCGGAGGGCGCGGTGATCGGCGCCTATCTCGACGAGATCCGCTCGCTCAGGCAGGAGGAGAACGCCGGCGCCTGAGGCGCCCGGCGCCACCGGCGGTCGGCTAGAGCGCCGCGAGGATGCGGGCCCAGGAGCGGATGCCCTTGTGGAAGCTCTGCAGGTCGTATTTCTCGTTGGGGCTGTGGATGCGGTCGTCGGTGAGCCCGAAGCCGACCATGACCACGTCGATGCCGAGCCTTTCCTTGAGCAGCGTGGTGACCGGGATCGATCCGCCGCCGCCCACGAAGGCGGCATCGCGGCCCCATTCGTCGGTCAGCGCCGCCTGGGTCTTCTGGAAGGCCGGCGCGTCCGTGTCGAAGGCGACCGCCGTGCCCGATCCGTGCTCGATGAACTCCACGCTGCAATCAGAGGGGATGCGCGCCTTCACGAAGTCGCGGAAGGCGGCACGGATCTTGTGTGGGTCCTGATCGAAGACCAGACGGAACGAGATCTTCGCCGAGGCCTGGGCCGGGATCACCGTCTTGAAGCCCTCGCCCTGGTAGCCGCCGCCCATGCCGTTGACCTCGGCGGTCGGGCGCGACCAGGTCTGCTCGAGCACGCTGCGGCCCTTCTCGCCAGCGGGCTGGGCGAGGCCGACCTCGCCGAGGAAGGCGTCCGGGTCGAAGTCGAGCTTCGCCCAGCTCGCGCGCAGGGCCTCGGGCAGGTCCGGGACGCCGTCGTAGAAGCCCGGCAGGGTGACGCGGCCCTCCCCGTCGCGCAGATCGGCGAGGATGCGGGCGAGCACGTGGTTGGGATTGGCCGCCGCCGAGCCGTAGAATCCCGAATGCAGGTCGCGGTCGGCGCCGCGGATGATGATCTCCTCGCCGCAGAGGCCGCGCAGCGAGGTGGTGATGGCCGGGGTGCGGGCGTCCCACATGCTGGTGTCGCAGATCAGCGCCAGGTCGGCGCGCAGCTCCTCGATATTGGCGTCGAGGAAGGGCGGCAGGTTCTCGCCGCCCGATTCCTCCTCGCCCTCGAGCAGGATGGTCATCGGCAGCGGCAGGGCGCCGGTCACCGCTTTCCAGGCGCGGCAGGCCTCCACGAAGGTCATCAGCTGGCCCTTGTCGTCGGAGGCGCCGCGGGCGACGATCATCTTCGATCCGTCCGCGCGGGTGACGATGCGCGGCTCGAAGGGATCGTGCTCCCAGAGCTCCAGCGGATCGACCGGCTGCACGTCGTAATGGCCGTAGAAGAGCAGGGAGGTGCCCGCGGCCGCGCGGTCGTGGCCGACCACCATCGGATGGCCCGCGGTGTCGCGCACGCTCGCCTCGAAGCCGATGGAGGCGAGGTCGGCGGCATGCCATTCGGCGCAGGCCCGGGTCGCGGCGGCATAGGCCGGATCGGTGGAGATCGACTTCAGGCGCAGGGTGGCGAAGAGGCGCTCGATGGCCTGATCGAGGTCGGCGTCGATGCGGTCGAGGACGGCTTCGAGATCGGACATGCGCGTTCTCCCTGTTGCGCGATTCCCGTCGATGTCAGAACGGCCAGATCAGCGGTACCACAAAAACGGCCATCAGGAAGAACCAGAGCATCATCGGCAGGCCGAACTTCCAGTAGTCGCCGAAGCGGTAGCCGCCCGGCTCCATCACCATCAGGTTGGTCGGCGTGGCGACCGGGGTGAGGAACGAGGCGGCGGCCGCGACGGCGACCGACATCAGCACCGGCTGCGGCGAGACCCCCATCTGCTCGGCGGCGACGACCGAGATCGGGATGATGATGAGCGCGGTCGCGGTGTTCGAGATCACCTGGCCGAGGGCGCCGGTGAGGATGAAGAGCCCGGCGAGCAGCGCGCGGGGGCCGAAGCCGCCGACGGCGTCGATCAAATAGGTGGCCATCAGCTTCGCCGCGCCGGTCTGGGTGATCGCGGTGGAGAGCGGCATCATCGCGCCGACGAGGATGACGGTGGTCCAGTTGATCGAGCGGTAGATCTCCTCGACGTTGAGGATGCCGAAGAGCAGCACCGCGCCCGCGGCGAGGATCCCGGCGGCGGCGGCGGGGACGAGGCCGGTGGCGAGCAGGACGACCATCACCGCCATGATGCCGAGCGAGATCGCGGCGTTGCGGCCCATCGGCACCACCTGGCGGCGGACGAGCTCGGGGCTGTCGACGACCAGCGCCTCGGGCGGGGCGATATAGGTCTCGAGCGCCTCCCAGGTGCCCTGGAGGAGGAGCGTGTCGCCCTTCTTCAGCGGCTGGCCCGGGGCGAGGTCGATGCCCTGGCGCTGGAGCGCGAGCACGACGAGATTGCCGCTCGGCGTGACCATGCCGGGAAAGAGGCGCTCGCCGATCAGCGGCGAGCGGGGCGGGATGATCACCTCGGCGAGGCCGGAAGCGGTTGTGAAGAGGCCGACCTCGAACTTCACCCCCTCGGCATCGGCGGGGCTGAGCATCAGGTCGGCGGCGAGCTCGGCGACGTCGTCGGCATCGGCACGCAGCGCGATCAGGTCGCCGGCCTCGATGGCGCCGAGCCGGGCGGCGCCGCTGCCGGCGGCCTCCTGGACGGTGAGGAGCGAGACGCCGGGGCTGCCGTCGAAGGCGAGTTCCGCCCGCGGCCGGCCGACGAGGGGCGATTCGGGGCGGACGCGCAGCTGGTGGATGTCGCTGTCGAGGCGGAACTGCTCGACCAGGGTGCGGGCGTGGCGGCTGAGGTCGGGCGGGAGCGCGCGGTTCTCGCGCACCGGCAGCAGGCGGGTGCCGAGGAGGAGGGCGAGGATGATGGTGCCGATGACGAGGAAGACCCCGACATAGGCGAATTCGAAATAGCCGAAGCCGCGCTCGCCGGCATCGAGCGAGGCCTCGAGCACCAGCACGTTCACCGGCGTGCCGGTCAGCGCCAGCATCGAGCCGGAATGCGCCCCGAAGACCAGCGGCATCAGCAGCTGCGAGGGCGGCCGCTTCAGGCGAACCGCGAGCACCACCACCACGGGCAGGAGGGCGGCCACCGCGCCGTTGACGCTGATCAGCGCCGAGAGCACGCCGCAGAACAGCATCATCAGCACGATCAGCCGGAAGCGGCTGTCGCCGGCGCCGCGCGCCAGCACCTGCCCGGTCCAGGCGGTGAGGCCGGTCTTCTCGAGCGCGCCAGAGACGACGAAGAGCGAGGTGACGAAGACCGTCGCCGGGTCGCCGAAGCCCGCGAGCGCCTGGTTGAGGGTGAGGATGCCAGTGGCCCAGAGCGCCATGGCGCAGCCGACGCAGACCGCGATCACCGGCAGTCGGTCCCAGACGAAGAGGGCGATGACACAGGTGATGATCGCGAAGACGATCCAGATGTCGGTCACGGTCAACCTCTGCTCGCATGGCGTTCGTAACGCTTTGCGGCGCGTGTCGCATATTTGACTTGTCAGGGCAATCTGCGGGGGCAATGCTGCGTCCGAGCAAGAAGTCGTTTATGCGAAACGCTAATTTCGCTAACCGGCATGATTGCCTGAGCGGGGGAGGAAGATGGAGAAGGATCCGGTGTCCGGCGTGGAGACGCGTTCCAAGGCGGGTTTCCTGGACGGTTTTCTGACCACGATCGAGCGGGTCGGCAACAAGGTCCCGCACCCGGCGATCATCTTCTTCATCCTGATCGGCCTGGTGATCGTCCTGTCGGTGATCCTGAGCCTGATCGGCTGGTCGGCGACCTACGAGGCGGTCGACCCGGTCTCCCACGAGGTCGTCGAGCGCACGACCGCGGTCAGGAGCCTGCTCTCGGCGGACGGCATCCGCTTCATGTTCACCTCGATCGTGCCGAACTTCCTCGGCTTCGGGGCGGTGGGGGTCATCATCGTCGCGATGATCGGCGTGGGCCTCGCCGAGGAATCGGGGCTGATCGCGACGCTGGTGCGCAAGATCGTGGAAATCGCGCCGCGCTCGATCTTCACCTTCATCATCGTGATGCTCGGCGTCGTCTCCTCGATCGCGGCGGATGCGGGCTATCTGGTGCTGGTGCCGCTCGGCGCGGCGGCGTTCCACAGCCTCGGGCGGCATCCGCTGGCGGGGCTCGCGGCGGCGTTCTCGGGCGTCGCCGGCGTCTTTCTCGTCAATCTCTTCGTGACGCCTACGGATGCGCTGCTGGCGGAGATGACCAACGACGCGATCCATCTGGTCGACCCGAACCGCAACGTCACCCTGGTCGGCAACCTCTATTTCATGATCGCCTCGTCGATCCTGATGGGGATCGTCTGCACCATCCTGACCGAGAAGGTGGTCGAGCCGCATCTCGGGCCCTACGAGGGCGGGGTGCCGGTGGAGGCGCAGGCGGCGCTGAGCCCGGAGGAATCGCGCGGGCTGCGCTATACCGGCTGGGCGCTCTTGGGCTTCGTGATCGTGATCGGGCTCCTGACCGTGCCGCCGGGGGCGCCGCTGCGGCATCCGGAGACGGGCGAGATCCTCTCGGGCTCGCCCTTCATGTCCGGTCTCATCGTGCTGATCAGCGCGCTCTTCTTCACGATCGGATTCGCCTACGGCAAGGGCGCGGGCACGGTGAAGGACCTGACGGCGGCGATCGGGATGATCGTGAAGACCTTCTCCGGCCTCGCCGGTCTGATCTTCCTCTTGCTGGTGATCGCGCAGTTCATCGCCTTCTTCAACTTCACCAATATCGCGACCGTGCTGGCGGCGAACCTCGCGGAGTTCCTCGAGACGGTGCCGCTCGGGGGCGTGAGCTACATCATCATCTTCGTCGTGGTGATCTTCCTGATCGACATCCTGATCACCGGAGCGGTGGCGAAATGGGCGATCTTCGCGCCGGTCTTCATCCCGCTCTTCATGCGGCTCGGCGGCGACCCGGATCTCGTGCTCGCCGCCTACCGCGTCGGCGATTCGCCGGCGAATGTCATCACGCCGCTCAACGTCTATCTCGGCGTCATGGTCGGCTTCGCGGCGAAGTACCAGAAGGACGCGGGCATTGGCACGATTGTGTCGCTGATGCTGCCCTATACGGTCGTGCTGATGGTGCTCTGGACGTTGCTGCTGGTGGTCTGGTACGTGCTCGGCCTGCCGCTCGGCCCGGCCTGAGCCGGAGTGCAGCGCGAAGCGATGGATGGCGGCACGGATTGCTTCCGCGCGCTCCGCAACTTCGCCGCCGCCTGCCTTTGGATGTCAATAACCCCATGCGCGGTCCGTGCCGGGGATCTGGTCATGCCGAGCGCTCTGCCTTGGACGACCCCATCACGATGTATGAGGTGATCGCGTTCACATGGGACTGCGTGCCCAGGATCTCGGTGTGGAAGCGCTTGTATTCCGCGAGGTCGGCGCTCTCGACGCGCAGCAGGTATTCGAACGCCCCGGCAATGTTGTGGCACTCGACCACCTCGGGCGCGATGGCCATCGCGCGTTCGAAGCCCTCTTGCGACGCCTTCGTATGCGAGGAGAGGCCGACCAGGACATAGGCCACGAAGCCGCGGCCCATGCGCTCGGGGTCGGTGACGACCCGGTAGCCGCGGATGACGCCGGTCCGTTCCAGTTCCTGGACGCGCCTCAGGCAGGCCGAGGGAGAGAGACCGACTCGCTCCGCCAGGGCGACGTTGCTGATCCGACCTTCTCGCCCCAGCTCGCGCAATATTTTCTGGTCAAGGGCGTCGATTCCGGTCATTCGTTGTCCATTTCAGCTATTCCGTCTGCATGATAGGCGAGAAGTTGTGGGTTTTCCTCGATAATATTGCGTCGAACCGATCGAGGAGACAAGTCCCATGAGTTTCGCCGTCCTGACCGCCCTTCTGGGTTTCGCCTTCGTTTCGACCGTCACGCCGGGCCCGAACAACCTGATGCTGATGGCCTCCGGCGCAAACTTCGGCTTTCGCCGGAGCGTGCCGCACATGCTCGGGATCGTCGGGGGCGTGTCGGTGATGGCGCTCCTCGTCGGCGTCGGCCTGATGGCGCTGTTCGACGCCGTGCCCGCGCTGAACCTCGTCCTGAAGATCCTGTCCGTCGGGTATCTGCTCTGGCTGGCTGCCAGGATCGCCATGGCCGCGCCGGTGCAGGAGCGGGACGCGGACAGCCGGCCGATGACGTTTTTCCAGGCCGCCGCGTTCCAGTGGGTGAACCCGAAGGCCTGGGCCATGTGCCTGACTGCGGTCACGCTCTACGCGCCCGATCGCTCGCTCCTGTCCGTCGCCGTCGTGGCCGGCGCGTTCGCCCTCGTCTGTCTCCCGGCGATCTCGGTCTGGGCCTGGCTCGGGACGGTGGTCCGGTAATGGCTGTCGAACGCGACCCGGCTGCGGATCTTCAACTTCACCATGGCGGCCTTGCTCGTGGCGTCGCTCTATCCCGTTCTCCGCTTCGGTGGGTGAGCGCGTGCGCCGCGATAGCCGGGTCTTCGGCGGAGCGGCGGATGTGCGTCGGGCCGGATCCGGTCCGGGGACGCGCTGAAGGTTTCGGCCCCGAGCCGGCAGGGCATATCGATCAAGTTCGCCTGACCCTCGCGCAGCAGCAGCCGTGCACGAAGACGATCGCTTCGCGCTCGCGCGCCGGTCGCCCGGGTTCGCGTCATGCCGTCTCGTCGAGGTCGAAGGTCGCCTCGCGGCCGATGCTGGCGCGGTGCCGCTGGCCGAATTCCTCGGTGGCGCGGCGTCCCTCGTCGCGCAGCATCTCCAGGAAGCCGCGTTCGGCGTTCAGCTTCGACGAGGCGCCGAGGCCCACCATCATGTCGCTGTGGATGCGGTGCATGCGCATCTCCGCCCAGCGGCGGCCCTCGCCGTCGCCGGCGTCGACGACCCCGCGCAGCACCGAGATCATGCGCAGTTCCTTGAGCAGTACCGCATTGAAGGAGACCTCGTTCAGCCGGTTCGCGATGGCGCGGGCGGTGCGCGGGGTGCCGGGGCGCTCGACGGGGTTGATCTGCACGAGCAGCGTGTCGCGGGATTCACATTCGCGCACCAGCGGTGTCAGCGTCGGGTTGCCGCTGTAACCGCCGTCCCAATAGGGATCGCCGTCGATCTCGACCGCCTGGTACATCGTCGGCAGGCAGGCCGAGGCGAGCAGCACCTCGGGCGTGATCTCGTGGCGGCGGAACACCCGGCCGCGGCCGGTGCGCACGTTCGTCGCGGTGATGAAGAGCTTGACCGGGCCCGCGGCGAGCCGGTCGAAGTCGATGGTCTCCTCCAGGATGTCGCGCAGCGGATTGCCGCCCGCGCCGGTGAGCGAATAGGGCGAGACCAGCCGCGACATCAGGTCGGTCATGATATAGGCGGGCGAGCGGTCGAGCGACCAGTTGCCGCGGATCATGTCGAGCGGGCCGCGGCGGAAGGGGCTGAAGGTCGCGGCGCGCGACACGCGCTCCCAGAAATCCGCGAGCCCCGCCCGCGCCGCCTCGCGCCCACCGCTGGCGATGCCATGGGCGAAGACCGCGGCGTTCATGGCCCCCGCCGAGGTTCCCGAGATGCCGTCGACCGTGAGCCATTCCGCCTCGAGCAGCCGGTCCAGCACGCCCCAGGCGAAGGCGCCGTGGGATCCGCCGCCCTGAAGCGCCAGGTTGACCGTGAGCGGCCCGGGTTCGGCGCGATCCTCCTCCGTCATGTCCGGATATTCTCCCTGCGATGGCGCGGCATTCTGGAAGGGCTCCGCCGGCGCCTGTCAATGGCGATCCGAACATCGCGATTGACCTCTCCGGGGGCGGTTGCCATGGTCCGGCGACCCGGGCGGATGCGCTCCCGCCCGGCTGCCACCGCGACCTGGACAAGCGATGCCGTATTTCCGCATGGGCGCCCTGCTGCGCTCGCTCTCGCTGATCGGACTGCCGCTCGGGGCGATCTTTCTCGCCGCGTCGCTGACGCCGTCGCTGATCCCCCGCAGCTATCTCATGCAGGGCGCGCTCGCGGGCGTGTCGCTGGCGCTCGGCTATGCCATCGGGACGCGGATCGACGCGCTCTGGCGCTACCTGGAGTTGCCGGTGCCGGGGCCGCGCTGGGGTTTCCGGCTGACATGGGCCTCGCTGGGGGTTGCGGCGGCGATCGTGCTCGCGGCGCTCTGGAAGTCGGCGGCCTGGCAGAACTCGATCCGCGAGCTCATGGGGATGCCGCCGGTCGAGACCATCCATCCGCTGGAGGTCGGGCTGGTGGCCCTGGCGGTCTTTGCGGTGCTGCTCGTGATCTGGCGGTTCTTCCGCATGCTCGCGGGATATTTCGACCGCTGGACGGGCCGGTTCGTGCCGGGACGCGTCGCCCGGATCATCGGCGTCGCCGCCGCCGGCGCGCTCTTCGTGCTGATCCTCGACGGGCTGCTGCTGCGGAGCCTCCTGGGCATGGCCGACGAAGCCATGCGCATCCGCGACAGCCTGATCGAGCCCGACGTGGCGCGGCCGGAGGCGCCCGAGCGGACCGGCAGCGCCGCCTCGCTGGTGGATTGGGCGGGAATGGGCCGGACCGGGCGGGATTATGTCTCCTCCGGCCCGACCGCAGCCGAGATCTCGGCCTTTCTCGGGCGTCCGGCGCTCGAGCCGATCCGGGTCTATGTCGGGCTCAATTCCGCGGAGGATGCCGAGGCGCGGGCCGATCTCGCGCTCCGCGAGCTCGAGCGGGTCGGCGCTTTCGAGCGCTCGGCGCTGATCGTGGTGGTGCCGACCGGGACCGGCTGGATGGATTCCGCGGGCACCGATCCGGTGGAATACCTGCTCGGCGGCGATGTGGCGACCGTGGCGATCCAGTATTCCTATCTCACCAGCCCGATGTCGCTGCTGGTCGAGCCGGGCATCGGCATCGAGGCCGGGCGGGCGCTCTTCCGGGCGGTCTATCGCCACTGGACCGAGCTGCCGCGGGACGAGCGCCCGAAGCTCTATCTCAACGGGCTGAGCCTCGGCGCCTACAGCTCGGAGCAATCGGTGCGGCTGCACGAGGTCATCGCCGATCCTCCCCAGGGTGCGCTCTGGGTCGGCCCGCCCTTCCCGAGCCCGGTCTGGCGCGCCGCCGTGCGCGACCGCAACCCCGGGACGCCGGAATGGTTGCCGCGCTTCGGCGACGGCTCGATCCTGCGCTTCACCAACCAGGAGAACGCGCTCGACATCCCCGGCGCGGAATGGGGGCCGATCCGGCTGGTCTATCTGCAATATCCCAGCGATCCGATCACCTTCTTCAGCCCCGAGAGCTTCTATCGCGAACCCGACTGGATGAAGGCGCCGCGCGGGCCCGACGTCTCGCCGGACCTGATGTGGTTCCCGGGGGTCAGTTTCCTGCAGCTCCTGCTCGACACCGCCATCGGCCTGAACGTTCCCATGGGCCACGGGCATCTCTTCGCACCGGAGCACTACATCGACGGCTGGCAGGCGGTCGTGGCGCCCGAGGGCTGGGACGCGGAAGGGATCGAACGGCTGAAGGCGCATTTCCGGGAGAAGTTCGCCGCCGAGGCGGCGGAGGGCTGAGGCGGGGGGATAGGGGACTTGCATCCGGCAGCGCGGATCCGTCAGGTCGGGTTGCGGGCCGGCCCGGCGCAACCAGCCCGCTCGGGCCGGGCGCTGCCCTCGTCTTGGTGCGGGACGGTCGAGGACGAAGGAATGATCTCCGAATGCGCTGGTCCTGCGGCAAGGGTGCGCGCCTTTCGCGGCTTGGCCGGAGGGGATAGGATGCGGCAGGCAATCGGGGAGGCGGTCTTGCGCATGGTGGCGGTCCTGGCGCTGGCGGCGATGCTCGGTCCGGCCGCGGCCGGAGAGGATGGGCCGGTGGTGATCGGCGCGGTCTACAACCTCACCGGCGGGCAGAAGAAACTGGACGTGCCCTCCTCGGAGGGCGCCCGCCTCGCGGTGCAGCGCGCGAATGCGGCAGGCGGGCTCTTCGGGCGCACGGTCGAGATGGTCGAGGTCGATGGCGAGACCCGGCCGGAGGTCATCGCCGAGCGGACAACGGCGCTCTTCGAGGGCGCGCCGGGTCTCGCCGGGGTGATCGGTCTCTCGGATACCGACATGGTGCTGGCGGCGGCGCCGGTCGTGGCCGGGCAGGGGCGCGTCTTCCTGACCTCCGGGGCGACCTCGCCGCTCCTGCCGCGGCAGGTTCCGGACTATCTCTTCCTCGCCGCCTTCGGGGACAACGTGCAGGCGGCCGCCGGGGCGGAATGGGCCTTCGAGAGCCTCGGCGCGCGCAGCGCCGCGGTGCTCTACAGCGGGGCGTCCACCTATGCCCGATTGTTGCAGGGCTATTTCGCCGATCGCTTCGCCGCCCTGGGCGGGAAGGTGCTTGCGGTGGCGGCCTATGATCCGGGGGATCCGGCGGCGGCGGTCGCGGCGCTGCCCCCCGCCGATCTGATCTATCTCGCGGCCCTGCCCGACGAGGTCGCCGAAGCGGTCCCGGCGCTGCGGCGGGCCGGGATCGAGGCGCCGATCCTCGGCGGCGACGGGCTCGACATCGGCGGGGCCTGGGCAGCGGTGCCGGAGACCCGCGCGGTCTATTTCACCACCCATGCCTATCTCGGCCCGGACAGCCCGGATCCGGCGGTCATCCGGTTCCGCGAGGAATACGCCGATGCCTATCCCGGCCGCGAACCCGACGCCTTCGCCGCGCTCGGCTACGACGCGGCCCGGCTGCTGCTCGCGGCGATCGAGACCGCGGGGAGCCCTGAGCCGGAGGCGGTCCGGGCGGCGCTCGCGGCGACCCGGGATTTCGCGGGGGTCACGGGGACGATCGGCTATGCGCCGGGCAGCCGGATTCCGGCGAAATCCGTCGCGATCATCGGCGTCGATTCGGGCCGGCAGAGCTTCGTGGCGAGCATCCTGCCGCGGGAGATCCCGCAACCGGAATGACGGCGGGCGCGACATGCGCGGCCGCCTAGTCGGGCGCGCGCGGATTGCCAGCCGTTGGTGGAACCCGACCCCCTTCGACCTCCGCGCTCGCGCGCTCCGGCCGACGAACCGGCGCGAGGCAGTGCCTCGCTTCTGCCGGTTCGGGGCATTCCCGGGCGGATCGATTCACCCGGATGGCGTGTGATGTCCCGGTCGTGAAACGACCCAAGGTGCAGCCCGACCATCCGCACCGCCAGCTTCGCGGCGACGTGATCGCCGTGCAAGGCGCTTGCGCCGGCCGCCGCCGTGGGGCAGTCTGAGAGGCGCAAGCGTCACCCGTGTCATCCGGAGGCCTATTGGCGATCAGCGCCCCCAACCCCGCCACGAGTCCGGATGCCCTGTCCGACAGCGTTCTCGAGTTTCCCGACAACCGCCTCCTGATCGACCTTTGCGGCGAGCTGGACCGCAACATCGTGCAGATCGAGGCGGCACTCGGCGTGGCCATCCACCGGCGCGGCAACAATCTGGCGCTGCACGGGCCGGCGGCGGACCGCGCCGTCGCCGAGCGGGTGCTGCATGCGCTCTACGCCCGGCTGGAGCAGGGCCGCACCGTCGCGCAGGGCGAGGTCGACGCGGCGATCCGGATGGCGCGCGGCCAGCCGGCCGGGCCGGCGCCGGCCGCGGGCCAGCTCGAGATGTTTGCCTCCGACCACGTGGAGATCCGCACGCGGCGCAAGATCGTCGAGCCGCGCACCGCGACGCAGAAAGCCTATGTGCGCAGCCTCTTCAAGCACGAGCTCGTCTTCGGCCTCGGGCCCGCCGGCACCGGCAAGACCTATCTGGCGGTGGCGGCGGCGGTGTCGATGTTCATCGACGGCCACGTGGACCGCATCATCCTCAGCCGGCCGGCGGTGGAGGCGGGCGAGCGGCTGGGCTTCCTGCCGGGCGACATGAAGGACAAGGTCGACCCCTACATGCAGCCGCTCTACGACGCGCTGAACGACTTCTTTCCGCCCAAGCAGGTCGCCAAGCTGATCGAGGACAAGGAGATCGAGATCGCGCCGCTCGCCTTCATGCGCGGCCGGACGCTCTCCAATGCCTTCGTGGTGCTCGACGAGGCGCAGAACGCGACGACCATGCAGATGAAGATGTTCCTCACCCGCCTCGGCGAGGGGAGCCGCATGGCCGTGACCGGGGACGTCACGCAGATCGACCTGCCGCGCGGCGTGATGTCGGGGCTGATCGAGGCGGAGCGCATCCTGCGCGAGGTGCCCGGCGTGGGCTTCACCCGCTTCGGCGCCGAGGACGTGGTCCGGCACCAGCTCGTGGCGCGCATCATCCGCGCCTACGAGAGCGCGCGCCCGCTCGATGGCTGAGGCGACCGACGCCCCCGCGCTCGTCGATCTGGTGCTCGAGGATCCGCGCTGGGGCGAGGTGGGGCTCGAAGCCGTCGCCGAGCGCGCCGCCCGGGCCGCGCTCGCCGAGACCGGCCGTGATCCGGCCCGCCACGAGGTCAGCCTGCTCGCCTGCGACGACGGGCGCATCGCCGGGCTGAACGAGGCCTTCCGCGGGGCGGCGAAGCCGACCAACGTGCTCTCCTGGCCTGCCTTCGAGGGCGCGGTGCCGCTGCCGATGGCCGGCGAGCGGGTCTTTCTGGGCGACATGGCGCTGGCCTTCGAGACCTGCGCGCGCGAGGCGCGGGCGGCGGGGATCCCGCTCGCCGACCATGCGGCGCATTTGGTCGTGCACGGGCTCCTGCATCTCCTCGGCCACGATCACATCGACGACACGGAGGCCGAGGCGATGGAGGCGATCGAGACGAAAACACTTGCCAGCCTGGGGATCGCCGACCCATATTCGTCGCAGGAGCGCCCCTGAGGCGCGGGATCGGATAGGAGACATGGGCGATACTCCCGACGGGCACGCCTCGGTCGAGCACGAGGTTGCCGACGACGGAGACCCGGACAGTCCCGGAAAGTCTTCATTCTTTGCGCGGCTCTTCGGGCGCGATCCCGCGGAAGAGGACGATCACGGCGGGCCATCCGGCACGCTTGAGAGCGCCGAGAGCAATGCGCGCGAGATGCTCGTCAATCTGCGGAACATGCGGCGGATGCGCGTCGACGACGTCGCCATCCCGCGTGCCGATATCGTCGCGGTCTCCGAACAGGCGCCGCTCGAGGATCTCGTCGCCGCCTTCCAGAGCAGCACGCTCTCGCGCCTGCCGGTCTATCGCGACACCCTCGACAAGCCGCAGGGGCTGGTGCATCTCAAGGATCTGGCGCTGAAATACGGCTTCGGCAACAGCGCCGAGGACTATGACCTGAAGGGCCTGCTGCGGCCGCTGCTCTATGCGCCGCCGTCGATGCCGATCGGCGTGCTGCTCCAGAAGATGCAGGCCGCGCGCATCCACATGGCGCTGGTGATCGACGAATACGGCGGCGTCGACGGGCTCGTGACCATCGAGGACCTGCTCGAGCAGATCGTCGGCGACATCGCCGACGAGCACGACGACGAGGAGGACCAGCTCTGGGCCGAGGAGGCACCGGGGGTCTTTCTCGCCCAGGCGCGGGTCGATCTCGATGAATTCGAGGAAGCGACGGGCCTGCATCTGGCCGAGCCGGATCTCGACGAGGAGGTGGATACCCTGGGCGGCCTCGTCTTCCGCCTGTCGGGCCGGGTGCCGGTGCGCGGCGAGGTCGTCATGCATCCCGACGGGCACGAGTTCGAGATCGTCGATGCCGATGCGCGCCGCATCAAGCGGCTGCGGCTGCGCGTGAAGTCGGACGGGCAGGACGGCCGGACAAGCGAGGCGGCGGAATAATCCCGGAGGCCGTCAGGAGGCTCCGGTGCCGGATCGACGCGCTTTCGGGGAGGCGCCGCGCGGGTCTCGCGGCGGGGGCGGGCGGGCTCATGGCGCTCGGCCAGCCGCCGCTGTCCTGGCCGGCCGCGCTCTTTCTCGCCCTGCCGCTGCTGCTCTGGCTGCTCGACGGAGCGCCGGGGACGCGCGAGGCCTTCCGTCTCGGCTGGTGCGCCGGCGCGGGCTATTTCGCCGCCTCGCTCTTCTGGATCGTCGAGCCGTTTCTTGTGGATGCGCCGCGGCACGGCTGGATGGCGCCCTTCGCGCTGCTCGGCATGGCCGGCGGCCTGGCGCTCTTCTGGGCCGCGCCCTTCGCGCTCGCGCGCCGGCTCTGGCGAGGGGACGGGGGCGGGGCGGTGATCCTCGCCTGTCTCTGGACGCTGTCGGAATACCTCCGCTCGATCGTTCTGACCGGGTTTCCCTGGGGCCTGACCGCCTATGCCTGGGTCGAGACGCCGGTGATCCAGGCGGCGGCGCTGGTGGGGCCGCACGGGCTGGGGTTCCTGACGCTGCTCGCGGGGCTGCTGGCGGGGCTGGCCTCGCGGCGGGGCCTCGCGCTCGCCGCTCTGCTCGTGGCTTCGGGCTGGGGCTATGGCGCCTGGCAATTGTCCCGCCCGCTCGCTTCGCGCGATCCGCCGGTGATCCTGCGCATCGTGCAGCCCGATGCCGAGCAGCAGGCGAAATGGGTGCCCGAGAAGCAGATGGAATTCTACCGCCGCCTGCTCGCGGAGACCGCGGCGCCGGGCGACCCGCCGCCGGACGTGGCGATCTGGCCGGAAACCGCGGTGCCCTTCGTGCTGGGCTATTCCGACGACAGGCTGCCCGAGATCGCCGCGGCGGGTCCGCAGTCGCGCACGATCCTCGGCATCCGCCGGCTCGACGCGAGGGACGGGCGCGAGGATTGGTTCAATTCGCTGGTGGTGCTGGACCCGGAGGGCATCCCGCGCGCCGTCTACGACAAGCATCATCTCGTGCCCTTCGGCGAATACATCCCGCTCGCCGGCGCGATCGCGCAACTGGGCATTCCGGCGCTGACCACGCTGACCGCCCAGGGGTTCCGTCCGGGACCCGGCCCGCATCTCGTCTCGGTGCCGGGCCTGCCGCCCTTCCTGCCGCTGATCTGCTACGAGGCAATCTTCCCCCAGGGCCTGCGGGCCCCGGAGGGCCGCGCCGACTGGCTGGTGCAGGTGACCAACGACGCCTGGTTCGGCGAGGTCTCGGGCCCCTACCAGCATCTCGCCCAGGCGCGGGTCCGGGCGATCGAGCAGGGCCTGCCGCTGGCGCGTGCGGCCAATACCGGCATCTCGGCCATGATCGATCCAAGGGGCCGCGTCACCGAGCGGCTCGGCCTCGGCGTCATCGGGCATTTCGACGCGCCGCTCCCGCCGGCGCTCCCGCCGACGCCCTATTCGCGGATGGGTGATCTTCCTGTACTTGCCGCATTAATATTAATTTGCGGATTAACTGTATTAAAATTTTGGAATGGAGTTTTTCGGAGAACACCGCGATAACTCTTTTTAGGAGTGGCGGGTGATCCGTACAGAAGTGGCAAGCAGAGACGTCCTCTGGCGCCGCTTCCCGGAAAAACCTTCGATCCGGAATGTGGTTTATCTAGTTGGGTGTCCTATGCCAGTGTCGTTGTCTGCCAGTGAAATCGACCGGGTCGTCGGTCAGCGCATGCGCCAGCGCCGCGAGTCGCTCGGCATCAGTCAGGGCCGCCTCGGCCGCCACCTCGGGCTGACCTTTTCCCAGATCCAGAAATACGAGAAGGGTGCCAACCGGATCGGCGCGGGGCGGCTCTATCAGATCGCGACCTATCTCGGGGTGAAGCCCAGCTATTTCTTCGACGAGCTCGACAACAACGGGGCGGAGGCGCTGCAGCCAACCGGCGGCAGCCGCGAAGAGATCCGCACCCTGACCGAAGCCTTCGCGACGATTACCGACCGGGAGACCCGCGCATCCGTGCTGGCGCTCGTCCGCTCGCTGACCGCTCCCCTGCCGGAGGGGCGAATCCTCCGTTGACCACGTTTCCGTGGCTAGCGTAGGGAAGGCCGCCAGAACACGGGGATGGGATCACGGGATGCATACGCGCAGCGACTACCTCTTCACCTCTGAATCGGTGTCGGAAGGCCACCCCGACAAGGTCTGCGACCGGATTTCCGACGCCGTGCTCGACGCCTTCCTCTTGGAGGACCCGGAAGCCCGCGTCGCCTGCGAGACCTTCGCCACCACCGACCGGGTCGTCGTCGGCGGCGAGGTGCGCGGTCCCGCCGGGATCCTCGGGCGGATCGACTCGATCGTGCGGAACTGCGTGCGCGACATCGGCTATGCGCAGAAGGGCTTCAACTGGGAGACCCTCACGGTCCAGAACTACATCCACGGCCAGTCGGACAACATCGCCCAAGGCGTCGACGGCGGCAACGGCAAGGAAGAGGGTGCCGGCGACCAGGGGATCATGTTCGGCTATGCCACCGACGAGACCGAGGCGCATATGCCGGCCCCGATCCACTACGCCCATGCCATCCTGCGCCGGCTCGCGGATGTGCGCAAATCCGGCGTCGAGCGGCGGCTGGGCCCGGACGCGAAATCCCAGGTGACGCTGCGCTACGCCGGCGGGAGGCCGGTGGAATGCGCGAGCCTGGTGCTCTCGACCCAGCATCTCGACGAGAACATGTCCTCGGCGGACGTGCGCGCGATGGTCGAGCCGCATATCCGCGACGTCCTGCCCGAAGGCTGGCTGACGAAGGAGACCGTCTGGCACGTCAATCCCACGGGCAAGTTCGTGATCGGCGGGCCGGACGGCGACGCAGGCCTGACCGGGCGCAAGATCATCGTGGACACCTACGGCGGGGCCGCGCCGCACGGCGGCGGCGCCTTCTCCGGCAAGGATCCGACCAAGGTCGACCGATCGGCGGCCTATGCGGCGCGCTATCTCGCGAAGAACGTCGTCGCGGCGGGGCTCGCGCGGCGCTGCGTGATCCAGCTCGCCTATGCCATCGGCGTGGCGCGGCCGCTGTCGATCTATGCCGACACCTATGGCACCGGCGAGGTTCCCGAGGCGGCGATCGAGGCGGCGCTGAACACGGTGATGGATCTCTCCCCCAAGGGAATCCGCACCCATCTGGCGCTGAACCGGCCGATCTATCAGCGCACCTCGGCCTACGGGCATTTCGGCCGGGTGCCCGATGCGGAGGGCGGTTTCTCCTGGGAGCGCACGGATCTCGTCGAGGCGCTGCGCAAGGCGGTCTGAACCCCACCGGGCGCATGACCGGCAGCGACGACGAGGCCGCGGCGCCGCGGTTCCGCAATTTCTACGGACGGCGGCACGGCAAGGCGCTGCGCCCGTCGCAGCGGCGGCTGGTCGCCGAGCTTCTGCCCCGGCTGCGGGTTCCGGGCGTGAGCGACCGCCTGCCGGTCGATCCGGCGGCGCTCTTCGGGGATGCGCGGCCGGTCTGGCTGGAGATCGGCTTCGGCGGCGGCGAGCATCTGGCGCATCAGGCGCGCCTGCATCCCGACCTGGGGCTGATCGGCTGCGAGCCCTTCGTGAACGGCGTGGCCATGCTCCTCAACCGCATCGAGCGCGGCGGCATCGCCAATCTCCGCATCCATCCGGGCGATGCCCGCGACCTGATCGAGCTCATGCCCGCGGAATCGGTCTCCCGGGTCTTCCTGCTCTATCCCGACCCCTGGCCCAAGGCGCGGCACCACCGGCGGCGGTTTCTCTGCCGCGAGAATCTCGCGATGCTGCACCGGATCATGCGGCCGGGATCGGAGTTGCGATTCGCGACCGACATCCCCGATTATGTGGAGCATGCGCGGCGCGAGGTGGCGGAGGCCGAGGGCTTCGCCCTGGCCGGAGAGGATTCCGCCGATCCCTGGCCCGACTGGCCCGGCACGCGCTACGAGGCGAAGGCCCTGGCGGCCGGGCGGGTGCCGGCCTACCTCACGCTGCTTCGCCGCTGAGGCCGTCCGGCACGGCGGCCCGCTGGGCCCTTCTTCAGGCCTTCAGCGCCGCTTCCGGATCCATGACCGCGATGCCGAGCGCTTCGCCCACCGCCGCATAGGTCAGATTTCCCGCATGGACGTTGAGCCCGGCGAGCAGTTGCGGATCCTCCGCGCAGGCCGTCCGCCAGCCCTTGTCGGCCAGCGCGAGCAGCAGCGGCATCGTGGCGTTCCCCAGCGCGATGGTCGAGGTCCGCGCCACCGCGCCGGGCATGTTCGCCACGCAATAATGCATGATCCCGTCGACCTCGTAGATCGGATCGTCGTGGGTGGTGGCATGGGAGGTCTCGAAGCAGCCGCCCTGGTCGATCGCCACGTCGACGATGGCAGCACCCCGTTTCATGGTCGAGAGCTGCGCCCGGCTGACCAGCTTCGGCGCCGCCGCCCCGGGGATCAGCACCGCGCCGATCACCATGTCGGCCTCGGCGACCAGCTCCTCGGAATTGCCGCGCGAAGCATAGCGGGTCTCGAAGACATCGCCGAAGACGTCGTCGAGATAGCGCATCCGGTGCAGCGACAGGTCGAGCACCACCACGTCCGCGCCCATTCCCGCCGCGACCCGCGCGGCATGGGTGCCGACGACCCCACCCCCGAGCACCACGACCTTCGCCGGGCCGACGCCGGGCACGCCGCCCATCAGCACGCCGCGGCCGCCATTGGCCTTCTGCAGCGTCCAGGCGCCGACCTGCGGCGCGAGCTTGCCCGCCACCTCGGACATCGGCGCGAGCAGCGGCAGCCCGCCGGTCCTGTCGGTCACCGTCTCGTAGGCGATCGCGGTGACGCCGGATTCGAGCAGATCGCGGGTCTGATCGGGGTCGGGCGCGAGATGCAGATAGGTGAAGAGCAGCTGTCCCTCGCGCAGCCGGGCCCGCTCGACCGGCTGGGGCTCCTTGACCTTCACCACCATTTCCGCCCGCGCGAAGACCTCCTCGGCCGATCCCACGATCTCCGCGCCGATCGCCGCGTAGTCGGCGTCCGGGAATCCCGATCCCGCGCCCGCGCCCGCTTCCATCAGAACCGAATGGCCGTGCGCGACGGCTTCGCGGGCGGCGGCCGGCGTGATGCCGACGCGGTATTCCTGGTTCTTGATCTCCTTCGGGCAGCCGATGAGCATTCCTTCCTCCCTTCGTGTTCGTTGCCGGCGGTTCCGAGCATGGCGCCTGCGGCGCCCAGGTGGCTGCGAGCCTGCCGGCCTTTCGTCCAGGCTCCGGCACGATCCCACGACAAAGTCCCGGTTGGCGCAAGGATCTTCTGTCACCGGCTTTCGATTCGATCGACCCGGGGAACCTCCGTCTCGCCCGGGCCGACACGCGGATCTCCGGCCATGCCCCGGGTGAGGACGGCGGGGTGGCCGGGCCGCGAATCAGGAAGGGCCGCGCGTTGGCCCCGGGAGGGGCCGGGGCGCTGTCCTGCGCGGGGGGCAGGGGCCGACGCAGCGGGACGCGAGTATGGGGCCGGCCCATGAGCGAGCAAACAAAGCTGTGATGGCCCTCCGGAAATTGGGAGAAAGTTCCGAGCTTCGAGTTGCGCCGGGGAATTTTCTTGCTAAGTTGCCGTCGCCGCAAGACGGCGGCATGCACAGACTGGAGCGACTGAAATGAAGAGGATTCTCATGACGGTTGCGATCGCCGGGGCCGCGAGCCTTCCGGCGTTTGCTCAGGATGCCGCCACGATGGCTTGCGCGGATTACGCCGCCATGGACAACGCCGGCCAGATGGCGGCGATCGCCGAGCTCGAATCGGCGAACGCGGAGATGGCGTCCAGCCAGGAAATCACCTCCGAAGAGATCCATCAGAAGCTGACCGCCGACTGCACGGGCGATCTCACGCTGATGGACGTCTACAAGAGCTACTTCGAATAAGCCTCTCCTTCGATGAGAGCGATGCGAAGGGGCGCCAGCCCCTTCGCAACATTCGGGTCCGCTCCGACGACGCCCGGGCCGCGGCTCGCCGCCCGGAACGGAGGATCCGGCTTCGGTATGGTGTCGTCCGCCAGTTCCGGATCGGGATTGCCGCGGAAGCGCGGGCTCGTCTATCCTAGACCGCCATGCCCAGCGCTGCAGCCTCCCCGATGGCCGGAACCTATCTGATCGCCCCCGATCCCGACGGCGCGCGGCTCACGCGCATCGTGCGCGGGCTCGACCAGACCGGTGCCGAGCAGGACATCCGGGTCGTCGAGGAACGGCCGCTGACGATCTTCCTCAACGGGCAGGAGATCGTCACCGCCATGACCATCGGCGACCATCCCGCCTATCTGGCCGTGGGCTTCCTGCTCAACCAGGGCATGCTGCGGCCGGAGGACGTCATCCTCGGCGTCGACCATGACGAGGAGGTCGAGGCCGTCGTCGTCCGGACGGCGCGCCAGACCGATTACGAGGAGAAGCTCCGCAAGAAGACCCGCACCTCGGGATGCGCCGTTGGCACGGTCTTCGGCGACATGATGGCGGGGCTCGAGGGGCTGGTGCTGCCGGCCTCCCGCCTGCCGGTCTCGGATCTCTACGCGCTGGCCGCCGCGATCAACACGACCCCGAGCCTCTATCTCGCCGCCGGCGCGATCCATGGCACGGTGCTGTGCCAGGGACGGCGGCCCTTGGTCTACATGGAGGACGTCGGCCGGCACAACGCCGTGGACAAGATCGCGGGCTGGATGGCGCTCGAGCGGGTCGGCGCGACGGACAAGCTGCTCTACACAACCGGGCGGCTGACCTCCGAGATGGTCATCAAGACGGCGCGCATGGGCGTTCCGGCGCTCGCCAGCCGCTCGGGCTTCACCGCCTGGGGGGTCGAAATCGCGCGGCAGGTGGGCCTGACGCTGGTGGGGCGGATGCGCGGCCATCGCTTCGTCTGCCTCTCCGGGGCGGAGCGGCTGGTCTGGGACGTCGATCCCGCCACTATCCCCGACGAGCCGGCGCGGCATCGCCGCAAATCCGCGGGCGAAGTGCCATGATCGCCGGGGTGATCCTCGCGGGCGGCCTCTCGCAGCGCATGGGCGGCGGCGACAAATGCCTGCTGCCGGTCGGGGGCCGCCCGATCCTGGCGCATGTGATCGCGCGCCTCGCGCCCCAGGTCGGGATGCTGGCGCTGAACGCCAATGGCGCGCCGGCGCGCTTTGCGGAATTCGGCCTGCCGGTCCTGCCCGACAGCGTCGGGGATTTCCCCGGCCCGCTCGCCGGCGTGCTGGCCGGCATGGACTGGGCGGCCGAGGGGGAGGCGGAGCTGCTGGTGACCGCCGCGGCCGACACGCCGTTCTTTCCCGAGACTCTGGTGGCCGAGCTGCGCGCCGCGGCGCGCGCCGAAGGCCTGCCGCTGGCGATGGCGGTGACGCGGAACGCCTCCGGCGGAACGGACAGGCACCCGACCTTCGGCCTCTGGCCGGTGGCCCTTCGGGAGGAGCTGCGGGCCACGCTCGCGGCGGGCCAGCGCCGGGTCGTCGCCTTCACCGAGCCGCGCGGCTGCGCGAGGGCGGTCTTTCCCCAGGCCGTTCCCGATCCATTCTTCAACGTCAACGCGCCCGAGGATCTGGCCGCCGCCGATGCCTATCTCGCCGCCGCGACGCGATGAAGGTCTATGGCGTGACGGGCTGGAAGAACTCCGGCAAAACCACGCTCGTCGAGCGTCTGGTGACAGAGATCACCGGCCGCGGGCTGAGCGTCTCCACGATCAAGCACGCGCATCACGCCTTCGACGTGGACCAGCCGGGCAAGGACAGCCATCGCCATCGCCGGGCCGGCGCGAGCCAGGTGCTCGTCTCCTCGTCCAGCCGCTGGGCGCTGATGACCGAGAACCGCGGCCGGCCGGAGCCTGAGCTCGGTGCCCTGATCGGGCAGCTCGCGCCGGTCGATCTGGTGCTGGTCGAAGGGTTCAAGCGCGACCGGCACCCCAAGATCGAAGCGCGGCGCGCGGCGACGGCGCAGGACCTGATCGCGCGAGGCGATCCGACGATCGAGGCCGTCGCGACGGATGCGCCGATCGAGGGGCTGCCGGTCCCGGCTTTCGATCTCGACGACGTCCCCGGGATCGCCGATTTCATCCTCGGCCGGGTCGGGCTGCGGTGACCGCCGCCTTCGATTCGATCCTCGTCGTCGACTGGTCCGCGCCGGACCGGCGCCCGGCCGATCCCGTCCGGATCGGCCTCGCCGGGCAGGGTGAGGAGGCGCCGGACACCTTCCCGACGCGCGAGGCGGCCATGGGCTGGCTTGCCGCCCGTCTGGCGGCGGCGCATGCCGCGGGGCGGCGGGTGCTGGTCGGGTTCGACTTTCCCTTCGGCTGTGCCACCGGCCTCGCCGAGGCGCTGACGGGCGAGGCGAGCGCGCCGGCACTCTGGGAGCATCTGGCGGATCGGTCGCGCGACGGACCCGACGGGCTCGACCTGCCGGATCGGCCCGGGCGCCGGATCGTCGAGGCCCGGGTTCGCTCGGACCGGCCGGTCGAGACGGTCGTGAAGGCGGGCGCAGGCGGCGGGCAGGTTCTGGCCGGATTCTCGGTCCTCCGCGCGCTTCGGCGGGATCCGGCGCTGGCCGGGGCGATCGCGGTCTGGCCCTTCGAAACCGGTCTCGCATGCGGCGGGAAGCCGATCGTGCTGGCCGAGATCCGCCCGTCGCTGCTGCCGGCGGCGCCGGCCGAGGGCGCGATCCGGGGCGAGGACCGGGTCCGCGAGACCGCCCGCGCCCTCGCGGCGCTCGATCGGGAGGGCGCGCTCGCGCCGCTCTTTCTCGGGCCGCCCGATCTCGATGCCGTCGAGCGCGAGATTGTCGTCCGCGAGGAGGGCTGGATTCTCGGCGTCGGCCAGGAGGCGGCCCTGCGTGCCGCCGCGCGGCCGGCGGTGCCGCCGCTGCGCAACGATTGCTTTGCGATGCCGCCGGGGGTGGACTGGGTTCCTGTCGCGGCGGCGCTGGCGAAGCTGCGCGAGGGGTTGAGCCCGGTCGCGGAGCCCGAGACCCTGCCGCTCGGCGCGGCGGGCGGGCGGATCCTGGCCGATCCCGTGGTGGCGCGGCGGTCGCATCCGCCGGGGCCGAATGCCGCCGTGGACGGCTACGGCTTCGCCCATGCCGCGCTCGGCGGATCGCCGCATGTGCTGCCGCTCGCCGAGGGCCGGGCGGCGGCGGGCGTGCCCTATCCGGGCGAGGTGCCGGCGGGGCAGGCGATCCGCATCCTCACCGGCGCGCTGCTGCCGGTGGGCGTCGATACCGTGGTCCTGGAGGAGGATGTCGCCCGGGACGGCGGGGTGATCCGCTTCGCGCGCGGGCTCCGGCGCGGCGCCAATACGCGGGCGGGCGGCGAGGACGTCGAGGGCGGCTCGGAGATCCTGCCCGAAGGGCATCGCTTGCGGCCGCAGGATCTCGCCCTCGCCGCGGCCACGGGGCTGGGATCGCTTCCGGTGCGGCGGCGGCTCCGGGTCGCGGTCCTTTCGACGGGCGACGAGGTGGTGGCGCCGGGCGCGGCGGCGGCGGTCCATCAGGTGCATGACGCCAACCGGCCGATGCTGCTGGAGGTGCTGCGCCGCTGGGATTTCGAGGCGGTCGACCTCGGCCATGCGCGCGACGATCCCGAGGCCATGGCGGCGGCGCTCGACCGGGGCGCGGGGGCGGCCGACGCGCTCCTGACCTCGGGCGGCGCCTCGGCGGGCGACGAGGACCATGTGGCGGCGCTGCTCCGGAGCCGCGGGAGCCTCGAGACCTGGCGCATCGCGGTGAAGCCGGGCCGGCCGCTGGCGCTGGGGCTCTGGCAGGGGCGGCCGGTCTTCGGCCTGCCGGGCAATCCGGTCGCGGCCTTCACCTGCGCCCTGGTCTTCGCGCGGCCCGCGCTGCTGCGCCTTGCCGGCGCCCCCTGGCAGCGGCCGCGGGGCTTCACCGTGCCGGCGGGTTTCGAGAAGGACAAGAAGGCCGGGCGGGTGGAATATCTCCGCGCCCGGCTGACGGAGGGAGGGGCGGCGGAGGTCTTCCGCTCGGAGGGCTCGGGCCGGGTCTCGGGCCTCGTCTGGGCGGCGGGGCTGGTCGAGCTCGGCGACGAAGCCCGCCGGATCCGGCCCGGCGATCCGGTGCGCTACCTGCCGTTTTCCGAGTTCGGGCTCTGAGGCCCGGGGCCGGGACGGATCGGCGGCAAACGCCTGTCCCCATGGGGACAGAAAACATGTATCTGATGTTAAAGGAGTTTTGTGTTAACGCGATCTTGCCCGGGCTCGCCGCGGACGACATCGGGGTGAACTGATCGGCCAAGAAACATCCCGAACCGGCAAAGGCGAGGCATTGCCTCGCGCCGGTTCGTCGGCCGGAGCGCGCGAGCGCGGAGGCCGAGCGGGGTCGGAACTGCCACCTGCCAAATCCGCGAAGAGGAGGCGGCGCCGGAACGGGAGACGGGCGGCGATCCGTGTCAGTCGAAGGCGCCGCTCAGGCGTGCGAGCAGCATGAAGGCCCGGCCGGAGCGGGTATCGGCGATGGCGAGGATCTGGTCGTCCTCGGCGTCGGCGGCGAATTCGCCGAGCACGGCGTCGAAGCGGCGGTGAAAGAAGAGGGCCGTGTCGCGGAAGATCGGATCGGACTTCATCATGCGCCGCGCCGTCGCCAGCACCTCGGGGTCGCGGATCCCGCCCACGGCGGCGACCTCGGGGCCGCGGGCGCCGGCCATGAATCGCCGCCAGTCGCCGGCGGTCCCCGGCTCGACGGCCAGCTCGTCGGCGTAGATGCCTTCCTGCGCCAGGAGGCTCAGCACGTCCTCGGCGGCCTGGAGCATCTGCGCGAGGCTCGGGTGGCGGATCGCGATCTTGAGCGCCCGGAACCCGTCGTGGTCCTTGGCGTCGCGGGGGAAGTCCAGCGCGCGGATCAGCACGTCCCAGCCGGGCTTCGTATCGGGCTCGTTTCCGGTCAGGAGCGGCAGGCTCGGCTGGGCCGGCGGCTCGGGCGGTGTCGCGCGTGCCGTTGGCTCGGGTTGCGGTTCGGGCCGCGGCTCGGGCGCCGGGGCGGGCCGGGGCGAGGGCGCGGCCTCGGGCGTCGGGGCGGCGGGGGCCGGGGGGGCGGTGACGCGCTCGGCGATCTCGCGCAGCGCCTTGTCCGAGCGGGTCAGGGCGGCGGCGATCCGCAGGAGGTGGGATTCGACATCCGGGCCGCGGCTGACGCCGGCGATGCCGGCGCGGACCGCCTCCTGGAGATCCGCCCGGCTCGGGCCGGTGCCGGCCTGGAGGGCGGCGCGGGTGGCGGCGAGCTCCGCCATGAGCGGCGGTGTCACCTCCGCAAGCGCCGCGATCACCTCGCGCTGGCGTGCCAGTTCCTCGGCGAGCCAGGCGGCCAGCCAGACCAGGAGGAGCGGCAGGACCAGGGCCACGAGGAAGAACAGTCCGTCGACGAAGACCGTCCCGCGGTCGAGCACGCCGGCGCTCCGGGCGAAGAACCCGATCGCATAGCTGCAGACCACGGCGATCCAGACCGCGCTCGCGATCGCGGCCCAGCGGCGCGGCCCGGAGAGGTCGCGGAAACGGTCGAGCCAGCCCGCGCGATCCGGGGAGCGGAGCGGCATGGCCGCGCCCCTCACGCCGCGCGGGTCATACGAAGGCGACCGAGACGACCTCGTAGGACCGCGTGCCGCCCGGGGTGCGGACCTCGACGCTGTCGCCGGGCTCCTTGCCGATCAGCGCGCGGGCGAGCGGGGACTTCATGTTGAGAAGCCCCTCCTCGATGCTGGCCTCGGGCTCGCCGACGATCTGGTAGGTCCGCTCTTCCTCGGTGTCCTCGTCGAGGATGACCACGGTCGCGCCGAACTTGATCGGCCCGGACATGCGGGTCGGGTCGATGACCTCGCTTCGGCCGATCATGCCCTCGAGCTCGCGGATGCGGCCCTCGACGAAGCTCTGTCGCTCGCGCGCCGCATGGTATTCGGCGTTCTCGCTCAGGTCGCCGTGCTCGCGGGCCTCGGCGATCGCCTTGATGATGGCCGGGCGCTCGATGCTCTTGAGCTTCTTGAGCTCGGCATCGAGCCGAGCGAATCCCTTGGCGGTCAGCGGAACCTTTTCCATGCCTGTCCTCCGCACCGCAGTCATGTCGCGGTTGAAAAATGCCATCACGATCGCCGATGGTCGTGCCATGGCCCCGATCGCGGACCCAAACGTCCGGATCCCGGTCAACATAGGATTGCGGCCATGCGGCCGCAAGGCGCAGATTCGGCGCGAAAGCCGCGCAATTGTGCCCGGCGCATGCGGTTCCAAGCGCGACCGTCTCGCTACAAGACGAGGGCAGCGCCTGCACCGGGCGGAAGCGAAGCGCCCGCCTGGGGGCGGGGTGGTGACGCCCCATATTTCGATGGACAAGGTGGCGTTTGCAGACGTGATCGCCCTGCGGCCGCTCCGCCCGTGATTGACCTCCCGGCCCGGCTTGGCTAGGCGTCGGCGCGGTATGCCCGGAGGGCGGCGGAAAGGAAGAGCGATGGCCGAGAGCGCGCGCGAGTCCATGGAATACGATGTCGTCATCGTCGGCGCCGGACCGGCGGGTCTCTCGGCGGCGATCCGGCTCAAGCAGCTCGACCCCGAGCTCTCGGTGGTGGTGCTGGAGAAGGGCTCCGAGGTCGGCGCGCATATCCTCTCGGGCGCGGTGCTCGACCCCGCCGGGCTCGACCGGCTGCTCCCGGACTGGCGCGAGCGCGGCGCGCCGGTCACCGTGCCGGTCACCGACGACCGTTTCTACATGCTGGGGCAGGCGGGCGTCCTGCGCATCCCCGGCTGGCCGATGCCGCCCCTGATGAAGAACCACGGCAATTACATCGTCTCCATGGCCAATGTCTGCCGCTGGATGGCCGGCGAGGCGGAGGCCCTGGGTGTCGAGATCTTCCCCGGCATGGCGGCGAGCGCGCTGGTGCTCGGCGAGGACGGCGCGCTGCGCGGCGTGGTCGCGGGCGAGTTCGGGCTGAACCCCGACCGGACGCCGGGGCCGAATTACGAGCCGGGCATGGAGCTGCTCGGCAAATACGTGCTGCTCGCCGAGGGCGTGCGCGGCTCGCTCTCGAAGCAGGCCATCGCCCGGTTCGATCTCGCCGCAGGGCACGAGCCGCAGAAATACGGGCTCGGCATGAAGGAGATCTGGGAGGTCCGCCCGGAGGTCCATCACGAGGGGCGCGTGGTGCATACCATGGGCTGGCCGCTCGGTCGCAACGCCGGGGGCGGGTCCTTCATCTATCACCTGGAGAACAACCAGGTCTTCGTCGGCTTCGTGGTGCATCTCAACTACGCCAACCCGCATCTCTACCCCTACATGGAGTTCCAGCGGTTCAAGCATCATCCGATGGTCGCGGACCTCCTGCGGGGCGGCAAGCGCGTGGCCTATGGCGCGCGCGCGATCTCGGAGGGCGGCTGGCAGTCGATCCCGAAGCTGGTCTTCCCCGGCGGCGCGCTGCTCGGCTGCTCGGCGGGCTTCGTGAACGTGCCGCGCATCAAGGGCAACCACAACGCCATGCTCTCGGGCATCGCGGCCGCCGAGGCGGCGCAGGCGGCGATCGCCGCCGGGCGGTCGGGCGACGAGCTCACCGGATACGAGGAGGCGGTGCGGAGCGGGCCGATCGCGGCGGACCTCAGGCCCGTGCGCAACGTCAAGCCGATGTGGTCGCGCTGGGGCCTCCTGCCCTCGCTCGGGCTCGGCGGCTTCGACATGTGGTGGAACACGCTCTTCGGCGACCGCTCGCTCTTCGGCTCGATGCAGCATGGCAAGACCGATGCCGCGGCCACCGGGCTGGCGGCGGATTTCGCGCCGATCGACTACCCGAAGCCCGACGGGGTGCTGTCCTTCGACCGGCTGACCAATGTGGCCTTCTCCTTCACCAACCACGAGGAGAGCCAGCCGCCGCATCTGACGCTGAAGGATCCTTCGGTGCCGATCGAGGTGAACCTGCCGCGCTACGGCGAGCCGGCGCAGCGCTATTGCCCGGCCGGGGTCTACGAGGTGCTGCGCGACGAGGACGGCTCGAACCCGCAGTTCCGGATCAACTTCCAGAACTGCGTGCATTGCAAAACCTGCGACATCAAGGATCCGAGCCAGAACATCACCTGGGTCACGCCGCAGGGGGGCGACGGGCCGAACTACCCGAACATGTGAAGGCGGCGCGGGGGGTCCGGGCCGCGTCCCGCGATTGCAACGGCCGGGCGCGGGGAATAGGCTCGCGCGCGCTTCGGAACCGGGAGATGACTTCGTGCGACAATCGCTAGGCCGAATGCTGCGGGGCGCCTGCCTGGGCTTCCTGGTCCTCGCCGCCGCCCCGGGGGCGCGGGCGACGAGCCTGTCGGGGGCCTATCTCGCGGCGATGCAGGCGGATTTCCGCAACGATTACGTGGCCTCGGCGGAATATCTCGACCGGGCGCTGGCGATCGATCCGCAGAATATCGCGTTGATGCAGAACAGCATCGTCGCCCATGTCGCGGCCGGGGACGTCGCGGGGGCGACCGGGATCGCCGACGGGCTCGCCGAGGCGATGCCCGGCAACCAGATCGCGGTCGTGGTGCAGGTCTCCGATGCCATCGCCAAGGAGGATTTCGCCGCGGCGCGGGATCTCCTCGACGAGGCGGGCCCCTCGGTGCCGCCGCTGCTCGCGGGGCTGCTCTCCGGCTGGGTCGAGGTGGGGATGGGGGATTTCTCCGCCGCCCAGGAGCGCTTCGACCTCCTGAAGGGCAATGCCGCGCTCGAGGCCTACGGCCAGTATCACAAGGCGCTCGCCCTCGCGCTCGCGGGCGATTTCCTCTCCGCGGCGACGATCCTCGCGAACGGGGAGGACGGCCCGCTGCATGTCAATCTCGGCGCGCTGGTCGCCCATGCGCAGGTGCTGGTGCAGATCGACCGCGACACCGAGGCGCTGGAGATCCTCGACGAGGCGCTCGCGGGCGGCATCCCGAACGCGGTGCTGCTCGACCTGCGGGACCGGATCGCGGCCGGCGAGAACGTGGCCTTCACCCGGGTGACCAATGCGCGCTCCGGGTCGGCCGAGGCGCTGCTCACGCTGGCCGACGCGCTCAGCGCCAGCGAATCGGAGCGCATCGGGCTGATGCATGCGCAGCTCGCGGCCCATGTGGATCCCGGCGCGGTCGAGGCGCGGCTGCTCGCGGCCGATATCCTCGAGCGCGAGGAGCAGTTCGACCTCGCGTCCCAGGCGCTGGCCGGCGTGCCGCAGGAATCGCCCTGGTACATGACCGCCGAGATCCGCCGCGCCAGCACCCAGAATGCGGCGGGCGATACCGAGGGCGGCATCGCCACGCTGACCGACCTGGCGGCCGCCTATCCCGAGCAGATCGAGGTCCAGTCGGCGCTGGGCGATGCCCTGCGCGTCGCCGAGCGCTACGGCGAGGCGGCGGCGGCCTATGACGCGGCGATCGCGCTCGTGCCCGATCCGCAGCCGGTGCATTGGGTGCTCTACTACACCCGCGGCATCTCCAACGAGCGCGCGGGGAACTGGCCGGCGGCGGAGGCCGATTTCCGCGAGGCGCTGGTGCTCTCGCCCGACCAGCCGATGGTGCTGAACTATCTCGGCTATTCCCTCGTCGAGCAGGGCCGGGACCTCGACGAGGCGCTCGACATGATCGAGCGCGCCGTCGCGGGCCAGCCCGACGACGGCTACATCACCGATTCGCTCGGCTGGGTGCTCTATCGCATGGGCCGCTTCGAGGAGGCGGTGCCGCACATGCTGCGCGCCGTCGAGCTCACCCCCGACGACCCGATCATCAACGATCATCTCGGCGACGTGCTCTGGAAGGTGGGGCGCACCCGCGAGGCGGAGTTCCAGTGGCGCCGGGCGCTCTCCTTCGGGCCGGCGCCGGATCTCGACATGGACCGGGTCCGGCGCAAGCTCGAGGTCGGGCTCGACCAGGTGCTTTCCGAAGCGGACCCCGGCACCGACGGCTGAGCGCCGCATGCCCCGCCGCGAGCGCGAATTCGCCCCGGCGAAGGTAAACCTGACGCTGCATGTCACCGGGCGGCGGCCGGACGGCTATCACCTGCTCGACAGCCTGGTCGTCTTTCCCGCGGTGGGCGACCGGCTGGAGGCCACCGAGGCGCGGGATCTGGCGCTGGAGATCGACGGACCCTTCGCGGGGGCGCTGGATCCGGCTTCGAACCTGGTGCTCGCGGCGGCGCGGCTGCTCCGGCCCGCGGGGCGCGGCGCCGCGATCCGGCTGACGAAGGCGCTGCCCGTCGCCGGCGGCATCGGCGGGGGATCCTCGGATGCGGCGGCGGCGCTGCGGCTGCTGGCGCGGCTCTGGTCGGTGCCGCTGCCGCCGGCGGAGGCGCTCTTGGCTCTGGGCGCGGATCTGCCGGTCTGCCTGGCGGCGCGGCCGATGCGCATGGCGGGAATCGGCGAGGTGCTCGCGCCGGTGGGGATGCCGCGCTTCTGGCTGGTGCTGGCCAATCCCGGCGTGCCGCTGGCGACGGGCGCGGTCTTCGGGGCGCTCGCGCAGCGCGCGGGGTCGCCGATGCCGCCTGTGGACGCCTTCGACGGGTTCGACCGGCTCTGCGCCTTCCTGCACGGGCAGCGCAACGATCTCGAGCCGCCCGCCGTCGCGCTCGCGCCCGCGGTGGCGGAGGTGCTGGCGGCGCTGGCGGGGGCACCGGGCTGCCGGCTGGCGCGGATGTCGGGCTCGGGGGCGACCTGCTTCGGTATCTTTCCCGACGAGGGAACGGCGCGCGCGGCGGCGGATGCGCTCGGTGGCGCGACGCCCGCCTGGTGGGTGGCGGCCGCGCCGGTCGGCTGACCGGGCGAGGCAAATCGGTGCGTATCCCCGGACGGCGGCGCCTTGGAGTGGCCGCGACATCGCGCGTGAATTGCCCGGAGACGGTGTTCCATGCGCGTTCGATCTCAGCGGTGCGCATTGCGGCAGCGTGTCCCGCCCGTGCGCCAGCACGGGCAGCGCCCGCCCGCCCCCCAGGCGGGCGCTTCCGCGCCCACCACGGGCGGTCTCTGCCCGTGCTTCCATGTTGTACGAACGGCCCGGAAAACCTGCCTCATACCAGCGGCCTCTCCGATTGACCGATCCTGAGTCTGACCCTCGGGACAAAGAAAAGGCCGCGCCCCGCGCGGCCCGCACAGCATTCCCCCGGGCCGAAGAGGCGAGGCGCCGGTGGCGCGTCGCCCGGTCCGGTCGCCCGGAGGCGCGCGCCGCAGGGCGAGGGGGGTGCAGCTTCACCATCGGTTGAGGATCGGGACGCGTCGGCCCTGGACGGTGCGCTTGCGCGCCGGCCCCCGGCAGGGCCGGCGCGGCCCGATCGCCACGGGTCGATCGGGCTGGGGACACCCTGACCGCGGGATGAACAGGAGTCGACAGCGAGGGCCGCTGGTATCACCGCTCCGGGACGATGACCTCGCGCTTGCCGACGTGGTTGGCCTGGCTGACAACGCCCGCTTCCTCCATCAGCTCCACGAGCTTCGCCGCCTTGTTGTAGCCGATCGAGAGCTTGCGCTGGATGTAGGAGGTCGAGCATTTGCGGTCCTTGGCGACGATCGCCACCGCCTGGTCGTAGAGCGCGTCGTCTCCGCTGGTATTGCCGCCGAGGCCGAGCACGAGGTCGATCTCGCTCTCCTCGTCGGCGTCGGGGCCGTCCACGACGCCCGCGTCATAGGCGGGCGAGCCGAGGGTCTTGAGGTGGCGGACCACCTCCTCGACCTCCTCGTCGGAGACGAAGGGGCCGTGGACGCGGGTGATGCGCCCGCCGCCGGCCATGTAGAGCATGTCGCCCTGGCCGAGCAGCTGCTCGGCGCCCTGCTCGCCGAGGATGGTGCGGCTGTCGATCTTCGAGGTCACCTGGAAGGAGATGCGGGTTGGAAAATTCGCCTTGATCGTGCCGGTGATGACGTCGACCGACGGGCGCTGGGTGGCCATGATCAGGTGGATGCCGGAGGCGCGGGCCATCTGGGCGAGGCGCTGGATGCAGGCCTCGATCTCCTTGCCCGCGACCATCATCAGGTCGGCCATCTCGTCGACGATGACCACGATGAAGGCCATCTTCTTGGGCAGGAATTCCTCGGTCTCGAAGACCGGCTCGCCGGTCTCCTCGTCGAAGCCGGTCTGCACGGTGCGGGTGAAGGCCTCGCCCTTGGCCTCGGCATCGGTCACCCGGGCGTTGTAGCCGTCGATGTTGCGCACGCCGAGCTTCGACATCTTGCGGTAGCGCTCCTCCATCTCGGCGACCACCCATTTCAGCGCCACGACGGCCTTCTTGGGGTCGGTGACCACGGGGGAGAGCAGATGCGGGATGCCGTCGTAGACCGAGAGCTCCAGCATCTTGGGGTCGATCATGATCAGCCGGCATTCGTCGGGGGAGAGCTTGTAGAGCAGGCTCAGGATCATGGTGTTGATCGCCACCGACTTGCCCGAGCCGGTGGTGCCGGCGATGAGCAGATGCGGCATGCGGGCGAGGTTGGCCACCACCGGCTCACCGCCGATGTCCTTGCCGAGCGCGAGCGGCAGGGCGTGGCTGCTGTCGCCGTAGGATTTCGCCGCGAGGATCTCGCGCAGCAGCACCTTCTCGCGCAGTTCGTTCGGCAGCTCGATCCCGATCACCGAGCGCCCCGGGATGGTGGAGACGCGGCAGGCCAGCGCCGACATCGAGCGGGCGATGTCGTCCGCGAGCCCGATGACGCGGGAGGCCTTGAGACCGGCCGCCGGTTCCAGTTCATACATGGTCACCACCGGACCGGGTCGGATCGAGACGATCTCGCCGCGCACGCCGTAATCGTCGAGCACGTTTTCCAGCATGCGGGCGTTCTCCTCCAGCGCGTCGCTGGAGAGGTGGTGGCGCACGATGGTCGAGGGCGACTGCAGGAGCGAGAGCGGCGGGGTCCGGTAAATTTCGGGCGCGTCGCCGTCGAGCGCGAGCTGGGGTTGCTCCTCGGACCGGGCGCGCGCGCTCTTGACTAGCGGTTTCGCGGCGGGAACGCGAACCCGCGGCTGCGGAAGGATCTCGCGATCGAGGTCCGGGTCGCTTTCGGTTTCCTCTATGTCGTCGCGCTCCAGCACCGCCGTCTCGGCATGGGCGGCGGTCAGCGGCGGGATCGGGCGCAGCGCAGGCGAGCGGCTGGTGGCATCCGCCTCGGCGCGGGCACGGACCGCTGCGGTGATCTTCGCCATGACGCTGTCCTCGGAGGGCCGCAGTGCCGCGGGGTCGAATCGCGGGATGCCCTCGGCCCGCAGCGCGCCGGGCTTGGGCAGTGACGCCTCCGCAGCCTCGGCGCGGCGGGCGCGCAGTTCCGACGCCGAGCGGTGGGCGGCGCGTGCGCCCTCGGAGGCGGTCGCGACGGCACGGCCGGTCAGGCCGTAGAGCCCGGAATAGAGCAGCACCGAGCCGCCGCTGAGGAAGGCGAGAAAGCCGCGCATTTCCGCCCAGGTCACCCCGAGCGCATAGCCGGTCGTGAGCGCGAAGGCGAAGGCCAGCGCCAGGCTGGTGATCGTCAGGGCGAGCGTGAGGTCGAGCGGCATGAGCGAGACGAGCCCGCCCACTGCGGCGTCGCCCAGCATGCCGCCGAGCCCGTAGTCGAACTGCCAGCCGGAGAGCGGCACATGGGTCGCCGCGAAGGCGGCGGCGGCGAGCAGGGCCACCGGCACGGCGATGGCGCGGCTGACCGCCCGGGTCTCGCCGGCATGGAGCAGGAGCCGCAGGCCCCAGGCGGCGAGGGCGACGGGAATGCCGTAGGCGGCCCAGCCGAGCGCACGATGCATCGGGTCGGCGATGGAGGCGCCGACGAGGCCGAGCGCGTTCTGCGGCGCGGCGTCCGTGGCGCTGAAGAGGCTCGGATCGTCCGGCGAATAGGTCCAGATCATCGTCCCGGCGAGGGCGGCCAGCGCGAGCAGGATCAGGCCGAGAAGCTCGGTGCCGCGACGGCGCAAGGCCTCCTCGGTATCGCTTTCGATGAGGGGGGCGCGACGTTTCGCTTTGCTGCGTCCTGCCATCTATCCTGCCCTTTCGATGAAATGCCTGTCTCCGAGAACCTCGCGGATCGCGCGAAGTCCGCGCGCGACTTCCGCGGCTTCTGCGACCAGCGCGACGCGGATGTATGCGGCCCCGGGATTGCGACCCGTGGCGTCGGTGCGGCCAAGATAGGCGCCCGGCAGCACCCGCACACCCATCTCGCGCCAGAGCGCGAGGGCTGCCGCCTCGCCGTCGCCGACCGGCAGCCAGAGGAAGAACCCGGCGCCGGGCGGCACATAGCCCGGCAGGTCGCCGAGGATCGCGTCGGCGAGCTCGAATTTCTCCACATAGAGCGCGCGGCTCGCCACCACATGCGCCTCGTCGCGCCAGAGCGCCGTGGCGGCGTGCTGCAGCGGCAGCGGCACCGGCGCGCCGCCATAGGCGCGCAGCTGCCGGATCGCCGCGATGCCGCGCGGGCCGCCCGCGGCGAAGCCCGCGCGCAGGCCGGGCACGTTCGAGCGCTTCGAGAGCGACTGGAAGACCAGCACCCGCTCGGGATCCGCACCGGCGGCGCGGGCGGCGGGGAGCGCGCCCGGCGGCGGGGCGCCGCGCCAGATCTCGGAATAGCATTCGTCGGCGAGGATGCGGAAATCGTGGCGCTCGGCGAGCGCGATCAGCGCGCGCCACCAAGCCGCGTCCGCCACCGCGCCCTGGGGATTGGCGGGCGAGCAGACATAGGCGAGCGTCACCCGGTCGAGCAGGGCGCCGGGCAGGGCCGCGAAATCCGGCAGGAAGCCGGTTTCGGGCGTTGCCGCCACCGGGACCGGCTCGGCGCCGACGGCGAGCGCGGCCGCGCCGTAGCATTGGTAGAACGGGTTCGGCATGAGGATCGCCGGCCGCTGCCCGCCCTTGCTTTCCGGCGAGAGTGCCAGCGCGGCGTTGAAGAGCCCCTCGCGGCTGCCGTTCAGCGAGACCACCTCGGTTTCGGGATCGACGGCGACGCCGTAGCGCAGCGCCAGCCAGTCCGCGATGGCGGCGCGCAGCTCCGGCGTTCCCTCGTTGGGTGGGTAGCGGCCGAATTCCCCGGCATGGGCGGCGATGGTTTCGGCGACGAGGGCGGGAACCGGATGGCGCGGCTCGCCGATGCTCATGGAGATCTCGGGCCTGCCGGGCGCGCAGCCGTGGAGCAGCCGCCGCAGACGCGGAAAGGCATACTCCGGCAGATCGGAGAACCGCTGGGGTAACTGCATCCTTCGTGCCTCACATCCGGGATCTGGCGTCCCGGTCTGCGGCAATTCTATCCGCCGGGGCGGTTAAGGTCCAGATAATACCGGCGGTCCCTGCTGCCCGCCCGGCGCGGCGACCCCGTTATCGGAGCTTGGGGAGAAGGCCGCGCCCCGCGTGGCCCGCCGAGCATTCCCCCGGACCCGAAAGGCGAGGCGCCGGTGGCGCGCCGGCCCCCGGCAGGTCCGGCGCGGCCCGATCGCCACGGGTCGATCGGGCTGGGGACACCCGGCTCGGGGGCGGGATGAAAGTCGACGGCGCGGGCCGCTGGCATGGGCATTGCGGGCCGCCCTCGGGCGGCCGGTTCGTGGCGTCAGGCGCCCAGCGCCGCCTCGATGGCCGCGCCGAGGCGCAGGAGGCGCGACTCCGAGCCGGGGGCGGCCATGACCATCAGCCCGCAGCCGGGGGTGCCGCTCGGCAGGCTGAGCGCGCAGAGCCCCATGAGATTGCCGATCCTGGTGTTGCGCAGGGTCATGAGGTTCTCGCGCATGAAGAGCGCGTGATCGGCCAGAAGCGCCTCGACATTCGGCGCGAGGTTCGGGGTGGTGGGCAGGACCACCGCGTCGAAGCCGGCGGTCTCGGCGAGATATTCGGCGCGCAGGCGGTCGAGCTTCTGCCAGGCGGCCACGTAGTCGGGCGCCGAGAAGGCCTCCCCGGAGCGGAACCGGTCGAGCACGGGGGCGAACATGAGCTCGGGCCGGGCCTCGATGACCTCGCGGCAGGTCCCGTAGGCCTCGGCGGCGAAGATGCAGGGGGCGAGCGCCATCGCCTCGGCGACGGAGGCGAGGGCGGCGCGCTCGGTCCGCGCCCCGGCGGCGCGCAGCGGGTCGAGCGCGGCCTCGAGCGCCCGGGCCTGGCCGTCGGCGGTCGGGCCGATCCCGGCGGTGTCGAGCACGAGGAGGCTTGCGCCGTCGAGCGAGGCGCCGGCGAGATCCGGGGCCGGGGCGCCGGAGAGGGCGGCGAGCAGGAGGGCCGCGTCCTCGACCGAGCGGCAGAGCGGGCCGGGGGTGTCGAAGCGCGGGCAGAGCTGCACCACGCCCTCGAGGCTGAGCAGCCCGTGGGTGGGCTTCAGCCCGACGAGATCGTTCCAGCTCGAGGGGACGCGGATCGAGCCGCCGGTGTCCGAGCCGATCCCGGCGGCGGCGAGCCCGAAGGCGACCGAAGCCGCCGCCCCGGAGGAGGAACCCCCCGGTGCGAGCTCGGGATCGTTGATGTTGGGCGGGGTCGCGGTGACCGGGTTGATCCCGATCCCGGAGAAGGCGAGTTCGGTCAGATGGGTCTTGCCGAGGCAGACGAGCCCGGCCCGCCCGGCATGGGCGAGCACCGCCGCGTCGCGCTCCGGCACCCGGCCGGCGAGCAGGGCCGAGCCCGCCTCGGTGGCGGTGCCGGCGGTATCGAAGAGATCCTTCCAGCTGACCGGCACGCCGTCGAGCGGCCCGTGGCGCAGCCCCGCCCGCGCCCGGGCGGCCGCGGCATCGGCCTCGGCCCGCGCCCGGTCGGCGGTGACGCGGGCGTAGATCCCCGGCGCCTGGGGATGGCTCTCGATGGCCGAGAGATAGACCTCGGTCACCTCGCGCGGATCGATCTCGCCCGCCTCGAAGGCTCGCCCGAGATCCGCGGCCGTCATCCAGAGCCAGGTGTCCGACATGCGTATCCTTCCATCGCCGATCGCGCGAGCCTAGCCGGGGCATTGGCGATGGACAATCGCCTTGGCGCTTGGAATAGCATGCGCCCATGGAGCGGCATTGCGATGTCCTGATCGTCGGAGGCGGGCTGAACGGGCCCGCCCTGGCCCTGGCGCTGGCCTCGGGCGGGCTCAGCAGCGTGGTGATCGACGCCCAGCCGCGGGCGCGGCGCGCGGCGCCGGAATTCGACGGGCGCGCCTATGCGCTGGCGCTGTCGTCGCGGCGCATGCTCGCCGCATTGGGGCTCTGGCGCGACCTGGCGGCGCAGGCGCAGGCGATCAACGACATCAAGATCAGCGACGGGCGGGCCGGCGAGGGGGCCGCGCCCTGGCATCTGCATTTCGACCGGAACGAGATCGACGAGGGCCCGATGGGGCATTTCCTCGAGGATCGCTACCTGCGGGGGGCGCTGCTCGACGCCATCGACGGCAGCGCGCTGATCGAGCATCGCTCGGAGACGGAGGCCGTCGCCCAGGCGCCCGGGCCCGGCGGCATCGCGGTGACGCTTGGCGACGGCAGCCGGCTCCGGGCGGCCCTTCTGGTCGGCTGCGACGGGCGGGGCAGCCGGGTCGCCGCCCGCGCCGGGATCGCGCGGCTGGGCTGGGAGTATCGCCAGAGCGCGCTGGTCTGCGCCGTGGAGCACGAGCTGCCGCATCACGGCATCGCGCATCAGTTCTTCATGCCGCCGGGGCCGCTGGCGATCCTGCCCCTGCCGGGCAACCGGTCCTCGATCGTCTGGACCGAGGCGCGCGACCGCGCCGCGGTGATCGCGGGGCTGGAGAGGGAGGCCTATCTCGCCGCGCTCAGGCCGCGGTTCGGGGATTTCCTCGGCGGGATCCGGCTGGCGGGCGCGCGCTTCGGCTATCCGCTTGGCCTGTCGCTGGCCGAGAGCTTCACCGCCGAGCGGGTGGCGCTGGCGGGCGATGCGGCGCATGGCATCCATCCGCTCGCGGGGCAGGGTCTGAACCTCGGCCTGCGGGACGTGGCCGCGCTCGCGGAGGTTCTGGTGGAGGCGCATCGCCGCGGGCTCGACATCGGCGCGCCGGACGTGCTCGCGGGCTACCAGCGCTGGCGGCGGTTCGACACCGCCATGCTGGTCGCGGCCACGGACGGGCTCAACCGGCTCTTCTCCAACGACAACCCGCTCCTGCGCCTGGGGCGCGACCTCGGCCTGGGTCTGGTGAACCGGCTGCCGGCGCTCAGGCGCGGGCTGATCCGCGAGGCGGCGGGTCTCGCGGGGGATCTTCCGAAGCTGCTGCTTGGGCGGCCGATCTAGGACGGCCCCGGTGACGGAAGCTCGGGACATCGCGAGTGGTCCGGCCGCTCGCGCCGGCATCGACCGCGCCCGGCAGGCGGCAGGTACAGTTTGAAGTCCCGGCGCCGATTTGGTAGCTGGATGGTCGAGGCCCCGTTAGCTCATCCGGTAGAGCGCTGGCTTTGTAACCCAGAGGTGGTCCGTTCAAGTCGGACACGGGGCACCAAGACAAGTACTTAAATCATTGCAATGTAATGCTATTTTATTATGTGCACTTGATTGGAGCCACCTTTCAGTCCACCCAAGAGATCGTGATGAGTCCAAGTGGTTTCGCCATATGGGCGGATTGCCTCCGCACACCGTTTGGTCGTCTGATACCGAATCCGGTTGATTGATTCCATCGGGGAATCCCCCCCCGCCGGAATCAATCAACCGGATTCGGTATGACACATGCTGTCATGGCGACCAGTAAGCCATTGGATTGCCGAGACCACCACATTTGTGCCAACAGCCTGACCCGCAGGTCGAACGTTTCGGTCCGGCCTGCGCAAGGTGCCACACAACAGGGAGGCGGGTCGTCCCGGGTTCCTGGGTGCAGGTGATCACAGGCACTTCCTGGTCGGCCATGGCGCCGCTCCGCGCGACGAAGAATGACGCCTGCGGTGCCGTCGCCGCGTGAGCGAAAGTGCGAGAGCGACTGGACGCTGCCGCAGGGTCCGTCATGGGCCAGGCATCGGAAGCTCCGCCTCGATCGAAGCTTTGATGAAGTCGCTGACCAGCACGTCGAGCCGCACCGTCCATTGGCCGCCCACCGGCAGCTCGACCGGGCCGGCGAGCCAGAGCGGGCCGTCGCGGGACGCCTCGAGGCGGATCGGCTCGATGCCGCGGGCAGGGTCGGCGAAGCTGATCCTGACCTCAAGCGGGTCCAGCTCGCCGCCGTCGGCTGACATCAAGGCGATCTCGATGCGGTTCGCTCCCGGTCGCCCGGGCTTCAGCGTGACGTCCGCCATCACGTTCGGCCCGTGCATGTGAACGTAGGCCTCGGACGCCGCCGCCGCGAGTGCACGGGGTGGCGGGGTCAGACGGAAGCCGCTGGCGAGGCAGAGGATCGCGACTCCGAGCAGGATCTCGGCTGCGACCGACCGCCGGAACCGCCGCGCCGCCCCGGTCTCTCCCCGTTCGATCGCGGGCGTCAGCAGCAACCGGTTCACGGCCGCGAGCGCGAGAAGCAGCGCGACCGCGACGAGCTTGGCGAGGAGCAACCGGCCGTAGGCGCTCGCGACCAGCGCTGCCGGGGTGCGCATCTGCACGATGGCGAGCAGCGCACCGCTCAGGAGGAGGAGCGCGACGAGCGGCATCGCCAGCGCCGAGAAACGCCGGAGTGTCGGAACGAGGGCCGCGCCTGGCGAGGCCGCCCGTTCCGCGAGCCCGGGCAGCGCGCCGATCCAGAAGACGACGGCGGCGGCATGGATCGCCACCGACGGGGCGGTCAGCCAGCGGGGAGCAGCCGTTGCCGCATGGCCGAAGAGCGCGAAGGAAACGGCGGCGAGAGCCCACGCCAGCACGGCCCAGCCCGGGGCCCGGCAGGCCGAGGCGACAGCGGCGGCCGCGGCGAGGACGGCCGTCGCCGCGAACGGGCTCGCCAGGGCCGCACGCCAGGGCGCCGGGGTGACGAGACTGCCCGGCGCGAGATCGAGGAGGTCGAGCCCTTGGAGGCCGAGCGCCAAGACCGCCAGCGGCAGCACCGCGATGGCTGAGCAACCTGCGACGGTGGGCGCCAGGCGGCCCGACCGGCCACGGTCGACGAGGTCCCGGAAGACGGCCCCGCCGACCCCGAAGACGAGGGCGAGCGTCAGGAGCCCGCGCCCGAGGGCGGCGGTCGGTGCCGAGCGCGGGGCAGCGGCTTCGGATGCGTCGGCCGCGCCGGAGGTCGCCCTGCCGATGGAGAAAGTGAGGCTGCCGCCGACCGGGTGGCCGTCGGCGGAGGCCACCCGCCAGCTGAGGAGCCAGGTGCCTTCGACGGGGTCTGCCGGCAGGGGCACGACAAGGCTGTCCCCCGCCGCCTCCGGCGCCCCCTCGATCGCGGCACCGCCGGCCGGCGGAAACCAGCGGAGGACGAGCGGCCGGACCGGCTCGCTGAAGGTCAGCGTTGCCGCCGCGGGCGCCTCGGACATCATCGTGCCCGCCGCTGGATCGGTGGCGACGAGCTGCGCATGCGCCTGCGCGCGCGCCCCGCAGAGAAGGCACGCGAGCAGACAGAGGACGAGGCGCGCCGGCACCCCGGCCCGGGCGCGTCAGTGGCCGCCCGCGGCCGGCAGCAGCTTCACTCCCGGCGCCGGGCTCTCGAGGCTGTCATGGTCCTGGCCCGTGGTCGGGATCTCGATCCAGCGCTCCGCCGCGTCGGCGCATTCCTGGACGACGGGGAAATAGAGCGCCTCGCCGACCTCGAGATCGGTCGTCAGCATCGCGCGGAACACGAATTCGTCGTAGAAGGCATCCGGAAGCTCGCCGGTCCAGACGATCTCGGTCACGCCTTCGCTCATCGGCGTGCCGTAGTAGTCGTAGGACCTGGCATATTTGCCCGTCACGGTTTCGAGCCTCCAGCCGGCCTTCGGCATCGGCTTCACCGCGATCACCCCCTCGGGGATCTGTACGCGCAGCGTCTGCGTCGCCTCGCCGGCGCAGCCATGCGGGACCCGCAGAACCGCCTTCCAGCTGCCGCCGACGGTCGCCTCCGAGGTCTCGAAGGTGACGTGGGCGTTGGCGGCAGTCGCGATGCCGGCCGCGAGCGCGGCGGCGAGAATGAGCTTGGACATGGGATTTCCATCCTTCCGGTCGCCGCCGGCGTTGCGCCGCGGCATGATATGGGGACCGTCCGTGCGCGGACGGACGCAATCTCAGGAGATGGACTTCGTCGGCGGGCCCCGCGCCAGTTGCGCCGCCGACGCGGCCTGCGGCCGGCCGATGGCACGCCCGATACGAAAGTCCGCGTCGGTCGCGAACAGGGCACGCGTAGCCTCGCCCGGAGCGGCGGTGGCCAAACCCGGCGCGGCCACGAGGACGCAGGCAAAACACGCCGGGGTCAGGATGTGCTTTTCGTCATCATGGGCCGGATGCCCGACGTCCGTGCAGAGTTCCGGAAGGATTCCCCCGGGGAGCGCGTAGTCGAGCGCGTAGACCGTCCGCTCGATGACGATGCGGGCATTGAGAGCCGGCGCCTGGACGATCGCCAGGGCGAAGAACCCGGCGAGCAGAGCCTGCACCCAGCCGCGCCATCTCCTGCCCATGGCCACCGGCATGCGGGGTCCGGAGGGCCGAGTCAATCGGGAATGCGTGCGGGCGGCCTGCCGCGGCCGATCCTCCGAGGTGCCGACGATCGGCGGTCGGGACCGAATACCTTGCGGGAGGGGCAGCGTAGGCCCGGCGCGCGGCAAAGGGCGCCGGAGGCAACCCCGGCGCCCGTTCGATGGGAAGCGGCGATCAGCGCTTGGAGAACTGGAAGCTGCGACGGGCCTTGCGCTTGCCGTATTTCTTGCGTTCCACCACGCGGCTGTCGCGGGTCAGGAAGCCGGCCGCCTTGAGCGCGGGGCGGAGGCTGGGCTCGTAGAGGCTGAGCGCCTGGCTGATGCCGTGCTTGACCGCGCCGGCCTGGCCGGAGAGGCCGCCGCCCTTGACGGTCGCCATCACGTCGAACTCGCCGGCGACCCCGGCGACGGTGAAGGCCTGGCCGATCACCATCTGCAGCACGGGGCGGGCGAAATAGGCATTCATGTCCTTGCCGTTGACCACGACCTTGCCGGAGCCCGGCTTGATCCAGACACGGGCGACCGCGTCCTTGCGCTTGCCGGTGGCATAGGAGCGGCCGAGCGCGTCGCGCTTGGGCTCGCGCACCGGCGCGGCTGCGGCCGCGGAATCGATCCCGACCACGGAGTCCTTGAGCTGATCGAGCGAAGTGAGATCTGCCATGATTATGCGCTCCGGGTGTTCTTGGGGTTCATGCCGGCGAGATCGAGCACCTGCGGCTCCTGGCCGCCATGGGGATGCTCGTTGCCGGCGTAGACGCGCAGGTTCGACATCTGCTTGCGGCTGAGCGGCCCGCCGGGCAGCATCCGCTCGACGGCCTTGAGGATCACGCGCTCGGGATGCTTGCCTTCGAGGATCTGGCCGGCGGTGCGGTGCTTGATGCCGCCGGGGAAGCCGGTGTGCCAGTAATAGCGCTTGTCGGCGCGCTTGTTGCCGGTCATCTGCACCTTGTCGGCGTTGATGACGATCACGTTGTCGCCCATGTCCATGTGCGGCGTGAAGCTGGGCTTGTGCTTGCCGCGCAGCCGCATGGCGACGAGGCTGGCGAGCCGGCCCAGGACGATGCCCTCGGCGTCGATCACGATCCACTGCTTGTCGATGTCGGCCGGTCTGGCGGAGAATGTCTTCATGTCTCGAACGGTCCCGTGTCAGGCCGGAAGGCGGACCCTTCCGGAGGCCGGGGGGTTATGGCCGGGACGGCGACGCGCGTCAATCGCAATGTTGCGGAATTTCTTTAGCGATATCATGCGATTGAAATTACGGTATCAAAATACCCCATATCGCGACGGCGCCATCGCGTCGATGACGCCGGTGAGCTTGAGGATGGTGTAGAGCACCATCAGCCCGAGCAGGGCGAAGAGGAAGCGCCGCGGGCCGTGGGCGCGGGTGACGGTCGCGACGAGCGCGAGGGCGAGAACCAGGGCGAGGAGGAAGCGCAGCATCGCGGCAGTATCCGCTCTCGCGCCGCCGCCGCAACCCGCATCGCGCCAGCCCGGCGTTGCATCCCGCCGCCGGAGCGCCCATCAAGGCAATCGGCGCCGGGAGCGGCGCGCGACCGACGATCACGGACGGGGGCCCGCCATGCCCGACGAGCGACCCGAGTTTAGTCCCGGCCGGCCGGCGGACCGGATCGTGGTGGATCTGGCGGTGCGGCTCGGGTTTCTCGGGCTCTTCGCCTGGCTGGCGCTGGTGATCCTGCGCCCCTTCGTGCTGATCCTGCTCTGGGCGCTGTTCCTGACCGTGGCGCTGCAGCCCGGCCATGCAAGGCTCGCGGCGCGGCTGGGCGGGCGCGGGCGGCTCGCCTCCGTGATCGTCACCCTGATCGGGCTCGCCATCGTGCTCGGTCCGATCTCGATGCTGGTGGCGAGCCTCGTCGGGTCGGTGGAGGCGCTCTCGATGGGCATGGCCGGCGGCGGCCTGTCGATCCCGCCGCCGCCGGCGGAGGTGAGGACCATCCCGATCGCCGGGGCCTGGCTGCATTCGAACTGGGAGCTGGCCTCCTCGAACCTACAGGGCTTTCTCGGGCGCTACGGCACGACACTGATCGGCGCCGGGAAATGGGTCATCCGCCCGGCCGAGGCCCTCGGCCGGGATCTGATCGACATCCTGATCGCGGTGGTGATCGCGGGCGTGCTGCTCGTGCCGGGGCCGCGCTTCGTGCCGGGGTTCCGGCGCTTTGCCGCGCGGGTCATGGGAAGCCGCGGGTCGGATTTCGTCGATCTCGGCGCCGCCACGATCCGCAACGTGGCGCGCGGGGTGATCGGGGTGGCGGCGATCCAGGCGCTGTTGGTCGGCGTCGCCCTGATCGTCGCGGGCGTGCCGGCGGCGGGGCTGCTGACGCTCGTGGCGCTGCTCGGCGCGATCCTGCAGATCGGGGTCGGCCTCGTGGTGGTGCCGGTGATCGTCTGGGGCTGGCTCGTGCTCGGCACCTGGCCCGCGATCCTGCTGACCGCCTGGCTTGTCCCGGCGATGTTCAGCGATCTCGCGCTCAAGCCGCTGATGGTCGGGCACGGGCTGCGCACCCCGATGCTGGTGATCCTGGCCGGCGTGATCGGCGGCACGATCAGCTTCGGGCTGATCGGGCTCTTCCTGGGGCCGATCGTGCTAGCGCTCTTCTACGAGCTCGTCATCTTCTGGGTGGAGCTCGGGGATCCGGGGGAGGATCGGCCCGCGGCGGACGGCGGCCCGCCGTGAGGGAGGCGGCATGGCCGAAGATCCGGTTCTGCCTGCGGACACGGGGGTCGGCCGCGACGGACCCCGCCTGCGGCTTCCTGTCGGTGCGGGCGGTGGAGGGGGCTCAGCCGCGCGCGATGCGCTGGGGGCGGGGGTAGAGCGCGGCGAAGCGGGCGCGGATGACCAGCACGAAAAGCGCGACGGCGCCGAGCTGGTGCAGGATCGCCGCCTGCCAGGGCGCGCCCCAGAGCACGGTGACGATGCCGAGCGCGATCTGGAGCACCATCATCGCCGCCATGGCGTCGAAGGCGCCGCGGATGTCGCCGAGCGCGCTCCGGCGGCTGCGCCACCAGGCGAGGATGCCGACGAGCGCCAGCAGATAGCCGAGCATGCGGTGGTTGAACTGCACCAGCCCCGGGTTTTCGAGGTAGTTGCTCCAATAGGGCTCGAGGTTGAAGGCGGTGAAGGGCAGGAAGTCGCCGCCCATCAGCGGCCAGTCGTTGTAGCTCCGGCCGGCGTCGATGCCTGCGACCAGCGCCCCGAGCAGGATCTGGGCGAAGGCGAGCACGACGAGCAGGCTGCCCCAGCGCATGAGGCCCTCGTTGCGCTGGCGGCGGGCCTGGATCAGCTCCGCCTCGCTTCGTCCGAGCCGCAGGATGTACCAGGCGATCAGGCCGAGAATGAGGAAGGCGAGGCCGAGATGCACCGCGAGCCGCCAGGAGGCGACGCTGGTCATGGTGCCGGTGAGGCCGGAGGTCACCATCCACCAGCCGATCGCGCCCTGGAGGCCGCCGAGGAGGCCCGTCACCAGCAGGCGCCAGGTCCAGCCCGGCGGGATGCGCCGGCGCAGCCAGAACCAGAGGAACCCCAGCGCCCAGACCGCGCCGATCAGGCGGCCGAGCTGGCGGTGGCCCCATTCCCACCAGTAGATCGCCTTGAACTCGGCGAGCTCCATGTCGCGGTTGAGGATCTCGAATTGCGGCGTGGCGCGGTATTTCTCGAATTCCGCCTCCCAGGCGGCGGCGTCGAGCGGGGGGACCGCCCCGGTCACCGGTCGCCATTCGGTGATGGAGAGGCCCGAATCGGTGAGCCGCGTCATGCCGCCGACCACGATCATCGCCACGACCAGGAGGAAGATCACCGAGAGCCAGAGCGCGATGCCGCGGCGGGCGTATTGCGGCCGCCGCGCGGGCGTCGGGGCCGGCGCGGGGGCGGCGTCGCCCACGTCCTCGAAGATGCTGCGCGGTTTCGTCATGGCCACCTCCGGGGGCGATTTAGGCCCCGCGCCGCGCCCGGGCAAGCGCGATATGCGCTCAGCGCCCGGCGTCCGGGGGCCGGGTCAGCGCCCGGAGGATGCCGTGCAGCGTGCGGATCTCGGCGCCGGTGAGCGGCGTCCGGCGGAAGAGGGTCTCGATGTTGAGCTTCATGCTCGTGCGGTTCTGCGCGGGGAAGAAATACCCCGCCGCCTCCAGCCGCTGGTCGAGATGCTCGAGGAGTCGGTCCAGCTCGATCCCGCTCGCCCAGTCCGCGCCAGGGACCACCGCGGCGGGGCCGGCAGCGCGCATCCAGTCGTAGGCGACGAGGAGCACGCATTGCGCGAGATTGAGCGAGCCGAAGCCGGGGTTGGTCGGAACCGAGATCACCGCATTGGCCCGCGCGACATCGGCGGTCTCCAGCCCGGCGCGCTCGGCGCCGAAGAGCACGCCGACGCGGCCGCCGGCGGCGATGATCGTGCGCGCCTCGGCCATCGCCGCTTCGGGGGTGACGACCGGCAGGGTCAGCGCGCGCTCGCGGGCGGTGGTGGCGAAGACATGGGTGAGGTCGGCGCAGGCTTCGGCGGTGGTCTCGATGAGGCGTGCGTCGTCGAGCACGCGCCCGGCGCCGCTCGCCATGGCGTCTGCCGCCGGGTTCGGCCAGCCGTCGCGCGGGGCGACCAGCCGCATCCGGTCGAGACCGAAATTCAGCATCGCGCGCGCGGCGGCGCCGATGTTCTCGCCGAGCTGCGGGCGCACCAGCACGAAGACCGGCTGGTCCGCCGCCTGGGTGCCGCCGCTCTCGCGCCCGCGATCCGTGCCTGCCACCTGGTCCCTCCCGTCCGTGCCGGCCGCGTGATACTCTCGCGGGCCGGGATCGGGCAAGGGAGGGACGGGCATGGCCTATGACGAGAGCCTCGCGGCCACGATCCGCCAGGCGCTCGCGGGGTGCGACGGCGTCACCGAGCGGAAGATGTTCGGCGGGCTCTGCTTCCTGCTCAACGGGAACATGCTCTGCGGGGTCTATCGCGCGGGCGGCATGTACCGGGTGGGCAAGGCCCGGGCCGGCGCCGCCCTGGCCCTGCCCCATGTGCGGCCGATGGAGATGACCGGCCGGCCGATGCCTGGGCTGGTCGATGTGGACGCTGAGGCCTTCACCGATCCGGCGCTGCGCGACCGGCTGATGGCGATGGCGCTCGATTTCGTCGCGCCGATGCCGCCGAAATAGCCGGTATGCGGGCGTATGCGCGGCTTCCCCTCGGGGCGCCGATCCGCTAGAGAGGCCGCGCCCGTTCAGCGCCGAGCAAATCCCGAGGGAGCCCGTCCATGCCCAAGATCAAAGTCGCCAATCCGGTCGTCGAACTCGACGGCGACGAGATGACCCGGATCATCTGGGACTTCATCAAGCAGAAGCTGATCCTGCCCTATCTCGACATCGACCTGAAATACTACGACCTCGGCATCGAGGAGCGCGACCGGACCGACGACCAGATCACCATCGATGCGGCCAACGCGATCAAGGAACACGGCGTGGGCGTGAAATGCGCCACCATCACCCCCGACGAGGCCCGCGTCGAGGAATTCGGCCTCAAGCAGATGTGGCGGAGCCCCAACGGGACCATCCGCAACATCCTCGGCGGCGTCATCTTCCGCCAACCGATCATCTGCAAGAACGTGCCGCGGCTCGTGCCGGGCTGGACCCAGCCGATCGTCGTCGGCCGCCATGCCTTCGGCGACCAGTACCGGGCCACCGACTTCCGCTTCCCCGGCAAGGGCAAGCTGACGATCAAGTTCGTCGGCGAGGACGGCAGGGTGATCGAGCGGGACGTCTTCGACGCGCCGGGCTCGGGCGTGACGATGGCGATGTACAACCTCGACCAGTCGATCATCGACTTCGCCCGCGCCTCGATGAACTATTCGCTCTCGCTCGGCTGGCCGCTCTATCTCTCGACCAAGAACACCATCCTCAAGGCCTATGACGGCCGCTTCAAGGACCTGTTCCAGGAGGTCTTCGACGCCGAGTTCGCCGATGCCTTCAAGAAGGCCGGCATCACCTACGAGCACCGGCTGATCGACGACATGGTGGCCTCGGCGCTGAAATGGTCGGGCGGCTATGTCTGGGCCTGCAAGAACTACGACGGAGACGTGCAATCCGATACCGTGGCCCAGGGCTTCGGCTCGCTCGGGCTGATGACGAGCGTGCTGATGACGCCCGACGGCAAGACGGTGGAGGCCGAGGCGGCGCATGGCACGGTGACGCGGCACTACCGCCAGCATCAGGCGGGCAAGGAGACCTCGACCAATTCGATCGCCTCGATCTACGCCTGGACCGGCGGGCTGAAGCATCGCGCCAAGCTCGACGAGAATGCGGCGCTGATGAACTTCGCCGAGACGCTCGAGCGGGTCACCGTCGACACGGTCGAGGCCGGGTTCATGACCAAGGATCTCGCGCTGCTGGTCGGGCCGGACCAGAAATGGCTGACGACCACGGGCTTCCTCGAGAAGGTCGACGCGAACCTGCAGGGGGCGCTGGGCTGAGCGCCGCCGGAGCGGAGGGCGGGGTCGAGGGCCCGCCCCCGCCTCCGCGGCATAGCGCGTTCGAGGATGCGCAGGGCCTGGTTGCGGGCTCGCTGATGGTGGTCACGGGGCTCGCCTTCCTGCAGCATCTGGGGCTGATCACCGGCCAGATCGCGGGCCTGGCGCTCCTGGTCTCGATCTGGACCGGAATCGCCTTCGGGCCGGTCTTCTTCGTGCTGAACCTGCCGTTCTACTGGGTGGCGCTGCGCCGTATGGGCTGGGTCTTCACGCTGAAGACGGTGCTCGCGGTCGGGCTGGTCTCGGTCTTCTCCGCGCTGCGGCCCGAGGTCCTGACCTTCGCCCATGTGGAGCCGCTGACCGGCGCGGTGCTTGGCGGGGTGATCTCGGGCGCGGGCCTGCTCGCGATCTTCCGGCATCGCGCGAGCCTCGGCGGTGTGGGGATCGTCGCGCTCTATCTTCAGGAGCGCACGGGCTTCCGCGCCGGCTGGACGCAGCTCCTCGTCGATCTGGTGATCTTCGCGCTGGCGCTGATGACGCTGCCTGCCGGGGCGGTGGCCTATTCGCTGGCGGGTGCGGTAGTGCTGAACGCGGTGATCGCCATCAACCACCGCCGCGATCGCTACATCGCCATGTGAGCGGCGATCAGGGCGCGAGGCCCTCGACGATGACCAGGTCGCGCTCGGCCGCGTCCCTGGCATGGGCGAGGGCCGCCTGGTAGGCCTGCGAGCGGTAGCAGGTCTCTGCCGCCTCGAGGTCGGGGAATTCCGCCAGCACGTTGCGCGCGCGGTCCCGGCCCTCGAGCTGCACGTAGCGCCCCGAGCGGGCCAGGAAGCGGCCGCCGTGGGCCGCGATCGCCGCCGTGGCGAGCTCGGCGTAGCGCCGGTAGGCCTCCGCATCGGTCACGGTGACATGCGCGATCCAGTAGGCGGGCATCAGGCGTCCTCCTCGACACCTTCGACGATGACGACCTCGCGCTCGGAACCCGCCATGGCGTGCGGCAGCACGGCCCGATAGGCGTCGCAGTCATAGAAGGCGAGCGCGCTGTCGTAGTCGGGAAATTCGATGATGGCGTTGCGGGCGCGGGCCTGGCCCTCCTTGGCGTCGAAGCGGCCCGCGCGCACGATGAAGCGGCCGCCGAAGCGCGCGGCGATCCCCGGGGTCTCGGCGGCGTATCGCCCGTAGCGGTCCGGATCCGTGACGTCGATGCGGGCGACGAGATAGGCCTTAGGCATTTTCCTTCTCCTCCAGCAGGGCGCGCGCCGCCGCGATCGCGGCCGCCGCGCGGGCGGGGTCTGCGCCGCCACCCTGGGCGAAATCGGGCCGCCCGCCGCCGCCCTTGCCGCCGAGCGTCTCGGTGGCCGCACGCACGAGATCGACCGCGGAGAGGCGGCCGGTCAGGTCTTCGGTCACGCCCGCGGCCACCGCCGCCCGGTCGCCGGTGTCGGCGACGAGCAGCACCACGCCGGAGCCGAGCCGCGCCTTGTGCGCGTCGATCAGGCCGCGCAGATCCTTCGGCGAGACGCCCGTGAGCGCCTGGGCGAGGAAGGGAATGCCCGCGACGGTCTCGGCCTCGGCCGAGATGCCGGCCTCGGCACCGCCCGCCAGTGCGAGCTTGCGCCGCAGCTCGGCAATCTCCGCCGCCGCCGCCTTGCGCTCGTCCATCAGCGCGCGGATGCGGGCGGCGAGTTCATCGGGCCGCGCGCGCAGGAGGCCCGCGGCCTCGGCCAGCGCCCCGGATTCGCCGGCGCTGTGGGCGAGTGCCGCGGCGCCGGTCAGGGCCTCGATCCGGCGCACGCCGCTCGCCGAGGCGCCTTCGCCCACGAGGCGGAAGGTGCCGATCTCGCCTGTGCGGCCCACATGGGTGCCGCCGCAGAGTTCGAGCGAATAGGTATCGCCGCCCGCGCCGATGCCGCTCCCCGCACTCCGGCCCATGGCGACGACGCGCACCTCGTCGCCGTATTTCTCGCCGAAAAGGGCGCGGGCTCCCAGCGCCTCGGCGGCGTCGGGGGTCATGATCCGCGTCTCGACGGGGGTATTCTGGCGCACGAAGGCATTGACCTCGGCCTCGACCGCGGCGAGGTCCTCGCCGGCGAGCCCCCTTGGGTGGGTGAAGTCGAAGCGCAGCCGGTCGGGGGCCACGAGGCTGCCGCGCTGGGCCACGTGATCGCCGAGCCGGCGGCGCAGCGCCTCGTGCAGCAGATGGGTCGCGGAATGGTTGGCGCGGATCGCCGCGCGCCGGTCGTGATCGACCGTGAGCGCCGCGGCGGCGCCGCTCTGAAGCGTTCCCTCCGCGACCCGGCCGGAATGCACGAAGAGCCCGGCCTGCTTGCGCACGTCGCTGATCGCGACGCGGGCCGTATCGGTGGTCAGGGTGCCGGCATCGCCGACCTGGCCGCCGGATTCGGCGTAGAAGGGGGTCTGGTTCAGCACGATCTGCACCGCCTCGCCCGATCCGGCGCTCGCGATGGGCTTTCCTTCCGCGACGAGGGCGAGGATCTGCGCCTCGGCGCTCTCGGTGTCGTAGCCGAGGAACTCGGTGGGGCCGTGGCGCTCGGCGAGGTCGAACCAGATCGCCGCCTCGCCGGCCTCGCCGGAGCCGGCCCAGGCCGCGCGGGCCATGCGCTTCTGCTCGGCCATCGCCGTCTCGAAGCCCGCCACGTCGACCGTGCGGTGGCGTTCGCGCAGCGCGTCCTGGGTGAGGTCGAGCGGGAAGCCGTAGGTGTCGTAGAGCCGGAAAGCCGCGCCACCCGGCAGCGGCGCGCCCTCGGGCAGGCGGTCGAGTTCCTCGTCGAGCAGGCGCAGACCGCGGTCGAGGGTGGCCTGGAACCGCGTCTCCTCGGAGCGCAGGGTCTCCTCGATCAGCGACTGGGCGCGGGGAAGTTCGGGGAAGGCCGCTCCCATCTGCGCGACCAGCGCCGGTACGAGGCGGTACATCACCGGATCCTGGGCGCCGAGCAGATGCGCGTGGCGCATGGCCCGGCGCATGATCCGGCGCAGCACGTAGCCCCGGCCCTCGTTGGAAGGCAGCACGCCGTCGGCGATCAGGAAGGAGGTCGAGCGCAAATGGTCGGCGATGACCCGGTGGTGGACACGGCCGGGCCCGTCCGGGGCGCCGTCGGTCAGATTGGCCGAGGCCTCGATCAGCGCGCGCATCAGGTCGGTGTCGTAATTGTCGTGCTTGCCCTGGAGCACGGCGCCGATGCGCTCCAGCCCCATGCCGGTGTCGATGGAGGGCCGCGGCAGGTCGGCGCGGCTGCCGTCCTCGAACTGCTCGAACTGCATGAAGACGAGGTTCCAGATCTCCACGAAGCGGTCGCCGTCTTCGTCCGGGCTGCCGGGAGGGCCGCCGGGGATCTCCGGGCCGTGGTCGTAGAAGATCTCCGAGCAGGGGCCGCAGGGGCCGGTGGGGCCCATCATCCAGAAATTGTCGTGGGTGGCGATGCGGATGATGCGCTCGTCGGGCAGGCCCGCGACCTTCTTCCAGAGGGCCGCCGCCTCCTCGTCGTCGTGATAGACGGTGACGGTGAGCTTGTCCTTCGGAAGCCCGAAGTCGCGGGTCAGCAGTTCCCAGGCGAGCGGGATCGCCCGATCCTTGAAATAGTCGCCGAAGGAGAAATTGCCGAGCATCTCGAAGAAGGTGTGATGCCGCGAGGTATAGCCGACATTGTCGAGGTCGTTGTGCTTGCCGCCGGCGCGCACGCATTTCTGCGAGGTGGCGGCGCGGCTGTAGTCGCGGTGCTCGAGGCCGGTGAAGAGGTTCTTGAACTGAACCATGCCGGAATTGGTGAACATCAGCGTCGGGTCGTTGCGCGGCACCAGCGGCGAGGAGGGCACCACGCGATGCTCGTTGGCGCCGAAATAGTCGAGAAAGGTGGTGCGAATGTCGTTCAGGCTCGGCATGTCGGTGTCCGTGGGTCGGTCCGCGCTCCCGGAGGATCCGGCCCGGCGGTTCGACCGGGAGTGTTAGCGCCCCCGGATGGCGGAGTCCATCATGGGGCGTCCCGGCCATGCTCGGCCCATGCATGATCCATGCACAAGGCATGCGCCGGACTTGTTGGCACAGCGATCTCCGGGCCCATGCGCCCGCCGGGACGGTGCCGCGCCGGCGGATGCCGGCGCCCGGTCGAGCGGGGGCTCGATGCCCCCCGAGGCCGGTCCCGGTCCAGCCGGCTGGGGCCGGGGCCCCGGCCCCGGCCCCGGTCTGCGCGGCGGGAGGCGGAGGTCAGTCGTCGAGGATCTCGGTCGTCTCCTCGCCGGACATGGCGAAGTCGAGGCCGTGGGCGGCGCGGATCTTGTCCTCGATCTGGAAGGCGATGTCGGGATTGTCCTTGAGGAAATTCTTGGCGTTCTCGCGGCCCTGGCCGATGCGCTGGTCGGCAAAGGAGAACCAGGCGCCGGACTTCTCCACGATCCCGGCCTTGACCCCGAGGTCGATCAGCTCGCCCCGCTTGGAGATGCCCTCGCCGTACATGATGTCGAACTCGACCTGCTTGAAGGGCGGCGCCACCTTGTTCTTGACCACCTTGACCCGGGTGGTGTTTCCGACCACCTCATCGCGATCCTTGATGGCGCCGATGCGGCGGATGTCGAGGCGCACGGAGGCGTAGAATTTCAGCGCGTTGCCGCCGGAGGTGGTCTCGGGCGAGCCGAACATCACGCCGATCTTCATGCGGATCTGGTTGATGAAGATCACCATGCACTGGGACCGGCTGATCGCGGAGGTGAGCTTGCGCATCGCCTGGCTCATCAGCCGGGCCTGGGCGCCGACCTGGGCATCGCCCATGTCGCCTTCGAGCTCGGACTTCGGGGTCAGGGCCGCGACGCTGTCGACCACCACCACGGAGACCGCGCCGGAGCGCACCAGGGTCTCGGTGATCTCCAGCGCCTGTTCGCCGGTGTCGGGCTGGGAGATCAGCAGGTCGTCGATGTTGAGCCCCAGCTTGCGGGCATAGACCGGGTCGAGCGCGTGCTCGGCGTCGACGAAGGCGCAGATGCCCCCGGCGCGCTGCTCCTCGGCGATGACATGCAGCGCCAGCGTGGTCTTGCCCGAGCTCTCGGGCCCATAGATCTCGATGATGCGACCCTTGGGCAGGCCGCCGATGCCCAAGGCCACGTCGAGGCCGATCGAGCCGGTGGAGATCGCCGCGATGTCGAGCGCCGGCGTCGATCCGAGCTTCATGATCGAGCCCTTGCCGAAGCTGCGCTCGATCTGCGCCAGCGCCGATTCCAGCGCCTTCTGCTTGTCCATGCCGCGTCTTTCGGAAAAGTCCACCACGGGAGTGTTCATGTCTTCGCGCCTCTTATTCCATGTTTGTCGGATCGCGGCAATCGGCGGGTCCGTTCATGTTGTGTTCACCACGGCACCATGAGGGCAAAACGGGAACATTGCAACGCGAATTTGCGTCAGGGTTAAGGCTTTCCCGGAATGTGCTAACAAGTCCCTAACCGATCGCCACTGCCCGGCGGATGTTCGCATCCCGCCGGCAGCGGACGGCGCGCAGGCCCCCCGGCGATGGTGGTTCGACAAGACGCTCGCCAAGGGCTCGTTCACCGCTTCCGGGTTCGTCACCCAGGGCGTCATCGCCTATCGCTGCTCGCGAGGCGAGACGCGGAAGGCCTGTATCGAGATCCGGAACAGGAGCTTCGGCGGCAAGGTGCAGTCGCGAAGGGTCGGGATCGCCTGTTTCTGACCCGGTTCCGTCTGTTGACGGCCGAGGATCGCGCTTCCCGTCCCGCGGGCCAGCGATACGATGGTCCGGGTGTCCAGTCTGACGGGCGGCGGCCCGACTTCGGGCCACCCGCGATGGCATTGCCCGGCCACCGGGTCACTCGATCGGAGTTGGGATGGGCGGAGTCTGCAAAGGCGGCGCGATGCGCGCTGCGCGGGTGTATCGGCCGGGGCGCGGCTTGCGGCCCGGGGGCGTCAGCGCAGTTGCGGGAAATGGCGGGCGAGGATGGTCTCGAAGCGCCGGGCGGCGGCGGCGGGGCTGAAGTCGGTCTCGATCAGGCGCCGCCCGGCGCAGCCCATGCGGGCGGCGGCGGCGGGGTCGGCGACGAGGTCGGCGACCCGCGCCGCCATGGCCGGGAAGTCGCCGTCGGGGAAGACGAATCCGGTCTCGCCCTCCCGCACCACGAAATTGGTGCCGTTGTCGGAGCCGCAGATCACCGGGATCCCGGCGGCGAGCGCCTCCATGGGCGAGACCGCGGCGCGCTCGGCGGAGCTCGCCAGCACCAGGAGGTCGTGCTCGGCATAGAGGCGCCGGCTGGCGGCATAGTCGAGATTCGCGCGGATCCGGACCCTTTCCGCCACGCCCTGCGCGGCGATCTCGTCCGTCAGGGCGGCGAAGACCGGGCTCGTGCCTTCCTCGCGCAGGCCGAGCAGCGTCAGCCGGATGTCGCCCCCGCGCAGCAGCGGCGCGAGATGGCGCACCAGCGGCAGGTGGTTCTTGCGCGCCTGGTCGAGCTTGCCGACCGCCAGCACCGCCAGCGGCGGCCGCGCGGCCCATTCCGTCCGGACGGGGCCGGGCTCGACCGCGAAGGGCAGGAAGTCGCAGGTCTTGCCCGGCGGGGGCGGCGGCGGATCCGGACAGATGGCGTTGACGGTATGGGCCGGCCAGAGCCCCAGGCGGAGCAGCAGCCGGCGGCCGGGGCCCATCGTCTCGCAGCCGGTCCGGCGCTGGATGTAGAGCAGGAAGGGGAGGCCGCGCAGCCGGCAGAGCGCGTGCAGCGCCAGGCTGGTGCGGCTGGGGTTGCGCGCCACCACGACATCGGGGCGCACCGCGGCGAGGATCCGCGCCAGGGCCCGCACCGGCGGCGGGCGCCGCAGATTGTCGCCAATGTCCCAGCCCGGCAGCAGGGTGACGGCGACGCCGGGTCGGTGGAACTCGGTCGGGTGGCCGGCGCGCACGAGGAAATGCAGCTCGTGGCCGGCGGCCTGCAGGCCGGCCACGAGCCCGTCGTGGTTGGGATGGTAGCGCGGGACGGAGAAGAGGATGCGCACCCTGGACGGCGTCAGCGGCCGGGCCGGCCCGAGGGAAGTTGCATCTGGCGACGCGACCCCATCCCGCCCGGCGGGCACCGCCGGGCAGCGCCCGCCCCGCCCTCAGGCGGGCGCTTCGCACCCGCCGGGCCGGGCGCTGCCCTCGTCTTGCGCGGGACGGTCGAAGAAGAAAGAACGAGCCCCAAATGCGATAACCCCGGCCAGCCCTGCGGCGCCTGCAGGGCACGCGAACCGGAGCCGCGATGGCCGGGCCGCCGTGGACTGCATGTGGAGCGGGCGCGTAGCCCGGGGATGCCGTATCCGGGCAGCGCAGGCATGGTGTCCATTGTCGGTCCCGTCGGCGGTGATGCGCGGCGGGTTTAGCGGATGCCGGCCCGGGGCGAAAGGCCCGGCAGCGCCGGCCGGGGACGCCCTGCCCGGAGGGGCCGGGCAGGACACAGGGCGTCGCGGCGCCGCGGTTCAGTCGTTCTTTGCGCCGGCGATCAGCTTCTCGGCGTGGGTGAAGATCTCGTGCCGCTCGATGCCCATGCGCTTGAGCTGCGCGTCCGGCAGCCGGGCGAGGGCATGCGCCATCTTCGCGGTCTGCACGCTCTTCACGAAGACCCTCACCGCCGAGGACAGGGTCGCCCAGAGGGAGGCCGACGGCGCCTGCCCGGCATGGGGCGCGCCCGAAATCGCACCGCCGCTCATCGGGCCGAAGCGGCGCTGACCGCTTCCCGGGCGATGCGGCGGATGTCGGCGCGGGCGATGCCGAGATCCTCCAGGTCGCGATCGGTCAGGGCGCCGAGCTCGGCGGCCGTGCTTCTGTAGAGCGCTTGGCGCTCCCGCCATGCATTGAAGTCGGCGAGAATCGAGCGCAGGGGCCCGGGGAGGGCGTCGCGCCGGGGCGCCGCGCCCGGAGCCGAGATCGAGGTGGCAGACATTGGCGAAACTCCTTGCTTTTGCTGCTCTGCAGCATATCTGCTGCACTGCAACAGTTACGATTGCGGGGCTGTCCGGCAATCCCGCGATCCGGCACAGGGGTCTTGCCGGGACGGAACAGAAGGCGTTAACGCTCTGGAAACTCCCTCTCAGATGCTCGTGTTCGTCAAGGTCGTGGAAAGCGGCAGCATTTCGGCCGCCTCGCGCGCGGGCGGGCAGACGCCCTCGGCGGTCAGCAAGCAGATCGGCCTGCTGGAGGAGCATGTCGGGCATCGCCTGCTGCACCGCACGCGGACGGGTGTCTCGCTCACCGCCGAGGGGCGGGACTATTACGAGAAATGCAAGGCGCTGGCGCGCAGCTTCGAGGCGGCCGAGGCGCATATCCAGGGCCTCGCGGGCCCGCCGAAGGGCATGCTGCGGGTCATCTCGAGCGTGGCCTTCGGGAAGTCACAGCTGGTGCCGGCACTGCCCGCGTTCCTCGGCCGCTATCCCGGGATCCGCCTCTCGCTCGAGCTGACGGACCGGCCGGTCGATCTGGAGGAGGAGGACATCGACGCCGCGATCCGCTTCGCCGAGCAGCTGGACAATCCCAGGGTCATCGCGCGCAAGATCATGGAGAACGAGCGCATCCTCTGCGCCTCCCCGGCGTTTCTCGCGCGCCACGGCACCCCGCGGCGCTTCGCCGATCTCGCGCATTTCAACTGCCTGCGCACCTCCGACAGCGGCGGCCGCAACGCCTGGCGGTCGCTCGAGGGCGGCGAGGATCTGGCGATCGATGCCGAGGGGAATTTCGAGGGCAACAGCGCGGACGTGGTGTTCGAGGCGGCGCTGGCGGGGCTCGGGATCGCGCGGCTCTCGAGCTATCTGGTCGCCGACAGCATCCGCTCCGGCGCACTGGTCCGGGTCTTGCCCGAATACACCCAGAAGAACGCGGATATCGCCGTGATCTTCGCCGAGCGGCGGTTGCTCGCGCCGAGGATCCGCGTCTTCATCGACTTTCTCGTCGAGCATTTCCGCGGCCGGGGGCCGCTGGCGTCGCCGGCGGCGTCTTCCGGGACGCCTAGCGGCTGAGCCCGGCCTGGAGCGTGGGCACGTCGAGCGCGCTGAAGCCGTAGTGGCGCAGCCAGCGCAGGTCGCTCTCGAAGAAGGCACGCAGGTCGGGGATGCCGTATTTCAGCATCGCCAGCCGGTCGATGCCCATGCCGAAGGCGAAGCCCTGCCAGATCGAAGGGTCGACGCCGGCGGCGGCCAGCACCTTGGGATGCACCATGCCCGAGCCGAGGATCTCCAGCCAGTCGTCGCCCTCGCCGATCTTGAGCTGGCCGCCCGCCCAGGAGCAGCGGATGTCGACCTCGGCCGAGGGTTCGGTGAAGGGGAAATGCGAGGCGCGGAACTTGAGCTCCACCCCGTCCACCTCGAAGAAGGCGCGGCAGAATTCCTCCAGCACCCATTTGAGGTTGGCCATGGAGATGTCGCGGTCGATGGCGAGCCCCTCGACCTGGTGGAACATCGGCGTATGGGTCTGGTCGTAGTCGGCGCGGTAGACGCGGCCGGGCGCGATCACCCGGCAGGGCACGCCGGAATCCTGCATGTGGCGGATCTGGACCGGCGAGGTATGGGTCCGGAGCACATGCGGCGGGCGGTTGTCGCCCTCGGCGCGGGCCATGTAGAAGGTGTCCATGGTCTGGCGCGCGGGATGCTCGGGCGGGATGTTGAGCGCGTCGAAATTGTACCAGTCGCTCTCGACCTGCGGCCCCTCGGCGACGCTGAAGCCGAGATCGGCGAAGATCGCGGAGATCTCCTCCATCGCCTGGCTGACCGGGTGGATCGTGCCCTGCGGCAGCGGGCGGGGGTCGAGGGTGATGTCCGACCATTGGCCGGCGACGCGGGAACCGAGCGCGGCATCGGCGAGGCGCGCCCGCGCCTCGGCCAGCGCCGCGGCGATCTCGTCCTTGAGCGCGTTGAGCGCGGGGCCGGCGGTCTGGCGCTCCTCGGGCGTCATGGCGCCGAGCCCGCGCATGCGCTGCGAGACCTCGCCCTTCTTGCCCAGGGCCGCCAGCCGCACCCCTTCGAGCGCCGCCTCGTCGCCGGCGTCGGCGATGGCGGTCAGGTATTTCTCGCGAAGGTCGGTGCTGTCGTCCATGGCTTGGACGCCTAACCGCCGAGACCGCGGATTTCAAGCCGGCTCAGCGTGCGGTGGCGATCATCTCCAGGGGCGCGAACAGGCGCTGCTCCAGGCAGGCGGCGAGCCGGCCCATCTTCTCGCCGGCGCTCGGCCCCATCAGCACGTGCAGCCCGAGCCGGGGCGGACCCTCGGCGGCGGTCCTGGCGCGCATTCGGGCGCCGATCTCGAGGACGAAGTCGGTGCGGTCGCGCTCTTCGCCGAGATCGAAACCCGCCTCGGCGAGCAGGGAGCGGTAGGTGTCGGGGGTCTCGACGAAGCTCGTCGCCATGGTGTCGGCCCAGGGGAGCGGCAGCGGCAGCGGACCCTCGCCCGTGCGCATCACCTCGTAGACCGCGAAGGTCCCGCCCGGTTGCAGCACCCGGCGCACCTCCGCGAAGAGGCGCGCCTTGTCGGCGATGTTCATGCCGACATGCATCAGCGTCGCGGCGTCGAAGCTCGTGTCCCCGAAGGGCAGGTTGAGCGCGCTGCCGACCACGAAGGTTGCGCGGCCGGCGAGCCCGAGCCGTGCCGTCAGCACGTTCGACACCTCGACGAAGTCCGGGGTGATGTCGACGCCGGTGACCGTGCAGCCGTAGACCTCGGCGAAGTGGCGGGCCGGGCCGCCGACGCCCGATCCGACGTCGAGGATGCGGGTGCCGGGAGCGAAGGCGAGCCGCCGGGCGAAGTCCAGCGTCTGCGGGAGCCAGCCGAGGTGGAACTCGTCGATCGGGGCGAGATCTGCCGTGGTCAGTGCATCGAGGTCGCGGCCGGCATCGCGCAGCGCCGCGAGCACGGTACCGGTGAGGTCGGAATGGGCGTAGTGCTGCGCGACCTCGCCTTCGGTATCCATGATGTCTTCCCCAGGAGCCCGTGGAATTGCAGCGCGGCATCCCGAGGCACCAGGCGGGAGCGGCGGATCCTGTCCGGGCGGCAACGCGGCCCCGCGCTCACGCCTTCCAGGGCAGGCCGCCGGCGAAGCTCTTGTAGCTTACCGCCGCGGCATAGCCGGCGTCGACGGGCAGGGTGACGCCGGTGATCGCCGCCGCCGCATCGGAGCAGAGGAAGGCCACCACGTCGGCGATGTGGCGCGGCATCACCAGCATGTCGAGCGCCCCGGAGGCGCGGATCACCGCCGGGTCGCGCTCGCCGGCGTCGATGCGCGCCTGCATCGCCGGGGTGATCACATAGGTCGGTGCCACGGCGTTCACCCGCACCCCGTGCCGGCCGAGCTCGACCGAGAGGATCTGGGTCAGCCGCAGGATCGCGGTCTTGGAAGGGCCGTAGGCCGGCAGCGGCAGCGCCGAGAAGGAATTGACCGAGCCGATCGTCACGATCGCGCCGCGGCCCGCCGCGCGCATCTGCCGCCCGAAGGCGCGGCAGCTCGAGACCGTGCCGCGGTAGTTCACCGCCCAGACCCGGTCGTGGATGTCCATGTCCTCGTCCATGACCGTCGCCACGGTCTCGAGGATGCCGGCGGAGGTCACGAGGATGTCGGGGGCGCCGGTGTCGCCCTCGATGCGCTCGGCGACGGCGAGAAGCGCCGCCTCGTCGGTCACGTCGACGCCCGCGGATCGTGCCCCGTCGCCGATGTCCCCGGCCACATCGGCGGCGCGGGCGGCATTGGCGTCGAGGATCCAGACCCGCGCGCCCTCGGCGGCGAAGCGCCGCGCGCAGGCCTCGCCGAGGCCGCTGGCCCCGCCCGTGATCACCGCCGTCCTAGTCATTTCCGCCTCCGCTGCCGCCCGGCCGCGAGCCTAGCGCCGGCGCGGGCCCGCGTCATCCCGCAGAAACGCCGCCGGGATGCCCGGCGGCGGTGATGGCGTGCGGGCGTCAGGCGACGTCGATCAGGCGAACGCCGCTTTGGCCTGGTCGACGATGGCGCCGAAGGCTTCGGGCTCGTGACGATCGCCCCGCCCGGTGCCGAGAGCGTGTTGGCGCCGCGGGCGTTGCGGATGAACCTCGTGGTCCGCTTGATCATGCCGTGCCGCCTGCCCGCCTGGGAGGCGACGATCCGGCCGTCGGCCGTCACCTTGAAGCGCTTCTTGGCGCTCGCCTTGGGCCCAACCTCAATCTGGTCATCCGTCTGTGGCTCTGTCGCCCCTGGTCCTGTGGTATGGACTTACTCGGTCGAGCGTCTTGCAGCCAAACTCGGAGCCGCCCCTACAAGCCTGTCCGAGCAGCGTCTCCGCATTCTTACGATTCGAAGGCACGCCGCCCCCACCCTGCCACGCCAGGTAACCAAGACTTGCGCACCCGTCTGCCGATCCTTGCTCGCAGGCCTCGCGGAACCGCGAAGCGGCGCTCGCAAGAGCTTTGGAAGCGGAACCGATCTGGGACCGTCGAAACATTTCAAGTAGATTCTCGCAAGCGAACTCGAATCCATCCCCACATGCACTGCCAAGAAGTGCCTCTGCTTCGACCAGATCCTGTGGAAGCCCTAGTTCACCTCTCCAATTGCTCCACCCAAGGTTGGCACACCCGTAAGGTGATCCGAGGTCGCAGGATTTGGTGAACAGTGCCACGACCTTTGCAGTATCTTGGGGCGTGTCCGGAGTTCCTTCCAAATAGAGGAGCGCAAGATCATTGCAACCGTCGGCGTGATTGGCCTCGCAGATGCGGCTCAGGATGCTGCCCGCAAGCGCCTGATCACGGCCTGGATCGCGTTGCGCTGCATCGGCCACCTGGTAACAAGCGTCCAAGTCCCCGGCCTCGCAGGCGGCCCTGTCAGCCTCCGAAGCGACCTCGGAGTGTACTGTTCCCGAAAGGCCGGTTAGCCAAGTTAGCAAGAAGAGAGAGAAGAAGCTTACTCGCCAAAACGGAGTCCTCACACGATCGCCCACTCCCACCCTCCACCTACCTATAGCGTTTGAGCGGCTCCACCTGACGAAAATGGTGCGTGCCGTGTATCAGTTCTACAGAAGGCAAGAACCATATCAAGTTACATTCAGCGACACGGTTGACACGCCGCTGAAAGTAGCAATGACGGGGAAGCGCCGGGGCGGCGATCAGGCGAGGGCGGCCTTGGCCTGGTCGACGATGGCGCCGAAGGCTTCGGGCTCGCGCACCGCGAGATCGGCGAGGACCTTGCGGTCCACCTCGATCCCGGCGCGGTCGAGGCCGTTGATGAAGCGCGAATAGGTCAGATCGGCGTCATGGGCGCGCACGCCGGCGTTGATGCGCTGGATCCAGAGCGCGCGGAAGGTGCGCTTGCGCGCCTTGCGGTCGCGCGTGGCGTATTCCATCGCCCGGTCGACCGCCTGGGTGGCGGTGCGGAAATTGGTCGAGCGGGCGCCGTAATAGCCCTTGGCGGCCTTGACGACCTTGCGGTGGCGGGCGTGGGAGGCCGGGCCTCCTTTGACACGGGACATCTGCGTTCCTCCGGATCAGCGGTGATAGGGCATGTAGGTCTTGACGATCTTCTCGTCCGGCGCCGAGAGCACCGTGGTGCCGCGGGCGTTGCGGATGAATTTCGTGGTCCGCTTGATCATGCCGTGCCGCTTGCCGGCCTGGGAGGCGACGATCCGGCCGTTGGCCGTCACCTTGAAGCGCTTCTTGGCGCTCGCCTTGGTCTTCATCTTGGGCATTTCCGTCTCCTCGGTCGGATGTGGTTCGGACGCGCCGAGGCAGCCCTTTTCGCCGGGCGCGTCGAGAAGGCGGGCTTATAGGCGGGGGCGCCGGGGCGGTCAAGCGCATCCGCCCGGCCGGGCCGCAGGCCCTGCGGGCGCGCCGGCCTGGTGCCGCGCTCGGCGGAGCGGAGGTGCAGGGAACCGCATGGTGGCGATCGGCGATGGGGATCCGGCGGCCGCTGCTACCGGCGCCTGCCGGGTGTCCCCGGCCCAGCCGGGGGACGGGACGCTTTGCGCACCGTCCACGGCCCTTCCGTCCCGATCCCCGACCGGCGGGACGGTCGCCGGTCCCTCGCCCCGCGGCTTGCGCCTCCGGGCGACCGGATCGGCCGAGGCGCCACCGGTGCCTCGCCCATTCGGTCCGGGGGAACGTACTGCGGGCCGCGGCCTTCGTTCTTTCCAGGGGCTCGGGCTTCGGGGCCGGTGGGGTCAGTCCTCCCCGCCGCCGGCGTAGATCTTCTTCTCGTCGCAGGGGGCCACGCGCAGGATGTTCGTCGAGCCCGGCTGGCCGAAGGGGATGCCGGCGGTGACGATGATGCGGTCGGCGTCGGTCGCGAAACCGTGCTCGCGCGCCGCCCGGGCGGCGTTCACCACCGCCAGCTTGAAGCGGTCGACCTCGGCGGTGACCACGCAATGCAGGCCCCAGCTCAGCGCCATCCGGCGGGCGGTGCTCACCAGCGGCGTCAGGGCGATGATCGGCACCTTCGGTCGCTCGCGCGCCGCGAGGAGCGCGGTGGTCCCGGAATGCGAGAAGCAGCAGATCGCCTTGACGTTGGTGGTCTCGGCCACTTCCCGCGCCGCGACGGTGATCGCGTCGGCGACGCTGTGGCGGCTCGGCGTGCGGGCCGATTCGATGACCTGGCGGTAGACCTCGTCGCTCTCCACCGAGACGGCGACGTCGTTCATGGTGGTGACCGCCTCGACCGGGAAGTCGCCGGCCGCGGATTCCGCCGAGAGCATCACCGCGTCCGCTCCCTCGTAGATCGCGGTCGCGACGTCGGAGACCTCGGCGCGGGTCGGCACCGGGGCAGTGATCATGCTCTCCAGCATCTGGGTCGCCACGATGACCGGCTTGCCGGCGTTGCGGCAGGCACGGGTCAGGCGCTTCTGGATCGGCGGCAGCGAGGTCACCGGCAGCTCGACCCCCAGATCCCCGCGGGCGACCATGATGCCGTCGGAAGCCTCGAGGATCTCGGTGAAGGCCGTGACCGCGGCGGGCTTCTCGATCTTCGACATGATCGCGGCGCGGCCGTCGGCGAGTTCGCGGGCCTCGAAGACGTCCTGGGCGCGCTGGACGAAGCTGAGCGCCAGCCAGTCGACCCCGAGGTCGCAGACGAATTCGAGGTCGCTGCGATCCTTTTTCGACAATGCCGCCAGCGGCAGCACCACGTCCGGCACGTTGATGCCCTTGCGGTTCGAGATCTCGCCGCCGACCTCGACCACCGTATCGGCGTGATCGGGCGAGACCTCCGTCACCCGCACGCGGATCTTGCCGTCGTTGACCAGGAGGGTCGCGCCCTCGCGCAGGGCCGCGAAGATCTCCGGATGCGGCAGGCAGACCCGGGTCGCGTCACCGGAGGTCGGGTCGAGGTCGAAGCGGAACTTCGATCCGGCCTCGAGCGTCTCGGGGCCGTTCGCGAAGACCCCGCAGCGCAGCTTGGGCCCCTGAAGGTCGGCGAGGATGCCGATCGGGCGGCCGATCTCAGCCTCCACCTCGCGGATGGCGCCGTGCCGCCGGGCGATGTCGTCCTGGGTGCCGTGGCTCATGTTCAGCCGGAACACGTCGGCGCCAGCGATATAGAGGGCGCGGATCATCTCGGCGCTGTCCGAAGCCGGACCGAGGGTTGCGACGATCTTCACGTTGCGCTGACGGCGGAGCTGAGTCATCTGGAGCCAATCCTTTGCGGGTCGGCCCGCTTATACCGAAACGGTTCGGTGATGAAACGAAAAACCCCGAACCGGAGCACCGGATTCCGCGCATCCCTCGCTGGCCTCCGCCAGGCTGCCCGCATAGTGTGCAGCGCAACTCGAACCTCGGATGATGCCCATGACCGGCCCGGCTGCCTATGAACGCGTGAACGTCGACGGATTGGCGGGGATGCTGATCCTCTGCGATCATGCGACCAACGCAGTGCCGGAGGCGGTGAACGGCGGCTGCCTGGGGCTTTCCGATTCGGAGATGGCCCGGCACATCGCCTATGACCTCGGGGCGCGCGGGGTCACGATGGCCCTGGCGGAGATGCTGGACGCGCCGGCGGTGTTGTCGCGCTTCTCGCGGCTGGTGATCGATCCCAACCGCGGCGAGGACGATCCGACGCTGGTGATGCAGATCTACGACGGCACGATCGTTCCGGCCAACCGCGGCATCGGGGCGCAGGAGGTGCGCCGCAGGCTCGTGGCCTATCACCGCCCCTATCACGTGGCGATCGACGCCCAGATCGGGCAGATGATCGATGCCGGGCATGCGCCGGCGCTGATCGCGATCCATTCCTACACGCCGCGGCTCGTGGGCCGTCCGCCCCGCCCCTGGCAGATCGGCGTGCTCTGGCATCACGACGGCCGCATCGCCCGCCCGCTGCTGGCGCGGCTGCGGGCGGAGCCCGATCTGGTGGTGGGCGAGAACCAGCCCTATTCTGGCCAGCTCGAAGGTGACACGCTGAGCCGGCACGGTACCAAGCGCGGGCTGCGGCACGTGCTGATCGAGCTGCGCCACGACGAGATCGAGACCGAGGCCGGCCAGCGCGCCTGGGCGGCGCGGCTCGCCCCGATCCTCGCCGAGGTGGTCGAGCGGACCGTGGCGGAGGCGCTTTAGGCGGATCGTCGCTGGGCGTCGTGGAGTGGGGCGCCGACGTTTCCAGGCCCGGCCCGGAGTCGCGCGGGACCTTGCCTGTCGCCCCGATCCGGCCCACCTTCGAGGGTGAGACGACGGCCCGCGCGCCGGGCCGCGGGAGCGCCGGAACCGGAGGAGGGTTCACGATGGATGACGGGACACGGATCGAACTGGAGGCGGCCGCCTTTCGCGCGTTGCGCGACCATCTGCGCGCCCGGACGGACGTGCAGAACATCGACCTGATGAACCTGGCCGGCTTTTGCCGGAACTGTCTCAGCCGCTGGTATCAGGAGGCCGCCGCCGACCGCGACATCGCCATGAGCAAGGAAGAGGCGCGCGAGCTCTTCTACGGCATGCCCTATTCGGAATGGACCACGCGCTACCGCACAGAGGCGAGCCCCGAGGCGCTGGCGAAGTTCGACCCCTCCGAGCTCGGGCGATAGGTCGCCGGCGCCGGGAAGGGTCTGTTCTGATCCTCGGGCGGTCGCCATGTGGCGCCAGCCGTCCTGTGGCTCGCGCCTCCGGGCGATCTAACCGACCGTCCCGCCACAAAATGAGGGCAGCGCCCGCCTTGGGCGGGGCAGGCGCTGCCCGGCGGTGCCCGGCGGGCGGGATGGTGACGCTAGGCGCGCCCGGAACTGGAGCAATGAGGTCGCGGTGCCGAATGCTGCTGTCCTGCAGTGAGGTCAGTCGAGGCCGGCGAGATAGCTCACGATCGCTCGCGCGCTCGCCGCGTCCCAGTCGGCGCCGCCCATCAGCCGGCCGATCTCGGCGCCGTCGCGGTCGAGGATCACCGTCACGGGCAGGCCCGGCACGTTCATCGCCGCGGCGAGCGCGCCCTTCGGGTCGAGATGGGTGGCGAGCACGGTCACGCCGACCTCGGCGTTGAAGTCCTCGATCGCCTCGAGGCTGTTGCGGCCGGTGGCGATGGCGATCACCTCGAAATCCGGGCCGCCCAGGTCGCGCTCGAGCGCGTCGAGCGCGGGCTTCTCGATGCGGCAGGGCGCGCACCAGGTGGCCCAGAAATTCACCAGCCGGATCCGCCCGTCGCTGTCGGCGAGCGACATCTCCGCGCCCTCGGGGTCGGTGAAGACGGTGTCCGGCGCCGGGATCGCGGCCTCGTGCACCACGAGCTTGCGCATGTCGCCTTCGCGCAGCGCCATCACCTCGGCGCGCTCGGCCTCGGTCAGCGGCCGGGCCAGCGCGGGATTTGCGAAGGCCGCGAACGCGGTGTAGACGAGGGCCGGGATCAGGGCGGGCAGGCGCGTCATGGCAATTCCCCGGGGCAGGACAGGCGGATGAACGACAGCAGCGGCTCGAACGCGATGTGGGGCGGGCGCTTCGCCGCCGGGCCCGACGCGATCATGGAAGCGATCAATGCCTCGATCGGCTTCGACCGGCGCCTTGCCGCCCAGGACATCGAGGCGAGCCGCGCCCATGCCGCCATGCTCGGCGCCACGGGCATCGTGAGTGTTAGCGATGCGGAGACGATCCGGGAAGGCCTGCTCACGGTCTTGTCAGAGATCGAGGCGGGCGCCTTTCCCTTCTCCGCGGCGCTCGAGGACATTCACATGAACGTGGAGAGCCGGCTGAAGGCGCTGATCGGCGAGCCCGCCGGGCGGCTGCACACCGCGCGGTCGCGCAACGACCAGGTGGCGACCGACTTCCGGCTCTGGGTCCGCGGCCAGTGCGACGCCGCGATCGCGGGCCTGACGGCGCTGATGCAGGCGCTGGTGGCCCAGGCCGAGGCGGGGGCCGAGCTGGTGATGCCGGGCTTCACCCATCTGCAGGTTGCCCAGCCGGTGACCTGGGGCCATCACATGCTGGCCTATGTGGAGATGCTCGACCGGGACCGGGGCCGCTTCGCGGATGCGCGCGCGCGCATGAACGAGAGCCCTCTCGGGGCGGCGGCGCTGGCGGGCACCTCCTTTCCCATCGACCGGGACGCCACCGCGGCGGCGCTCGGCTTCGACCGGCCGATGGCCAATTCGCTCGATGCGGTGAGCGACCGGGACTTCGCGCTGGAATTCCTCGCCGCGGCGAGCATCTGCGCCACGCATCTGAGCCGCTTCGCGGAGGAGCTGGTGATCTGGTCCTCGGCGCAGTTCCGCTTCGTGACCTTCAGCGACCGGTTCTCGACCGGGTCGAGCATCATGCCGCAGAAGAAGAACCCCGATGCCGCCGAGCTGGTGCGTGCCAAGGTCGGGCGCATCACCGGGGCGTTGGTGGCTCTCTTGACAGTGATGAAGGGGCTACCCCTAGCCTATTCCAAGGACATGCAGGAGGACAAGGAGGCGGTCTTCGACGCCGCAGACGCGCTGATGCTGGCGCTGGCGGCGATGGAGGGCATGGTGCGAGACCTCGCGCCGAACGCGGCGGCGCTGCGGGCGGCGGCGGCGAGCGGCTTCTCGACGGCCACCGATCTCGCGGACTGGCTGGTGCGCAGCCTCGGCCTGCCGTTTCGCGAGGCGCATCACGTCACCGGAACGCTGGTGCGGCGCGCCGAGGAGCGCGGGGTCGATCTGCCCGACCTGACGCTTCAAGAGATGCAGGCGGTGCATCCGGGCATTTCCGCGGAGGTTTATCGGGTCTTGGGAGTGGACAACTCTGTGGCGAGTAGGGCAAGCTACGGCGGCACGGCACCCGTCCGGGTGCGCGCCCAGGTCCGCCGCTGGCAGGAAGCGCTCGCGTGAGGGCCGGGATGCGGGTCCGGATCGGTCTCTGCCTCGCGCTGGCGGCGCTGGCGGCCTGCGGGATCAAGGGCGCGCCCAGCGCCCCGGAGCCCGCGGCAGTCCCGAGCCCCGGCTGAGGCGGCGGCGCGCGGGATCTCCGTGGCCGGCCCCGAATCCGTCGAAAGGTCCATCGATGCTCCAGGCTCTCCAGCGCAGTCTTCTCGCCACCGTCCTCGTCCTCGCCGCGGCGCTGCCCGCGCTGGCGGGCGGGCCGGTGCTCGTCACCGTGACCGGGGCGGTCGGCAGTACCAACCGCGGCCCCTTCGATGCGGGATACGACAAGCTCTTCGCCTTCAACGACGTGACCTTCGAGCGGGCCATGGAGTTCGATGTGGATGCGCTCCGGGCGCTGCCGCAGACGACCGTGACCACGGATTTCCCGAAGGACGGGCCGGAGGTGACCTTCACCGGTCCGGCGCTGGCGGAGGTGCTGGCGGCGGCGCAGGCCCAGGGCGAGACGGTGACGATCCAGGCGATGGACGGCTATGCGGTCGAGATCCCGATGGCGGAGATCGTCGGCATGGGCGCGGTGGTGGCGATCGAGCGCGACGGCAAGCCGCTCGGGATCGGGAGCTTCGGGCCGACACAGATCGTCTTCCCGCGCTCCGAGCGCGCCGACCTCGCCGACATGCCCGACGATTGGTGGGTCTGGCAGATCTATCACATCAAGGTCGAGTGACCGGATCGCGAGGGCCCGTTTCGGGGCCGGCCCCGTAGGGCGATCGCATGCGCTGGTGTCTCGGGCGCTTCGCACCCGCCCTCGTCTTGGCGAGGGGAGGTCGGAGACGAATGGGATGAGCTCCGGATGCGGGCGCCCCGGGCCGCCGGCGCGCGCGGCGTTGTAGCGGCCATTCCTCTCGGATAGGGTTCGCCCTCCGCGGCCGGGTCGATCGCCGGGCCGTTCCACCCGCCTTCCGAGAGGGGTTGCGCGCATGGCCGCTTTCGCCTTCCTGCCGCCGCCGGCGCCCGGCGGTTCCCCGGCCGCCTGATGGACCATTTCCTCTATCGCGACAGCGTGCTTCACGCCGAGGACGTGCCGCTGCCGGAGATCGCCGCGGCGGTGGGCACGCCGGTCTATGTCTATTCCGCGGCGACGCTGACGCGGCACTACCGGGTCTTCGAGGAGGCGCTCGCCGGCCTGCCGCATCTGATCTGCTATGCGATGAAGGCCAATTCCAACCTCGCCGTTCTGCGGCTGATGGCCTCGCTCGGGGCCGGGATGGACGTGGTCTCGGAGGGCGAGTACCGCCGGGCGAAGGCCGCGGGCGTTCCGGGCGAGCGGATCGTCTTCTCCGGTGTGGGCAAGAACCGCGGCGAGATGCGCCTCGCGCTCGCCGGCGGGATCCGGCAGTTCAACGTGGAATCCGAGCCCGAGCTCATCGCGCTGAACGAGGTGGCGCTGTCGCTCGGCCTGCGGGCGCCGATCGCCATCCGGGTGAACCCGGACGTGGATGCGCGCACCCATGCCAAGATCGCCACCGGCAAGTCGGAGAACAAGTTCGGGGTGCCGATCGCGCGCGCCCGCGCCGCCTATGCCGAGGCCGCCGCCCTGCCGGGCATCGAGGTCGTGGGCATCGACGTGCATATCGGCAGCCAGCTGACCGAGCTCGCGCCCTATGCCGCGGCCTTCGCCAAGGTTGCGGAGCTGACCGACGTGCTCCGGGCCGACGGGCACGACATCCGGCGGCTCGATCTCGGCGGGGGCCTCGGCATTCCCTACCGCCGCTCGAACGACGCGCCGCCGCTGCCCTTCGACTACGGCGAGGTGGTGCGGCGCTGCGTCGGCCATCTCGGCTGTGAGATCGAGATCGAGCCGGGGCGGCTGATCGCCGGAAATGCCGGGATCCTGCTGGCGCGGGTGATCTGGCGCAAGGCGGGCGAGGGGCGCGACTTCCTGATCCTCGACGCGGCGATGAACGACCTGGTCCGCCCGGCGATGTACGACGCCTGGCACGACGTCATCCCGGTCGAGGAACCCGTGGCCGGGGCGGAGCTCGCGCCCGTCGACATCGTCGGCCCGGTCTGCGAGACCGGCGACACATTCGCCCGCGGCCGGCCCATGCCGCCGCTCGGTGCGGAGGACCTGGTGGCCTTCCGCTCCGCCGGCGCCTATGGCGCGGTGATGGCCTCGGAATACAACTCCCGGCCGCTGGTGCCGGAGGTGCTGGTCTCGGGCGATCACTTCGCCGTGGTGCGGGCGCGGCCGAGCTTTGACGAAATGCTGAACCGCGATACCATCCCCGAATGGCTCGGCCTGGGGCCGGACCGGGGAGAGCGGAGCGGATGAAGCGCGGCAGGACAGGTCGGGCGCCGGAGGATCCCTTCCGGAAACTCGTGGCACGGAGCCGCCGCGCCATGGTTCTGGAGGGGCTGCTGCGCGCCTTCTGGCCGCTGGCGGCCTTTCTCGCCGCCGCCTGGGCCGCCTTCGCCTTCGGGATCGCCGAGGCGCTGACCCGGCCGCAGATGCTGGCGGCGCTGGGCGCGCTGGGGCTCGCGGCGCTCGGTCTCGCGCTCTGGGGCTTGCGGCACTTCCGCTGGCCGAGCCGGGCGGCGGCGCGGGCGCGGCTCGACGCGGGCCTGCCGGGGCGGCCGCTGGAGACGCTGGAGGACCGGCCGGCCATCGGGCGCGACGATCCCGGGGCGCAGGCGGTCTGGGCGGCGCATCGCGCGCGCATGGCCCGGATCGCGGCGACGGCGCGGGCGCTGCGCCCGGACCTGCGGCTTGCCGCCCGCGATCCCTGGGCGCTGCGGCTGGCGGCGCTGGTCGCGGTCGTCGCGGCGCTGGTCTTCGCGCGGGACCCGGCGGTCGAATCGGTTTCCGCCGCGCTCGCCCCGGATGCGGCGGCCAATGTCGCGGCCGGGCCGAGCTACGAGGGCTGGGCGGAGCCGCCGGTCTATTCCGGCCGGCCGACGCTCTATCTCTCCGAGGTCTCGGGCGCGGCGCCGGTCTCGCTGCCGCAGGGGACGCGGATCACCCTGCGGGTCTATGGCTCGCCGGAGAGCTTCGATCTCTCCGAGGCGGTCTCGGGTTCCTCGGCGCGGCTGGCCGAGGCCGCGCCCGGCATCGCCTGCGCCGAGTTCGAGCTGGCGCGCGACGGTTCGGTCACCCTGCGGCGGGGCGACGGGCCGCTCGCCGAATGGACCTTCCTGGCCGAGCCGGACGCCGCGCCGACGATCACGCTGGCCGAGCCCGTCGCCGGCGAGCCCATGGGCGAGACCAGGATCGTCTACCGGGCCGAGGACGATTACGGAATCGTGGGCGCGCGCGCCGAGATCGCGCTCGATCTCGACCGCGTGGATCGCCGCTACGGGCTGCGGGCGGCGCCGGAGGAGCGGCCGGCGCTCGCGGTCGAGCTGCCCCTGCCGATGGCGCGGACTGCCGCGGAGGTGGAAGAGACCCTGGTCGAGGATTTCAGCCAGCATCCCTGGGCCGGGCTGCCGGTGACGATCCGCCTCACCGCCGAGGATGCGATCGGGCAGACCGGGGTCGCGGAGGGGATCGCCACGATCCTGCCGGGGCGCAGGTTCTACGACCCTCTGGCGGCGGCGTTGATCGAGCAGCGGCGCGACCTGCTCTGGTCCGAGGCGAACGCTTGGCGGGTCCTGCAGGTGCTGCGCGCGGTGAGCTACCGGCCCGAGACGGTCTTCGACAATACGCGGGCCTATCTCGTCATGCGCATGGCGCTGCGGCGGCTGGCGGGCGCGACCGAGGCCGGCACCGTTCCCTCGATCCGCGACGAGGTCGCCGAGGCGCTGTGGCTGGCGGCGGTCCTGCTCGAGGACGGCAATCTCGGCGATGCCGCCGAGCGGCTCGCGCGCGCCAAGGAGCGGCTGGCCGAGGCGCTGCGCAACGACGCCAGCGACGAGGAGATCGCGCGGCTGATGGACGAGCTGCGCGACGCGACCCGCGACTACATGGAGCAGCTGGCGCGGGAGGCGATCGAGCGCGGCCAGACGCAGCAGGCCGAGCGCCAGCAGGGTCAGCCCATGAGCCAGGACCAGATCCAGGCGCTGATGGACCGCATCCAGGAATTGAGCGAGCAGGGGCGCAAGGCCGAGGCTGAGGCGCTTCTGGAGATGCTCCAGCAGATGCTCGAGAACATGGAGATGCAGCTCGCCGAGGGCCAGTCGGGAAGCGGCGAGGGCAGCCCGGGACAGCAGTCGATGCAGGGGCTCGCTGATGCGCTGCGCGAGCAGCAGGGGCTCGCCGACGAGAGCTTCCAGCAGCTCCAGCGCGAGTTCCGGCAGGGCCAGCTGGGGCAGGGCATGCCCGAGGGCGAGCCGGACGAGGGCGGTGCCGGCGAGGGGCCGATGGACCTCGCCCAGCGTCAGGAGGCGCTGCGCCAGCTGATGGATGCCTTGCGCGACGGCCTGCCCGGCGCCGCCGGCGACGCGGTGCGCGAGGCGCTGCGCGAGGCGGAGCGCAACATGGGCGAGGCCCGCGACGGGCTGGAGGAGGGCGATACCTCCGGCGCGCTCGATCGCCAGGCCGAGGCGATCGACGACCTGCGCGAGGGGATGCGGGCGCTCGGCGAGGACCTGCGGCGGGCCGAGGCCGGCGGCGACCAGCAGGGCGCCGCGAGCGGCCAGGCGAGCGCGGATCGCAGCGACGATCCGCTCGGCCGCCCGGTGGGGACTCGCGGCAGCCTCGGCACCAACCAGCGGCTCCTGCCGGAGGCCGATGCCGCGGCGCGGGCGCGCGCCATCCTCGACGAGATCCGCCGCCGGGCCGGCGACCTTGGCCGTCCAGAGCTCGAGCTCGACTACCTGCGCCGGCTGCTCGACCAGTTCTGATCCGGGCTTCCCTCGCGATCAGGCCCGGTTGACGATGGCGGCGAGGCCTTCCGCGAGGCGCTGCCGCAGGTCGTCGACGAATTGCACATAGGCATCGATCGCCGGCGCCGCCTGGGGCAGGCGTGCCACGATCAGGTCGTGGAAGTTGTAGACCGCGAGCGCCAGGACGAAGACGGCGAGGACGCTGGCGAGCCCCTTGGCGAAGCGGCTCTGCGCTGGCGCCTCCGGTGGCGGGGCGTCCGGGTCGACCGTCAGATCGAGGCGCGAGGCGGAACGTGCCGGCGCGGGCTCGGCCGGCGCAGGCTCGGCCGCGTTTTCGGCGGCGGGCGGCGCGTCTCTGCCTTCGGGCACGGCGCGGGGTTGCGGGACGCCGGGCGGCAAGGGCGCGGCCGCGGCGGCCGCATCTGCCGTCGCGGTGTCGCTCGCGGCGGTGGTGGGTGCCTCGACGTCGGCGGGGTCGGAATCGGCTGCGGCGGCCGGGCTTTCCCAGACGAAGACTTCGCCGGAATCCGGATCCTCCGCGTCACGCCCGGCGGTCTCCGGCGGCGGGGGCGCGGCGGGCTGCGGGACGGGGACGGGACGCGGCCGCGACGACCAGGCCTCGAGCCGCTCGATGATCCGGTCCTCGCTCGGCTGGGGATCCTGCGCCGGATTGACGAACCAGCGCGTGTGGCAGGCGGTGCATTGCACATGCCGGCCGCCCTGCGGGATCAAATGCGCCGCGACCTCGTATGCGGCACCGCAGCTCGGACATTTCAGGCGCATCGCGGTTCCAGTTCGGCCCGGGGGGCTGCAACTCGCCGCATCGGCGAATCGGGCCGGACCCTTCTAGCGGTGACGTCTCTTCATTCCAAGTCGCGGGCAGGTTGCGCGCCTGCGGCGGCCATGTATAAGGCCCGCGGAAGGCGTCGGAGGACCCCGTGATCGAATTCGAGAATGTGGGGTTCAGCTACGGGAAGGCGGCGATCCTCGAGGACGCCAACCTGGCCATCGCCCCGGGGTCCTTCCATTTCCTCGTCGGGCCGTCCGGGGCGGGGAAGACGACGTTCCTGCGCCTCTGCTATCTCGACCTGGTGCCTACGAGCGGGCATCTGCGCTTCTTCGGGCGACGCATCTCGGCCCGCGACCGGAACGCCATCGCGGATCTGCGCCGGGCGGTCGGGGTGGTGCATCAGGATTGCCGGTTCATCGATCACCTGCCGCTGATCGAGAACATCGCGCTGCCGCTCCGGGTGAGCGGCGTCGAGATGCGCGAGCGGGCCGACGACCTCGCGGCGCTCTTGGAATGGGTCGACCTGACCGACCGGATCGACGCGCTGCCGAGCGAATTGTCCGGCGGCGAGCGCCAGCGCGCCGCGGTGGCGCGGGCGGTGATCCTGAGCCCGGAGATGATCCTCGCCGACGAGCCGACGGGCAACATCGACTGGGACATGTCCATGCGGCTCCTGACGCTGCTCGTGGAGCTGAACCGCATGGGCAAAACCGTCCTGATCGCCACCCACGACCTGAACCTGATCCGCGCCGCCAAGGCCCGGGTGCAGGCCCGGGTGCTGCGGTTGTCGGACGGGCGGATCCTGCCGGCCGGAGCCGATCTGTGAGCGCGCCGGCGTCGGGGCGTCGGAGGCGCTCGCGGTTCGGCGCGGCGGACCGGATCGTGCCGCCGGGGGCGCAATCGGCGCGCTCGGTGGGGGTGATGGCGGCGATCCTCGCCTTCTTCGCGGCGGTCGCGCTGGCGCTGGCGCTGGCCGCCGGGCGGCTGGCCGAGAATTGGGCGGGCGAGCTCGCCGAGACCGCCACGCTGCAGATCTTCACCGACGAGCCGGATGTGGAGGATCAGGCGCGGGCGGCGCTCAACGTGCTGCGCACCACGCCGGGCGTGCGCTCGGTGCGCATGATCGAGGTTGAGGAGCAGCGCGCCCTGCTCGAGCCCTGGCTGGGGCCGGAAGCCGCACTGGACGGCCTGCCGCTGCCGCTTCTCATCGATGTCGGGCTCGATTCGGCGGCATTCGACCGCGAGAGCCTGGAGCTGCGGCTCGCGGCCGAGGCGCCGGCGGCGGTCTTCGACGACCACGGCGCCTGGCGCGGGCCCCTGGTGCTGACCGCCGAGCGGCTGCGGGTCTTCGCGCTGGCCTCTCTCGGTCTGCTGGCGCTCTGCTTCGCGGCGGCGCTGAGCCTCGCCGCCCATGCCGCGATCGCGGCGAGCGGCCAGGTCATCCAGACGCTGCGGCTGGTGGGCGCGCGCGACGGCTTCGTCGCCTCGGCCTTCACCCGGCGCTTCGCGCTGCAGGCGGGGATCGGCGCGGCGGTCGGGACCGCCCTGGGGCTGGTCCTGCTGGCGCTGCTGCCCCAGGCGAGCGAGCCGGGATTCTTCCTCGTGGGGATCGGGCTCGCCGGCTGGCACTGGATCCTGCCGCTCGCGATCCCGGTCGCGAGCGCCGGTATCGCCTGGGCGGCGACCGCCCGGGCGGTCCGGCGCAACCTGCTCAAGTGGAGCTAGGGGACCCGATGATGCTGCTGATCCGCTCGCTTCTCTTCGATGTCTGCCTCTACGGGCTGATGGCGGTCATGGGCATCTGCTGCGCGCCGATGGCGATCTGGTCGGTGGACGGCGCCTATCTGGCGATCAAGGCCTATTGCCGCGCCGTCTTCTGGTGCCTGCGCGTGATCTGCGGCCTGAAAGTCGAAGTGCGCGGGACCATCCCCTCGGGCGACGTGATCGTCTGTTCCAAGCACCAGTCGTTTCTCGACATCCTCATCCTTTCGTCGGTGCTGCCGCGGGCGAAGTTCATCATGAAGAAGGAGCTGCGCTGGGCGCCGGTGCTCGGGCTCTATGCGCTGCGCATCGGCTCCACGCCGGTCAATCGCGGCCAGCGGGCCAAGGCCATGCGCGACATGGTCGCCCATGTGGAGCGCGGCGAGGCGAGTGCGGGGCAGCTGGTGATCTATCCGCAAGGCACGCGGGTCGCGCCGGGGGCCCGCCGGCCCTACAAGGTCGGGGCGGGGGTCCTCTACGAGCGGCTGGGCAGGCCCTGCGTGCCGGCGGCCACCAATGTCGGGGTGTTCTGGGGCCGGCGCAGCCATCTGCGGCGGCCCGGGACGGCGGTGCTGGAATTCCTCGAGCCGATCCCGGCGGGCCTGGGCGTCGCGGAATTCATGGCCCGGATCGAGCCGCTGGTCGAGGCGCATTCGGACCGGCTGATGCGCGAGGCAGGCTTCGACCCCGGTGCGGAGCCCTCGGCGGCCTGAGGCCGCTGGCGGGTCCGAGCAGCGACCCCTGACGCCAAAGCCTCCTGCGCGTGTCGATGGTCGCTTGCCCGATCGACCGGTGTCGATCGGGCCGCGCCGGCCCTGCCGGGGGCCGGCGCGCTTTGCACGCCGTCCAGGGCCGACGCGTCCCGACCCTCGACCGACGGTGACGCTGCACCTCCCTCGCCCTGCGGCTCGCGCCTCCGGGCGACCGGACCGGGCAAGGCGCCGCCGGCGCCTCGCCTTTTCGGCCCGGGGGAAGGTGGTGCGGGCCGCGCGGGGCGCGGCCTTCTTGCCAGCGCGCCGCCGCGGGAAGCGGCACCTTTCAGGCGCGGGGCGCTGGCAAGGGTGCCTCGGGCCGATCAGGCCACCAGCGACAGCGAGCCCATGTCGAGGAATTTCTTGCGGCGGGCCTTGCGCAGGGCCTCGGGCTTCTTGCCCGAGATCTCGCCGAGCAGCTCGTCGATGGCCGTGCCGACGCGGGCGATCGCCTCGGACTTGTCGCGCTGGGCGCCGCCCCGCGGCTCGGGGATGACGCGGTCGACCACGCCGAGGGCATGGAGATCGGTCGCCGTCAGCCGCAGCGCCTCAGCGGCCTCCTTCATCTTCTCCGCGTCCTTCCAGAGGATCGAGGCGCAGCCTTCGGGCGAGATGACCGAATAGATCGAATGCTCGAGCATGGCGATGCGGTCCGCCGTCGCGAGGGCCACCGCCCCGCCCGAGCCGCCCTCGCCGATGATCACCGAGATCACCGGCACGCCGAGTCCGAGCGATTTCTCGGTGGAGCGCGCGATCGCCTCGGCCTGGCCGCGCTCCTCCGCGCCCTTGCCCGGATAGGCGCCGGGCGTGTCGACCAGGGTGATCACCGGAATGCCGAAGCGGTCGGCGAGATCCATCAGCCGGATCGCCTTGCGGTAGCCCTCGGGCCGCGCCATGCCGAAATTGCGCTCGATCCGGCTCTTGGTGTCATTGCCCTTCTCGAGGCCGATCACCACCACCGGCCGGTCCGCGCGCCGGGCGAGCCCCCCCATCACCGCATGGTCGTCGGCGAAGTTGCGATCGCCGGCGAGCGGCGTCCATTCGGTGAAGAGCGCCTCGATGTAGTCCCGGCAATGCGGCCGGTCGGGGTGGCGCGCCACCTGGCATTTCCGCCAGGGATCGAGGTTCTTGTAGAGATCCTCGAGCAGCGTCGACGCCTTGCGGTCGAGCGCCTCGGCCTCCTCCTCGACCTTCATCTCGGAGTTCTTGCGGCCCATCGCCCGCAATTCTTCCGCCTTGCCCTCGATCTCGGCGAGGCCCTTTTCGAAGTCGAGATAGGTCTGCATCGATCGCTCCCTGCGGTGGCGGGTATATTGACCGCGGACCGAGGGATTGCAACAAGCCGGGCATCAAGCGAAAAGGAGAGGACGATGTATCAGGTCGAGATCGTTAAGCGCCCGGCCCGTCGGGTGGTCGGTCTGGAGCATCGCGGCGCCTATGACGCGATCGGCGGCACGTTCGAACGCCTCGGCCCCGCGATCGAGGCAATGGGGCTCCGGCCCGAGGCGATCGAGCTGCTCGCGGTCTATTTCGACGACCCGGGGGAGGTCGCGGAGGCGGATCTGCGCGCCGTGGCCGGCATCGCGGTGCGCAAGGGCCTGGCTTTGCCCGAGGGTTTCGCGGAGGCGAAGCTCGCGAGCGGCCAGCACGCGGTGCTGACCCTGGCGGGACCCTATGACGGACTGCCGGCCGCCTGGGCCTGGCTCTACCGCGAATGGCTGCCGGCTTCGGAATTCGAGGCCCGCAAGGCCGCGCCCTTCGAGGTCTACCGCAACACGCCGGGCGAGGTCGCGCCCTCGGAGCTCCGCACCGAGATCTGCGTGCCGGTGGCGAAGCGCCGCGGGCTCAGCCGGCGATGAGCTCCGCGGTATCGACGATGACCTTGGCCTGCCGCACCGAGGCGATGTCGATCAGCCGCCCCTTGTAGACGGCGGCGCCCTTGCCCTCGGCTTCGGCCTCGGTCATGGCGGCGAGGATCTCGCGGGCCTCGGAGACCTGGGCGTCGGAGGGCGTGAAGACCTCGTTGGCGAGCGCGACCTGCTTGGGATGGATGGCCCATTTGCCGACCATGCCGAGCGTGGCCGCGCGCCGCGCCTGGGCGCGGAAGGCCTCGTCGTCGGAGAAGTCGCCGAAGGGCCCGTCGACCGGCAGCACCCCGTTGGCCCGGCAGGCCGCGACGATCGCCGCGGTCACGCCGTGCCAGGGATCGCCCCAGACCGGCCCGCGCTCGCCGCCGGCATCCTTGGGCGCGAGCATGTAGTAGTTCTCCTGGGTTCCGCCGATGCCGGTGGTCTGCATGCCCATGGAGGCCGCGTAATCCGCCGCGCCGAGGCTCAGCGCCTGCAGGCGCGGGCTGGCCGCGGCGATCTCGCCGACGTTGGCGAAGCCCGCCGCTGTCTCGATGATCCCCTCGAAGCCGAGGCGCCGGGCGCGGCCCTTGGCCGATTCGATCGCCGTGACCAGCGCGTCGACCGCATAGAGATCCGCCGCCCGGCCCAGCTTGGGGATCATGATCAGGTCGATGCGCTCGCCGGCCTGCTCCAGCAGGTCGACCACGTCGCGGTACCAGAATTCGGTGTCGAGGCCGTTGATGCGCACCGAGAGCGTCTTGCGGCCCCAGTCGACCTCGCCGATGGCCCGGATGATATTGGCCCGCGCCGCCGGCTTGTCGGCGGGGGCGACGCTGTCCTCCAGATCGAGGTTGATCACGTCGGCCGCCGATGCCGCCATCTTGGCGAAGAGCTCGGGGCGCGATCCCGGCCCGAAGAGCTGGCAGCGGTTCGGGCGGGTGACCGGGCTCGGCTGGGTCGTGAAGCTCATATGCGGATCTCCGGCAAGTGTCAGGGTCGATCGGATCGGTGGCGGCTGCTATTGCAGGTCGGCGAAGGCCGCCTGCAGGCGGGTGACGGCCTCGCGGATGCGCGGCCGCGGCATGGCGAGGTTGAAGCGCAGGTGTCCCGCGCCGCCGGTGCCGAAGGCCGGGCCGTGGCTGGCGGCGATCCTGGCGCCGCGCTCCACGCGGCCGGTGAATTCCTCCGTGGCCATGCCGGTGCCGGAGAAATCCACCCAGGAGAGATAGGTGCCCTGCATCGGCATCATCCGCACCCCGGGGATCGCGTCGAGCCCGGTGCCGAAGACCTCGGCATTGCCGGCGAGATAGGCGCAGAGCGCGTCGATCCAGGCGTCGCCCGTGGCATAGGCCGCGGTCGCCATCAGCATGCCGAAGCGGTTGGGCGAGGTGCCGGTGGCGCGATGCGCCGCGCCGAACCGGGCGCGCAGCGAGGCGTCCGGGATGATGACATTGCCGGTTACGGTGCCGGCGATGTTGAAGGCCTTGGTCGTCGCCGTCAGCATGACCAGCCGGTCGAGGCAATCCGGCGCCGCCAGCGGCATGGGGATGTGGCGGTTGCCGGGATGGATCAGATCGTGATGGATCTCGTCGGCGACGAGCAGCAGGTCGTGGTCGCGGCAGAAATCGGCCAGGGCGCGCAGCTCGTCCCTGTCCCAGACCCGCCCGCCGGGGTTATGGGGCGAGCAGAGCACGACCATGCGCTCGTGCCCCTTGAGCGCGCCCGAGAGCGCGTCGAGATCCATCCCGTAGCGCCCGTCGCGCAGGACGAGCGGTGATTCGACCACTTCGCGCCGGTTGGCGCCGATGATCCGGGCGAAGGCATGATAGACCGGCGTGAAGAGGATCACCCCGTCGCCGGGCTCGGTGAAGGCGCGCAGGCAGATCGCGAGGCCGGCGACGATCCCGTGGGTCGTGGCGATGGCCGAGGGGTCGACCTCCCAGCCGTGGCGGCGCGCCATCCAGCCGGTGATCGCGGCCTTGTAGTCGCGCTCGTCGCCGAAATAGCCGTGCACGCCATGGGCAACCGCTGCGGCGAGCGCTTCGTTGACCGCGCTCGGCGGGCGGAATTCCATGTCCGCCACCCACATCGCGAGGCCGTCTTCGGGCGAGATGCCGTAGCGCGCCTCCATTTCGTCCCATTTGTCGGAATGGGTTCCGCGGTTGTCGATGATCTCGTCGAAATCGAACATGGGTGAGCCCTGCCTTTCGGCGCGACCTTAGCGTTCTGGTGCGCCGCAGCAAGCCCGAAGCCGTCTTGTCAAGCGATGGGCGATTCCCTAAGTCGCCGCCATGGCATTGCGACCGATCCTGATCCTTCCCGACCCCCGGCTGCGCAAGGCGGCCGAACCGGTCGGCGCCGTCGATGCGGGCCTGCGCCGGCTGGCCGAGGACATGCTAGAGACCATGTACGAGGCGCCGGGGATCGGGCTCGCGGCGACGCAACTCGGCATCATGAAGCGGCTTTTCGTCATGGATTGCACCGGGGAGGACGAGACGCCCGCGCCGATGGTCTTCGTCGATCCCGAGCTGGTCTGGGCTTCCGAGGAGGAGGTCGTCAGCGAGGAGGGATGCCTCTCGATCCCGGAGGTCTACGAGAACGTCTCGCGCCCGGCGCGGGTGCGCCTGCGCTGGCGGGATCTCGACGGCGCGCGCCAGGAGGCCGAGTTCCGGGACCGGCCGGCAGTCTGCGTGCAGCACGAGCTCGACCATCTGGAGGGCCGGCTCTTCATCGACCATCTCAGCGCGATCAAGCGCCGGATGATCACCAACCGCATGAAGAAGCTCAAGCGGGAGAAGGAACGCGCCTGATCCCATGCGCCTGATCTTCATGGGTACGCCCGCCTTCGCCGTGCCGGCGCTCGACGCGCTGGTCGCGGCGGGCCACGAGATCGCCTGCGTCTATACCCAGCCGCCCCGTCCCGCCGGCCGCGGTCAGAAGCTCCGGCCGAGCCCGGTCCAGGCGCGGGCCGAGGCGCTGGGCCTCTGTCTGCGCTGCCCGGTGTCGTTGCGCGACCCCGAGGCGCTCGCCGCCCTGGCGGCGCTCGGCGCCGATGCGGCGGTCGTGGTGGCCTATGGCCTGATCCTGCCGCCGGCGGCGCTTGCGGCGCCGAAGCGCGGCTGCCTGAACATCCATGCCTCGCTCCTGCCGCGCTGGCGCGGGGCGGCGCCGATCCAGCGGGCGATCATGGCGGGCGACGGGCAGACCGGCGTCTCGATCATGGTGATGGAGCCCGGGCTCGACACCGGGCCGGTGCTGCTCCATTCGGCCCTGCCGATCGGCCCGCAGGACACCGCCGGCACGCTGCACGACGCCCTCGCCGCGCTCGGGGCGCAGTCGATCGTCACGGCGCTCGCGCGGCTCGACGAGTTGGAACCGCGGGCACAGCCGGCAGAGGGCGCGACCTATGCCGCCAAGATCGACAAGGCCGAGGCGCGCATCGACTGGACCCGCCCGGCCGAGGAGATCGACCGCCAGATCCGCGGCCTCTCGCCGCATCCGGGCGCCTGGACCATGCTCGGCGGCGAGCGCGTGCGGATCCTGCTCGGCGAGATTGTTCCCGGCGTTGGCGCGCCGGGAACCCCCCTGGGTGACGGCCTGACGATCGCCTGCGGAAGCGGCGCGCTGCGGCTGACCCGGCTGCAGCGGGCCGGCAGGGCGGCGATGGAGGCCGGCGAGTTTCTGCGCGGGCTTCACCCCGGTGATCCCAGCCGGGCCGGCGCGGCCGGGGGAGACACGACGGGGTGATGCGTCCCCCGGCTGACCGAGCCGGCCAGGCGAAGGGTCTGCCGCTCCAAGCATTCCGGCCGCGGGTGGTGTCCCGCCGCGGGACATAGGCTATATAATTGCCTTTACTGTATTTTTCTGGAAGCGGAATTGGGTGCCCACACTACACGACTCTCGGGTTTTGGGGCGCTCTTGAAGGAATTCGGTGCCACTC